>JAFLTE010000099.1 GCA_022510565.1 Lachnospiraceae bacterium | reverse complement strand
CAATACCAAAAACTCTTTTTCAAGAAAAAGCAGCAAGTAAATTTAAATAAAAATTTGCTTGCTGCTAAATGGGAATCTGTATGGCAGGTACCCTGTTCCCGTTGATTTATGATAATGCTTTATGTGTAGCTTCCATTCCTCAATCCCTTCGATTTTTCCGTCATTTCAAGGCTCTTTCAAAAAATGGTGTAGTAGTGGTGTAGTAAGTGCCATATCACACCGTGAAATCATTGATTTTACAGGCTTTTCCGGGACTTTTCAAGATACTGCCGTGGCAGACGAATAATATTTTTATCATATTTCTTATCAATGACCTTATACACAGTTTCCTGCTCTTCTTCTGACAGATAGGACACATCCACAGCCACCAAAAGGGCAATCTTGTTATCATCAGCCAGATTCTTGAACAGACGGATCAGGTTATTGATCCGCAGGTGTCGTGTCACATTACTGCTTGAATATTTGGCGCACGTTGCAAAAACGGTGGATACGGGAGGGTGCCTAGCAAATATCCTAAAAGCACCGGATCTCCGCCCTTGTTTTCATGGCATCACTCCTTCCAATACATAATC
>JAFLTE010000098.1 GCA_022510565.1 Lachnospiraceae bacterium | reverse complement strand
CTTTCAGATTTCTTTTAAGGAGGAAGAATTTGAAACTCTGAACGGATATCTGATTTCCCAGATGGACAAGATTCCCGATGAGGATGATGAAGGAATTTCCGTTGCGGTAGGAAATTATGAATTTAAAATTTTAACGGTGGAAAACAGAATGATAAAGAGCGTTCTGGTAACCAAACTGCCGGAGAAGGATAAACCGGCAGGGGAAGAAAAGGAACAGGAAAAAGGAGAAAAATAGAAATGTCAGGACATTCAAAATGGCACAATATTGCCGCAAAAAAGGGTAAAACAGATGCGGCGCGCGGTGCAATATTTACTAAATTGGGAAGAGAACTTGCAGTTGCGGCAAAGGGTAATCCCAATCCCGATACAAACTCCAAGCTTGCCGACGTAATAGCAAAGGCAAAGGCTGCAAATATGCCGAACGACAATATAAAGCGTTCAATTGCCAAAGCGGCGGGAGAACTCGGCGACAAAGATTATAAGGAGTTGACTTACGAGGGATACGGCGTGGCAGGTTCGGCGGTAATTATCAAGACCCTTACGGACAACGTCAACAGAACTGCCGGAGATATCC
>JAFLTE010000097.1 GCA_022510565.1 Lachnospiraceae bacterium | reverse complement strand
AGGCAATAATAGGTCCCAACGGCGAGACGATTGAAGGACTTGAAGACAGAATTCAGGGCAGATTCGTTGCCGAGGATGTAAAGGACAAAAACGGCAATATCATAGTTGCGCAGAACGGCTTCGTTACCGACGCCTTGGCTAAGCAAATCGTTGCCGAGGGTATCGAGCAGGTTGCTATCCGTTCGGTATTTACCTGCAACTCGCGTTTCGGCGTATGCGCTAAATGCTACGGCAAAAATATGGCTACCAACACACCCGTTCAGGCGGGCGAGGCGGTCGGCGTTATTGCGGCTCAGTCCATAGGCGAGCCCGGTACACAGCTTACCATGCGTACCTTCCATACGGGAGGTATCGCGGCAACGGGCGATATCACGCAGGGTCTTCCCCGTGTCGAAGAGCTCTTCGAAGCGAGAAAACCCAAGGGCTGTGCAACCCTTTGCGAAGTTTCGGGCGTGGTCACGGTTGACGATAAAGACAACCCCAAACACATTGTCGTACGCGACCCCGACACAAAAGAAATCAAGAAAGAATACACACTGCCTTTCAATGCGGAACTGCACGTAAAGAGCGGCGA
>JAFLTE010000096.1 GCA_022510565.1 Lachnospiraceae bacterium | reverse complement strand
GTTCTTCACAATGGCTTCCATACGCAGCATGACTGCGGGCAGGCCTGGCCCGCTGATCTTCTCCTTTGCCCTCCCTTTGATGGTCGGCAACCTGTTTCAGCAGCTTTACACGGTGGCGGACGCCGTGATCGTCGGCCGCGCGCTGGGAATGGATGCCCTGGGTTCTGTGGGGGCGGCTGAGTGGGTCGTCTGGCTGATGCTGGGCATCGTTCAGGGATTCACCCAGGGTTTCTCCATTCAGATGGCACAGGATTTCGGCGCTGGTGAGCACAGGCGGCTTCGTGTCGTACTGACCAACTCACTTGTTCTGGCCGCTGTCATCACCGTTTTGATGGTTGCGGCGGGCCAAGGTTTTGCAGCGCTGGTGCTCCGGCTCCTGAAAACCCCGGGTTCGGCTTTTTCCGGTGCGGAAGGTTATATGCGGGCCATGTTCTGGGGCATCCCGTTAACCATGGCCTATAATTTCCTAGCCAGCGTCCTGCGGGTCCTGGGTGACAGCAGGACTCCTTTGCAGGCCATGGTGTTGGCCGCTTTCACCAATATCGGCCTTGATCTTTTGTTTGTCATCGGCCTCCGCCTCGGG
>JAFLTE010000095.1 GCA_022510565.1 Lachnospiraceae bacterium | reverse complement strand
CCTGCCTTTACCAGGACGCCTTGCGCACGCCGGGGATCTCGCCCTTGTAGGCCAACTCCCGGAAGCAGATACGGCACACGCCGTAGTTGCGCAGATAAGCGTGGGGACGGCCGCAGATCTTGCAGCGGTTGTACTTACGGCTGGAGAACTTCGGCTCGGCCTGCTGCTTTAGGATCATAGACTTTTTTGCCATTTTTTATTCCTCCCTCATCAGCGCTCGAAGGGAGCGCCGACCAGCTCCAGCAGAGCTTTGGCTTCCTCATCGGTCTCAGCGGTGGTGCAGATGATGATATCCATACCGCGGATCTTGTCGATCTTGTCGTACTCAATCTCGGGGAAGATCAGCTGCTCCTTGACGCCCAGAGCGTAATTGCCGCGGCCGTCAAAGGAATTGGGATTGATGCCGTGGAAGTCACGCACACGGGGCAGAGCCACGTTGAACAAACGGTCCAAAAACTCCCACATCTTATCGCTGCGCAGCGTCACCTTCGCGCCCACGGGCATACCCTCGCGGACCTTGAAGTTCGCCACGGACTTCTTGGCATGGGTGATGATCGCCTTCTGGCCGGTGATGGTGGTCAGATC
>JAFLTE010000094.1 GCA_022510565.1 Lachnospiraceae bacterium | reverse complement strand
TCTGAATTGCACTGATTTTTATACTGCTTGCAATGAGAATGAAGATAAAATTTTTCAATATGGTAAGGAAGAGAGATTGGCTTTTTTGAAAAAGTTCAGTAGTGTGCGGCCACATGTGATCAAGTAACGGACAATAAAACCAGGAAATGGTTATTTAAAGCAAAAAGAGGGTTTTCCAAAAGTTAAAAGTTGTACTTTGGGAAAACCCTCTTTTAACGGAGACGGTGGGATTCGAACCCACGCGCCCTTGCGGACCTATCGCATTTCGAGTGCGACCTCTTATGACCACTTGAGTACGTCTCCACGAGTTTTCATTATAATCGTTTTCTTTCCTGCCGTCAATTGTTTTCACCATGAAAATGCTGTGGAGAACTTGTAAAATAAGCAATGATTTGGTAAAATCCATGATGAATGATTATGAAGGAGAAAGCAGTACCATGAAAAGAATCGGAATACTGACCAGCGGCGGAGACTGTCAGGCATTAAATGCAGCAATGCGAGGTGTAGTAAAGGGTTTGAGCACCAGCTTGGATCAGTTAGAAATATATGGATTTTACGACGGCTATAAAGGATTGATTTACGGAAATTA
>JAFLTE010000093.1 GCA_022510565.1 Lachnospiraceae bacterium | reverse complement strand
GTTAGGAGTTGGATATCCGTTCATATAGGGATAACCGTTGTTCTGCTGCCCATTATTGTACCCATTATAATAGTTGTTCTGGTTCGAGCCCTGCCAGTTTGGGTTTTGTTGGCTTTGATACGGATTCTGCCAATTTTGATTAGGCTGATTTTGATTTGAATTCTGCCAGTTTGGGTTAGGCTGATTCTGGTTTGGATCCTGCCAACTCTGATTAGGCTGATTCTGGTTTGAATCCTGCCAATTCTGATTCTGTCCGAAATTACCGTCCATCTTCGCCTCCGTTTAATGCGCTTTACACCGAGTCTTCATCCCTTAAATATTGCCGTATAATTCAGGGTACAAGCTAGGTAACAATATCAACTGCACTCCAATCCAAATCGCAATGAGCACTATAAATACAACAAAGAAGATGATTGCTTTTGAATTATTCTTCTTTAAAGCCGCAGACACGTACAACATACTAAACCCAGCGCCGATGGCCGCAAATAAGGCACCACCAATGATTGCACCACCAATAACACTAAGTCCGGCCAATACCCATACCCATGCCGGAATGGAAGAAACGGGCTCGTAAGGCGTCTGGTCGTCGTT
>JAFLTE010000092.1 GCA_022510565.1 Lachnospiraceae bacterium | reverse complement strand
CAATTTCTGCATCTGATTTTTTTTGCCATAATTATCTCCGTTTCTTCGTATAACAATATTTATTTCTATGTTTCGACATAATTGTCTAAATATATTATAGTTAAATTGCTTATAAAAGTCAATTAATTAAGCTTAGTTATAACGAGAAATTAAGATAGAAGTATTTAAGCTGTGTTTGCAAAATAGTATATATTCTGTTATAATAATTAAGCTTATACTTTTCTAAGTTGAATAGATTTATATTTTAATTGGAAGTTTAGCGTGATCAATAATTATTCACGCAAGAAAGGAGACCTTTGCGTTGCAAAGGCATGGTGATTAGTATGTGGGCATATGAAAGTGTTTTTTATCAGATTTATCCGCTTGGGTTTTGCGGAGCACCGTTTGAGAATGATGGTATAATCAATAATAGAATATGTAAGGTCAAGGATTGGATACCCCATATAAAAAAGCTCGGAGCAAATGCAATTTATTTTTCACCTGTTTTTCAATCGGATACTCACGGATATAACACAAGGGATTTTAGAGTAATTGATTGCCGTCTTGGCGAAAATAAGGACTTTAAAGAGGTTTGTGAGGAGCTTCATAAAAA
>JAFLTE010000091.1 GCA_022510565.1 Lachnospiraceae bacterium | reverse complement strand
CAGCCCTAAAATCCTCCCTTTGTGTATTACAGCGGCGCAATTATACAATTTGTTTTCATGTCGAACGGGTAAACCCACCGCCGCCACCAGGTCCAGATCCCCGGTAGCGGCCAGAATGGAGGCAAGGCCCTCCTCCGCTCCCGACAGGAGGACGTCCTGCAAAAACAGGTCGCCGCAGGTGTAGCCGGTGACGCACAGCTCTGGCAGGGCTAACACCTTTACACCCTCGGCCGCCGCCTGATTCATCAGGCCGATGATCTGCTCCGCGTTGTACGCGCAGTCCGCTACCCGGATGTTCGGCGTCCCCGCCGCGACTTTTATGAAACCATCCCGCATGATGGGACCTCCTTTCACGCTTCTTTTTCTTGAAAGACATATGAAGCCCTTAGCGAGCGCGAAGCGGGAGCTTAGGGCTTCAATGTACCTTTAGGTGCAAAGAAGCAAAAAGAACTTTGGAAAAAGCTTTGTTTTTTCCTGCTTGATAAAGGGTAACCGTCTTTTTAAACAAGGTATGATAGTATCATATCTCAACTATTTCTGAAATGCAAGAAAAACCGGGACGGCGGTTTCTTTTGAAAAGAGAATAAGCGCG
>JAFLTE010000090.1 GCA_022510565.1 Lachnospiraceae bacterium | reverse complement strand
GTCACTGGGCAGACCGGTCTTCGGCGGCCTGGATATGTGGGGGTGGTGGAGGTTACCTCCGCCGCGGATATGTTTGAAGCCGTCACCAGCCGGGCGGCGTCACAAGACATTATCATCAAGGCTGCTGCCGTGGCGGACTACCGGCCAAAAACCGTGGCAGACAATAAAATCAAGAAAAAGGATGAAGAGGCGGATTTGTCCATGCCTCTGGAGCGAACCGATGACATCCTTGCTTGGCTGGGCAGCCATAAGAAGCCGGGACAGATTCTCTGCGGTTTTTCCATGGAGACGGAGCATATGCTGGAGAATTCCCGCAAAAAACTGGTGAAGAAGAACCTGGACATCATCGCGGCCAACAACCTGAAAGAGGAGGGGGCGGGCTTTGGTACTACCACCAATGTGCTGACCTTGATTACCCGGGATAACATACTCCCGCTGCCGATGATGACCAAGACGGAAGCTGCCCACCGGCTGCTGGATGAGATCCTGCGTTTACAGTGAGCCCAATGCCTCGAAATGCGATAAACCAATAGCCAGTCCGGGAGGATATGACATTCCCGATGCGCTGCCCTATTCCCGGACAGCGCGTGGTCCTTCTTTTTC
>JAFLTE010000009.1 GCA_022510565.1 Lachnospiraceae bacterium | reverse complement strand
CATTAAACTATGACGAGATCGGGGAGGAGTGGATCGTCACAGACCTCCATAAACATACATACTACCGCTACCATCCGGAAGGCAGCCTGAAGGCAGTGACGAGCCGTAACGGCAGGAGCCTCACATTCCACTATGAGAACGGCAGCCTGTGCCGCATGGTGACCGCATTAGGGTATGTGGTGACCTTCGAATTCCACGAAGGGAAGCTTGTCCGCATGCAGGATGATACGGGACGGAGCATCGGCTACCGCTATGAGGGAGGACTGCTGACGGAAGTCATCCATATGGACGGCGGCGTGACCCGCTATGCCTATTCATCGGAAGGATATCTGATCCGTCCCACGGACCAGACCGGATTATCCTACCTGACCAACGAGTATGACGGCACGGGAAGGGTGACCCTCCAGACACTGGCTAACGGCGATACCTACCGGCTGTCCTACCATGACAGGGAGAAAAAGGTGGGCATGGAGTACAGCGCCTATCCGGGTGTGAAGGAATACCGCTACGACGAGCGGATGACAGTGCGGGAAGTCGTATATCCCGACGGAAGCAGCGAGTATTACGAGTATGATGCCCACGGCAACCGCATCCTGGAGAGAGACAGGATGGGATGGGAGACCCGCAAAGAGTATGATGCCATAGGACACCTGCTTAAGGAGGAAGCGCCGCAGGGGCTTATCACAGAGTACCACTATGATGATAAACAAGACCTAGTCCGTGTCAGCGACAACAGCGGCTATGAGAGACTGCTCACCTATGACAGCTCCCACAACATCACATCCAGAATAGAGAAAGCATACGATAACCATTACACCGAACGCCTCTACGAGTATGACGATATGGGCCGCCTCACCAAGGAGACCGACGGGGAAGGGTACGAGACAACCTACCGCTACGAGGAAGACAGCGCCTACCCTTCCGTGACGGTATACGGAGACGGCACGAACCTCACCTGCACTTACAGCAGGAACGGAAGGAAACTGACGGAAGACGACGGCGCGGTACGGTGGGAGTATGCCTATAACAAGGGCGGCTACCGCACCATGGAACGTGACGGCGAGGGCAACGAGACCAGATACCTGTATGACGGCATGGGAAGAAAGCTTGCCCTGTACACACCCATCCAGTGGAAGGAGCAGAGCGGGAAGCGGACGGAGTATCGGTATGACTTCCTGGAGCGGCTCATCGATACCGCATATCCTGACGGAAGCCATGAGAGGAAATACCGTGACGGAGAGGGTAATGTCTTAAAGGAAGTGCACCCCAACGCTTATGACAATAAGACACAGGACGGAGAAGGCACTGCCTACGACTATGACGGGGAGAACCGGATGCTGCGCATCCACTATCCCGACGGCGGCGTGGAGAGATTCTTCCATGACAGCAACGGCAACCGTATCAAACACGTGCTGCCGGAGCAGTATAACGAGAAGACGGACGACGGGGCAGGGTGGCAGTATGCCTATGACGAGGGCAACCGTCTGGTATCCGTAACAGGACCTGAGGGCACCATCGAGGAGACCTATGCCTATGACCTGCGTGGCAACTGCATACGCCGCACGGATGCGCGGGGATGCAGCACTTACTATACTTATGACCTGCTGGGAAGGCTGGTGCAGGAGCTTGTACCCGTGGGAGAGGAAGCGTCTGCGGTTACTTACCGCAAGACTTCCTATGAGTATGACGATAACGGAAACCGCATCAAAGAGATACGCCATGGCGGGAACTACGGGGCAGAGGGGGAACTCCTGACGGAAGGGGAGGACCTGACACTGACCTTCGCTTATGATGCAAGAAACCGCCTGGTAAGGGTGGAAGACGGACAGGGTGCGAGAGTATCCTACCGCTATGATGCCAGGGGCAACCGCATCGGGGAAGAACAGGTCATACGGAGCGGAGAAGATAAAGAGGGTAATGAGGGCGGAAGGACTGTCCTTAAGAAGATAAAATATACCTATGATAAAGCGGGAAGGTTGACAGAAAAGAAAGAAATCCTAGACAGCGGTCTTGCGGAAGAGGCAGGGACAACAGCAGTAACAGCCGTCACTACATACACCTATGATGAGAACGGAAACCGTATCCATGTCGTGACACCGGAAGGATACCATGTCAGCCGCAGCTATGACGACATGGACAGGCTCACAGAGGAAAAACTAGAGGACAAAGCCAACGGCATAGAGCGCACTACCCGTATCTCCTATGACAGGGCGGGGAATGTCACCTCCGTAAGACAGATAGGAAAGGACGGAAAGGCACGGGAGCTTACATATGATTATGACCTGAAAGACCGCCTCACTCATGCAGGGGAACTGGACGGTCCCGTGTTCATGCTGTCCTATGACAAGAATGACAGGAGAACGGGACAGAAACAGCTCCTGGCTATGGAGGAGGAGAAATACGGCAGCCTGACCTTCAGGTATGATATGAAGGGCAACCTTCTGGAACGCAGCCGGAACGGCATAGCGGAAGAGAAGAACAGCTATGACAACAGGGGCAACCGGACAGAGACCGTGGACAGTGACGGTGTGGGAGCAACATACCGTTACGGACTGCAGGATGAGCAGATACAAGCCTATACGGCAGCAAGCAGGAAGCAGGGAAGGCCTGCCCAGAGACTTATTTATGACACCAGAGGACGCATCACGGGCGTGGAGGACGGATGCGGCAATCACACTTCGTACGGACTGGATGCGTGGGGAAGGATCGCCTCCGTACAGACAGCGGAAGGCGGACGGGAGCAGTATGTCTATGACGCGGCAGGGAACATCACCGCAACCACATACGCAAGGGGCGGCGTAATCAGGTATGCTTATAACAGTCAGGGACAGGTATGCGCCATCACGGACCAGAGCGGCAACACCGAGACCTTCCGTTATGACAGGGAGGGCAGACAGGTATGGCATACGGACCGCAAGGGCACAGTGACAGAAACCAGATACAACATCTACGGACAGCCCATCCTGCAGACCTGTACGGACAGCAGGGGTGAACGTCATGTGATGGGCACATGGGAGTATGACGATTTCGGACAGCTTAAGAAGTCCGTGGCGGGAGGTTTCTGCTATACCTACGAGTATCGTCCTGACGGAAAGCTTCTCAAGAAATGGAACAGCGGGAAACAGGTCATCTCCTGTGATTACTATAAGAACGGAGAGCTTAAGAGCCTGACGGATGTGAGCGGAAAGACAGCATTCTATGAGTATGACGAAAACGGAAGGCTCAAATGTCTGAAAGATAGTAACGGAGAGGTCCTCACCGAGTACAACTACACCAATGCAGGACGGCTGAAAGAAATCCGCACTTCCAACGGCATCACCACGTCCTATGAATACGACGGTGACGGCAACATCTCCCGTCTCACCATAGGAAACGGCACGGAGGAAGGACTGCTCTATGATGCCTTCATGCTCTATGACCTGAACGGCAACCGCTTAGGAAAGACCGGACAGCGCATGGGAGTGGGAGGAAAGCAGGAGATGAACACCGTCTTCTGCTATGATGCCATGAACCGTCTCACCATGGAAAACCGACGGGAGGGCGGGGAGAAGTATGCCTATGACCTTAGCGGCAACCGCTTAAGCAAACAGCGCTACCACTATGCCCTTACTGCAGACGGTAACATGGACAGCGTCATTGACGGGGAGGAGAACTACTGCTACAATGAAAGAAACGAGCTGACGGAAAAAAGGAGTCTGTCAGCCGTCACAGCCTATCTGTATGATGAGAACGGAAGCCTTATTAAGGAGAAGGAGGGAGAGAAAGAGACAGGCTACCGTTATGACCTTTTGAACCGCCAGACACACGTACAGTTACCTGACGGACGGGAGCAGGAGAACCTGTATGACGGGGAAGGTCTTCGTGCGGGACTGACAGAGAACGGAAAGAGCACCACCTTCCTGTTCTACAACGGAGAAATCCTCGCAGAGTGCAACGGGGACAGTATGCCCATCAGGAGACATCTGTCAGGTGCAGGGCTATCTCATGTGCAGAACCTGGAAAACAACACTTTCCATGCTTATCATCAGGACGAGCAGGGAAGTACTGCTTATGTCACAGGCCCAAACGGAGGGACAGAGAACCTCTACAGCTATGACGGATTCGGCAATCTCCTTGAAAGCAGGGAAGACCTCACAAACCGCATCCTGTACACAGGACAGCAGTACGACCAGGAGACAGGACAGTATTACTTACGGGCAAGGTACTACAATCCTGTCATAGGAAGATTTACGCAGGAAGATACCTACCGTGGAGATGGGCTGAATCTGTATGCTTACTGCGCGAATAATCCGGTGATGTACTATGATCCGAGTGGGTTTGCGCAAAAAGATTGTGGAGAAACTAAACCTAAAGAGCAGGAATCGACAAAACCAGAACAAGAACATCATTTTGCATCAAATAAAAATCAAACATATACACCACAGTTTGAGGAAATTACAAATAAATATGATTTGGATTTGGATGATGATTGGAACAAAAAAATGTTGCCACATCAAGGTCGTCATCCAAATGAATATCATGAATATATTTTAGATAGTATGAAACAATTTGATGAAATAGCGCAGGGTGATCAGGATAAATTTCTTAAATTATTTGAGAATTTAAAAGATGAAATTAGTGATAATCCTGATATGTTATATAAAAATTATTGGAATAATTTGGTGGGTGATTAATGAAATATTATAAATTATCTATGGATATGGAGCGAAAGAATGATATAATATGCCATTACGAAAAAAAACATAATATTCCTCAGAATGCATTTCAGGTAGGTAAGATGTATTGTGGGTGGGATAATAAATTCAGTTTTTATTATGATAAGCAAGAAGGAAGTATTCCTACGGATTATTTGGCAAATGATAAAGGGTGGTTCGTTGTTTCTAATAAATTGAAAGATTTATTGGAGAGTATGAATACTGATATACAATATTTGCCAATACGGATTGCTGAAAAGTCAAGTGACGAAGAATTAGCAGGATATTATATTGCAAATATTGTGAGAGTAGTTGATGCGCTATGTTTAGAAAAGTCAAAATACTTTACCACAGAAATGGCTGGCATAGGTACAATATATACTGTAAGCAAGTTTGGGATATATGCTGATAAGACAGAGAATTCTGATATATTTAAACTCGCAAATCGGCAGGAGATTCCCATTTTTGTATCAGAAAACTTTATGAAAGCAATTAACAACAATAGTATTACAGGAATATCATTAAAAGAAATTAGTGTAGTATAAATGAAATAATGACAAATTAATTTATTTTAGAATGAAAAATCGAATTTCCTAACTATTGTTGTAAAGAATGTAATGAGAAAGATAGTAATGGAACGTTTTCTTTGTTGCAATAAGAAAGGTTTAACGACATGATGGTAGATGGGTAAAGTTGACTTATGCTGTATTAAGAACAGTATCATAATATCCTGTTGATGATGAACTTATATTAGTTCTATCGTCCAATGTTGCTAATTAGTTTGATTTTTGATGTCACGGTTATTTAGTTAAAGCTAAGATTCACGTTCCATAGAATTCCTTTGGATTCTTCAGTACTTTTGCCTTTTTGATTGTGTATAATGAGAACATATGACGTATTTGCATCAATAGAGGCAGATATCAGTAAAGTGTTTTATCTTGATTTCCTAATCTATGATAGAGGTGAGGACAAAAATATTTTGAGTAAATATTCCCCAACAGAATAATAATATTCCGCATAGAATATTTTCCGCCCAATATAAAGAGAATCAAAACCTATTTTTTGAGGGACTTCCGTTGTGGAAGTCTCTTTTTTGCCGCTTTTCCCTTATCCAGCTTGGATCTGCTCTGCCTTTTGAATTGTCACACAATTAATCGAATTGTGCAAGATTATTCCAAAATAGAATAATGATATTCCATATGGAATATTCCCTACGGAATATAAATATTCCAAATAGAATATTTTCCCCGAATTAGACCCTATCCCTCTTTTTACTAGACAAGCACTTTTGAATGCATAGGACGTTTCCGGCAGTGTATTTTCTTACATATATAATTAATCTCTCATGACGATAAGTAAGACTTAACCCGCGTCAGCGAGGACAATGCCTACATAATAATTTCTATAATTATTAAGTGTGGTAACCGCTTCCGAAAATATTGACACAGAACTTTTTGGGGGTATACAATTAAAACAACATTGTGGAGGATAAGTTGCAGAGACAAGTAAGATAATATTACGTTTAGCACATTGAATAAGATGAAGAATAAACTTAATTTTTCAGCAGATTACCTGCTGCTAGGCGAGAAAGATACATTAATCGAAGTCTGGGATAAGGCGTTGACACTGGAAAGCATGGATAAACAAATCCTTCTCTTAAAATTATTCTGTGAAGTGTCATTAAACAATAGTCAAATTGAATTCAAAGAAGCTGCAGAGAAATATAATATGATTTTCGAGAAGATAAACCGGTTGATGTAAATGTAAAGATAAACTAAATTTACCCTAGATGAAAACCGTATTGGAGGGATAGTCACATATGAAGTTGGATTTGACGGATATGCTTTATGCCTTATCATTCGCATTGGACAAGGTAGAAGAGGAATTATTGGGACTTGATACAGGACATGGTAAGCGTGTGGCATATCTTTCACTTATAATGGGAGAGGAAGCAGGATATCGGGAAGAGGAATTGCGGGATTTTATAGGCTGCTGTTTACTTCACGATAATGCATTGACAGAGTATATTCATGAAGAACTCTCACACAGCTCGATGTCAGAGCTTTTATCCGTGGTACCTTCCGATATAGCTAAAATGAAAAGGTCTAAGCTGGATCATGACCACAGTGTTATCGGAGAACAGAATATTCGATTGATGCCATTCCGTACAGATGTGAAGAATATCATCCTATTTCATCACGAAAATGCTAACGGTAGCGGACCGCTGGGAATGACGGATTCCGAGACGACTCTTAAATCTCAAATCCTGCGTTTGGCTGATAGTGTAGATACGTCAAGACGGCTGACGACTCTGACGAATGCGGAATTTGAAGAGCTTCGCGGATGGGTAGAAAAAGAGGCGGGAATTCTGTTTTCCAAAGAAGCTGTAGAATTGTTCCTCAAAGCCGTAGATTATGATAAACTTGTATGTTTGCATAACAAAGATGCACTGTCCTGTCTGCGTGAGAAACTTCATGAGGAGATTTTAGATTACTCTGATGAGGAAGTCCGTAATATTGCGGGATTGTTTGCAAAAATAGTGGATTACAAATCTGAATTTACGCAGAATCATTCAAGGGGTGTTGCGGAAAAAGCGGAAAAAATGGCACATTACTATGGTTTCGATGACGAAAAAGTACTTCGTTACTATTTTGCGGGGGCAATGCATGATATAGGCAAGCTGGCTGTTGTAAACGATATTCTGGAAAAGCCGGGCAAGCTTACCGAAAATGAATTCTCGAAAATGAAAAATCACGCTGCCGCAACCCATTACATATTAAACCAAATAAAAGAAATTCCCGATATAGTCAACTGGGCATCCAATCATCACGAAAAGCTGAACGGAGCAGGCTATCCGCAAGGTTTGACAGCGGAAGAACTCAGTTTAGAGGAACGACTGATGGCCTGCATTGATATATATCAGGCGTTGACAGAAAAAAGACCCTACAAGGATGGTATGTCACATGAACAATCCATTTCGATTATGATGGATATGGCACGTAAGGGCGAACTTGACGAGAGCATTGTGGAGGATATAAATAATGAATTTAACCCCCTTTCTTAGGAGCATTGTGGAGCAGGATTTATGCGCAGTCGTGATTTGTAACTTGGAGCATGAGATTATCTATATGAATCCCGCGGCTGCTGCCAGGTATGCCAAAAGGGGTGGAGCAGGGCTTGTCGGGAAGAGTCTGTTTAATTGTCACTCAGAGCAAGCTAATGAGATGATTAAGAAGGTTGTGGCATGGTTTGCAGAAAGCGCAGACCATAACAGAATATATACCTTCTACAATGAGAAAGAAAACAAAGACGTGTATATGGTTGCGCTCCGCGACGAGACTGGGAATCTGATCGGATACTATGAGAAGCATGAGTATCGGAACAGAGAGACAGAGGAGATGTATCATTTTACGTAATAAGTGAGTAATCCGGTTATTGCAGTGTGATGTGCGGGGAGTAAGAGAAGTTCAGTTATGAAGAGCGCGGGATTAAAAAAACTGTTAGTGACGGTTGTCTTGCTTGTAGAAGTTTTTTGCTTTGCTGTCTGGATCAATCTGCCTCAATACGTCCCGATTCATTATTCAACAAATTGGGATGCAGATTCTTGGGGAAGTAAGTGGATTCTTACAGTGGGGTTTCTCATGCCGCTTTTTTCCTTCTGGCCTTGGTTATGTTATTCGGTAATAGATAAAAAAGAGTATCATGTAGATGACGAATACAGCAGGAGCGAAAAAGAGAAGGCAGAAGTGGATCGGATTTTGAAAGAGTTAATCATTGCCGTTATTATGTGCTCGGTGGAGATCGGAATGATGCTGTCGGCATATTTTTTGACATGGGCATGAAATTAGCTATTCCATATTTGACAATAATCAATACGTCTGATATCATACAGACTATCAGATAAGTTTTCATCATGTGCATCAAGCACATTCATGACAGGTTCTGTCAGATTTCCGGTAAAAATTTCTGATAAATATGTAAAATCACAAAAGAACTGTTGATACACCCTATTCAATAGGGTATAATAGTGGTAATGAGGAACATAAATGACGCGAACTTTTATTCAAACTCAAGAGTTTGTCAGAAACTGGGAGCGATTGGGTTTAGAAGATCAGGATTTAAGGCGCTTGGAATTGGAGATACTAAAAAACCCAAAAGTCGGCAAAGTAATCAGTGGAACAGGCGGATTACGTAAGCTCCGATTTGCTCATGACAACAAAGGGAAAAGAGGTAGTGTCAGAGTGTGCTACGTGGACCTTGCCGAAAAGGAAACAGTATATTTGATTACGCTATATCCCAAGAGCGAGAAGGATAACTTAACTCGTGCAGAACGCAATAATATCAGCAAAATGATTCAGATACTAGAGCACAGAATTTAATATGTGAGGTGGTTATCATGAGAAGCGTATATGATAGTATCTTGACCGGTCTATCAGAAGCATTAGAGGATGCCGAAAGCAAAGAGAAAAAGCTTAAGAGGCGTACAGTATCCATTATGCCTATAAAAGAATATGACGCACAAGAAGTACAAAACATCAGAAAGAAAACAGGACTGTCTCAGAAACTTTTTGCCGGATATATGGGTGTTTCAACAAAGACAGTAGAGGCTTGGGAGGCTGGGATCAACAGGCCTTCAGGAGCTGCGAGTCGTATACTGAATATGCTGGAAATTGACGCAGAACTGACAGTAAAGTTTCCGTTTGTCCAAGAAACAAATTAAATATAAAAGATATATATAGATGGAAATATAATGATATGAAAAGCCTTTCCCAAAGTCATATTGCAACACCTGCAATAAGCTTGAGGAAAGACTTCTTATTTATATTATAATAGTTGTATTCCGTTTGCCTGTGTTTCCCCTACAACTTCGGGCGGCCATATGGAGGATTGTACTTCTCCGATATGAGCCTTTCGCAGGTAGAACATACAGATTCGTGACTGACCGATACCGCCGCCGATCGTAAGAGGCAGTGTTTCCTCCAGAACGGCCTTCTGGAAGGGAAGCTCTGCACGCTCCGGACATCCTGCTTTTTCAAGCTGGCTCACCAGTGAGTCCTTATCCACACGAATGCCCATGGAGGAAAGCTCCAATGCGATATCCAGTACCGGATAGTAAACGACAATGTCCGCATTTAAACTCCAATCGTCATAATCGGGAGCTCGCCCGTCGTGCTTCTCACCGGACTCCAACAAGTCGCCAATCTGCATAACGCAGACAGCCCCTTTTGCTCTGGCGATGTGATATTCTCTCTGCTTAGGTGTATCATTCGGAAACATGTTTTCCAATTCCTGCGTGGTGATGAAGAAAATGTCTTCCGGAAGAATTTCCGTTATGTAGTCATATTGAATCGCCATGTATTTCTCAGTTTTGCGCAGCACACGGTAGATTGTGCGAACCGTCTCTTTCAGGAAATCCATGTTGCGATCCTGTCTGTCAATGATTTTCTCCCAGTCCCACTGATCCACATAGATAGAATGAATATTATCGGTCTGTTCATCTCTTCGGATGGCGCTCATATCCGTATACAGTCCCTCTCCCATGGAGAAGCCGTATTTCTGCAGTGCAAAGCGTTTCCACTTGGCGAGTGAATGTACCACTTCCGCAGGCGCATCGTTTTGTTCTTTGATGCCGAAGGATACCGGACGTTCCACGCCGTTTAAGTTGTCGTTGAGTCCGGAAGAGGGCTCTACGAAAAGCGGTGCGGAGACACGCAGCAGGTGAAGCTCCTTTGCGAGCTGAGTCTGGAAAAAGTCTTTTACAGTCTTAATGCCAATCTGTGTATCGTACAGATTCAGCGCTGACTTATAATCTTTGGGAATCATTAAGTTATCCATCGGAAAACCTCACTTATATTTTTTTCATTACTATTTAACCGCTTTTACGGAAAGAAATCAAGAGGTTTTTATCAAGTTGATAGCAGTACGGCTTAAAACAAAACAAACGTATGTTCTAAAATTTGTTGCATATAATACAGAGGTATGGTAAAATATAAGAAAAACGAACATTTGTTCTTAAGGGGTTTACTATAGAATGGAAGTCAGAATATCGCCGCAGATGTCGGTTATGGAGAAACTGAAAATACTTGCGGATGCTGCAAAATACGATGTATCCTGTAGCTCCAGCGGATCGTCTCGCCGCAATGACGGCACTGGCATCGGCAATACTGTGGCTGCGGGGTTGTGCCATAGCTTCTCTGCCGACGGCAGATGTATTTCCCTGTTAAAAATACTGTTTACGAACGAGTGTATTTATGACTGCAGATATTGTATTAACAGGAAATCCAACGATGTTCCCAGAGCATCCTTCACGCCGGACGAGGTCTGTGAACTGACCATGGAATTTTACAGGCGTAATTATATAGAAGGATTGTTCTTAAGCTCGGGGATTCTCTACAGCCCGAATTACACGATGGAGCTGATCTGTGAGACGGTACACAAGCTGCGCACGGTGCATCGTTTTCAGGGGTATATACACGTGAAAGCAATCCCGGGTGCGGATCCTTTGCTCATACAGAGGGCGGGATATCTGGTGGACCGTATGAGTGTGAATCTGGAGATGGCAACGGCGGAAGGTCTGCGTGAGATGGCGCCGAACAAGCACCGCAAGAATATACTAAAACCGATGCGGCAGATTCAGAACGGTATCACGGCGAATAAGAATGAGCTTACTTTATATAAGCACGCACCACATTTTTGTGAAGCAGGGCAGTCCACCCAGATGGTAATCGGAGCGCTGCCGGAAAGCGATTATCAGATTATGTCGGTGGCGGAGAATTTGTATGATAAATTTTCCCTAAAAAGAGTTTACTATTCGGCGTTTGTAAACGTGAATGAGGACAGGGAGCTTCCCGCCGCTGTTTCCGGACCACCGCTTCTTCGGGAGCACAGACTGTATCAGGCGGATTGGCTGCTTCGGTTTTATGATTTTAAAGTAGATGAATTACTGACTGTGGATCGTCCTAATTTTAACATGGCAATCGACCCGAAGGCGGATTGGGCGGTAAGGCATCTGGAAGTATTTCCTGTAGAAGTCAATCGTGCGGATTATCGTTTGCTGCTGCGTATTCCCGGCGTGGGAGTGAAGAGTGCCAGACGTATTGTGGCGGCCAGACGGTTCGGGAATCTCACCTTTGACGACTTGAAGAAGATTGGTGTTGTCCTGAAACGTGCGCTGTACTTTATTACCTGTAACGGCAGGATGATGTATCCCACGAAAATAGACGAGGACTATATCGTGCGTAATCTTACCTATCAGAATCAGATGGGACGGGGCGAGAAATTGCCCTTCATGCCTGACGGAACGACGTACAGGCAGATGTCGTTATTTGAAAATTGGAATTAAGTAAGAGCGAAAGCGTGACGATGTAGGAATTTGCTCCCGCCTGATTCATTGCGATAGAATATGAGGAGATACCATGGAAGAAAAATATATTATTTGCGAGGACTCTCTGGAAGGAATCTTTACGGCAATCTATGATGCTTATGCCTTAAGGGAAGGGCATGAGCATATCCATGTACAGGTGGGCGAGGAGGACAATTACAGATTGTTTGCGACTTATCTGTATAGCAAAGCAGATTTGACCAAGACTGATAAGGTCATCAGAACATTGAAAAACAGACTCGGAGAGGAAGTGTATCTTGCCCTGTGCCGTGCAGCAGCCTCGTGTTATCCGGACAAGGGCGAGGCCGTATATCGGACGGTGGTGGATGGTATTACCGGCGGCAGCGGCAGACGGACGATGGATAATTTGCGGAATCCCTATGTGACACGGACCTTTGAACTTTCTCGGCGTACTGCCAACGAGGCTCATCATGAGATAGAATTTTTACGGTTTCAGGAACTGGAACAGGGTATCTTATACGCGAAGATTGGGCCTGAAAATGATGTTGTGTCATTTATTATGCCTCATTTCGCAGACCGTTTATCTCCGGAACACTTTATGATACACGATGAAAGGCGGGGATTGTTCGGTGTGCATCCTGCCGGGGAGGCGTGGTATCTTGTGTCGGGAGTGGACGAATCGATTCAAGAGAAGCTTAAGTATTCAGGAGACGAGTTAAGGTATCAGGAGCTGTTTACGCTTTTTCATAACACGATTGCAATTAAAGAGCGTAAAAACATCCGTTTACAGCAGCAAATGCTCCCGCTGCGCTTCCAAGATTATATGGTGGAATTCGCTAAAAAATAAAAAATACCTCTTTACAAATAAATTTAAAAGAGTATAATCATGTCAAATGAGGAGAAAGAAAACAATTTTTCTATGTGTGCCTTTTGCATGCATAAATGGAAAAGGAAGGTGAATGTTATGCAACACAGAATTAAACTGAGACCGGATGAAGTGAAAGACTTCGTATCGGCTGCAACAAAATGCATCTTTGACGTGGACATCTCCTATAATAGCTTTATAGTGGATGCCAAATCGCTCATAGGTGTGCTGGGACTTAACTTTAATCAGGTGTTGACCGTTACCTACAACGGATACGACGCAGATTTCGAAAAGTACCTTGGCAAATTTGCAGTGGCTTGCTAATTATATAATCCGGAAGAAACGTGTAACATTGACTCCCTATTTAAGATAGCGTAATATCTTAGGTAGGGAGTCTTCTCATGTAATTAGAAAACAGGACAGGAAACTATGGAAGTTCGTATCTCGGTCAGGAGTCTGGTAGAATTTATCCTGCGCTCCGGTGACATCGACAATAGAAAAGCAGTATCCGGTGAAAATGCGATGCAGGAGGGCAGCCGCATCCATCGCATGATTCAGCGGCGGATGGGTCCTGAGTATCATGCCGAGGTGCCCCTCTCATATCGTTACCCGGCAGACGAGTATGATATTCTGATTGAAGGAAGGGCTGACGGTATTGTTATGGAGGACTCCGGGGACATCAGCAGTGTACCGGAGCTTATAGATACAAAGCTTTCTCCGGGGCAGATACAAAATATCAGGGTGACGATTGATGAGATTAAAGGTACTTTCCGTGATTTAAAGAAAATGAAAGAAGCTGTGCCGGTTCACCTTGCACAGGCAAAATGTTATGCCTATATTTTAGCCGTACAGAGCGGACTTTCTTCTGTGTATATCCGTATGACCTACTGTCATCTGGAAACCGAGGAGATTCGGTACTTTCATCATGAATATACTTTTACACAGCTGCAACAGTGGTTTGAGGAAGTGGTAGAGCAATACCGAAAGTGGGCTGACTATAATTTTAAGTGGCAGCAGGCACGACAAAGTTCCATTAAAGCGCTGCAGTTTCCTTTCGACTATAGAGAGGGACAAAAAGATTTGGTCTCTTACGTCTATCAGACAATTTACCACAAGCGTAAACTTTTTATCGAGGCACCCACCGGAGTCGGCAAGACGGTGTCAACGGTTTTTCCCGCGGTGAAAGCCATGGGTGAGGGAATGTGCGAGAAAATCTTTTATTTAACCGCCAAGACTATCACCCGTACGGTAGCTGCGCAGACCTTTGCACTTTTGCGGGATCACGGTCTGCAATTCAAGAGCGTGGTATTGACCGCCAAGGAGAAAATCTGCTTTATGGAGGAGACGGAGTGTAATCCCGAGTATTGCCCATACGCCAAAGGGCACTATGACAGAATCAACGATGCCATGTATGAGCTGCTCACCCATGAGGACGTATTTGACAGGGAAATGATTGAAGAATATGCGAGAAAGCATAATGTCTGCCCTTTCGAGATGTGTCTGGACATGAGTCTGTTCTCCGACGGAGTCATCTGCGACTACAATTATGTTTTTGATCCGCACGTGTATCTGCGGAGATTTTTCTCCGAGGGGGTAAAGGGTGAGTATGTTTTCCTGATTGACGAAGCGCACAATTTGGTGGAGCGCGGAAGGGATATGTACAGCGCAGTGCTCTGTAAGGAAGATTTTCTGCAGTTGAGAAGAACTGTGAAAGCATATGATGAGCGAATTGCATGGCATTTGAATCATTGTAATAAAGAACTGCTGGAATTAAAGAGAGAGTGCGAGACTTATAAAGTGGAGGAGTACATCGACTCCTTCGTTCGTGCGTTGACAAGACTGAGTGCGGCAATCGACGATTATTTAGAGGACCATGAGGACAGCCCGGTGCGAGGAGATGTACTGGAATTCTATTTCGAGATCTCCCATTTTCTGGAGATGTACGAGCTGGCGGATGAGAACTATATTACTTACTCACAGATGGAGTCGGACGGCAGTTTTATCCTGAAATTATTCTGCGTAAATCCGGCGAAAAATCTGCGTGAGTGCATGATGCGCGGAAGAAGTACAATTCTGTTTTCGGCAACACTTTTGCCGATACAGTATTATAAAACGCTTCTGGGAGCAGATGAGGGAGATTATGAAGTGTATGCCAAGTCCGTTTTTCGACCGGAGAAGCTGGGACTGTATATCTGCAGTGATGTGACAAGCAAATATACACGTCGAAGTGATGAAGAGTATTACCGGATTGCTTCTTATATAAATGAGATGATTGGGAAAAGGCATGGGAATTATATGCTTTTTTTCCCGTCCCATGCTTTTCTGAAAAGTGTCTATGAAATCTATATGCACTATTTTAACGCGGATGAGAGCGTAGAGTGCATTGTACAGGAAGACTATATGAATGAACAGGCGCGGGAAGCGTTCTTAAATCGATTTACAGGCAATGAGGAATGTGACCTAAACTCTTTGATTCAGATGGAAATTGAAGTGGAGGATGAGAAAAGTCTGCTTGGATTCTGTGTGATGGGCGGTATTTTCAGTGAGGGAATCGATTTGAAGAATGACAGTCTCATCGGAGCTGTCATTGTGGGAACCGGACTGCCTCAGGTGTGTAATGAGCGTGAATTGTTGAAACAGTATTTTGACAGCTGGGGTGAGAATGGTTTCGATTACGCCTACCGGTATCCCGGCATGAACAAGGTGTTACAGGCTGCGGGGAGAGTGATTCGCACAGTCGATGATTTCGGTATCGTAGCTCTTTTGGACGAACGATTCCTAACGCCTGCTTATCGGAGATTGTTTCCCAGAGAGTGGCAGCATTGCGAGGTTGTTACAGTTGACCGCATTGGTCATAAGGTGGAACGGTTCTGGGATGAGTGGCTGTAATACAGGTGATTAACTGATACGGTCACCTCAACATGGCAATCTCTTCTTTATAAGGAGGAACCGTTTTGTCCGGGTCTTCGGGTGAAGGAATATAGGGCGTCTCAAGAATCTTGGGCAGATGTATAAAGTCAGGATGATGGACAATATAGCGCAGCGCTTCGGTACCGATGGTTCCCTGCCCGATATTGGCGTGACGATCCTTGCTTGCGCCGCGTTCGTTTTTACTGTCATTAATGTGAAAAAGGGCTATCTGCTCCTTTCCAATTAACTGACCGAATTGGTCAATTATCCCGTCGAAATCATGTACAATATCATATCCGGCATCATTCAGATGGCATGTATCCATGCAGACCCGGAGTTTATCATTATGAATAACCTTGTCGTAGATTGCGGCAAGTTCCTCAAAATTTCTTCCGATTTCGGAGCCTTTACCCGCCATGGTTTCCAGTGCAATATAACAATCCTGATTAGAGGTCAGCACTTCGTTGAGTCCTTGAGCAATCCGGTCAATACCTGCTTCCACGCCTGCACCCACGTGAGAACCGGGATGAAGAATCAGAATATGAGAACCCATCGCAATAGTGCGTTCAATCTCCAGTGCAAGAAATTCCACTGCAATCTCGTAAGTGGCCGGATTGACCGTGTTGGCCAAATTGATGATGTAGGGCGCATGGACTACAAAATCTTTCATGCCGTGAGCACGCATACATTCCCAGGCAGACGTAATATTCAGCTCCGAAATATCCTTGCGTTTCGTATTCTGAGGTGCACCTGTATATAACATAAATGTATCGGCACCATATGAGAGAGCTTCTTTGACGGAACCGAGCATCATTTCTTTGCCGCTCATTCCCACATGAGATCCTAATTTCGGCTGCATAAATATATCCCCTTTCTCATTATGTAATAGGACAGTGTTTGTGAGTAGTGATAAGTCAACGTCTATTGACTTATAGCGTCAAGCCACAAAATATATTGACTGAGTCGAAAATATTATACAACATTTATTGACAACTTTCATCATCGAAAAATAGTAAATTGACAAAAAAATGATATAAAATTTCGAAAATGGCATTTGTTTTCGACAAAAAAAGGAATATAAGTCACAAGGAAATGACAGATATGTCGATGTGGATAACTTTGTGGAAATTGGGGATTTCTTTGGCACTTTGAGGTATTTTTTTATAGATTTAAAGTAAAAAGCTGTGGAAAAGTCGGGAAACGAATTTTAGTTTATCAAAAAAGGTACTCGTTCAGTCAATAGAAATGCACTTTGCAAATCCGTGTCAACAATGATAGAATAGAGGACGTAAGTTTTTCGTATGACAAATAAATACATATTGACGAAAATGAAGATAAAAAAGGAGTATATTGCTATGTGGGCATATGAAAGTGTTTTTTATCAAATTTATCCTTTAGGATTCTGCGGGGCACCTTTCGAGAATGACGGGCAGCTTACACACCGTATCTTAAAAGTGAATGATTGGATTCCTCATATGAAGAAACTGGGTGTGAACGCTATCTATTTTTCTCCGGTATTTGAGTCAGATACTCACGGGTACAATACGCGGGACTACCATACAATCGACTGCAGGCTCGGAACCAACGAAGACTTTAAGGAAGTATGTACCAAACTGCATGACAACGGCATTAAGGTTGTGCTCGACGGCGTCTTCAACCACGTGGGAAGAGGATTCTGGGCATTTCGGGATGTGCTTGAGAAACGTTGGGATTCTCCCTATAAAGATTGGTTTCATATAAATTTTGACGGTAATTCCAATTATAATGACGGACTCTGGTATGAGGGATGGGAAGGTAATTACGATTTGGTGAAGCTTAATCTGCGACACGAAGATGTAATCAACCACATTCTCGACAGTGTCAAAGGATGGGTGGAGGAGTTTGACATAGACGGCCTGCGTTTAGATGTGGCTTACTGTCTGGATCATGATTTTGTCAGGAGGCTGAGAGCCTTCACGGACGGACTGAAGCCGGATTTCTATCTGCTGGGTGAGATGCTTCACGGTGACTACAATCAGATGGTCAATGAGCAGATGCTGCACTCCGCCACCAACTATGAATGTTATAAAGGTCTGTTCTCCAGTTTTAACAGTATGAATATGTTCGAGATTAATCATTCGCTTCTCAGACAGTTCGGTCCGGAGAACTGGACACTGTATAAAGGAAAGCATATGCTGTCTTTTGTGGATAACCATGATGTGACGCGAATTGCGAGCAACTTAAGCAATGAAAAGCATCTTCCGCTGATTTATGCGCTGTGCTTCGGTATGCCGGGCATTCCCTGCGTATATTACGGAAGTGAGTGGGGTGCCAAGGCGCATAAGAGCGAGGGTGATCCTGCGCTTCGTACATGCTTTGAGGCGCCTGAGTGGAATGAACTGTGTGAATGGATTGGGAAGCTCTCCGAGGCGAAAAAGAGCTCTGCTGCACTTAATTACGGTGATTTCCGCTCTGTAGTACTGACGAACAAGCAGTGTATTTTTGAGCGTAAGTGCGACGGTGAGAGAGTACTTGTGGCAATTAATGCGGACGGAGAAAGCTATACAGCTCATTTTGACGCAGGATGCGGCACGGCGGTGGACCTGATAAGCGGCGCAAAACACGACTTTGGCGGTGGCAGCGAGTTACCTCCGTACAGTGCATATTTCTGGAAAATGGAAAATTAACAAAAAACTATTGACAAAATTGTATAATTTGACTATGATTTTTCTAAGTTTCAAAGGTGGGACTTCTTATTATTATATAGGAGTCCCTTTTTTTGAATCTTTATAGTTAACAGGAGGAGAAAAATTATGAAGAAAAAAATGTTAAGCCTTGTGCTTGCAGGCGCTATGACGGCAGCTTTACTTTCCGGCTGCGGTTCTGACGCAGCAGATGGCGGCAGCAGCACAGGTACAGAAACCAACGTAACAGACAACACAGACTCTGCTGATAACACAGGTGCGGCAGACAACACGGGAGCTACGGCAGCCGGCGGTACATTTAAGATCGGCGGTATCGGACCTCTGACCGGCGGTGCGGCAGTATACGGTAACGCAGCAAAAAACGGTTCCCAGATTGCGGTTGATGAAATCAACGCGGCCGGCGGTATCAACGGTATGACGGTGGAATTGAATTTTCAGGATGACGAGCTTGACGCTGAGAAATCCGTTAATGCTTACAATGCACTGAAGGACTGGGGCGCACAGGTTCTTGACGGCTGTGTGACAAGTGGATGCTCCGTTGCAGTGTCTGAATGGACATATCAGGATAAGATGTTTCAGTTGACCCCTTCGGGTTCTGCAGTGGAGTGTGTGCAGTATGACAACGCTTTCCGCATCTGCTTCTCAGACCCTAACCAGGGTATTGCGTCCGCGCAGTATATCGGTGAGCATGGTCTGGCATCCAGCATAGCGATTATCTATGACAGCTCTGATATATACTCTTCCGGTATCTATGAGAAGTTTGCACAGGAAGCAGCTAACCAGCCTTTCGAGATTGTAGCAACAGGTGCGTTTACAGCAGATAACAAGACAGATTTCTCCGTACAGCTGCAGCAGGCTAAGGATGCGGGCGCTGATCTTGTATTCCTGCCGATTTACTATACAGAGGCTTCCTTGATTCTGACACAGGCAGCCGATATGGGCTTCGATGTTCAGTTCTTCGGCTGTGACGGCTTAGACGGTATCTTAGGCGTTGAGAACTTTGATGCTTCCTTAGCTGAGGGCGTTATGCTCTTAACTCCTTTTGCGGCAGATGCGACAGATGATTTGACAGTAAGCTTTGTAACTGAGTACAACAACAGATTCGGCGAGACACCGAACCAGTTCGCGGCAGACGGTTATGATACAATCTACACCATCAAGGCAGCAGCAGAGAAGGCGGGTATCACGGCCGACATGTCCAACGAGGAAATCTGTGCGGCTTTATCACAGGCTATGACAGAGATTACTGTAGACGGTCTGACAGGTGACGGCATCACATGGGATGCTTCCGGTGAGCCTTCTAAGGCACCCAAGGCAGTTGTAATTAAGGGTGGCGTTTATACAGCAATGTAATATGAGATGAAGAAGTTCTAAAGACGCTGCGCCATTGGACGCAGCGCCAAGAACTTCTACGACTTGCAAGCAAGTCTTTCCTAATAATATACTAGTGGAATATGTGAGAACAGAGGTGACAAACTATGAGTTTTGCAGCCCATTTAATTAACGGAATAAGTCTCGGAAGTGTATATGCACTTATTGCGCTCGGATACACGATGGTATACGGTATCGCCAAGATGCTGAACTTCGCTCACGGCGATGTTATTATGATTGGCGGATATGCAGTGTTCGTGACTGTCAGCGGCATGGGAATGAACCCGCTGGCAGCGATTATCATATCCATGGCTGTGTGTACCGTGCTGGGCGTGACGATTGAAAGGGTGGCATACAGACCTCTTCGGGGAGCATCCCCGCTGGCTGTGCTGATTACGGCAATCGGTGTCAGCTATTTATTGCAGAATATTGCGCTTCTTGTGTTCGGTTCGGATACAAAAGCGTTTTCCAACATAGTTACATTTCCGAATTTGGTATTGTTCGACGGACAGTTGGTCATCAAGAGCGTGACAATTGTGACCGTCATTGTCAGTGTGATTATTATGGTAGGTCTTACACTTTTTGTAAAAAAGACCAAGATCGGGCGCGCCATGACGGCTGTGTCTGAGGATAAGGGAGCAGCCCAGCTTATGGGTATCAACGTGAACGGCACAATTGCCGTAACTTTTGCTATTGGCTCATCTTTGGCGGCGATTGCGGGAGTGCTCTTATGTTCCGCTTATCCGTCCCTGACACCTTACACCGGTTCCATGCCGGGAATTAAGGCATTCGTGGCGGCGGTATTCGGGGGAATCGGTTCGATTCCGGGTGCTTTTATCGGCGGCATTCTTTTGGGAGTTATTGAGAATCTGAGCAAAGCCTATATTTCATCCCAGCTTGCCGATGCAATTGTGTTCAGCATTCTGATTATTGTGCTTTTAGTGAAGCCTACAGGGCTTCTGGGCAGGCAGATTCAGGAGAAAGTCTAGCAAAGGAGTATCGGAATGAAAACAAAAGCGGGCATATTAAGTAAAACAACGAAGAATGATTTGATTACCTATGGAATGGTAATCTTTGCATATATTGTGGTTCGTGTTCTGGTATCTACGGGTCACGTATCCAGTTTGATTCAGGGACTTCTTGTTCCTTTCTGTACTTACGCCATCGTGGCGATTGCACTAAATCTTACGGTGGGTATTCTGGGAGAGTTGAGTTTGGGACATGCGGGTTTTATGTGTGTGGGCGCTT
This sequence comes from Lachnospiraceae bacterium, assembly GCA_022510565.1. Classification (GTDB taxonomy): domain Bacteria; phylum Bacillota; class Clostridia; order Lachnospirales; family Lachnospiraceae; genus UBA3282. Next base: position 87,909 of record JAFLTE010000009.1, on the reverse strand, counting down.
TTGCCAGCGCAGTATTTTCTCTGGCTTTTAAAGAAACTATGCCGGCAGGCCCGCGCTTTTTCCTTGCGCTTCTCATCGGTGCAGTATCGGCGGCAGTCATAGGATTCTTAGTGGGTATTCCCGTGCTGCGGCTTAAAGGCGACTATCTGGCGATTGTTACCCTTGCATTTGGTGAAATTATTAAAAATATTATCAATGCACTCTATCTCGGCGTGGATTCCAAGGGAGTGCACTTTACGATGAAGGATGCCCTTGCCCTCAATATAGAGGAAGACGGACTCGTGCTCATTAAGGGTGCGCAGGGTGTTACGGGAACACCGCACGACTCCAATTTTACGGTGGGCGTGGTTCTCGTACTGGTCACACTTTTTATCGTACTTAATTTTATCCATTCCAGAACGGGACGTGCGGTTATGTCCATCCGCGACAATCGTATTGCTGCCGAATCCGTGGGAATCAATGTGACGAAATATAAGCTGATCGCATTCACGCTCTCTGCATCTTTGGCGGGTGTGGCGGGTGTGCTGTATGCGCACAACCTCTCCACGTTAAATGCGCTGCCTAAGAACTTCGGCTACAATATGTCCATATTGATTCTGGTGTTCGTGGTATTGGGCGGTATCGGGAATATCCGCGGTTCTATCATTGCTGCGGTGCTTTTGACACTGCTTCCCGAAGTGCTCAGAGCACTGAGCGATTATCGTATGCTGATTTATGCGATCGTGTTGATTGCTATGATGATTTTTAACTGGAGCCCCAATGCAATATTCTTCAGAAAAAGGATTAAACAGCGTTTGACAGCGGGCAGAAAAGCAAAGGAGGAGGAGTAAAGTATGGCTTTGTTAGAGACGAAAAACTTAGGAATCTCCTTCGGCGGTCTGCGGGCGGTCAACGCATTTGCTATTTCCGTGGAAAAGGGACAGCTCTACGGTTTGATTGGACCTAACGGTGCAGGTAAAACTACGATTTTTAACCTGTTGACAGGCGTGTATCAGCCGGATGAGGGCGCGATTTTATTGGACGGCGTAAATCTGACGGGCAAAAAGACCATCGATATCTGTAAAGCGGGTATTGCAAGAACGTTTCAAAATATACGTTTGTTCGGTGATATGCCGGTGCTGGATAATGTAAAAGTCGGACTGCACAATCATTATCCTTACTCCACCTTTGAGGGAGTTTTCCGTTTACCTCGTTACTTTAAGGTGGAAAAAGAGATGAACGAGAGGGCTATGGAGCTTCTCAAGGTGTTCGGGTTGGAGGATTTTGCGGATTATAAGGCAGAGAACCTGCCTTACGGACAGCAGAGAAAGCTGGAGATTGCCAGGGCAATGGCGACTGAACCGAAGTTGCTTCTGTTGGATGAGCCGGCAGCGGGCATGAACCCCAATGAGACCAAGGAGTTGATGGACACGATTCGTTTTGTGCGGGATCATTTCGATATGACGATTCTTTTGATTGAGCATGATATGAAGCTGGTGTCCGGTATCTGTGAGAAGCTGACGGTGCTCAATTTCGGAGAGGTGCTTGCTCAGGGGGACACGCAGGATGTACTGAACAATCCTGAGGTCATCACGGCATATTTGGGTGAGTAGCTGTCCACGGACGGACTGCGACTGGGACGTGCAGCAGGGAAGGAAGTGTACAAACATGGCAATGTTAGAAGTAAAAGATCTCCATGTTCATTATGGTGTAATAGAGGCAATTAAAGGAATCAGTTTCGAGGTAGAGCAGGGCGAAGTCATTGCCCTGATTGGTGCAAACGGCGCAGGCAAAACTACGACATTGCACACGATTACGGGACTGATTAGGCCCACCAGCGGCAGTATCATCTTTGAGGGCAAAGACATTACGAAGACACCGGGATATAAGATTGTGCCTATGGGAATGGCGCACGTACCCGAGGGAAGGCGTGTTTTTGCACAGTTGTCGGTCTATGATAATCTGATGATGGGTGCCTATACGAGAAAAGATAAGGAAGAGATTAAAGAAACTCTGCACATGGTGTATGAGCGCTTCCCGAGACTGGAGGAGCGCGGCACTCAGATGGCAGGAACCTTAAGCGGCGGTGAACAACAGATGCTTGCTATGGGGCGCGCGCTGATGAGCAACCCCAGCATTATTCTGATGGATGAGCCCTCCATGGGACTCTCACCGATATTCGTCAACGAGATATTCGATATTATCAGAAGAGTCAGCGAATCAGGTACGACGGTACTGTTGGTAGAGCAGAATGCGAAGAAAGCATTGTCCATCGCAGACAGGGCTTATGTGTTGGAGACGGGCAATATCTCCCTGTCAGGTGACGCGGATGAACTGCTGCATAACGAAGCGGTGAAGAAAGCGTATCTGGGTGAGTAAGGCATAGAGTACAAAGTTAAGGAATAGGCAGCATATGAGAATCTTTGACGCTGACAGCGGATTTAGCCGCTTTATGAGTTTATTGTTTGATATATTTTATGTAGGTGTTCTTTGGCTGGTATGTTCTTTGCCGATTATCACTGCGGGGGCATCCGCTACGGCGGCATATTATGCCATGGCGAAATGTGTCAGATATAAGACGGGGTATATCGGGCGGGAGTTTTGGCGTTCTTTCAAGGCAAACTTTCGGCAGATTGTGCCGCTCACGGTGCTTTTCTGGATTCTTGTGGCCATTCTTTCCATTGATTTGTTTTATGTTTGGAATGATGAGAATGAATTTAATAATACGCTGTTTCTCATGCTGCTGTTTGTCTTATTTGTGTTAATGGGGATGACTGCTTACCTCTGTCCCATTTTATCCAGATTTGAAAAAAAGAACATACAGTTAATTAAGACGGCGTTATATGTATTTTTTAGATATTTGCCAATCACAATCGCTATACAGATTGTCTTTATCATAGCCTGTGTAGGGCTTTTCCTGATGCCGTGGGCAGTACTTTTTATACCGGGACTGTATCTTTTCGCTCTTTCTTATCCGATGGAGTATATATTAGGGAAGATGATGCCGCCGGTGGAGGAGGACAGCGAGGAAGCGCAGAAGTGGTACTATCAGTCGGCACAGAACAAAAACAATTCAGAGGAAAATAAAATCGACGAAACCCGTTGACAAGAGAAACGGATTGTATTAAGCTATCAATCAGAAAGAAAGGAGGTAATCGTAATGATTAAGAATAGCAACAAATTTAGACTTGATGTGAATACGGCATTACAAATGAATATTATATTATTCAAAATTACCTCCGCAGATAGAGAACCGGGTTGGAACAGATAGTGATGACTGATTCGGTCAATATATGTGCAAGGCTTATTTACGGGCTGTGGTGATTTTGCCACAGCCCTTTATCATTTTGGGGGAGAAAATTATGAAAAAACTATCAACTTACATATGGGAATACAGGATTCCTTATCTGATTGCGATTGCATCTCTTTTGATTGCGGTCACACTGGACATGATGGCACCGCGGCTGACTGCGCGAGTGGTGGATGATGTCATTGTGGGCGGCAACATCGGTGAATTGAAATATCTGCTGCTGGGATTTCTCGGCATCGGGCTTGGACGGTGTATATTCCAGTATGTGAAGGAGTACACTTTCGATAAGAACGGTATCAAGATTTCGGGGGATATGCGACGTGACTTGTTCCGGCACATCCAGGGTTTGAGCGCGGATTTCTTCGACAGAACCAACACGGGAGAACTGATGGCACGTGTCAAGGAGGACATTGACCGTATCTGGGATGCCATGGGCTATGTCAGCATGTTGTTGATTGAGGTAATCTATCACACGAGCATTGTTCTGGTGTGTATGTATATGCTCAACTGGAAACTGGCGCTTCTGCCTACGGCGGCGATGCTTCTGTGCGGTTCTTTTGCGGTGATTATGGAACGCAGGCTGGGGCGTGTATACGAGGAAATCAGTGAGGAGAATGCCGCGTTAAACACGGTTGCTGAAGAAAATCTGGCGGGTGTGCGAACAGTGAAAGCCTTTGCCAGAGAAAAATATGAAATCAGCAAGTTCCTGTCACACAACAAACGCTACTATGACTTGAATATGGAACAGTCTAAAGTATTCGTGAGATTTTATCCCTGCTTTACCGTTGTGACAAAGGTGCTCCCGTTATTGACTATATTGGTCGGTGGAAAATTTGTCATTGATGGGGAGATGTCGCTTGGGCAGATGACGGCTTTTGTAGAGTATTCTACGAATATTGTGTGGCCCATGGAAATGTTGGGGTGGCTGACTAACAGTTTCTCCGCCGCGGTTGCCTCCAACAAGAAGGTTAAGAAAATTTATGGAGAAAAAGCCAGCGTTACGGAAGTGACCAATCCGGTCAAAATTCAGGAAGTCAAAGGCAAGATTCGGTTTGAGAATGTTTCTTTCCACAAAGCGGATATGCACGAGATACTGCATGACATCTCATTCACGGTGGAAGCGGGTAAGACGCTGGGAATCATGGGTGCCACCGGTGCGGGCAAGACATCTATTGTACAGCTTTTACAGCGTATGTATGATGCCACGGACGGCAATATTTATCTGGATGATGTGAATATCAAGGAGCTGTCCTTGGAACAGCTTCGCACGAGTATAAGCTATGTGATGCAGGATGTATTTCTGTTCTCGGATACGATCAATGACAATATTAAGCTGGGCAAGAAGGATTACATAGGATTCAAGACGGTAAGGAAGGCCTCCGTACAAGCGCAGGCGAGTGAATTTATCGAGCGTATGGAGGATACATACGATACCGTTATCGGAGAGCGCGGTGTGGGCTTATCGGGTGGGCAGAAGCAGCGTATCAGTATCGCAAGAGCGCTGGCGAAGAAAGACCCGGTGCTTGTTTTGGACGATTCCACATCTGCGCTTGACATGGAGACGGAACATCTGATTCAACAGACACTCAAGACGCTTAATAACACGACGAAAATCATTATTGCCCACCGAATCAGTGCGGTGCGGCATGCGGATGAGATTATTGTGCTGGATAACGGTATGATAGCGGAGCGGGGAACCCATGAGGAGCTGTTGGCTCAGAGAGGTCTTTATTATGAGACTTATGAATCTCAGTATGGAGATGTGCCGGAGAAGGAATTGACCGGTATAGACAATGATAGGAAAGGTGGTGAGGCAGATGGCAGTCAATTCATATAAAGCCGATGAGCAGAGTGTGGAACGCAGCAAAGCGCAAACTTTGATAAGACTGTTTAGCTATTTGCTCCGGTACAAATGGAGAATTATGTTAGTGCTGCTGATTATGGGATACGGCGTGGCTGTCAGCCTGATTAATCCACTGATTATGGAGTCAGCCATCGACGATTACATAGCGGTAAAAGATTTAAGCGGCCTGTACAGGCTTTTGATTATTGCACTTGTGATTAATCTGCTTCTGGTTATCACAGTGAAATTGCGCATGTACATTATGGCGAAGATGTGTAACGAGATACTGTTGACTATTAGGCAGCAGCTTTATACACATATTCAGAAATTGGATTTTCAGTTTTTCGACAGTCGTCCCACGGGCAAGATATTGTCCCGTATTATCGGCGATATTAACTCGCTTAAGGATGTGCTGTCCAACTGTGTGACGACATTGATACCGGATGCTCTGACAGTCATTGCGGTGGTGGTGATTATGATTTACAAAAATCCGAAACTGGCGCTGGCATCCATGATGACCATTCCGTTTATGACAATTGGCATGGTGTATATCCAGGTCAAGGCACATCCGCGCTGGCAGTTGTTTCGAAAGAAATCGGCGAACCTAAACGCTTTCATCCATGAGGATATGGCGGGGATGCGGATTATACAGAGTTTCCATGCGCAGCAGGAGACGGAGAGGACATTTGACGAACTGCTAATAGAGCATCGTGTTGCCTTTATTGATGCGGTGCGTATGAGTGACGCCTTCGGCTCAGTCATTGATTTTTCATGGGGATTGGGATGTATCCTGCTGTATTATACGGGTATTGTGGTGCTCGGCGTGGATCAGGTTTCCGTCGGTACATTTATCGCCTTCGGAACATACTTAAATATGTTTTGGCATCCTATTCACAACCTCAGCAACTTCTATAATCAGTTGGTGACCAATATTGCGGGTGCGGAGCGTATATTCGAGATTCTGGACACGCCGCCGGCGATTGCGGACGATGAAGGAGTGACCCAGATGCCGTCCGTTCAGGGCGAGGTGACCTTTGAACATGTGAACTTCTCCTACGACGATAAAGTCAAGGTGTTGGATGACGTGAGCTTCAGGATTAAGCCGGGTGAGACAATTGCCCTGGTGGGAGCGACCGGAGCAGGTAAGTCTACCATCGTCAATCTGATAAGTCGTTTCTATGATGTTCAGGAGGGCACGGTGAAGATTGACGGGTATGATGTGAAGAAGGTTTCCATCGAGAGTCTGCGAAGACAGATGGGAATTATGACACAGGATAATTTCCTGTTCTCGGGGACAATTAAGGATAACATACGTTATGGTAAACTTGATGCCACAGACGAGGAGATTATAGCCGCGGCGAAGGCGGTTAACGCCCATGATTTTATTATGAAACTGGATAAGGGGTATGATACGGAATTGCTGGAGCGTGGCGGCGGCTTGTCCATCGGACAGAAGCAGCTTCTCGCTTTTGCAAGAACGATGGTTTCCGATCCGAAGATCCTGATTCTCGACGAGGCGACATCCAGCATCGACACGAAGACAGAGCTGCTTGTACAGGAGGGAATTGAGCATCTTCTGGCTGGCAGGACTTCATTCGTCATAGCCCACAGATTGTCCACAATCCAGAAAGCCGATCGAATCTTCGTGGTGGAAGACGGCAGAATCGTGGAGGAGGGCAATGCAAGACAGCTTATGGACAAGAAAGGAATCTACTATCAGCTCTATATGGCGCAGTTTGCCCTGTAAGCTACTGACCGCGCTGTTTTTGTCGGAATTGTCCGGGCGTTGCATTTTTCCATTTGCGGAAGGTGCGGATGAAATGGCTGCAATCGGAGAATCCCAGTTCCTGACTGATTTGAGAGAGGGAAGAGTCTGTGAAAAGCAAAAGCTCTTCCCCTTTTTCTATTTTAATCAGCTCCAGATAGTCTTTGCAGGAACGACCGTACATCTCTTTAAAGCACTTGGCAAAATGGGAATAGCTCATGTGACACATATCTGCCAAATCCTTCACTTTCAGCGTCTCGTTGGCATATCGGTCAATGTACTCCGTAATATTGTGTATGGTAGCTTCCGTTTCAGTGCGGACTGTGAAAAGCTCCTGCATGGAAAGACCATCCTCCTGCCAGAGACGAATAATTTCAATCAGAAGAGAACTGATCTCTGCGTGAATGCGAACATCGTAGCCGTAGTTTTTATGACTGGCCTCCCATATGCATGTCTCAAAGCGGCTGCGTACCCGGAGATCTTTAAGTCGGGCGGCGGGGAATGAACTGCTCACCTGTCCGGACTTTCTGGCATACTGCAATATGGCGGAAAGCCGAGGGGTGTAGTTGCTGCTGACAGAAAGCCGATTGCAGTCGAACTTTAAGACCATATACCGTAAATGTCTGCCGGAAGCGGAGTAGATTGCGTGGATGTCTCCGGCATGAAAAAGTATGAGGTCGCCTTCCGATGCATAGCATTCCTGCTGATTTACCTCAATAAAAGCTGTTCCCTCAATGATATAGAGCATCTCCACGAAGTAATGCCAGTGTGGTTTGATGGGAAACACTTCAGCAGTCGTGTCGAATAAAAAGGCCTCATAAGGAGATTGAAGCGTGTCCTGATTTTCATAGAGATAGTACATAAGCGCTCCTCTCGTAATAGGTAAATACTGTAATAAATTAAGTAAAATAAGGTTTTCTTGATAGAAATAAGAGATTTATACAATTTCTGTACGGCTTTATTATAGCATATGACGCAGAAAGTTGCTATAGTAGCTTTGGTGCTTTTTGTGTTTGTGGAATGAAAAAAATGATGTAATGAATCCGGAGGGAAAACATATGGAATATATCAAAGGAATTACCTTCGGCGCTTTTGCCGGAAGAGGAAGTTTCGAGCAGAAGGCCGCATATGAGAGTATGGATTTGCTGATACAGCGGACAGGAGCCAATTTTATTATGCTGGTGCCCAACGGTGTGCAGGAGACACCGCAGTCAGAGAAAATTGACTATCAAAGCCAAGCTTCTATGTCAAACGAAGAATTGACCAGAATGGTCGAATATATACATGAGAAAGGGCTGTCCGTTGGACTGAAGCCCACGGTGAATTGCAAGAACGGTACGTGGCGGGCGCACATTAATTTCTTTGACAAGGATGTGCCCTGTGAGCCTAAATGGAGTAATTGGTTCGCTTCTTACACGGATTTTCAAATCCATTACGCAAAACTGGCACAGGATATCGGGTGTGAGATGTTCCTGCCGGGCTGTGAGATGGTCATGTCAGAGCGCAGGGAGAAGGAATGGCGGCAGCTTATTGAGAAAATCAGGACGGTATATGACGGTATTGTCTCCTACAATACGGACAAATATCAGGAAGATAACGTGACGTGGTGGGACTGCGTGGATATGATTTCTTCCAGCGGTTATTATCCGCTCGGTGACTGGGATAGTCAATTACACCGTATTGAGCAGGTGGTTAAGAAATTTCAGAAACCTTTCTTCTTTGCAGAGGCGGGCTGTATGTCCGTGGAGGGTTCCTCCCATGTTCCCAATGATTGGAGTGTGAGAGGAGAACTGGCTCTGCAGGAGCAGGCTGATTGGTATGAGGAAATGTTTCGGACAGCAGGAAACAGGGATTTTGTGAAGGGATTTTGTCTGTGGGATTGGGCGTGGAAGCAGCGCTCCCTTCAGGCTGCTGTAAAGGACTGCGGATATGATTTTTACGGAAAACCGGCAGAGTCAATTATTCGGAATTTCTATTTAAGTAAAAATGCCTAAGCGAGAAAGACAATAGGAACGGAAGGAAAGTATAACATAATGGAAAAGACGGAACAAAAAAAAGAAAAATATGATTTCCGGTTGAGTGAAGAGACCGACGACTTAAGCGAGTTGGAGCAACAACTTCTCAATACTTTCAAGCGGAATCAGAATCATTCGCTGCGGACACTCTTGGGAATCTATAAAGGACATTATCTGGAACTGTTTTTATCGGTAGTTTTCTTTGTTATCAAGCACTCGCCAGTGTGGATTCTGCCCATTGTGACGGCCAATATCATCAACGTGGCGACCAACCCGCCCGAGAATGCGGGCAGGACGATACTGTGGAACGTGGTGTTTATGGTGATTGTGATTGCGCAGAATGTGCTCACGAACTATTTTCACACGCTCTTTTATGCCCGGTCAATCCGCAATGTGGAGAAGGACCTCAGAAGCACGCTTGTGCGGAAATTGCAGCAGCTTTCCATCACTTATCACAATGAGATGCAGTCCGGAAGACTGCAGTCCAAGATTATGAGGGATGTGGAGCAGATTGAAACGCTGTCGGCACAGGTATTTATCACGATTCTCAGTATCATATTAAATGTGATCGTGGCACTTTTTGTCGTGGTGACGAACAGCCTGGTGGTTTTCGCATTTTTCATAGGAACCATTCCGGTGGCAGTCTGCATTATGGTGACTTTTAAGGGAAAGATTAAGCGCTATAACAGGCAGTTCAGAAAAGATATGGAAGAGACCTCCGTCCACGTGATGGAGATGATTGAGATGATTCCGGTCACGAGGGCGCACGCATTGGAGGAAAAAGAGACGAGCAAGATGAATCATCAGCTCTACAATGTGGCAAAATCGGGCCTGCGGCTGGATATGGTGCAGTCTTACTTTTCCTCCATCAGCTGGGTGGCCTTTCAGATATTTCAGGTGCTGTGTCTCGGGTTTACGGGGTATCTGGCAAGCCAGGGAAAAATCAGCGTGGGTGAGGTGGTTATGTACCAGACCTATTTCAGCTCTATTGTAGCACAGGTGTCCGGTGTAATCACATTGCTTCCTACCGTCTCCAAGGGATTGGAATCCGTGGATTCCATCGGGGATGTGTTGTTGTGTCACGATATCGAGGACAATACGAACAAGAGAACGCTGCCTACCGTGCGGGGCGAGATTCGGTTCGAAGATGCAGGATTTCAATATAAGGACGGCGACAGCGCTGTATTTGAACATTTGAATCTGGAAATTGAGGCCGGCAAGACGGTGGCCTTCGTGGGAGAATCGGGCGCGGGCAAGACGACCATCTTAAATATGGTCATCGGTTTCCTGCACGCTACACAGGGCAGGGTAAAGATTGACGGCAACGATATTGAAGGAATTGATCTAAAAAGTTATCGAAGCCATATCGCGGTGGTGCCGCAGGTGCCCATTTTGTTCAGCGGCACGATACGGGAGAATATTACATACGGACAGGACGATATTTCGGATGAAAAGCTGTGGCAAGTAATTGAAGCAGCTAATTTGACCGATGTAGTCAAGAGCCTTCCGAATGGTCTGGATACGCAGGTTTTGGAGCACGGAAGCAATCTTTCGGGCGGACAGAGGCAGAGAGTATCCATTGCCAGAGCCTTCGTGCGGGAACCGAAGATTCTGATTCTCGACGAAGCGACTTCGGCACTTGACAGCGTTGCGGAGGAGAAGATTCGAGTTGCCACGGAGAGACTTGTAAAGAACAGGACGACTCTGATTGTGGCACACAGACTTTCCACCATCAAGAATGCGGATGTTATCGCTGTCATCGGCAAAGGCGGCCTTCAGGAAATGGGAAGCTACGAGGAGCTGATGGAGAAGAAAGGAGAGTTTTACCGACTGCGCCAGCTGCAGATATAGCGATTGAATGTTGACAATAGTTAAATTTACTTTATAATTTAAGTAGATTACTTAAATTATAAACCAACAATATTGATAACGAGAAAAGCGGCAGAGGAAACAGCTATGGCAAAATCGGTAAAAATGGCGGATATAGCCCAAGTTATGGGAGTCAGCACTGTCACGGTGTCAAAAGCGTTATCCAATCAAAAGGGAGTCAGCGAGGAGCTTCGCGCCAAAATAAAGCAAAAAGCGGCGGAGATGGGATATCGGACAACGTCTGCACTCAGTCAGGAACGCGCGAAGAAAAACGTGAGTTATACGATTGGCGCTATCGTGGCGGATCGTTTTCTGGATAAATATGACTCGTTTTATTGGACATTATATCAGGAAGTGGCTACCGTGGCAGTGCAGAGGGGATGTTTCACCATGCTTGAAGTGCTGCAGAGTGAAGATGAGAGCCGCATGATTATGCCCAAACTTCTGCAGGAAAAGAAAACGGAAGGGCTTGTGATTATAGGGAGGCTTAAGAAAGAATATCTCGACAAACTGATGGAGTATGCGGATATTCCGGTGCTTTTTTTGGATTTTTATGAAAAGAGCGGACAATGCGACTCTGTAGTCTCCAACAGCTATTTTGGAATGTATGCCATGACGAATTATCTCTTTGACATGGGGCACAAGGATATTGGTTTCGTGGGAAATGTATTGTCCACGGATAGCGTTACGGACCGTTATTTCGGATATGTGAAATCCTTGTATGAGCATAATGTGGATGTAAATAGGGACTGGGTAATCAACGACAGAGATCCTGATACCGGCAGGTCCGACGGCGGATTCAAGATACAGCTTCCGACGAAGATGCCTACCGCGTTTGTATGCAACAGTGATGTGGCGGCGGCAATGCTGGTAAGGGCACTTGAAGGAGAGGGATACAAGGTGCCTGAAGATATCTCGGTGGTGGGGTATGACAATTATCAGCCGCCGGGACTGTGTGATGTGCGTATCACTACTTATGAGGCGGATATGAGGGAGATGGCAAAGCGCACCGTGAAGAATATGATCCGCAAAATATCAGGAGAGCATTATAAGCAGGGTGTGTATATTGTGAACGGTCGAATTATACATAAGGATAGTGTGATGCAATGTAAAAAGTCAGGCTGACAAGCCTGACTTTTTATACGCTATTTATTTGCATTTCGGTATGCCTGCGGAGTGGTACCCATCTCCCTTTTAAATAAATTGATAAAATGATTGGTGGTCTCGAATCCCACTTCAAGGGAAATCTCATGTACCCGCTTGTCGGTGGACAGGAGCAGCTGTGTGGCAGCGTTAAGACGCCTCTTGTTAAGATATTTTAAGGGCGGTATTCCAAAGGCCGCAGCGAACTCTCTGCAGATGCGGTATTTGTTTACATGGTAACGGGCTTCCAATTCCTGCAGGCTGAAGTCATTCATAAAGAAAGTGTCCATGGATTGTTTGATTTCCATAAGATAAGAAGGATAGTCTTTCTTTGAGGGTACCAGAGAAAGGGCATTTATCCACAGTTCGGCCAGGATGCGGCGCAGCAGCATATCGTCCGTCAGCTTGTCGTAAAGAGAAGTACCTTCCGTCTGGGAGAGCAGTTTTTCTATGCAGGGAAGGATATTTCCGTAAGGGTCAACATGAATCAAAAGCGGACCTGCATCGGGAATCAGTTTTGCATAGGCAGATAATCCGCTGCCGGTCAGAAAGAAAACATTGTATTTCCAAAATGATTCCGCCATCTCGATTTCCCATGTCGGGAAAGAAGCACAGTCATAATACAGTAAAGTCTGTTCTTCCAATATATAATCTTTGCCTCCGGCACGAAGCATACCGCTTCCTTCTTTCGTGTACAACAGCATATGGAAGGGGAGGGTTTTCATAGAAAAGGAATACTGTTCCCTCGCCTCTATAATGCCGCCTGAGAGGATGGTCAGGAAGTCGTGTGCTGTTTCTTCTAATATAAAATAGGAATGACCGAGAAATACTGCAGGAGAAATTGTCCTCGGAAGTATTGGCGCGGTGTTCAATGCCTGCATAAAAGCGGATGTGTAATCCATAATGTCCTCCCAGCACTTATTTTTTAGCTAATTTTATACTAAAATAAGCTAAAAATCAAGCTAATTAAGGAGAAAAGAACAAATACCCCTGTCAATATGCACAAAAATAAAATATTAAAATTAGTTAAAAAAGGAAAAAATTCAGTTTAAACAATAATAATATATAAAACGCAATAAATGTTGATGACTAAAAAATAAAGCGGTGTATACTTAAATTAAGTTAAATCTGACAAAGATTTGACTCAAAAGTAAATCAGTTAAGTAACAAAATCAAAAAGGAGGATATTTATTATGAAACTGAGAAAAGTTTTGGCTCTTGGTATGGCTGCCATGATGACTTTGTCTCTTGTAGCGTGCGGCAATGGCAACAGCTCTAATGACGGTGCAACCACACAGCAGGCATCTGACACAAACTCAGATAACGGCGGTGCGACAGACACAAGTGATGGCGCTGCTCCGGCAGAAGGTGTACCTACCTATTCACAGGTTAATGTTGGTACAGACTACACGGATCTGACTGCATCCATTAAGTGGATTCACCACAAGACGGACCGTGAGGAAGACGGTACGATCGCAAACCTGATCGCAGAATTTAACAAAGTTTATCCTAACATCACTGTTGAGACAGAGGCTGTTACCGACTATGCGGAGGATTCACTTCTTCGTCTTTCCACAGGTGCTTGGGGCGACATCATGTTCATCCCTGCGATAGATAAGTCCGAAATGGGCACTTACTTCCAGCCGCTTGATTCTCTGGCTAATATGTCTAAGGAGATTAACTTTGCAGATGCATATGAATTCGGCGGAACAAGCTACGGCGTGCCTTACATGGCTAACGCGCAGGGCGTGCTCTACAACAAGGCAGTATTTGAGGCAGCAGGTATCACAGAGCTTCCCACAACTCCTACAGAGTTTCTTACAGACTTACAGTTGATCAAGGATAACACAGATGCTATCCCGCTGTACACCAACTATGCAGCTGGCTGGACCATGGGTGCATGGGATGCTTATATCGGCATTGTAACTGACGGTGATAATACTTTCATGAATCAGAAGTTTGCTCACACGGCATCTCCGTTCGAAGATCCCGGCGATGACACTGGTATCTACAATCTGTACAGAATCCTGTACGATGCGGTTGCGAACGGTCTGATCGAGGATGACTACACCACAACCGACTGGGAAGGATGTAAAGGCATGCTTAACAGAGGTGAAATCGGCACGATGGTACTTGGTTCCTGGGCTTATGCACAGATGGTTGAGGCTGGTGACCACGGCGACGACGTAGGCTATATGCCTTTCCCGATGACAGTAGGCGGAACACAGTATGTTGCAGCGGGCGGTGACTACAACTTCGGAATCAACGTTAACTCTTCCGATGATAACAAGACCGCGGCAATGGTATTCATCAAATGGATGACAGAGGAATCCGGCTGGTGCTACTTCGAAGGTGGTTACACGGTAGATATCAACGGTGAGAATCCTCCGATGTATCAGGCATTTAACGGATGTACGGTAATGTCCGATCAGCCTGCACTTCCCGGTGAGGAGACATTGTTGGATGATATGAACTCCGAGTCCGAGCTTTCCTTTAATGCAGGCGGTAATTCCAAGGTACAGAGAATCGTAGAAGCAGCTGCAACAGGTTCCGAGACTCTCGACGACATTATGGCTGACTGGACTAAGGATTGGAATGATGCTCAAGCAACCCTGGGTGTTGAGGTTAATAACTAATCATAAACATGAAAATGTTTTGAAGTAGTAAGTAATTGGTGATAAATAAATGGGCCAAGGGGAGGTTTCTCCTTGGCTCAACTTATCAGGAGGTAGTGTATGGCAGCAATGACTCAGAGTGCGAAGCCGAAAAGATCTTTTGGGGAATGGTTAAGGAGCAGGGACGGACAGAAGGTACTTGTCATGATCGCTTTCATGATAATTCCGCTTCTGCTGTTGTTTGTCTTCACCTATCTGCCCTTTGCGGAGATGTTCGGTTTCAGTTTCTATAATATGAAATATAATGGTAAAAGGACGTTTGTCGGACTCACAAACTATATCAAAGTGTTCCAGAGAGATGACTGTTTCGGCGCATTGAAGCTGAGTCTGTATTATATGGGCGGTTCCATTGTTCAGCTTGTGTTGGCGCTTTATCTGGCGACAGTCTTAAGCTTTAAAGTAAAAGGGGGCAGTATCTTCAAGGGATTCATGTTTTTCCCATATCTGATCAATGGTATTGCTATCGGTTTCATTTTTAAATTCTTCTACACCAGAGGTTTCGTGTTTGACACGGTACTGCAGTGGTGTGGTTTTCAACTTGACAATCTTCCGTATTGGTTACGAGACCAGAAAATCAACAATATCTCTCTGGTGGGTACATCCGTATGGCGTTACTTCGGACAGAACATGGTGCTCTTCATCGGTGCGATTATGTCCGTGGACGCGGAATTGTATGAAGCGGCCATGCTGGACGGAGCCAATCGTTTCCAACAGTTTAAATATATTATCATGCCCAGTATCAAGACAATTATCACCCTGAACGTGATCTTGTCCATCACGGGTTCCCTCAGCGCCTTCGAGCCGCCCTATGTTATCACCAGCGGTGCGAACGGAACGGGTACATACTTCGTCGTAATGCACGAGATAGCTCACACGCAGCAGAAGGTCGGGTTGGCTTCGGCGATGGCGATTGTCCTGCTTGCCATTATCTTTGTGGCGACGATTTTGCAGAAGCTGTTCTTCAAATACGTCTTTAAGAGTGCAGATGATGAGAATCTGAACGCAACAGCCAGACGTGATAAGAAGCTGGCAAAATACGTGGCAAGAAAGAACAACAAATTAGCGGGAAAGGCGGTGAGGTAGATGACGACTGTGCAGAAAATTGCAAAATATGTGATTATTGTTTTAAAATATGTATCCCTGGTATTCTTCTCTTTTGTGGCGGTTCTGCCCATCGTGTCTGTTTTGATTACAGCATTTAAGACGGAGACGGAATACCAGCAGACCAACGTCATGACGCTTCCTGAAAACTGGCTGAATTTCAGTAACTTCATAGACGCTTTCCAACGTGCCAATATGGGAAGAGCATTTATCAACTCTACAATTATCCTGATATGTACGTTAGTGGCTTCGGTATTGATTGGTACGCAGCTTGCCTATGTGCTTAACAGATTTAAATTTCCGGGCAACGGGCTGATCAGAAGCTTGTTCCTGTTCGCATCCCTGCTTCCGGGCGTGGCGATGCAGATTCCGGTATACGAGATTATGTATAAGCTGCACTTCATCAACTTTTTGCCGGGTTATATTATCGTAATGTGTGGTACTGATGTTATTTCTATCTACATTTACATACAGTTCTTCGAGAATATTGATTTCTCTCTGGATGAATCGGCGATTATGGACGGCGCGTCTTACTTTAGGATTTTCTACAGAATTTTGTTGCCGCTTTTGAAACCGGCGATTGTAACATCCTGTATCTTAAAAGGTGTTGGTACATACAACGAGTACTATATGGCAAGTTTGTATTTGCAGGATAAAAAGAAACTGGCAACCGTGGCGACATCCCTATACACTTTCGTGGGACCTCTGGGAAGCAAATACAATCTGATCTGTGCGGGTGTTATCATTTCACTGCTGCCGGCGCTGATCGTATTTATTACTTGTCAGAAGCAGATTTACAGCGGCTTGACGGCAGGTGCTGTGAAGGGTTAAAGAAAGGCGGCGGAGACTATGATGGTAGAAGAAGTTAAGAATCATCTGACAGACTGCATCATCCCTTTTTGGAAAAAACTCAGGGATGATGAACATGGCGGTTATTACGGGTGGATGGACTTTGATCTGTCCGTAGACAAGAAAGCGGTGAAAGGCTGTATCTTAAACAGCCGCATCACATGGTTTTTTGCCAACGCATATCTGCTTTTAAAGGATGAAAGCCTGCTTGCGGAGGCACGGCACGGTTATGAATTTATGCAGAAATACTGTGTCGATAAAGAAAAAGGCGGTGTGTACTGGTCGGTAGCTTATGACGGCACGCCGGAAGATACGACCAAACATACATATAATCAGGCATTTTCTATCTATGCATTGTCCTCCTATTATGATGCCTCGGGGGATAAAGAGGCGCTGGATACGGCGATGGCGCTTTTCCATATCATTGAGGAACGCTGCATGGATGAAATCGGTTATAAGGAGGCGTTCGACAGAGAGTTTAGAGAAATTGATAACGATAAGCTGTCGGAGAACGGTGTGATGGCAGAGAAAACCATGAATACCTTGCTCCATGTATTTGAGGCATACACCGAGCTGTATCGCGTGAGCGGCAATGAGGATGTCAAGAAACGTCTCACATGGATTCTGGATACGATCGCGGATAAAATTTACAACCCCGCGCTTCACAGACAGGAAGTATTTTTCGACAGGGAGATGAATTCGATTCTTGACCTGCATTCCTACGGTCACGATATCGAGACAGCGTGGCTGATTCGCAGAGGTACGGATATTTTGGGAGATAAATCTTATGAAGAAAAAATGCTCCCGATTATTCTTGACTTAACCGGTCAAGTATATAAAGTGGCTTTCGACGGACATTCTCTTGCCAACGAGTGTGAGAAGGGCGTGGTGAGCGAAGACAGAATTTGGTGGGTGCAGGCGGAAACCGTGGTAGGATTTCTGAACGGGTACGCACTGGCTCCGGAACATAAGGAATATCTGGAAGCAGCCAAGGCGCAGTGGGAATTCATCAAAGAACATGTGATAGACAAGAGAGCAGGTTCCGAATGGTTCTGGCTGGTGACAAAATCCGGGGAGCCGGTAGCCGGCAAGCCGATTGTAGAACCGTGGAAATGTCCGTACCATAACGGAAGAATGTGTCTCGAAGTAATAAGGAGGAACGTCGATGTTGCATAGCAGATATTACGTGGAATTAGAGAAGTATAATAAGCTGATTAACAGAAAAAATGTGAAATCGGATATTTATAACGGTATCTATGACAGATACGAGTATCCGGTGCTGACGAGAGAACATATACCGCTTTCCTGGAAATATGACTTAAACCCGGAGACAAATCCGTATTTTATGGAGCGGCTCGGTGTGAATGCGGTTATGAATTCCGGTGCCATTGAATTAAACGGTAAATATTACCTGATTGCGCGTATCGAGGGCAATGACCGTAAATCATTCTTCGGTGTGGCGGAGAGTGACAGCGGAGTCGACGGATTCCGGTTCTGGGATTACCCTATCTTACTTCCCGATACCTGTCCGGAAGAAACGAATGTGTACGATATGCGTCTGACCAAGCACGAGGACGGCTATATCTACGGCGTATTCTGCTCTGAGAGCAAAGATAAGACGGTGAATGATTTATCCGCTGCAGTGGCTGCGGCAGGCATTGTCAGAACGAAAGACCTGAAGAATTGGGAGAGACTGGACAATCTCACAACGCTCCGCTCTCCGCAGCAGCGAAACGTGGTACTTCACCCGGAGTTTGTAAACGGTAAGTATGCTTTCTACACAAGACCGATGGATGATTTCATCGAAACCGGCTCGGGCGGTGGTATCGGTTTCGGACTGTGTGACGACATCACCCACGCAGTCATCGACGAGGAGAAGATGACATCCCTGCGCAAGTACCACACCATTACCGAAGCGAAAAACGGTGCGGGCGCAACCCCGATCAAGACGGAAAAGGGATGGATCCATATTGCTCACGGCGTGCGTAATACGGCAGCAGGACTGCGATATGTCATTTATGCTTTTGCCACAGATTTAAACGACCCGTCCAAAGTGATTGCAGAGCCTTCCGGCATGCTCATCGGACCGAGGGAAGGGGAGCGTGTAGGTGACGTATCGAATGTTGTCTTTACCAACGGAGCAATTGCAAAAGACAACGGAGAGGTGTATATTTATTATGCATCCAGTGACACAAGAATGCACGTGGCTGTCACCACGATTGATAAGCTGCTCGATTATGTGTTTAATACACCTTCGGATCCGCTGCGTTCCGTGGAGTGTGTGGCACAGAGATGCGACCTGATTAAGAAAAATTTGGAGTTTCTCTCCAAACAATAGAAAGACATAACCGAAAGGAGCACAGTGGTAAAATGAGTGAAGTAAAAATGATCAGCCCGGCAGTGAAGAACGTGCCGTGGCAGGAAAAACCCGCAGGATTGAAAGGTGCGCCGATCTGGCGGTACAATGAGAATCCCATTATCGGCAGAAATCCGATCGAGGGTGTTGCAAGAATCTTTAACAGCGCAGTTATGCCTTACGGCGATGAATTTATCGGCGTGTTCAGAGGTGAGCAGACGAACGGTATTCCCTACATCTATCTCGGACACAGCAAGGATGCGATTCACTGGGAGTTTGAGCAGAACAAGATTCCTTTCAAGGATGAAAACGGCAATGATTTTATGCCGATTTATGCGTATGATCCTCGTCTCGTTAAGGTGGAAGATACATATTACATCATCTGGTGTCAGGATTTCTACGGCGCTTCCATCGGTATGGCAAAGACCACAGATTTCAAGACATTTACGAGAATTGAGAACCCGTTCATTCCTTTTAACAGAAATGCGGTATTGTTCCCTCGTAAGATTAACGGCAAATATATCCTCTTAAGCCGTCCGTCCGATTCCGGTCATACGCCCTTCGGTGATATCTTCTTAAGTGAGAGCCCGGATATGGTATACTGGGGTAAACACAGACATGTTATGGGCAGAAGCTCTGAGTGGTGGGAGTCCGTTAAGATCGGCGGCGGTGCAGCTCCGATTGAGACGAGCGAAGGTTGGCTCTTGTTCTACCATGGTGTGAGCGGAACCTGTAACGGTTTCGTGTACTCCATCGGTGGTGCAATCCTCGATATTGACAATCCGTCTAAGGTTCTGTACAGATGTGAGAACTTCCTGTTGACACCGGAAGAGTGGTATGAGGAGAGAGGTTTCGTGCCTAACGTATGCTTCCCTTGCGCTACCATTCATGATTCCGAGAGCGGCAAGATTGCATTGTACTACGGCTGCGCGGACAGCTATGTGGGACTTGCGTTCACGAAGCTGGATGAGATTGTGGATTATATCAAGACTCACAGCCATGTGACTGAGTC
Organism: Lachnospiraceae bacterium; assembly: GCA_022510565.1. Lineage (GTDB taxonomy): Bacteria > Bacillota > Clostridia > Lachnospirales > Lachnospiraceae > UBA3282. The sequence goes on along the minus strand of JAFLTE010000009.1, from coordinate 67,992 downwards.
CGATACGGAGATTGGAGTTAGATAAAACATGTGCCCTCGGCGGTTGTTTGTTTTGCATCTGCCGAGGGTTTTTATTTTGGATAGTCTGCCAATGAGACTATAAAGCGATAGTACAAGGAGAGGGACTATGTTGATTAAACCTGACAATCCGTTGTTGCAGTACAGCGGAAGAATTGATTGGACAGATAAGACGGCACCGGTTTTCGTATATCCGTGCAGTTATATTAAGATAATATTTTCCGGAACGCGAGTGGCGGCTGTGGTGGAAAATCATAAAAGTTACTGGAGCAGCTATCTCGGATTCTTCATCGACGGGGAGCAGAAGTGTGTTAAGCTGTCGGATACCGGTCGGGAGACCGTGCTGTTGGCGGACGGACTTACAGACGCGGAGCACGAGTTGATGCTCTTCAAGAGGATGGACTCCTGTCACACATTTACGTTCTACGGCTTTGAGGTGGACGACAGCGCAGTGCTTCGTGAGGTGGAGCCCAAGCCCGAGCGCAGAATTGAGGTGTACGGGGACAGCGTCTCCGCCGGAGAGGTTTCGGAGGCTGTTGACTGCGTGGGTCAACCCGATCCGGAGCATGACGGAGAGTATTCCAACAGCTATTATTCCTACACTTGGATGACGGCGCGAAACTTGAACGCAGAGATTCACGACATTGCGCAGGGTGGTGCGGCGCTCCTGGACGGAACGGGATGGTTTGCGGGTCCGGATTTTGTCGGGATGGAGAGCATCTATGATAAGATTCAGTATTATCCGGAACCGGAGAAACCGAGTAAATGGGATTTTCAGTTGTACCGTCCTCATGTGGTGATTGTAGCCATCGGGCAGAACGATGCCAACCCTGACAATTATATGGCGGAGGATTACGAAGGGGAGAAAGCACAGCACTGGCGCAAGTCTTACCGTGATTTCATTGCGAAACTGCGTGTTATTTATCCGAAGGCAACCATCATACTGGCAACCACGATATTGGAGCACGATGCCAACTGGGATAAGGCAATCGATGAGGTATGCCGTGAACTGGCGGACGAACGAATTCATCATTTCCTGTACAGCAACAACGGCGCGGGAACTCCGGGACATATCCGTATACCTGAGGCGGAGAAGATGTCGGAGGAGCTGACAGCGTTTATTGAGTCGCTGGGTGAGGAAATTTGGGAGTAGGAGAAACTTCCTATGCAAGAGAGCAGGTTATTTAAAATTGTATATCATTTATTGAACAAAGGCCATGCGACTGCACCGGAGCTGGCGAAGAAGCTGGAAGTTTCTGTTCGCACCATCTATCGTGATATTGAAGCTTTGAGCGAAGCCGGAATTCCCGTCTATACAGAAACGGGACGTGGCGGAGGAATCTGCCTGATGTCCGATTTCGTTCTGGGTAAAGCCATGCTGTCAGAAAAAGAAAAGAAGGAACTACTGGCCGCGTTACAGAGTCTTGCGGTTACCGGCGATACTTATTCGGATAGCTTACTGGAGAAATTGTCCGCGCTTTTTTCTGCTCCTTCAGAGAGCTGGTTTGGAGTGGACTTTTCACGATGGGGAAATGAAACCAGAGACAAGCAGTATTTCGATTTGTTAAAGACAGCAGTCCTAAAAAAGCGTTGTGTGAAACTTCATTATGCCGGCATGAGTGCCCCTTTTACTGAAAGAATTGTACAACCGGTGAAATTGTTGTATAAATCAAGAGCGTGGTATTTACATGCGTATTGTATGGAGCGGCAGGCGTATCGATTCTTTCGATTGAGCCGCATTTTAGACTGTGAACTACTGGATGAAGGAATAGAGCCTCCGTCTTTACCGGAATATCAGGATACATCCACGCAAGAATACAGCAAGTTTATTTTCCTTTTTTCAAAGGAAGTAACGTATAGAGTGTATGACGAATTTAATCCCGATTTGGTGCAAAGGCAGGAGAATGGAGATTTGCTTGTCACGGTATGGATGCCATATGATGAATGGGTGATAGGCTTTTTACTTTCTTTTGGTGACCTTGTGGAGATTATAGAACCCCTTTCCCTGAAGAAAGTGATAGCGGAACGGGCGAAAAAAATATATGAAAAGAATAAATCCTGACATGGGTTGTCAGGATTTTTTTGATATGATATCAATGGAATGTGATTATAGAAACTCGAAATGAAGGAGGAAACCATATGTTAGAATTACCGGAAAGCTATACCATTGCCAACCAAATGCAGAAAGCATTAACCGGAAAGATTATCAGTTCTATCGAGGTATTGCATACGCCCCACAGTTTTGCTTTCTTTCACGGAGATATGGATAACTATGGTGACTTATTGGAAGGGCAGACCGTTGTGGGTGCGACCTATCATGGCGGCATGATTGAAATGGATACGGAGGACTGCATGGTAGTATTTGCCGATGGCGCATATCCCAAATACCATGAGGAGAAAAAGAAGTATCCGAAAAAGCATCAAATGGCGATATACTTCGATGATGAGACCGCTGTTTTTGTGTCCATACAAATGTATGGTATTATTTATGTATTCCCGAAGGGAGAGTGTACGGAGGGATACTATATGTCATCCGGCAGTAAACCGAATCCGCTGTGTGATGAGTTCACTTTTGAATATTTTAGAAGTCTTTATCCGGGAAATCAAAAAAAGCTATCGGCAAAGGCGTTTCTTGCCACCGAACAGAGAATACCGGGGCTTGGGAACGGTGTATTGCAGGATATTCTATGGGATGCCAAAATTGATCCCCGCTTTGATATGCGAAAGGCTTCTGAGGCAGATTTCAAGGCAATATATACTTCGATAAAGAAAATCTTAGGTGAAATGTGCGAAAAGGGTGGACGTGATACGGAGAGAGATTTATTTGGGCAAAAAGGAAGATATATTACTCAGTTGAGCAAAAACTCGCTGTTTGAACCATGTATCAGATGTGGAACTGAAATTCGCAAAGCAAGTTATATGGGCGGGACAGTTTATTTTTGTGAGAACTGTCAAAGGAAGTAAGGAAATGCTGTTATATTCGGGAGATTTCGGTTGTCCATAAAAAAGGGGTATAAGGAAATATGAGGATATATTCGATGATCCTGTTCGAATGTTACTGCCGGTATATGATATGAATGAGTATGGCTATTTTTCTAAGGAAGCGAGATTATCTAGGGAAGAATCCTATAAATATGCAAAAGTATTCTATGTATTGGGCTATGCGGGTGAATGGAAGCAAAATGGGGAGCTATGTATTCAAGTCAACGACTTAAAGGAGCAATGCAAAGCTCTGAAAATTGGTGTTCGGAGAGTGTAATCAGCAGCTTTTTGGTTAGTGATACCGGGTGCGATAAAAGAATTGCAGGAAGTTGCGCTTCTGGTGTTTCTTATCAACTTAAGGATCAAACTATATGGAGATGTGGTTGCTGTAATCCCAATTTCCAGGTGGTTCCGAGCATTGAGGACTATTTATATTATATTAAGGCAGTGGAGACGGCAGGCAATAAGAAGAGATAATGTACATTAGGAGGGGCGTAATGACAGAATTTGAAAAAGTAAAATTAGAAATTGCAAAATTTATGCGTGGTAAGTATAAACTTGATGAGGTCGCAGGAATATATTATGACATTCCCTGTTTGAAATTCCGCCAGGGCAAGAAAACTGTTGTATCAATTAATCTGCATGAAGATCATGTTGATTTTCAAATAATTTTAGGCAAAGCAGAGCGTGAAAAATTTGAAGCTATAAGGCATGAATTCCCAGTAGAAATACAGGAACTTTATGACAATGAGCGAACTTTGCATGACGGCAAATGGCTTTTAATTCGTGTTGATAATTTACATATTTTAGAGTCTGTAAAAAAACTGATACTTATTAAGAAAAATCCAAACCGCAAGCCATTTTCAAAAGAAAATTCTGTGTTCGGTAAATGTGGGCATAGATGTGATTTATGTGTGCATTATACCGGCATTAACGAGGAATTTAGGTATACCCTCATCCCGCATTTGAATGCTGTGTATGGTGACTTGGATTGGAGTATGCGCTGTACAGGTTGTGATACGTCGGGATGTCATTGTTGTGGTGAAGGCAATGAGTTATGCGATCCGTTAACATGTTTGCGCGAAAATCAGTTGAACAATTGCTTTGATTGTGAAAATTATCCCTGCGAGCAAGCAACTGTGGGATATAGAGAACTAGAGCATAAAAGCATATCGTCCAATGATGTTACATGGGCGATTTTGCCTTATGTGCCACATCAATATGAATAGCAATGAGTAATCTTTATGGGGACAAAACGTATGCAAAGGTTGGAGGATTAAACTGTGGATTTCGATTTCATGGCGACGTTCTGGCGGCACTGCGGCGACATAAAGGGCAGTTGAGAAAAGATTAAATAAGTAGATATTAGAAATAACTATTTAATGGGAATATCCATAGCTTTGTGTAAATACAGTTGACATAATGTATCATTTAGCACCTTGACCAATAAGAATTAGATTAAGAGAACGCAGTCAAGGTAAGCATTCCAGACTTTATTGCATTCTCTTAATCTTATATGCTGAAATTATGTGTTATGTCAACTTAAACACAAAATTTGAAACAGTCTCATTTTAATACGGCGAACTAGTCTTTAGTGAGTAATCGTTGCTATATATTTCTTGGTCCACGGACAAACTCCAATACAAATTCCACAGGTACATTCCGTAACATTGAATACTTTCCCTCGTTCTATTACTTTGGCTTTACATTCATACGGATTAAGCAACTCATCTCTATCTACACCTAGCTTCCAATTCTTTCCGCTTATTGCTTTTGCAGGACATTTATTCACACATTCTGAGCACGTTCCGCAATACGAACTATCAATAGGAGAGCCGGTTTCAAATGGCATATTTGTTATAACCCCATTCAACCTAATGGCATTTCCATATTCCCTTGTTACTAGTGTTGCAGATTTTCCAATCCATCCCATGCCGGCTCTTGTTGCTAAGGTTTTAAAGGGTAAAGGAGTTCTAAACTGTTCATTTTGTTTTTCCCTTGCCAATGCATAAGCTTCAAATCCTTTTTGTTTTATTTTCTCCTCCAAGAAAAAACTTATTTCTCGAATATGCTTATTGACGTTTTCACACTCATTGTAATAATCAATAGAAGGCTGTTCACCTACACTTGGAAATGTTTTTAATGCGACAGCAACACATACGCCATATCTTAAGCCATTTATAGTTTTGTCATTCAATACACTTAAATCCGAAAATCCAACCAGTGAAATTTGCTTAGACGATAAGCAATCTAATATGTATTGATTATTGGGATTTATTGGCATATAATTAATCTCCTTTACAAATTCCGGTTTATTGAGATGATTTCATAAAATCAATAGCCAAAAAGAATCCCATCTATTTCTGATATGAATAGGTGGGAATTCTCTTTCTCAGTCTTAACTTAATGACATTGCCTTTTACGTATAGGTCTTTGTCAAATTCAGAACATTCTCCAGGTACAATCAGCTTACCTTTTCCACCACCCAGCGACCTTTGCATATGTTTTCTATTTCGTATGTCTAAGAATCCAATCCACAATATCCTCATCCTTCATTTCACCAGAGGCTACTCCTAATCCTAAATTAACCAACTCCTCGTCACAGCAATCTGTCTCCATGCCGTTTAGCTCCAGAAATACAAGCATCGCATATACACCTATACGCTTATTTCCGTCATAGAAAGCGTGGTTCTGAATCATCAATCCGTAGCATAATCTTGCAGCTTTCCACGGAACAGACGGGTACAACTCCTCCACGCCAAAGACTTGGAATGGTGTCTGTAAAGCCGAATCCAACAATCCTTCGTCCCTTATTCCATCAATGCCGCCGGTTGCATTTATCAGTTTACTATGAAGATATAGTATCTGCTCTCTACTTAGTAATATCATTTTGCCAATTCCTCAAATGCTTTTATATGCTTTTCCAGCAAACGTGTTGCTACATCCTCAAGCATCTCATCGTCTGCCTCCGTATTTTCCTGCAGCTTACTATAATCTATCAGCACATACCTTGGTACATTATTCTTTAAAATCACGGCTGCGCCATTTTCGTCAACCATTTTCGCCACCTTGGAGAAATTTTGGTTTGCCTCCGAAATGGATACAAGATTCTTTAAATCTATATACATATCGCCTATGTCCTTTCTGTTTTAATTCTATAATATATTATATGTTATTATGTAGGATAAATTCAACCTAATTTGCCCCAAAATACTATTTTGAAATTTTCAAATATGAATTACAATCGTTTGTGCGGTTGTGTGTCAATATTCAGCGTGATATAATTCAAACACAGGCAATGAGATTTGCTCATATGCCTGAATTATTTTAGAGAAAGGGTGATCTGATATGAAGAAAATAGTATTTGTTGATACTTTTAAAAACAGGAGGGCAACAATACTATAACCCTCCTAATTAATGATTGGAGGAATTGTATGTCTTTTAATTGGATTAATCCGAATGAATTTTCTTTCCAGTGTATTTTACTGATGGACAGATACATGATTCAACTTATCTGCACACAGAGTTTTGGAGATGAAGACAGCTATTTTCAAAACTTAGGCATGGCATTGGCGCATAATCCTGCTGTTGCATGGTATTGTAAGGAAAAAGTACCGGAAATTGCGGAGCATATAGAAAAACTAATCACCAAAGCCCCGAATGGATGCACAAAAGAGCAGATACGTCAGGCCGAATGTTTTGTGCTTGACCGACATGACTGGGCAGTGGTTTACGTTTATCCGGAGATAATGAATCAAAACTGTCCATATATTTACAATTGGGATAAGGGGAAGCTTTTTGAGCTTGCGGACTTTGCTGACAAAATGGTCTTAGATGTAGGTGCGGGCACAGGGAGACTAACTTTTGCTGCTGCAGAGAAAGCACGCCATGTTTATGCGAGCGAGCCTGTGGACAGATTGCGTGATTTTATGCGTAAGAAGATTGCGCAAGAAGAGATTCGCAATGTCACTGTATTGGATGGTATGTGCGACTGGCTTCCCTATGAAGACAACACTTTTGATATTGTTATGTCCGGTCATGTGGTAGGTGATGATTATGATAAAGAACTTGCCGAACTGGAGCGGGTTACCAAAAGTGGCGGATGGATTCTTGATTGTCCGGGAGAAGATGACAGAAAAGCCATTCCGGAGCAGGAAATGTTGAAAAGAGGTTTTGAGTACTTCTATTATGTGGGCAAAACCGGTGGTGATATATATCGTTATCGAAAGCAAGTGATAAAATAGCATTTTAAAAATGTGTCTGAGAATCGAAAATCGAATTATCAAACGACAAAAAATCATATGTGAGCAGCTTTAGAGCGGCTCACATTTTTTTATAATAAACCTTGAGGTATATACCATTTCAGATTCTTGCTAAACTATAGATTAGAACGGAGTAGGATGAAATTTTGGAAAGCAGATTCTGAGGTATACAATGATTTTTGTAAAGATAAAGGGTGTAGATTTGAAATTTGAAACAGAATCGTCAATTTTTTCTCCGAATTCTATTGATAAAGGTACATTGGCCATGCTGTCCGTAATTGATTTTTTACCAAGCGATAAAGTGCTGGATTTAGGTTGTGGTTATGGTGTTGTAGGCATATTGGCCGGAAAACTGATCGGCGAAGAAAGTGTTGTTATGTGTGATATTTCCGAACGGGCAGTAGAGTATACAAAGATAAATGCAGCACTTAACGGCGTACCGCACATCAGCATCAGATTAAGCGATGGATATAAAAATGTAGAAGAAAATGATTTTTCACTAATATTGTCTAATCCCCCATATCATGCGGATTTTTCTGTTCCAAAGAACTTTATTGAAGTTGGTTTCAGGAAACTGACTATGGGCGGGAAATTGGTTATGGTTACCAAAAGACTTGATTGGTACAAAAATAAGTTGACTTCCATTTTTGGTGGTGTTAAAGTACAGGAAATTGGCGGGTATTATGTTTTTGTTGCAGAAAAACGAAGCCGAATCATAAAGAAGAAAACAAAACCTGTAAAGAATTTATCGAAAAAGTTACAACGTAAACAGAAATGTAAGTGAGGAATTATCATAAAGATTATCTTATGAACCATTCACTACTTGAGGAGATTATAGCAATGGAGATAGAGAAACTGGTTTCCGCATTACGATTGGGAAGACTGATGGAGGAGCCCGTCAGGATAGAGGGCGGATTACTGCATAAAATGTACCGTGTTTCTACATCTGACGGCTTATTTGCGGTAAAAGTATTAAATCCGGAAATTATGAAACGCCCTGATGCACTTTCAAATACCGTTCGTTCAGAGAAGGTGGCCAAGGCGTTTGACGGACTGATTCCTGCAATCGTATCCCTTGAAATAGACGGGAAACAGGTTCACAAATTGGGAGAAGAGTATTATATGGTATTCCCATGGACGGATGGAGTGTCTGTTTTCCCAAAAGAAATTATGCCACATCACTGTGAGGCAATAGGAAGTGTTTTGGGGAAAATGCATCAGCAAAGCCTTAAGGTGGAAGGCATAGTTCCGGAAGAAGACTCTTTTGAATTGTTTGACTGGGACGCGCATCTTCAGCGAATAAATGAACTGGAATGCAGCGATAAAGAATGGATAGCGGCATATAAGAAATCTGTGAAAGACATCAAACGTTGGAATGAGATGGCATGCGAGTCTGAAAGCTATCTGTCAAAGCTGACAGTAATAAGCCATAGAGATCTGGATCCTAAAAATGTGATGTGGAATGACGATAAACCGTATATTATCGATTGGGAAGCTGCAGGATACGTGAATCCATATCAGGAATTTCTTGAGGTGATCAATTATTGGGCAGATGACGGGGCAGGGAAGCCGGTTAAAGAAAAGTACGATGCACTGGTCAATGCATATCGCAAATATATGGATATCAGGGCAGTGAAATGGGATGAAGTATTTCAGGGAAGTTATATTGGCATGCTTGGATGGATGGAATATAATGTGAAGCGTGCTCTGGGAATAGAAATCTCCGATAAGGCAGAGCGTTTACTTGGTGAGGGTCAGGTGATTGGAACGATACATGAACTGTATTCTTATCAGGAAAAAATCAGGCAGCTAAAGGAGTGGTTAGGCTATGGGAAAAATAGAATTTGATAACCATGATGAGCGTACCCGATATTATGAACTGCTTTTAGAGAGAGACTTGGAGCATATTCCCCGGATAGAGTTACCGCAAGGATATCGGTTGTGTTTTATAAACCGGGAGACAGGGATGCGTGGATTGATATTGAGAAATCTGCAAGAGAGTTTATCAACTATGAGCAGGGAATGGTATCTTACGAACGGGATAAATCCGGAGACGGGTGGCTTCATTGGGTTGCTGTTCGCAGAGAATATCAAGGGAAAGGACTGGCGAAGCCTCTGATTTCATATGTACTGAATGTAATGAGAGAATTGGGATATAGACATGCTAAAATACCCACGCAGACCACTACGTGGCTGGCATGCAAAATATATTTGGATCTTGGGTTTATGCCTTTGCCGAAAAATACAGTCAATAGTCGTAACGGATGGAGAATTATGAAAGCACTAACAAACCATCCCGCACTTATTGATTTTGATCCGGCAAAGATGGACGAGATATTGAGTGAATATTGAGGGATGGTTGACTGATATGTGGTAAAGTACGTAAGTTGAAAACCATTGACAAAAAGTTTTATGGATAATAATATGATTACATTAGTGACAGAGGAATTGCTTTACAATTATGAAGCTATTGAAAGGTTGTTGGTGTGGCGGAAGTAGTAAATCTCGGCAAAATAGACCCTCAGATATTTGTGAAGAAATTTGGGGAAATACTAACAGATGAAGTGATTATTACCAACAAAAGAATAGAGCATATTTGCAGATTAAAGAACTCTGTTATGACATTTTGGCGAATAAGGGAGCGTAATCTCAACAAGCTGATAAAAAAGAATGAAATTTTTTACAGGAAAGAATAAATAATATAAAATGATATTAGAATAGAAAAGAGAATATTTTGAAGTAGAGATTGTGCTGCTACGCACCTTGTGGGTCAAAAGAAATGTGGGAAAGGGCACACCCACCAAAATATTCTCTTGTCTATCATAAGGAAACGGAGCTGTTGCTTTAATTTGCAACAGCTTTTGTAATTTGTATGGTATATACAACTGTCTCTCTTATGAGGATAAGCCTTTTGAGAAATTGGCCGGTACTGTGTGCTGGCAAAGAAGATATCAGTAGTGTGAAACTTGTCGAATCTCTCCTTGTGGGACGGCGTAAATAATGTTACAATATAAACAAACAGAAGTGCAAGATATGACAATCATTGATGGCTATATCTTGTATGTGAATTAGTGACATGAGGTACGGCATAATTGATTGAAAAAGGAGGGGAGATTATGGATGAGATGGATAAGAGAGAAGTGACGACCGAGACTACGACCAATAATGAAACAGAAGCAACGAAGGACGTTTTGCCTGAAGTTGTCTTGCAATATCGGGGATATGAAGTGGATATAGAGGCAATGACCGAACGGGTCAAAGCACATTATTATTCCAAAGGATACAAGAAAGACTCTATCAAAACCCTCCAGATTTATGCGAAACCCGAAGATTTTACCGCTTATTATGTAATCAATGACGGTGTTGTGGGTAAAGTGAATTTGTTCTATGATTAAAGAAATATATAGCGAATTATACAGAACTCTGGCATCAGGTTCTGTCAAAAACCGCAATCCTGTTATCGGATCGATTGACAGGATTGCGGTTATCTTTTTATTCCGCCGTAATCAAGACAGCAGCAGGCAAGTCATCCTCAGGAATTGCCAATTTCTCAGATTTTACCGCACAGCAGCCAAAAACTCCCACCGTTTCAAAAAGCAACGCGTTAGCCATAACATCGCCAACCATAGAAGCAACACCTTCAGGCGCGTGAGTCCTCATAATCTTAACCGCAGTCTTGTACAGTTTTTGGTACACCTTGCCGAATTCCTCTATCTCCTGACGCAAAATGTCATCTATCACTTCCAGTTGACTCCGTCGGACAATGGGAACTATGGATTCCGTTTTTCCCTCAGCCATCGCCGCCACATTCTTTTTTAGAGTGTCAAGATGTGTCCGAAAGCGATTTTTTTGTGGCAAAACCCCAAACTCTGCATAAGTGGCGCTATAGCCTTCCGTCACAGAGCAGTACCCTGCAAATGAATAGCACCCATATGAATCATTTTCATCGCAACTGTCATACTCCGTACCATAGTTGGTTCCTGTCGCGCCGCTGTAAATTTCGTTGCTGAAAACCGTTTCTAAAGAATCCTTTCCCTTTCTAAGGCAATCTCATCCTCTAAATATGCAGCGGACACTCCTAGTTCAACAGTAAGTTCCCGTATGGACATAGGCGTATAATATGCACAATCTAAGATATTGCCCGGCAGCTTTCTGGTAAACAGATTGTGATATTCCTCATTGTATTTGCCGGCATAGATGGTGCGAAATCTAAAATCCGCGGGTTTATAGCTTCTTGTGCCAAATTCTCTTTCCATAATGATACCTTCCTTTAACATTTTTCTGGATTTAAACAGATAATACTTCACCATTTCCAGAGAAATATGGAGTTTTGCAGCCGTTTCCGCACAAGATAATCCGTCAAAATAATAAGCGATGGTACATTTCCTGTACTCGTTTGAGAGCAGAGACAGCTCCCGATAGAGTGCATTCAGCGTCTGTACATTGTCAATTTCTTCCGTAAAAATCCTCTTGAGAAGGTACACGGTCATCCAGAGTTTCACAGTGGATGCGACTCTTTTTTCGCAGAAATTTCTTGTATGTGTTCGCTGCGATTGCCCAGATATATCCCCAAACCGCGTTATCATCGCGGATTCTGGGAGCACTCTGTATAATTGCAAGGATGATATCTCCTGCCAGTTCCTCCGCGTCCTCTCTGTTGGATACCCGGGAAAGCGCATAGGTAAAAATAGTTTTCATATTTTCCTGCACCAGTGCAGCTGCTTGTTCGGACTCCATACTTTCTCCTTTGTTGAATAGTAAATTGATGTAGCCGGTCTACATATATATAGTACCCGCTGTCGCTGATTGGTTAGTCAAAATGGAAATAATTTTATTAGAAATACAACAGGTTTTTTGCTAGTTTTGATTTGACTGAGAAAATCGAAGATTTAGCAGTACAATGGCAGCTATAATGCACATAACCCCGACAACTGACATAAGTGTCATAGATTCGTGAAATACCACAACACCGATCAAAGTGGCGACCATGGGCTCAATTGTGGCGAGAATCGCCGCACGGCTTGCATCAACCTGTTCCAGCCCAAGGGTGTAGCACAGAAAGGGAATTACTGCTGTGACTAATCCGGTCAATGCAATTAGGACGAACAGGTGCGGTTTGACGGAGCAAGCCGCTATTTTATGCAATAAATCCGGTAACGAACAGAGAAAAAGTGAGCCAACCGAGGCAATCATAAAGGTGTAGGTAGTGACTGTATAAGTCGAATACCTACGCAGTGCGATTGTTCCGAGTATGCTGTAGAGTCCGTAGCCTATGCCGGAGCCCAGTCCGATGAGTATTCCTATGGCGGTGACATTGCTTTCTCCCGAACCGATACCGGAGACAAGCACGCAGCCTACAAAAGAGATGATAAGTGCCAGAAGCTTATTTTTCGTCATTCTTTCATGGAAGAACAGAAGAGACATAAGCATCACCCAGATTGGTGAAGTGTAGAGCAGGATTGCCGCGATGGACAGTGTCATCATTTGTATAGCGGTAAAATAACATGCCGCGAAGAATAACACGCTGCCCAAACCCAACCCGAGAAAGAGCGGGATATCTTTCAGGGCGATTCTGAAGCCCTGTGAATCTTTTCTTAACAATATGAGAGCAAATGTTACGGCGGCTACCGTCAGACGCAGACTGACAATCTGAATTGATGTGAAGCCCGCAAGGGCCGCCAGCCCGCGCACAAAGATTCCCATACTCCCCCAGAATATACCTGCCAATATGATAAGAAGTGTTCCGTTTGTTCCGTGCTTAGTGTTCATTCTGAGGCCTTTCTATATATATGATGAAGAAATTATATCTTTCACAGCGTTATATTATTTGAGAACATAACATCAAGTATTATAGCACTTAACTTTTTTTCTGAGAAGTATCACTGTGAGATTTGCGTAATCTGCCGCATCTGTATATTTTTTAAATATATGTTGACAAACAATATTATATGGCGTATAGTATCTACAGAAACAATATTATACGACGTATAATATTATAAATTATAACAATATTATAACGGTCAAATATGAGTTATGAATTGCACGGGAACGGATGATTTGCTATGAAGTATGTAAAAAGCAGGAAAGGAGTTTATCGCATGGTTTTTAACACAGGTGCGGCGTTGTTGGATGCAATCGTGCTTGCGGTGGTATCCAGTGAGCTTGAAGGAACATACGGCTACAAGATTACGCAGGAAGTGCGGCAGGTTATTGAGATTTCCGAGTCCACGCTTTATCCGGTGCTCAGACGATTGCAGAAGGACGAATGTCTGGAAGTCTACGACATGGAATGCGCGGGCAGGAACAGGCGGTATTACAAGGTAACGGAGAAGGGAAGGGCGCAGCTTAATCTGTATATCAGTGAATGGCATCGGTATTCTGCGAAATTAAACAGTATCTTTGAGGGAGGATTAAAGCATGAATAGAGCGGAATTTATGAGACGGCTTGCCGAGCTTCTGAGCGATGTACCGCCGATGGAGCGGGAGGAAGCCATCCAATATTATAACGATTATTTCGATGATGCGGGAGTGGAGAACGAGAGTGGTGTCATTGCATCGCTCGGTACGCCGGAGGAACTGGCGCGCTCCATTAAGGCAGGATTAAATGACAGCGGTAACGGTGGAGAGTTCACGGAGTCCGGTTTCAGTGGATATGCCCAAGTTCATAAGGACGAGGTGATGCGCACCGACGAGAACGCAGGAGGAGCAAGCGGCACCAACAATTATACAGGGGCCAACGGCAACGGCGGTCCGCAGTCGGGTAACGCTTACTACGAGAATGCTTACTATGAAAGAACCGGCGGAAAAGGAATTTACGGCGGGAGGGAAGACACCAGAAAACAGAGTAATCCGTATGAGCAGACGACTTCCGGTAACAATCAGACATCGAGTGGACAGCAAGCGCCGCCGAAACCGGGGATGTCGGGCGGCATGATTGTGTTGATTGTGATTCTGGCAGTGCTCACATCACCGGTCTGGATCGGACTGTTAGGCGGACTGTTTGGACTGGTGGTAGGAATTTTTGCAGCGTTATTCGGCATATTTATAGGATTTTTGGCAATAGGTGTTGTGCTTGTAGTAGTTTCCATAGCTCTTCTGGTGACGGGAATTGCGCTGTTGTTCACGGCTCCGCTCGGGGGACTTTGTGTCATAGGAACGTCGCTCATCCTTTTTGCTGTCGGGTTGGTGTTTATCTGGCTGATGTTTTTCATAGTATCGATCGCAATCCCTGCATTTGTCAAAGGTATTTCGGTGCTGGGACGAAGACTTTTTCATAGAGGAGGTGCACGAGCATGACGACGGGAATGAAGAAATTTACGAAAGGCTGCCTGTATACGGCGCTTGTCATATTTATCATAGGAGCTGTCTTGTGCAGTGTGGGTGGTTTGCTGGGCGGTTTCAGACAGCTTGACAATATGGATATCGGAAAGATTACCGGTATACCGCTCATATACAGAATCGGTCCGAACGGTCACTTTGAGTACGGCTTCAGGTTTTGGGACAGTAATGATATCGATTGGGGTAAATATGAAAGCTGGCAGCGTGTCAACGATAACGAAGGTACAAGAGCGTTGAATCTTACGGCAGACACACTCCGCAATCTGTATATAGAGGCCGGTGCGTGTGAACTGCACATAGAAGAATCCGAGGACGAATATGTATGGCTTGCTGTGGGTGATGATGCGAATACGCTTCGTTATCATATAGAGGACGGCGACTTGCGGATTGTACGGAAATCAAACTGGACAATGCACTGGGTTGGCATCAATATAATTGATACGACAGACGAAGTGTATCTCTACCTGCCCAAAGGAACCTCACTGGATTACATGGACATTGAATTCGGTGCGGGAAAGATGGATTCTATAGAGTTGACGGCGCATGATGCCAATATCGAGGTCGGCGCAGGAGAACTGGATATTGATGGACTGACAGTGGACAATGAGGCAGTACTGACGGTCGGTGCAGGTAAAATACGAATCAAGAATTTGGTCTGTGATGTAGTTGACATGGATATCGGCGCAGGAGAACTGGATGTTAATGATGCAGCAGTTGCGAAGGAAGCGAACATTGACTTAGGCATGGGAAGTGCTAATATCGGCGGTATCATTACAGGCGATTTAAATGTGGACTGCAGTATGGGTGAGGTGACCCTCGATATGGATGACGCTGAACAGAATCATAATTATGAGATTGACTGCTCCATGGGAACGGTTAAAGTCGGAAGAAACAGCTATTCGGGTATGGGCAGCGAACGGACAGTCAATAACGGCAGCAACAGTGATTTTGTCATTGACTGCTCCATGGGTACGGTAACGGTTAAATTCGCCGATTAGACAGATTTAGAAACAGAACTCTGTCAAATATGGTAAAAAGAGAAAATAAAGATAAGGAGAATTGAGTATGGGTAATGATTATAGGAAATTAGTGCGTTCTCGCACAAACAGAACATTTTGCGGTGTGTGCGGAGGAATCGGAGAATATCTTAATGTGGACCCGACGCTAATACGTCTTGTGTGGCTGTTATGTTCTCTTGTAAGCTGTGGGACGGGACTGATCGTCTACATCGCTGCGGCGTTGATTATACCGGAAGATGACAATATAGTAGGTTAAAAGAGTTGGCGTTATGCCAACTCTTTTTTTCCTACCGTAAAGAATAATCCGGATTTCTTCAGGGCAGGTCTGAGTGCCATGTATACGGCAACAGAAACAATTGTGGATGTTACCGAATTGATGGAGGTAGAGGCTACATTCCATGCCAGCGTAAGTTCTGCGGCAGGTTTGCCCAAAATCAAAATTTTATAATAGTAACCGACAAGCGGATCGAAAATCACATTAAACAGTAATCCGCCGACAGCCGCAAGAATGGTCCATTTTGCAACTTTTCCTCTGTCTGTCTCGGTAGAGATATGTCCGAGCTTGTGGGCAATTAATCCGGTAACCAGTCCGATACATAATTTCATGAGAAAAGTCTTGGGTGCGGATAAGATGTAAACGGGGTCAAAAAGGTCGCCGATAGTCATGCCGATGGCGCCGCCTAATCCGCCGTACAGCCCGCCCAGAAGCAGAGCACCCAGCACACAGACTGCATTGCCCAGATGAATGGATGTGGCACCTCCGCCCGGCAGAGTAATTTTAATCTGTAAAAAAGTAAATACTACATAGGACAGAGCGGCAAACAAGCCGGTAAACACTACTTTCAGTAATTTCTCATTTTTCATAATTTGTTTCTCCTCAATCAGTTGGTTTCCCGGATAACGGTTATAATAACAAATATACATCAAAATGGTATGTTTCAAAGTGCCAAATTAAGAATTTTTAACCATACCAGAAGAACGTGCTGCCATATAAACTATAGGCAGGACTGCATAGATATTATTGTATAGAAATTGAAAATAAACTCATACTAACACTATGGTACACACTAAGAATATGAGAACCAATTCAGTCAACACTAATTTCAGACAAATGATTAGAAACAATATCAGTCAATATAGGGCGGATTTTTTCTATTTTGTCTGGCTGTTTTTTCTGCTGTCGGTTTTCGGGTGGGTATGGGAAGGTTTCCTTTCCATGTTTCAAAATGACACATACGTCAACCGAGGATTTCTTACAGGGCCGTGGCTGCCTGTGTATGGAATAGGAGGTGTAATGCTGGAAATTCTGTTTCATAGGTGGAGAGACAAACCAGTATTGACATTTGTGTCATCCATGGTGTTGTGCACAGTGTTGGAGTATTTGACAGGGTGGTACCTAGAATTGACTTGGGGAGTCAAATGGTGGGACTACAGTGAGATGCCGCTTAATCTGCAAGGCAGAATCTGTCTCCTCAGCAGTCTGCTGTTTGGTTTGGCAGGTATGCTTCTGGTGTGGGTGATTGCACCGTTATTCAATTTATTGTACAGAAAAGTGCCTATACGGATAAGAACGTCAATCGGACTTCTTGTTATCATTGCTTTTGCGGCAGATGCCGCGTACAGCGCCATCATTCCGAATGCAGGCAAAGGTATAACATATCACTGATTGCTTTGGGTAGCAAAATGTGGTACACTTGTATTGTGTGTACTGGGGGTTTGCGAGGGGGAGCGTAGATGTGGTATTTCGTGTTTTATGGGCTTTCTGCATTGTGTGCACTTTTATTTGCCGTTAGGGCATACCGTCGGAAGAACAGACTGGGCATCTTTACGGGCAATATGTTTTTGTCGGCAGCGGCGGTGAATATAGCATATCTGGTGAGAATCGGTGTAAATACATATTTTGCTGCGTCGTTGTGGACCAGCATTTATTTCATATGCATGGATTTAATCATTCTTGCTCTTTTTCAGTATGTCATAGAATTTACGGAATCTAAGTTGGTGTCCTCTAAATATAAGAAACATGTGTATGTTGCAACAAGCATTTTGATATTCGTGGACTGTCTTTTCCTGTTTGCAAATGTTTTCGCTGAGTTTTCACTGCGATATCAATACAATCTCTATAACATCTATGCAATTAAATTTATGTATGTACCGATGGCACCCTTTTATATTCATATGGGCTTTGTGTATTTGCTTGTGTGTATTGCGGCATATATTTTATTGATCAAGTCGATGAGTGTGCCTGTGGTTTATCGGGGAAGATACGCTAACAGTTTGGTTGTGCTGCTGGTTCTGATGCTGTTTACTTACGGTTATATATCGGGTATCGTGAAGTTTAGCGCAGATATTTCTGTTCTGGTGTACGGTTTTGCCTGCCCGCTCGTCTATTGGAATACATTTGATTATGCGTCTAAGGGAATGCTCAATTCCACGCGAAAGATGATTTTGGAATATATGGGTACTCCCATGGTGCTGTTTGACTACGAGGGATATGTGGCGGATACGAATCAGGACATGCGCAATCTCTTTCCGGAGCTCAATAACGAAGAGCGCAGAATCAGCATGGTGGATTTTATGCAGATTGCGGCATTTAAGGATTTGCAGGATACGGTGACGGATCAGGTGTTTGAATGGCAGAATCCTAATGAGAGCGGTGCGAAAGTGTACCAGTGTTTTTTTAACTATCTGAAGGATGAGAAAGGCCGGGATATCGGACATCTTCTGATTATGAAGAGCATGGAGATAGAGAGGGATCTTCTGACAAGACTGGATTCCAAGCGGAATTTCTACACGAGAATGAATAATTTCGTCGGTCAGAAACTTTATCCGGTCACAATCGTGGTATGTAATACGAACGGTATCGGTCTGGTGAATGATGTGTTCGGATGGAGCAAAGGTAATGAGATGCTTCGACTGGCGGCCGATCTTATGCGGGAAAATCTTCCGAAGACGGCTGTCCTTGCCAGATTTGACGGAGGAGATATGGCGGCGGGACTCATGGAGGTCGAGCAGGAGTATGCGATACGCCTTTTTGAAAATATCAGAGAACAATATCGTACAAGCAATGATACGGGTATCAATACAGATATTGAATACGGTATCGCGGTCATCAGGGATGACAGTAAATCTGTTGATGATGCAGTGAAAGAAGCGATGAACAGTATGCGTATGAAGAAGATGATGAATGAGACATCGCAGAAGAGTTCGCTTCTGGATTCCTTGACGCAGACGCTCACGGAGAGCGATTATGAGACGGAAGAACACGTGGAACGTACCAAGGAGATGGCGGTTAGATTCGGCAGAGCACTTAATCTGTCTGACGGAGAACTTGGGAAGCTGGCTCTTTTGGCGGTGCTGCATGATATTGGCAAGATTGCCATCCCGCACGCTATACTACTGAAACCGGGTAAGCTGACTGATGAGGAGTGGGAGATCATGAAGAGTCACACCGAGAAAGGCTATCGAATTGCCAGCGCCTCCAAGGAGCTGCAATCCATTGCGGAGTATATTTTGCACCATCACGAGAGATGGGACGGCAACGGTTATCCGAGCGGACTTAAAGCAGAGGAAATTCCGCTTTTGTCCCGTATCATCACGGTGGTGGATTCCCATGATGTCATGGTGCATGACAGACCGTATCATAAGGCGATGAGCCACGAAGATGCGGTAAAAGAACTTATGAGATGTTCGGGCACGCAGTTCGACCCGCATCTTGTGGCGGTATTTTTAGATGTCTTGGGAGACGGGGCGGCATAGAGTAATCTTGGGATAATCCTCATAGCCTTCGTGTAGTTTCTTAATGATGAGGTTTCCGTCGTCTCTATTCTCAAATAAGTACTCATTGTATGCACCGTTACGGTAGGCGAAATCCTCGCCGTTATCCCGATAGTGCACATAGGAACCGATTCCGGGCCAGACTTCCAGAATAAGCTTAGGATTTACGATTTCATCTACATACATTTGATCGGGCGCTTTCGGTAAGACGGCGCCCGCTTTTACATAGAGCGGACAGACGGACAGCGGTGCATCCGCAGGATAGTACTGTCCGCCTTCGTATTTTTCGTGCGTCCAGTAATCATACCAGATGCCTTCCGGAAGGTAGACAAGCCGCTTGGTGACGCCCTGGTCCACTACCGGGGCTACAAGCAGGGACTCTCCTACCAGAAATTCATCGTTAAGGTTTCTGACATTGATGTCATTTTCATAGTGAAGCACTAAAGGTCTTATCACGGGAAGTCCCGTCTGCTCGCATACTCTGCATAAATCGTAGAAATAAGGCAGCAGGCTGTAGCGCAGTTTTACATACTTGCGGTAGATAGAGAGTACCTCTTCACCGAAGAGCCACGGCTCTTGATTCATGCTGCCTTTGGCGCAGTGATTGCGGAAAAGAGGGGAGAAGCATCCCACCTGAACCCAACGCGCCAAAAGCTCCGGGGTGGTATCTGCGCCGAAACCGCCGATATCCGTGCCGATATACGCCATACCGCTCAATCCCAGATTACACTGCTGCGGAATTGCCATACGCAGATGAGACCAGAGACTCTGGTTGTCGCCGGTCCATGCCACGGCGTATTTCTGAGAGCCGCCGTAACATGCGCGGGTAATGACAAAGGGACGCTTTCCGGTCAGATTTTTCCACCCCTCGTATGTCGCTTTTGCCATGTTATGACCGTAGACGTTATGCATTTCGGCATGGGTGGAAGATCTGTCCTCGTCCGTAAAAACAATGTCGTCAGGAAGCGGGCCGTTAAAGCTTGCCGGCTCATTCATGTCGTTCCATATGCCGGCAACCCCCAGTTCTGTATAAAAACTGAACAGACTACCCCACCATGTGCGTACCGCAGGGGAGCCGAAATCGGGATATACTGCGTCGCCCGGCCATACCGCGTTGACATATGTATCACCCGTGGGAGTCTTGGCATAATAATCGTTCTCAAGTCCTTCTTCGTAGACGGAATAACCCTTTTCAACTTTCACGCCCGGATCGACGATAGTGACAGTCTTAATTCCCTGCTTTTTGAAATCTGCAATCAATGTCTTGGGATTGTCAAAACGCTCCCGGTTCCATGTGAACACTTTATATTGTTCCATATAGTCAATGTCGAAATGTATTGCATCGCAGGGAATGCGGTTATCCCGAAGACGCCCTGCGATATCGCGGAAAGTCTCCTCGCTGTCGTATCCCCACCGGGATTGGTGGTAACCCAGTGTCCATTTCTGGGGCAGTGGTGCGCGGCCGGTCAGGTAAGTATAGTTTTCCACAATTTTTGGCATGGAGTCTCCGCCGATAAAATAATAGTCCAGATTGCCGCTGTCGCTGCCAAAGCTGTAGTAGCCGTCGTTCTCCTTGCCGAAGTTAAAGTAACTTTTGAAGGTGTTGTCATAGAAAATTCCGTACACGCCCTTTTCCTTCAGAGTAATAAAAAAGGGAATGCTCTTGTAGAGGGATTTAAAGCTGTCTTCGTGTGGGTCTGGGATATCACTGTTCCAGTTCTCATACTCGTAAGACCGTTTATTAAGAGGACCGGTCTTGTCGCCCAAACCGTAGATACAATCCCCTTTGTCAAGGACCTTAACACATTGAACGGGATAGTCCGTGCTGCCGCTTAAGTCCACATCATGGCCTTCCTTCTTGATAAATTCGATGAAGGATTCCTGAAGAGTGAAACGGGGGATTCTTTTTCCCCGATAATCGGCGCATAGCAGATTGCCGTCTCTGTCATAGAAGTCCAGTTTAAAATCATCGTAAATACAGCAAATCAATGCGGATGTGGTTAACATAACTTCGCATCCGTCAGTAGTCCGTTTCGCATGGAAAGTGGAGGATTTAGCTGCTTTTTCCACCGTGAAAGCTACTTTCTGTTCTTTATCGCCCTCAATTGCCTTAGAGCGATGATCTTTTGTGGCATAGGCAACAAATATGTTGATAATTTCATCTGTGAGCACATGAAGATAAACGCTTTGCTTTTCGTAGCAGAGAGTAACAATCTGCCCGTCCTGTGAATAATCCGATAACTTTCCGAACATATGAAGCTCCTTTTCTATTCTACACATCTACATACCGAGTTCACGAAGTGAATCTCGTAAAGTTGACCGATAGGTTAATTTATATTATAAATCCCCAAAAGTAACATTTTCAACTGTCAAATTATGTGTATTTATGTAAAGACAAATATACATTTTTGTGTTATAATTTATGCGTATGTGTGCTTAGAACAGAGAGGAATTACTGACGAGGGATACATGAATGGATAAAAACACTATTTTGGTCGTGGACGATGACAAGACGAATCTGATACTGGCACAGAATATTCTGACGCCGCATTATCGCATTGCAGCGTCCAATTCCGGAAGTACAGCGTTAAAATACTTGCAGAATCATTTGCCGGACCTGATCCTGTTGGATATCAATATGCCTGAGATGGACGGCTTCGAGGTGTTGGAGCGTATTCGACAGAACGAGGAGACCAAGTCGATACCGGTCATTTTCCTGACGGCGGACAATTTGGCGGAAACCGAGATTAAATGTTTTCAGATGGGTGCGATGGACTATGTCACCAAGCCGTTTGTGCCGGATATTCTGTTAAGCCGTGTTGATAAGACGATGGAACTGGACCGGTATAGGCATAATCTGGAAAATATGGTAAAAGAGCAGGCGGAGAAGATTACCGAGGATGCCAGACGTATCAGCGCCATTCAGGATTCCGTCATTGTTGGTATGGCCAACCTGATTGAGAGCAGGGACGGCAGTACCGGCAAACATGTCAAGAACACACAGATGTACGTGCGTCTGATCGCTAATGAACTGCATTCGCGGGGACTTTTTCCAATGGAACTTACGGATGATTACATACAGGATTTGTGTAAGGCGGCGCCTTTGCATGATGTGGGTAAGATTAAAGTGCCCGATGCCATTTTGCAAAAGCCCGGCAAGCTTACACCCGAAGAGTTTGATGCCATGAAAATGCATACTACATACAGCCGTAAGATTATCAAGATGATTATCGGTGATGTAGAGGACGAGCACTACGTGCGGATTGTGGAAGATATCGCTATGTATCACCATGAGCGGTGGGACGGAACGGGGTATCCCACCGGTCTTGCGAGAGACGATATTCCGTTATCGGCGCGAATCATGGCTGTAGCGGATGTTTTTGATGCTTTGTATGAAGAGCGGGTTTATAAACCGCCCGTCAGACCGATTGAACGGATTATGCAGATTATGTCGGAGGGGCGGGGAACGCAGTTTGACCCTGTCATCATTGATGTGTTTATGGAGATGCTTCCGACACTGAAGAAAGTTTTAGGTATTGGCTGATAATGCGGTGTGGACGGAAAGGAACGGTAGCGTATATTGGAACAGAATTATTATACTGAAGAAAAGTCGAGAAGAAAGCTGGAACACAGTGTTCTGGCAATTTATACACTTTTTTCGCTGGCAACTTTTGCCTCGGGTCTTTTTTTGCATTGGAATATTTTCGTGGAGGAATACTACGTTGCTGCGACCATTGTTCCGTGGATTGTTTACGGCAAAAATTTTTGGAACTATAAATCCCGTGCAAAATTCCTGGCCCTTCTGTCGTGGATCAATTTATTTGTTTATGCAATGTTCTCCGACAGCTTTACGTCCGTATCCTGTACGATGTTTACCATCACTGTTCTGATGGGTGTTTTCTGTGTTCAGGAGGTTGTATATCTCGGCGTCGTAGTCTCCACGGTCATTATAGTGATACATATATTTGTCCTGCGGACATATGAGATAAATAACGCAAGCGAGTTTATACGGCTCTTGTTTCATATTATTTCATCCTACGTGATCTCGCTTGTGACACTGATTGTGATACGTGCCAGGATAGAGACGAGCGAGCGGCTGATGGGAAATATCCGCGAACTGCAGAGTGTGGAGCAGAGCAAGGATGACTTCTTAGTCAATGTTTCTCACGAGATTCGCACGCCGATCAATGCGGTCTGCGGTATGAGTGAAGCAATTCTGCAGGAGAATCTTCCCGCGAATGTCAGAAGCGATATTATCGATATACAGACTGCAGGACGCAATCTGCTCGCTACCGTCAGCAATATTCTGGATTTCTCGGAGCTTGAGAGCGGTAAGATGGAAGTTGTGGAGGAGAGCTACAATATTACCTCCACAATCACGGACATCATTAATATGGCTTTGACATTGGAAAACGGCAAGCGTATTGAACTGATCGTGGATTGCGATGCAAATCTGCCGAACAACCTGCTGGGTGATGAACAGAAACTGCGGCGTATTGTGCTGAATCTGCTGGATAACGCCATCAAATTCACAAAAGAGGGCGGCATTATTCTGCGGGTCAGCTCGAGGAAGGAAGAGTACGGTATCAACCTGAATGTCAGTGTCAGGGATTCCGGTATTGGTATGAGTCAGGCGGATATGGAGAAGATTTTCAACAGCTTCAGTCAGTTGGATTCCAAGCGAAATCGGGAAGAGGGAGGAGTCGGACTGGGATTATCCATCACGCAGGCTCTTGTCCGGAACATGGGAGGTTTTCTTTCCATAGAGAGCAAACCCAAAGTCGGAACGGAGTTTCAGTTCACGATTCCGCAGAAAGTATTGGATGAGACACCTATCGTCTCTATCAAGAACAAAAGTCATCTGTTTGCGGCATGCTATATCAATATGGGAAAATATAATTATTCCGTGGTGCGTGAAGGATATGAGCAGAGTATTCGTCATATGGCGGAACAATTGGGGATTATGTTTAGAATATGTAAAAATCTTCCCGAATTGAAACGACGTATCGAGATTGAAAATTATTCCCATGTTTTTATCGGTTGGGAGGAATATTGTGAAGACAGGGATTTCTTTGAACAGCTTGCACAGGATCTTACAGTCGTCCTGATTCTCGACTACGGACAGGAGACGCGGATGGGCAGCAGGATGCTCCGTATCTACAAACCTTTTACGGTACTGTCCATTGCCGCGATATTTAACGGTCAGAGATTGATTCAGAGAGAGGATCCGAACGCCGATTTACACCATCATTTTGTTGCGCCTGATGCGAAGGTTCTCGTCGTGGACGACAATGCCATGAACCTCAAGGTTATGGCGAGACTTCTTCTCCCCTATCAGATCAAAGTCATGACGGCGCTGGGAGGAAAAGAGGCGCTCGGCATGATCGATTCCATGGATTACGATTTTGTATTCCTGGATCATATGATGCCTGAGATGGACGGTGTGGAGACACTGCACAAGATGCGCCAGAAGCCGGGTGCTTACTTCCAGTCGCTTCCCATTATAGCTTTTACGGCCAACGCTATCGGTGGGGCGAGGGAAATGTTCATGGAAGAAGGATTTGATGACTTCATCGCCAAACCTATTGAACTGAGTGTTCTGGAGCGTATGCTGCGCCGTTATGTACCGATGCAGAAACAGATAGCCGTGGAACCGGGAACAAGAGCGGGTAAATCGGACAATGTGCATGGTGACGGATTACAAACATCCGGTGTAGGTCGGGCTGTGTCCGATCAGGGCTCGGGTGCGGGAGTTGCCAAGGCACAGAGTGGGCAGTTCGAAGACGATGGACTTAACGCGTTAGAACAAGCAGGTATTAACGTCAAACTGGGATTTTCCTACTGCGGTGACAGAGAGGGCTTTCGAGACATTGTCCGGATGTATCACGCGCAGGGTGCAGGACGAAACAGCCAACTGGAACAATTATATATAGAAGAGAACTGGAAGGACTATGCAATAGCGGTCCATGCTTTAAAAAGTAACTCCAAAGGCATCGGTGCGGAGGCGTTGGCGGAACTTGCCCTGAATCTGGAGATGGCGGGCAAGGAAAATCGCGCTGACTATATTCTGGAACACCACGAAGAGTTGATAGAGAAACACAATGAACTTCTTCATGCGCTTGCGGCTAATTCTTTCATATATCCGGAAGGTTATCGCGATTCGGAATCGGAAGGTGACGGGGCGGTGCAATCTGCAGGGAAGAATGGCGAAGTGGATAAGTCTACGGCAGAAGAAACACAACAGGAAGCTGATGCAGATTCTTTGGAAAAGCAGATGGAGCTTCTTAGGGAGAAACTTGACAACTATGAGAGTGAAGGCTTGAATGACATATTAGTGCAGTTGGCAAAATACCGATACCATGATATAGATTTCAAGGAAATGACAGCCGAGATTAAAAGCAGGACAGATGAATTCGATTTCCTTGGCGCATCCGACATACTGGATTCGTGGGAGGATAGACTTGCGGAAAGTACGATATGAGAAGGGATAGCAGGAAAGGTTGGAGAAATCGATGCTTAATAAGATAAAACAATTTATGCACTCTTTGATAGGTGGAGAGCTGGGTCTTGAAGAAAGAATCAGCCGGACCGTACTGCTGCTGGCATTCATCGGTTCCGTGATCGGTATGGGAAGAGTCGGTCTGGGTGTGACCCCCGTTGTTTTGTTCGCACTTGTACCGATGTGCATCGTGGCGGGTATCGCTCTTTATATGTCTGTCAAACAGGGGCAGACGAAGATAGCTTCATGGTTGCTTATCTTGATTTACAATGTTGTGTTGTTTCCAATTGTTTTCGTCATGAGCGGCGGCATACACAGCGGTACACCGGTCTGGTTTGTATTGGGGCTTGTCTATATCTTCCTACTGTTTAAAGGAAAAGAATTGATTGCTGCATTGGTAGTTTCTTTTGGAGCGTTTTTGGCGACCTACATTGTTACCTACCTGTATCCGGAGATTCTTATGGAGGTCAGCAGGGAGTACGGATATGTGGACTCCTATGTTACGCTTCTGAACGTGAGTATTTTTGTCGGTATTCTAATGAAAATCCAGCAGATAACCTATGACAAAGAGCGGAGACTGGCAGAACAGCAGAAGGATGAAATTGAGCAGATAGCGCGATCAAAGGATACGTTTTTTGCCAATATGAGTCATGAGATCCGGACACCGATCAACACCATTATCGGTTTGAACGAGATGACCCTGAGAGAAAATATTTCCGATGAAGTTGCCGAGAACGCCATTAACATCCAGAATGCCAGCAAGATGTTGTTGACTACCATCAACGACATTCTTGATTTGTCTAAGTTAGAGTCCGGCAAGATGGAGATTGTACCGGCACAGTATGAGGTCAGCTCCATGTTCAGCGATTTGGTGAACTTGATTTGGATTCGTGCACATCAGAAAGAACTGGAGTTCAAGGTGGATATTGACCATGAGCTGCCTGCCATGCTCTATGGTGATGAGGTGCGCATCAAACAGGTTGTGGCAAATATGTTGACCAATGCAGTCAAATATACGGAAAAGGGTTCAGTCACATTGTCTGCCAATGCAGAACGAATTGCGCCGGATGAAATTATATTGCGTATTTCCGTGGCGGACACGGGTAAGGGAATTCGTAAGGAAGATTTGGAAGATTTGTTTAGTTCTTTCAAGCGCGTGGACGAAACGTCAAACCGGAAAATTGAAGGAACCGGACTGGGGCTTAATATATCCAAACAGCTTATGGAGATGATGGGAGGAAAGCTGACCGTTGACAGTGTCTATCACAAGGGTTCTGTCTTTACGATGGAAGTCAAACAGCGGATTATCAATGTAGAACCCATCGGGGTTATCAACTTTGGGGCACAGAAGCAGCTGGATTATCGTGCCAGATATAAGCAGAGCTTTACCGCGCCGGATGCCAAAATTCTGGTGGTGGACGATAACGAAATGAACCGTATGGTTGTTACCAAGCTGCTTAGGGGAACCGGGATGAAAATTGACACGGCAGAAAGCGGTAAAGAGTGCCTCAAGCGGACGGCCGAAAGTGCATATCATGTTATTCTCATGGACCATATGATGCCGAAGATGGACGGTGAGGAGACGATGAGAGCTGTACGGTCTCAGGCAAAGGGCTTCTGTCAGAAGGTGCCGATTATTGCCCTGACCGCCAATGTTATGACCAACGCGGAGCAGGTCTACCAGAATATGGGATTTGACGGATACCTTGCGAAGCCTATCAACTCCGCGCTTCTGGAGGCAGGTCTTCTCAAATGTCTGCCCCATGATTTGGTAGAATATACTGCGGACAAGGAGAAAGAAGATCAAATTGAGAATGCGGTTAATCAGATAACCGGTGTCAAGAAGAGAAAAATTGCGATTACTGCTGACTGTATCTGCGATCTGCCCAAGGAGCTGCTGGAGAAATTCCAGATCAGACTGATGTACTGCTATGTCCATACGAAAGAAGGACGTTTCTCCGATCTCTTTGAGGTGTCATCCGACAGTATTTTGGATTATCTGCAGACAGAAGGAAACTATGCCCATTCCTCCACTGCAGAGCCGGCTGAATACGAGTATTTCTTCGCAGATGTACTGCAGACTGCGGAGCAGGTTATACATATCACCGCAACCACCGATCTGAGTGGTGCTTACCCGAATGCTCTTCAGGCGAGCAAGAGTTTCGACAATGTGACGGTATTTGACTCCGGTCATATCAGCAGCGGACACGGACTCATGGTTCTGCGTGCTGCCGTTCTGGCGGAAGAGGAGCAGAGTGTTGAAGCGATATGTAATGATTTGGATAAATTCAAAGATGCGGTATGCTCCAACTTCTTTGTGCCCAGCACTGAGTCCCTGTTTCGTAACGGCAAAGTAAGCGGCGCCGTGCACAAGTTCTGTCTGGGACTGAATCTGCACCCGGTACTGCATATAGCCCAGAATGAACTCAAACTCTGGCAGATTAAGATGGGGAATACCAAGAGGGCACAGCGTAAATATGTGAAGAAACTGCTGAGTCATAACAGGCAGATGGATAAACGCCTTCTTTTTCTCACCTATGCCGGCTGTACTGTGAGCCAGCTTGAGGAAATCATGGAGGAAGTCGAGAAATACGCCCATTTCGATAATGTGATTATGCAGAAGGCATCTGCCACGGTGTCCAGTAACTGCGGTATGGGCGTGTTTGGACTGATGTATGTTAAAAAGTATGTATCATAACAGCGTTGTGAGAATGAAAAATTTCTTGACAAACAATTCTCAAATTACTATAGTAATTGTAATACGGAGCTTAATGCAAAGATAAAGGTAATGACAAAGAGGAGTACATGACAGCCGCCGCCAGAGAGAAGAACCGTATGCTGGAAGGTTTTTTCGGAGAGGCATTATGGAAGGTAGCTTTGGAACCTGAACGCAGAACATGGGTATACTGTAAGGATGTTTTGACAGATACTGAAGTAAGCGCTCACGCCCTATCCCCGTTAGCGGATAAGATTCTGATTGGAATCGCAGAGTGATAAACTAAGGTGGTACCGCGCATAATGCGCCCTTTGCCGAGAAGTCGGCAGAGGGCGCTTTCGTATGTAAACAAAAAGGAGAGACTATTATGAGTAAAGAACTGGCTAAAACCTATGACCCTAAGGGAATAGAAGAAAGATTATATCAGAAATGGATGGATAAGAAATATTTCCATGCGGAGGTTGACGAGACAAAGAAGCCCTTCACAATCGTTATTCCGCCTCCGAACATTACGGGTCAGCTTCACATGGGGCATGCTCTCGACAATACCATGCAGGATATCCTGATTCGATATAAGAGGATGCAGGGGTACAATGCTCTCTGGCAGCCCGGAACAGACCATGCTTCCATCGCGACGGAAGTACGTATTATTGAGAAACTCAAAGAAGAGGGCATCACGAAAGAGGATTTGGGACGTGAGGGCTTCTTAAAGCGCGCCTGGGAATGGAAAGAGGAGTACGGCGGACGTATTATCAGTCAGCTTAAGAAACTGGGATCTTCCTGCGATTGGGACAGGGAGCGCTTTACGATGGACGAGGGCTGTAATAGAGCGGTAACGGAAGTGTTCTGCAAGATGCATGAAAAAGGCTGGATATACAAGGGCAGCAGGATTATCAACTGGTGTCCGGTATGTAATACTTCCATCTCCGATGCAGAAGTAGAATATGAGGAGCAGGCAGGCCATTTCTGGCATATCAAGTACCCTCTGGTGGATGAGAACGGACAGCCGAGCAAGACGGAATTCCTGGAGTTTGCCACCACGCGTCCGGAGACGATGCTGGGTGATACCGCGGTAGCGATTAATCCGAACGACTCAAGATATACTAATTTAAAAGGAAGACAGGTGTGGCTGCCCATAGTCAACAAGGCAATTCCTATTGTTGAGGATGAGTATGTCGATATGGAATTCGGTACCGGTGTCGTTAAAATTACCCCGGCGCACGACCCTAACGATTTCGAGGTGGGCAAACGGCACGGTCTTCCTGAAGTAAATATTATGAACGATGATGCGACCATCAATGCGAATGGCGGCAAGTATGAGGGAATGGACCGCTACGAGGCAAGAAAGCAGATTGTCGAAGAACTGAAAGAAGAGGGACTTCTTGTGCGCATCGAAGATTATACCCACAACGTGGGCACCCACGATCGCTGCGGCACTACCATAGAGCCTCTCATCAAGAAACAGTGGTTTGTTAAGATGGAGGAACTGATCAAGCCTGCGGTAGAAGCAGTAAAAAGCGGTGAGATTAAGTTGATTCCGGAGCGTATGGACAAAACATACTTTAACTGGACTGACAATATTCGTGACTGGTGTATCAGCCGTCAGTTGTGGTGGGGACACAGAATACCGGCGTACTATTGTGGCGAGTGCGGCGAAGTGATAGTTGCTAAGGAGACGCCGGATGTATGCCCGAAGTGTGGCAACTCACATTTTACGCAGGATCCGGACACTCTTGATACTTGGTTTTCTTCCGCGCTGTGGCCTTTCTCTACATTGGGATGGCCTGACAAGACAGAGGAGCTTAAATACTTTTATCCCACGGATGTGCTGGTGACCGGATACGATATTATTTTTTTCTGGGTCATCCGAATGATATTCTCGGGCTATGAGCAGATGGGTGAAAAGCCTTTCCATACAGTATTATTCCACGGTTTGGTTCGGGATTCTCAGGGACGTAAGATGAGCAAATCCCTGGGGAACGGTATTGACCCCTTAGAGATTATCGATCAGTATGGTGCGGACGCCCTGAGGCTTACATTGATTACAGGTAATGCGCCGGGCAACGATATGCGTTTCTACTATGAGAGGGTGGAGGCGAGTCGAAACTTTGCCAACAAGGTGTGGAACGCTTCCCGCTTTATTATGATGAATATGCAGCAGGCGGAAGAAAAAACCGGAACCCGCGGCTGGGAGGTTTCATATGATGCAATCAAGGGACATCTGGAACCGGCGGACAAGTGGATACTGTCGAAATTAAATACGTTAGTACGTGATGTGACAGATAATATCGAGAACTATGAGTTGGGTATTGCTGTGCAGAAAGTCTATGACTTTATATGGGATGAGTTCTGCGACTGGTATATTGAGATGGTAAAACCCCGCCTGTATCAGAAGGATGCACAGGAACAGAACAGCAACAATGCGGCATTGTGGACGCTTAAGACCGTACTGATTGATGCAATGAAACTGCTTCATCCGTATATGCCTTTTATCACGGAGGAAATCTTCTGTACGATTCAGAGTAAGGAAGAGTCCGTTATGATTTCCGAGTGGCCCAAGTTTACTCAGGAGAGAGATTATAAGAGTGAGGAAGAAGCAATCGAATTGATTAAGGAAGCGGTACGCGGAATCAGAAACATTCGCACCCAGATGAATGTGGCCCCCAGCAGAAAGGCAGCTGTGTTTGTTGTCAGCGATAAGGAGACTGTGAGAGGCGTTTTCGATGAAGGCAGATTGTTCTTCGCATCATTGGCGGGAGCCTCTGAAGTGACGGTGCAGGCGGATAAGAGCGGTATTGCCGACGATGCGGTATCTGTTGTGATACCCAATGCAACTGTTTATATTCCGTTTGCAGAGTTGGTTGACATAAGTCAAGAGATAGAGCGGTTGCAGAAAGAGGAAAAACGCTTGGAGAGCGAGCTTGCGCGTGTAAACAGTATGTTAAATAATGAGAAGTTCATGTCGAAAGCTCCGGAGGCTAAGGTGGCTGAGGAACGGGCGAAACTGGAGAAATATACGCAGATGGCAGCTCAGGTCAGGGAGCGTCTGGCGCAGCTTTGTAAGTAAATACTCAACTTATGTATTTAGTACTGGAAAAGTAAAGTGATTTAGTGTAAACTAATATTAGCTTATTATGTGTAAAGAAGGTGAGTCACGTGAGCGAGGTCAAGTTTTCCGCGGAACAGATGAATAAATTGAAGAGTGCCATGACACGCGCATCTCAACCGAGCGGAGAGACGGAGGCACCAAAACCGGCGCAGGTAGTCAAGCCGAACAGAGTCGGGGGTGAGATGTATGCTGAACCCGAGGATCATCTGGGAAGGGGCACATATCTGCGTGTAGATAAAGACGAGATGTCTGCGTGGCTTTATCTGATGCCTCCTGAAGAGGGACAGCATTATACGAAAGGCGATTTGGAGACTTTCCTGCAGCATAGAGGTGTCATTAAGGGATTTCACAGCTCCAACTTGTCAGCAATTATTAAGAAGAACGTGTATAACAGAGAAATCCTTGTAGCGCAGGGACGTGAGGGTGTGGACGGCACGGACGGATACTTTGAGTATCTTTTTACGCCGGAAGAATACTCGGCTCCTAAAATCAGGGAGGACGGCTCCGTCGATTACACGAATATGAGTGGACTGCAGAATGTGCATAAAGGTGACAAAGTTGCTGTCTATCATTATGCCGTGCAGGGCGAAGACGGATATACGGTTTACGGTGCGCTGCTTAAGTCGAAACCTGCCAAAGATCTGCCTCCCATACGCGGCAAGGGTATTCAGCGTGAGAATAATGAATATTTTGCTATGGCCGACGGAAAGATAGAAGCTAAGCGGGGCAAACTGGACATTCAGCAGGTTCATCAGATTTTTGGCGATGTGACTATGATTATCGGTAAAGTTGAGTTCTTCGGGGATGTTATCGTCAACGGCAATGTGGAGAGTGGTGTGACCATCCGTGCGGGGCGTAACATTGAAGTGCACGGCACAACGGGATGTGCGTCGCTCTTTGCGGGCGGTGATGTCATCTTAAGCCGCGGTATTCAGGGTGGCGGTAAGATATCCGCCAGAGGCAGTGTGTATGCGGATTTTATAGAGAACACCACGGTGGAGGCCGGAGGAGTAGTTCAGTCCAACACGATTCTGAACGCACAGATTTATGCTAAGGATATGGTGGTCACTACAGGTAAGAAGGGCTGTATCATCGGCGGTTATGTTCACGGACTTAGGGGCATTCAGGCCATGTCGGTGGGCAGTGATGTGGAGGTCAGAACGATTCTGCACTGCGGTTACGAACCGGAGGCTTACGAGCGGCTCGTAGATGTGAGAAGGCAGGAAACCGAGGCCAAGGAGGCACTGGCGGATTTGGTGGAAACCATGACGGATGCTTTGCGTGAGAAGAGACTTCAAGGTTCCAGTACATCTGCTGATACGGAGGCGAAGCTGTCTGAGTGGAATAAGCAGAAAGATATGCTTTTTTCACAGCTGGACAATATCAGCCAGGAGCGTGAGATGTTGGAGAAAGTCATGGAGGAAAGCCAGGGGGCATGCGTCAAGGTCGACGGCTATGTATACCGCAATGTCATAATCGGCATCAACGCAGAGCAGATGGTGGTGGATAAAGAGACGCGCTTTATGAAATACAGTGCGGATAAAGGTATTATAGAAGCGTCTGTGATGACTTGAGAGTTTGGTATAGATTAACATGATGGAACGGATTACTACTTACAGGGAAGCGGAAGAATATATTAACAACATTCCGAAGTTTACCGGCAAGAGCAGTATGGAGGATACCCGGAGGTTCCTACGTCATCTGGGGAATCCGGCAGGAAATTGCAAAGTAATACATGTGGCGGGCACAAACGGAAAAGGTTCCGTTTGTGCTTATTTGTGTTCGGTCTTCCGGGAGGCGCATATTTCGGCAGGCGTGTTTACTTCACCTCATCTTGTCTCTATGAGAGAGCGCATGACGGTTGACGGATGTATGGTATCTGAGGAAGAATTTGTGACAATATTCTCCCATGTGATGGAGAAATTGTCTGATTTACCGTCGGAACCGGCAACAGCATCCTATCACCCAAGTTTCTTCGAGTTTTTGTTTTTTATGGCGATGGTTTATTTTGAGCGTGCAGGTGTAGAATATATTGTATTGGAAACGGGATTGGGCGGCAGGCTGGATGCCACCAATGCTGTTTCCGATAAGAGATTGTGCATCATCACCTCCATCGGTTATGACCACATGGAGTATTTGGGGGACACTTTGCCCATGATTGCCGAAGAGAAAGCGGGCATCATGCGCCATGGTGTTCCTGTAATCTACCCTGTTATACAGGAGGAAGTTACGCGGAAACTGGAGGAATGCGCATCGATTACAGGGGCGATCGCGGTGCCGATGAGCAGTGAGGCGATAAAAGAAATAAAGATTCAGCATAAAACGATTGATTTTTCTCTCCATATAAACTATTATGATTATATTGGTTTTACTATGTCCACGTGTGCGCTTTATCAGATTGAAAATGCAGCCCTTGCAATTAAGGGACTCACATGTCTTTCTGATAAGCGGATTACGGTGCCTGTCATGCAGGCGGGAATTCGTAAGATGACTTGGGAAGGTAGGATGGAAGAAATCCTGCCGTCGGTGTATGTGGACGGAGCCCATAATATAGACGGAGTAAGGGCTTTTCTCAAAACAGTAAAATCTCAGCCCTGTGTCGGCAGACGGAAAATATTGTTTTCCGTAGTGAGCGATAAGCAGTATCAGGATTTGATCAGGGAGATTGCTATATCGGGGCTGTTCGACGAGGTGGGCGTGGTATCGCTTCAGTGTGCGCGTGCCTTGCCGCTTCACGTGTTGGTAGATTTTTTCAGGCAGTATACCGGATTAGAATGTAAGGCTTATGATGACCTTGACACGGCTTTTAACGAGTTGGTGATTGGGAAAGATGACGAGGATAGAGTGTATATTGCCGGTTCATTATATTTGGCGGGCGAAGTCAAAGCCCTTTTAAGGAGGCCTCGGCATGATTAATTTTGAAGAAGAGTTGAAGAAGTTCCATCCTAGCCTGGAGGTTGAGGATGCGGAGGAAGCAATCTACAATCAGGATTTGACGGATATGGCGGATTTGATGGTCAAAATCGTTAAGGAATCGAAGAAAACGAGAGTTGAATAGGGGATTGGCATAAATGATTTGTTATCAGTGTGGATGTAATCTGTCCGAACACGATTTTTGCACAAGCTGCGGTGCCGATGTAGCCCTATATAAGAAAATCATATATATCTCCAACCGTTTTTACAATGAGGGATTGGAGAGGGCAAATGTCAGGGATCTGACGGGTGCAATCACCAGTTTGCGACAGTGTTTAAAGTTTAATAAGAATAATGTGGAAGCCCGAAACCTGCTTGGACTTGTGTATTTTGAGACAGGCGAGGTGGTTGCGGCATTAAGCGAGTGGGTCATCAGCAAGAATTTAAGACCGAAGAAAAATATTGCCGATGATTATATTGATATGATTCAGACGAACCAGAATCGTCTGGATATCATCAATCAGACAATCAAGAAATATAATCAGGCGCTTACCTACTGTAATCAGGACAGTTTGGATTTGGCGGTGATACAGTTAAAGAAGGTACTCTCCTTAAATCCCAGATTTATCAGGGCACATCAGCTTCTTGCTTTGTTGTATATCAACAGTGAGGAGTGGGAGAAAGCGAAGAGAGAGCTGACCAAGTGTATTGAAATTGACACAAATAATACGGCGACGCTTCGATATCTGAAAGAAGTAGATGAAATGCTTATGCCGGAGGAGGGTGTTAAGAACTCGCCCAAGAAGAAGCATAAGTCGGAAGAAATCATCAAGTATCAGAGCGGCAATGAGACAATCATCCAGCCTGTAAATATGAAGGAAGGCAGGGGAGTTACATCGCTGTTGAATTTGGGAATCGGCGTTGCAATAGGTATTGCAATTGCATTTTTCCTTATCCTGCCTGCCAGAATACAGACGGCTAGGGCGAGTATTGATGCAGAGTTGCGCAGAGTGAGCGAACAATCGGATGCCAAGACGGCAACCATCGATGAATTACAGTTGGAGATTAGTGAGCTTAAGGCGAACAATGACGCATTGCGGCAGGATTTGCAGGCGTACCTTGGCACGGACGGCACACTGCAGTCAGTGGACAGCCTGATGAAAGCGGTGGAAGCTTATTTGTCAAATCCGGAAGATATCACGGTGGTGGCAGATTATCTGGAGGCTATCGAGGAGGAAGATCCGGAGGGGGAGACAAGCCATTCCGAGGCTTTTGAGAGTCTCTACAGTACGTTGCTTGCTTTGGTTGGACCGGATATTGCGACTGCATATTACAATGACGGATACGAGGCGTACAGGCAGGAGAACTACGACGACGCGATCCCGAATCTGGAGAAAGCATTCAAATATGATGCTACCAACGGAGAGGCACTCTACGATCTTGCCAACTCCTATTACCGCACGGGAGATATGGATAAAGCAAGAGAGACCTATTCACAGGTAATTGAAATGTTCCCGGACACCGAGAAAGCTAATAATTCTGCAGCGTTTCTGGCTGAGATGGATAGTGCAGACTAAAGATAACATGATAAAGATACGAAAGAGGAAGGACATGGCATATGCCATGTCCTTCCTCTGCTTATCTGTAAATGTAGGGAAAAGGAGGTTTACATAAAATGGATGAATTTAAAGTCATTAACAACTACCTGATGATAAGACTGCCTGATGAGATAGATCATCACCAATCGGTTGACATAAGTTCAAGGGCTGACCGATATATTTTGTCCGGCAAAGTAGGAAACATTGTTTTTGATTTTGAGAGGACAACCTTTATGGACAGTTCGGGAATCGGTATTATTCTCGGTAGATACAAGAAGATTTCCTGTTTCGGCGGCAAGGTGTATGCAGTCAATGCGGACAGAAGAATACGAAGGATTTTAATGATGTCGGGTTTAAAGGATATTGTGGAAATTATAGATGAGAAAGGAGCGGAAATGCAATCATGATAGAAATAGTAGAAAAAAAAGATATGAATACAGTTACAAACGATATGCAGATTGAATTTGCAGCGGTATCGAATAATGAATCATTTGCCAGAATGGCGGTGTCGGCGTTCATCACGCCCCTTAATCCGACACTT
Source organism: Lachnospiraceae bacterium (assembly GCA_022510565.1). Classification (GTDB taxonomy): domain Bacteria; phylum Bacillota; class Clostridia; order Lachnospirales; family Lachnospiraceae; genus UBA3282. The sequence goes on along the minus strand of JAFLTE010000009.1, from coordinate 31,223 downwards.
GAAGAGTTGTCAGATGTTAAGACCGCTGTATCTGAGGCGGTAACCAATGCCGTTATTCACGGCTATGAAAATCGCAATGACAAAAATGATAAGGTGCGGATGAGCTGCGTGCTGAGAGGAGATGTTCTGGAGGTGGAAATATCGGATCGGGGCGTGGGCATAGAAGATGTAAAGAAGGCGATGGAGCCGCTCTATACGACCAAACCGGAACTGGAGCGTTCGGGGATGGGATTTGCTTTTATGGAGGCATTCATGGATGACCTTGAAGTATATTCCAAAGCCGGCTGTGGGACATCCGTCAAAATGTGCAAGAAAATCGGTATCAATCCATGGATCGACAGCGAGGAATAGCCGATGGAAGAGACTGCCGTATTGATTGAACGTTCACAGGCAGGAGATAAAGAGGCAAGAGAGATACTGATAGAAGAAAATTTAGGACTGGTGCGGCACATTGTGAAGAGATTTACGGGGCGCGGCTATGATTTGGAAGACTTGTTCCAGATTGGCTGTATCGGATTAATCAAGGCAATCGATAAGTTTGATCTTCACTATGAAGTGCGCTTCTCTACCTATGCCGTCCCCATGATTCAAGGTGAGATTAAACGGTTTCTCCGGGATGACGGTATGGTTAAGGTGAGCCGTACACTCAAGGAGAGCGGATGGAAGGTAAAGCAGGCGGCGCAGAGGCTCTCACAGGAGTATGGCAGGGAGGCGACCCTGCAGGAACTGTCGGAAGAAACCGGATTATCTGTCGAGGATATTGTGATGGCGATAGACGCCAATGTGGAGGTGGAATCTATCTACAAATCTGTCTATCAGTCCGACGGCAACGAAATATATTTGGTTGATCAGGTTGTCAGTGAAGCCGGCAGCAGGGAAGGCTCCACGGTAGGACGGACAGCGTCGGATGGCAGCTGGGGAGATTCGGAAAAAGAAAAAGTACTTAATCACATGCTGTTGGAGCAGCTTCTGTCGAGGCTGGATGACAGGGAAAGGGAACTGATTAATATGCGGTATTTTCAAGATAAGACACAGGTGGAGGTGGCAAAGTGCATGGGAATCAGCCAAGTGCAGGTCAGCCGCATGGAAAAGCGGATTCTGTTGCAACTGAGGGAGGAAGTGTGCTAATATGTAACTATTCAGAGCAGCGATTTTGCGAATGGGGTTCTGAATAGTTACATATTAAATCGTTGTGAAATTTACATACAACACGTGAGGCGGTATTTATGAATACATTTCAATACGAGGTGGTCAGTATCGACGGGGACTACGCAAATCTGAAGCGGACAGATGTACCAAGCGATGAGACGAAGCTTGTGGCAAGAGCGCTTCTCCCACCGGAAATCACAGAGGGAACAAAGCTTAAGTATGAGATGATGCAGTATGAAATAATAGACTGAATCACGTACAGGGGTACATGACGGATGAACGAGAATGCATTGAAGAACCGCAGAATACTGATTAAAAACATGGAAAACGGCAAAATTATTGCAGACACTAAGATTGTCAGGTTTGACAGTCTGGCGAACGCTGCTTATATAAGCGCTGACAGTCTTGCGGAAAGAAAATATTACAGTATATCCGCATTTGTTTTTGCGAAAGAATGTCTCTATGAGTTTTTCGGCACCATCAGAGGTGTTTTGGTTGGCAATGAAATTGAGGTATCTCTGGGCAAGAGCAAGGAGAAAGAGGATAGGGCCAAGACCAGATATCCGGTGACGATGGGCGGTAATATTGTCGGTGTCTATATAGAGGACAGATTGATCAAGCTGCGTAAGGCCATGCACATTCAGACGATTAATATGAGTGCCAACGGTATTTTGATGCAGGCGGATTCCGGGTGTTTTCAAATAGGAGACAGATTTTATCTAAATCTTAAAGTGGAGGAAGGTAGAATTGAACTTAGCTGCCAGATTGTCAGGATACAGAACAGCGACATGCTGACCGAGGAGTACGGCTGCAGGATTAAAGAACTATCGATTGAAAGAACATAAGAGCAGGAGAACGCAGTATGAGTACCAGAGAGTTGAGATCACTCCCGGCAGAATATTTGTGGGATGGATTGGTGTTGAACGAAGATATTTTCAACCACACAGGCACCGTCCTTTTGCTGCCGAAGGGTGAAACCATCACCAGAGACAAATTGAATAAGCTGATGGGATTTTACGGCGAAGATAAGAATATCATGGTGTATGAGGAGACTTATCTGGAGATTATGAACGATGAGCATCTCCCCATAGAAGCGCGGCAGAAGCTCATGGAAAACCATGTAGGATACACCCGCCTGCAGCAAAATATCGGTGCTCTTTTTGACAGAACAGATTATGATTCATGGTTGAGTACCGAAAAGATGGCTCCCATGATTAGGGAAGTGGCAGGTAAAATCAGGGATTTAGACCCTGTGACAATACTTTCCTGCATCAATTTTCCGAGGCCTATGGATGAAGGATTGCAGCGGCATTCACTTAATGTGGCGCTCCTTAACGGTATGCAGGCGGAGTGGCTGGAACTCCCGCCGGACGATGTGAACACGCTTGTACTAGCGGGACTTTTGCACGATATCGGCAAGACGATGATACCGGAGGAAATATTGAATGCACCAAGGAAGCTTACCGATGAGGAATTAAAAATCATGCGTAATCATCCGATCTATTCGGATGAGCTTCTTACCGGCAAATTCGACGATTATGTGCGTCTGGCGGCACGACATCATCATGAAAAACTGAACGGGACAGGCTATCCCGATGGTATTGCAGATGAAGAAATCGGAATATGTGCAAGAATCACATCCATATCGGATATCTATGATGCTATGGTGTCGGCCAGAAGCTATAAGGGTGCCAGGCTCCCCCTTGACGTGTTTGATATGTTGTATCAGGAGAAATTTGACGGGTTGGACAGAAGTCTTGTTATATCATTTCTCAAGAATATGAGGGCAAGATATACGAACAGGCAGGTTGTGATGTCCAATGGCAGACGCGGCGAAATTCTCTATATTCCTCTTAATGATGCGGACCACCCCATCATCCGTCAGGGCGACGACATCAGACAGACGGACGATGAATGGTACTGCAAGGAAATCTTGGCGGCCAATTAGAGGTTGTTGGATGAAGCTTACATATATTTGACAAAAAAATACCGTTTGTTCCCCCAAAACTGCATTACGTTCCCAAACGGTTGTTATTTAATTGTGTTATGTTATACTAGCATTCAGATATAGATATGTATATATCTTTATATCGTTCATATTATTCTCTTACTTTGCAAAACGGTATCATGTCGGATGGTGAAGGTTCCGATATGATGCTGTTTTGTGTTTAAGAGAATTTTTTATTTGCAGAAAAACAGCATAAAATTCTTGCATAAAAAGCATACTGTTACTGTACATGAGCTAAGTGTAAAATATGTTGAGGAGTATGTGTTATGTCAACCAGCAGTGCAACAATTTATTTAAATGCAGAGCAAAATGTGGAGATGCAGTCTGCTGATGTCTATGTGAAAGATATTGCGAAGCTTACCTGCAGTGACAACAGTATACTGGCGAAAGTGAAGGCAATCAAATTACATCGTTTTAAAGAGGATGAGCCTAAGCGTCAGGTCATTAGTCTGTTAAAAGTAATAGAAGAAATTGAGAAGGTTTGCCCGGGAGTCGATGTGCAGAGTATAGGAGAATCAGCCGTCATGGTGGAATATATCAATGTGGATCGGCACAAGGGGCCGGTGCAGACAATTAAGTTGATTTTTGTGGCCTTGGTCAGTTTTTTCGGAACGTCTTTTACCATTATGGCTTTTCATAATGATATCGGAATTAATGATGTGTTTACGCAAATTTACAAGATGGTAATGGGGAAGCAGGGAGACGGTTACGGTATTCTGGAGTTGGCGTACTCGTTGGGGCTTGCCATCGGCATTATTGTTTTCTTTAATCATATCGGAGGCAGGAGAATTACCAAGGATCCGACACCGATTGAGGTGGAAATGCGCATTTATGAGCAGGATGTCAATAAAGCTCTTATTGAGACGGCAGACAGGGAGGGGAAGACGATTGATGTTCATTAAACAGTTTTTGCTTGCCCTCATCGGTTTAAGCAGTGGGTTGATCGTGTCTGCAGGGGTATTTACAGTGCTCATATCGGTGGGCCTGATTCCCCGGTTTGCAGGGAAAATGCATGTGGCACGTAAAATATTCGTGCTGGAAGAAACGGTAGTGTTTGGGACACTGGTAGGTGGGTTTTTCAGCATCTATGGCGATTGGGGAATGGTCGGAGAGTTCGTGAAGACGCACGAACTTTTTGGAAGGGATGCCACGCAGGGGGTATGGAACTTTATAGGGACGGTGTTTCTGATTGTCTTCGGCGTATTTGCCGGTATCTTTGTAGGATGTCTGGCCCTCGCCATCGCAGAGATGCTCAACACGATACCGATCTTTGCAAGAAGAATCGGCTTTCGTCACGGGCTGGGTATCGCTATTCTGGCAGTGGCATTAGGAAAGTTCATCGGCAGCCTGATCTACTTTACGCAGCAGGTGTATTTGTACGGAGGGTAAGGAGTGACACTCATAAAGGGTATCAAATATTGTTATAACAAATTTACAAAGTATCTTATATAGAATGTACGAGAAAGGAATCTAAATCATGACACAACAAAATAAAAAAGCGCAGACAACGCAGCAGCAAAAAGAACAGGACTACAGACAGCATGTGGAGCAGGTGACACCCACATACAGTCTGACGTGGCAGATGATTAAGGCGTTTATCATGGGCGGTATAATCTGTCTGGTGGGACAATTCATCCTAAACTATGCAACTACCAGAATGGGACTGGACAAGGAGACGGCAGCTTCATGGTGCTCCATGCTGCTTGTGCTGGCGAGCGTACTGCTTACGGGATTCAATGTGTACCCGAAATTAGTGGAATGGGGCGGAGGCGGTGCGCTTGTGCCGATCACCGGTTTCGCCAATTCAGTGGCATCGGCCGCCATCGAGTATCAGAAAGAAGGTCAGGTGTTCGGTATCGGCTGTAAGATTTTTACGATTGCCGGACCGGTAATATTATTCGGTATTGTCACCAGTTGGGGACTTGGGTTTATCTATTGGATTGGCAGCCTGCTTGGAATCGTGTGAGTGTATGGCACATTGACATAAGCTGATTAAAACAAAAACTCTGCATAAAAAGGATGATTTCGCATTGGAGAAATGATATACTAATGTGTGGATTAGATAAAACGGAAAGGTACAGACACAAATTATGAAACCGGTAAATCCACGGGCGACCTACAACGCCAGAAAATTATTGAAATATCTGTCCGCCGCAGGCGGGCGCAAAATCATCACAGGGCAGCATACCCAGACTGTGGCGATGGAGGAGATTGACGAAATCAGAAAGATTACGGGCAAAGAACCGGCGCTTCGAGGGTTTGAACTTCTTGCCTACTCTCCGAATATCCGTTACGAGACGGGCGATGAACATTGTCGGACGGAGATTGACGAGAACCGCAATACATTGGAGCATGCGCGTGCCTTCGGGAGAAGCGGCGGCATCGTTACTATGACATGGCACTGGTTTTCACCTCTGGGCGGCTATGACAAGAGTTTTTATGCGGAGAAGACCGAGTTCGACCCCGGCCGTGTGCTTCTTAAGGGAACGGCGGAGCGGGAAGCCTTTTATCACGATTTGGATATCATGGCGGGGTGCCTGAAACCCTTTATGGACGAGGATATTCCCATCCTGTGGAGACCGCTCCACGAGTCCGAAGGTAAGTGGTTCTGGTGGGGCAGAAAAGGTCCGGAGGTGGCGGCTGCATTGTTTCGGCTGATGTATGAGCACTTTGTGAATGTACATCATCTGGATAATCTGTTGTGGGTCTGGAACTGTCCGTTAAAGGAGGGCTATCCGGGGGACGACGTGGTGGATATCATATCCCGCGACTTATATCCGGAGAAAGGGACGAAGACAGATTACCGCGAAGAGTACGAAGAGCTGATTTCCATCACCAAGGCAAGTAAGCCTGCGGCACTGGCGGAAATCGGTATTCTGCCGGATATAGAGCTGTTGGAGAAGAGCCACGTTCCGTGGTGTTACTATATGACGTGGAGCAAAGGGTTTGTGATGAACGAAGAGTTCAACAGCCACGATGCGCTTTGCAGGTTATATGACAGCAAATACGCGGTGACTTATCCGGCAGGGATATGATAATAACATGAGTTATTCAATGGAACTGTCCGACGGAATGAATTATGACAGGGATATGGTGGCTTACATAAAATTACCGGTATAATCAACCAAATATAATAACACGCGATATTGCAAATGTATATGTACAGAAGGGATAAAAATGAAGTCAATCATAAACGGCTTTATAATAACAATTGCTATGTATTCAAAGATTCCTATGCCGAAAGTGGAGCGGAGCAAGCAGAATATGAAGTATGCTCTCTGTTTCTTTCCAATCATAGGACTTCTCATCGGTGCATTGCTTTACGGTTGGTGTGAAGTTTGCATAGCCTATGGGTTTGGGCAGACTTGCTTTGCGCTGGTTGGAGCGGTGATTCCTGTAATTATAACAGGTGGTATTCATTTGGGCGGATTCATGGAGACGACCAATGCGCTTCATTCTCATGAGAAGAAAGAGCGGAAACTCGAGATTTTAAATGATCCTTACGTGGGCGCATTTGCAGTGATAAGCGTTGTCTGTTATTTTCTGCTTTACAGTGCGGGACTTGTACTCATCTGGAAAAACGACCAACTGCTGCTTTTGGGGCTTAGCTATATGATATCCAGAACGCTATCCGGTATGAGCATTGCCTGGTTTCCGGCGGCTAAGAAAGAGGGGACAATATACACCCTTTCCTCCATGGCGCATAAGAGAGCAGTGCGGATCGTGCTGGTGACGATTCTGGCGCTTTGCTTTATCAGTGCGATTGTAATAAATCCGATAATCGGCGCGGTTATGGCGCTTCTGGCGATGTGGGTCTGGACATATTATTACTATATGTCTTTAAAACAGTTCGGCGGTATTACAGGCGATTTGGCAGGATATTTCCTCTGCCTGTGCGAGTTGTCGAGTGTGCTTGTGATTGGCGGCATTGGAAGAGTTATGTAAACTGGAGGGGAGAAAGATTATGCCAAATCCATATTTACCCAATTGGGAGTATATTCCCGACGGAGAGCCAAGAGTATTCGGCGATCGAGTTTATGTGTATGGATCCCATGACCGCTCGGGGTCGGATCGGTTCTGCGATTATGTTTTGAAGTGTTGGAGCGCACCCGTGGACAACTTAAATGACTGGACTTGTCATGGGGATATCTTCCATACTCGGGCGGATCGGGATCATGAGGCGGATACGTCCTGGACGACAGAGGATAATGAGTTGTATGCCCCGGATGTGGTCGAGAAGGACGGTAAATATTATCTGTTTGCCTACATTGTCAACTCCATCGGCTGTGTGGCGGTCAGCGACCGCCCGGAGGGACCGTTCCGGCTGCTGTCCCAGTATCGCTATACCGTACCGGAGGAGGTATGCTGCAACGGTTGGTTTATTGATCCGGGAGTGCTGGTGGACGATGACGGCAAGGTCTATATTTATTGCGGCTACGAGCGTTCATTCATGGCTCAGGTAAACCCGGATAATATGTATGAAATCCTGGACGGCAGCTGTATTGAGCATATTATTCCCTGCCGGGTGGCCAAACAGCCGGGGCAGAGCTCAAAATCAACGAATCCGCCCACCGTGGAGGGAAGTCCTGTAGCGGATGCATATGGATTTGACGAGCCGGATTCGAGGTTTTTTGAAGCATGTTCTCCACGAAAGATCGGCAGCACTTATTACCTGATTTATTCTCCGAAGCGTGGCAGCTGTCTGGCATATGCAACCTCTGACAAACCAACCGGACCGTTCAGCTACCGTGGCTATATTGTAGACAACGGGGTAGATTACCCCGGCGGCAACAATCATGGCTCTGTGGCATGTATTAACGGACAGTGGTACATTTTCTATCACCGCATGACAAACGGAACCATCATGTCCCGTCGTGGATGTGTAGAGAAAATCACAATATTGCCTGACGGCTCAATTCCCCCTGTGGAGATGACTTCGCTGGGTTTTGAAGAATCCCTTTCACCTTATAAAATCACCCCTGCGGAATTGGCCTGCGTGCTGAAGGGTGGGGCAATGGTGACGGAAAAGAATATCTTTGAACGCGTGATTACCGGGATAACAGACGGCTGTGAGATTGGGTACAAATATTTTGATTTTGGCGACGATTATTCCAGCAAAACTATGGAATTTGCTGTCCGGGTAAACGGTCTTGGCTGTAATTGCAAGCTGCATATCCTTCTGGATGACAGCACAGAAATCGGTGTGTGTGAAATCGGTCCGGATGACGGCGTGGTCCGCACAGTAGTGCAAAATGTTACCGGACGTCATGCACTGTATTTTAGGGTCACAACAGAATACGGCGGCTGGACCGGTGAGTACTTTAAGAACAGATGTCTGTTTGAGTTGAGGGACTTTGTGTTTTTGAAATAAGGTTGGAATAACAATAGCAGAAAGGATTCCTGATGGGGAATAAGAAACTGGTGGTGGGCATTCTGGCCCATGTGGACGCCGGCAAGACGACTCTGGCGGAGAGCATACTGTATACAAGTGGCAGCATTCGTAAATTGGGACGGGTGGACCATAAGGATGCCTTTCTGGACACCGACAGTCAGGAGCGGGAGCGCGGCATTACCATTTTTTCCAAGCAGGCGGTATTCTCCTGGCGAGACGTGGAGATTACGCTGCTTGACACGCCGGGGCATATGGATTTTTCGGCGGAGATGGAGCGGACACTGCAGGTGCTTGATTACGCGGTACTTGTTATAAGCGGAGCGGACGGTGTACAGGCTCATGTGTTGACGCTTTGGAGACTTCTTGAGCGTTACTGTGTGCCGGTATTTCTTTTTGTCAACAAGATGGACCAGCAGGGCGTTTCGGAGGAGGCGCTTCTGAGGGAGTTAAAGGACAGACTGGATAAGCGGTGTGTGTCATTCGGTGAGAGAGATGAGGAATTCTATGAGGAAATTGCGGTATGCGACGAGGAATTGCTGGAGCGGTATCTCGAGTCGGATACTTTCATAAATAATGAGACGATAAAGTCACTTGTTGCACGGCGCAAGGTTTTCCCATGCTTTTTCGGTTCCGCTCTGAAAGTGGAGGGTGTGGAGGAACTGCTGAACGGTTTAGACGATTATACACGGATGCCGCATTATACGGATGAGTTTGGTGCGCGGGTATATAAGATTGCCAGGGATGCACAGGGCGTCCGTCTGACTTATGTAAAAATCACCGGCGGAACGCTCAAGGTGAAGCAGACGATTACGAGCAGGGGTAACCTCAGAGCCTATCGGGAAGGCGACGGGCCAGATTCCGTTACGGAAGAAAAAGTTGACCAAATCCGCATATACTCCGGCAGTAAATATACGGTGGAACAGGAGGCGTCGGCGGGGACGGTCTGTGCTCTGACAGGACCTGCAGCAACTTTCAGCGGGGAAGGATTGGGAGCGGAGCGGGAGAATACGATACCGCTTTTAGAGCCGATTATGACCTATCGCATTGTGCTGCCTGAGGGATGTGACGTGCATCAGATGTATCAGAAGTTATGTCAACTTGAAGAGGAGGAGCCCCAGCTTCACATCGTGTGGAAAGAGCAGCTTAACGAGATTCAGGCGCAGCTCATGGGCGAAGTACAGATTGAGATATTGAAAAACATTATCCGTGAGCGTTTCGGCGTGGATGTGGATTTTGACGAGGGCAGTATCGTCTACAAGGAAACCATACTTGCACCGGTGGAGGGCGTGGGTCATTATGAACCGCTCAAGCATTATGCCGAGGTGCATCTGATTATGGAACCGGGAGAGCCGGGCAGCGGGCTGACATTTGATACGCGGTGCAGCGAGGATGTGCTCGAGCGTAACTGGCAGCGCCTTGTGCTCACTCATTTGGAGGAAAAAGAGCATTTGGGTGTACTGACGGGTTCTCCGATTACGGATATGCAGATTACTCTCGCGACGGGACGCGCCCACCTAAAGCATACCGAGGGCGGTGATTTCAGACAGGCTACTTATCGTGCCGTCAGGCATGGGCTATGCAAAGCGCAGAGTATTCTTTTGGAGCCGGTATATGCCTTTAGGCTGGAGCTGCCAGCTTCCATGATTGGGCGTGGCATGACCGATATGCAGGCAAAATCGGGAAAGTTCGGGGCACCTGAGTCGATGGGAGACTATGCTGTTCTGACGGGCACGGTACCTGCTTCCGAGATGGCGGGTTATCAGGCACAAGTGTTGGCGTATTCGGGCGGACAAGGCAGATTATATACAGAGTTAAAAGGGTATGAGCCGTGCCATAATGCACAGGAAGTGATTGAGGCGATAGGGTATGACGCGCAGCGGGATACGCAGAATCCCTGCAGTTCCGTATTCTGTGCCCACGGAGCGGGTTTTGTGGTGGAGTGGGAGCAGGTTGAGGATTATATGCATCTGGAGAATGTGATGACTGAGAGTTCGTCTGAGCTGCAAGAGCAGGACGGATGGAATGTTATGTCAATCACAAAACGCGTTGGTCAGGGTAGAATGATACAAAGGAAAGAGCAGGAAACATCCGCTTCATCGGACTTCATCGGGCAGGATGAAATTGACGAGATTATGAACCGTACCTATGGCACCAAAGAGAGAAAAAAACAGGGCTGGGCCAAGACGATACGGGGAAATAACCGCTCAGACAGAGAGGTCAATTTATCAGACAAGGGAAACAGTTACAGTACACTATCCGGCAAGGAAAAACGTGACAGGAAAAATACCGATTCACAGGAAGAATACCTTCTGGTGGATGGCTACAATATTATTTTTGCATGGGATTATTTAAAAGAACTGGCGGAGGAAAATCTGGACGGTGCGCGGGGCAGGCTGATGGATATTCTGAGTAACTTCCAGGGTAGTCGGGGGATGCATCTCATACTGGTATTTGACGCATATAAGGTCAAGGGCAATCCCGGAAGTATGGAGCGCTATCACAATATTGATGTGGTTTATACAAAAGAGGCGGAGACTGCGGATCAGTATATTGAGAAAGTGACACACGAGATTGGAAGAAAACATCGCGTACGGGTAGCTACCTCCGACGGGCTGGAACAGCTGATTATTATGGGTGCCGGTGCGGTTCGCGTGTCAGCCGGAGAATTCTGGGAAGAAGTGACGGCGACGAGTGATGAACTGCGGCAGACATATCTGGATGGAACGAATAGGCCGATGGGAGACAAGAAATATCTCTTTGCGGACGCTTCCGACGAAGTGACGGCATATGTGGAGCAGATGAGGCTCGGAAATTCGGCGGATTATTTGGATAAGACAAACCGAGAAGAGTAGGAAAGCACAGTTACATATGGTATAATAATATAACTATGGATACAAATCATAACAATCAAAAAGAAAAAAATCAGACGATTCCCAATGACATACCGGAGATAGTCTGGAATACTTACGTCAGGGCATTTCTGGAGTTTTTGCCCGGAGAAAAACGCAGGCACATCAAAGGCTGTGAGAGACAGATTTCGCAGTTGGAGCGCCGTATTGCCCGTAAGAAAGAACAGGAGAATCACCAGATACTGGCAGATATGAAGGAGCTTCACAAGCGGGCAGCAGCAATCGGGTTTACCGTAGCGGACAGGGATAAGCATCTGCTTAAAAAATTCAGACATGCTCTCCGTATGCTCATCAAATTGGACATCTCATTTCTTCAAAAGATGGCGGCAAGCGCCAACCCTGAAGATATTGTAAGCATGGAAAAGACTGCGGAGCTTTTGCGCAGCCGCTCTCTCTATGAAATATACAAGGAAGAGTATATGCAGTATCTTGTGGGCCGGAGGATTGAGGAGCTGATGGAGGCGGAGCCGGAGAAACAATATCCGGAAGCCAGGGGTATGAAGCGGCATTTCATTCTGCATGTGGGACCCACGAACAGTGGAAAGACCTATCAGGCATTGCAGAGACTCAGGCAGGCTTACCGCGGTATTTATCTCGGTCCCTTAAGGCTTCTGGCGTTGGAAGTTTATGACAGGATGATGACCTCGGGCATTCCCTGCAGCATGATTACAGGTGAGGAGACGATACGCACGCCGGGCAGTTTCGTGCAGGCATCTACGGTGGAAATTTTGGATATCAGGGACACATATGATATTGCCGTGATTGACGAAGCGCAGATGATGGCGGACGAGAACAGGGGGAGTTTCTGGACACGCGCGATTCTGGGAATTCGTGCGGAGGAGATTCATGTATGCCTGTCGGGGACGGCGGAGAAGCTTTTAGTCAGGATGATAAAGCGGTGCGGCGATACCTATGACATTGTGCGCCATGAGCGCAACACGAAGCTGGAATTTATCCCGAAACGGTACGATATGGCGAAGGATGTGGAGGCGGGTGACGCACTTATTGCCTTTTCCAAAAAGAATGTGCTTGCCATCGCCGCGACGCTGGAGGCGAGAGGAATCAAAGCCAGCGTAATCTACGGTAATTTGCCGCCACAGACGAGACAGGAGCAGGTGCGCCTTTTTACAGAGGGAACCAATCAGGTAGTAGTGGCGACAGATGCTATCGGCATGGGGATAAATCTGCCGATTCGTCGAGTGGTTTTTATGAACAGTATGAAGTTCGACGGCAAGGACAAGCGCAGGCTGAATGCGGAGGAAATCAGGCAGATCGCAGGGCGTGCCGGAAGATACGGTTATTACGATGTGGGATATGTACAGTCCGCGGCAGATATAGAATATATCGGACGGAAAATGGAGGAACCGCTCTTTCCGCTTTCAAGAGCCCGGATCGGATTTCCGGAAGTGCTTTTGGACATTGACATGGAGATGGACGAGATTATCGAAGCGTGGGAGAGAACGAAGAATCAGCCCATGTACGATAAGATATCCATGGCGGAGAGTGTGAAGAAATACCGGTATCTGCGTAATTACCGCAAGAAACTGTCATACATCGATGACAGGAAGTTCGTGCTGTCCCTGATTACTTGTCCGTTTGATGTCAACGACAGAGAAGTGCTAAGACTGTGGCTTCGTTATTGTGAGAAACCCTTGGAATTTCATAATTGTCCGATGCTGCCGCAGGATTTCAGTCTGGAAGGTTTAGAGTCCTACTACAAACAGTTGGACTTATATACACAATTCTCCGCCAGAATGAACTGGGAAACGGACAAGGAAGAAGTGGCGGTCAACAGAGAGTGGGCGCAGCATGAGATAGGCGAGCTGTTGAAAGAAGATAAGGGCCAGTTTGAGAAAAAATGCCGCATATGCGGGAAGGTTCTGCCGTGGGATTACACTGCCCCAATCTGTCAGGATTGTTATCACGACGAGGGTGAAGCGGATGACAGGACACGCCGATCCATGCGCAGATATCCGCATAACAGTTATAGAAGGTAAATTGTATCAGGATGATTTATACTTATTATATTGATGTCACACAATTTGATAACGAAACGCTTTTTCAGGAAAAGTTGAAGCTGCTCTCACCATACAGACAGCAAAAAATTGCTCTTCTTAAGCACGCAAAGGACAGGAACAGAAGTCTTGGAGCAGGGATTGCCCTAGACCATGCGCTGGAAACTTACGGGCTTAAAGAAAGAAGCGTCGAGTATGAGTTTGGCGAGTGGGGAAAACCGTCTCTGAAGTATCAGCCCAATATTTATTTTTCGCTGTCTCACTCGGGGGATTATGCCATATGCAGTATCGGGGACAGAGAGATAGGCAACGACATTGAGTTGATTAAACATGGACGGCTTAAGGTTGCCGACCGTTTTTTTGCCAAGGAAGAGCTTGAATGGATGTATGCGGTTCAGGACGAGGAAGAGATTACGCAGAGAATGTTTCGCATCTGGACGATGAAGGAGAGCTTTCTGAAGGCCACAGGCAAGGGAATCTCGCTTCCTCTTGGTGATTTTGCGGTAATCGTAGATGAAGACAAAGATAAAATTCGTGTCAAACACAGTTATAATGCCAAATTTTATCATATGAAAGAATATGCGGATATTGACGGATATCGTGTGGCGGTCTGCTGTGAAGAAGGCAGAGACGTGGCGTACAGTATGATGCCGATTGTGTTTTAAAATGTGAATCTTCGGTATATATTTAAATTGAAAAATCCATACTATCTCTTGAGAAATATTTCGTGAGAAGGAGATAGCAGGATGTTAGGAAAACAGAGTATTCAGTTTGTAAATAAACCGTATCTGGTCAGCAGCGGTTCCATCGTAGGCAGCAAGGAAGCGGAAGGACCCATGGGAAAGTTGTTTGACAAGGTGTGCTACGGCGATAAGTTTGGCGCCGATACATGGGAAGAAGCGGAGAGCAGTATGCAGAAGGAGGCGCTGGAGATTGCTCTCAAAAAAGGCGGAATGCAGAAGCAGGATATACAGATTGTCTATGCGGGCGATTTGCTCGGACAATCCATCGCCAGCAGTTTTGGATTATCGGGCTATCAGATTCCCCATATCGGGCTGTACGGAGCCTGCTCTACCTGTGGTCTGACGTTAGCCATGGGCAGCCTGGCGGTGACGGGGGCTTTTGCGGAGCGGGTGGCGTGTGTTACATCCAGCCACTTTGCCAGCGCGGAGAAGGAATTCCGTTTTCCCCTCGCCTACGGCAATCAGAGGCCGAAATCGTCCACGTGGACGGTGACGGGCAGCGGGGCGTTCATCCTTTCTGCGCAGCCGGGCAAACAGGTCAGGGCGGTCATATCGGGCGTCACCATAGGCAAAATCGTGGATTACGGTATTAAAGATTCCATGAACATGGGAGCGTGCATGGCGCCTGCAGCGGCGGATACCATTAAACAGCATTTAGAAGATTTTGGACGTGCACCCAGAGAATATGATAAAATCATTACAGGGGATTTGGGGACGGTCGGTCAGCAGCTGCTTTTTGACTTGCTTGCGGAATCGCAAATCAATATTACGAAGCAGCATATGGACTGTGGGATTGAAATATACGACAGTGAGAAGCAGGACACCAATGCCGGCGGTTCGGGCTGCGGGTGCAGCGCGGTAGTATTGTCTGCATATATATTAAAAAAGATTGAGGAGGGTGTCTGGAAAAGAGTGTTGTTTGTTCCCACAGGAGCGCTCCTCAGCAAGACCAGTTTCAACGAAGGACAGACGATTCCGGGGATTGCTCACGGTATTGTCTTAGAGCATTATGAAAAATACAGAGTCGAAGGGAGAGAGTCACAATGAAAGCATTGTTTATCGGCGGAACCGGTACAATCAGTACCGCGATTTCAAGGGAGCTCCTGCAGGAAGGACATGAGTTATGGCTGATTAACCGCGGCACGCGCAATGATGCGCTGCCTGCGGGTGCCCATATTATTCAGGCAGACATCGGAAATGAGGCGGACGTGGCGCATAAGCTTGAGGGATTAAGCTTTGATGTGGTGGCGGATTTTATCGCCTTTGTGCCCGAACAGCTTGAGCGCGACTATCGGCTTTTTAAAGGAAGAACGAAACAGTTTATCTATATCAGTTCTGCATCCGCCTATCAGAAACCGTTGTCCGATTATCGCATTGACGAGGGAACACCTCTTGCCAATCCTTACTGGGAATATTCCCGCAATAAGATAGCGGGAGAAGAGTTACTGATGAAGCTGTATCGGGAGGAGGGATTCCCGATTACGATTGTACGTCCGAGCCATACATATGACGAGCGCTCAGTGCCTCTTGGAATCCATGGTGCAGGAGGAAGCTATCAGGTAATTAAGCGGATGATGGAAGGGAAAAAAGTTCTTATTCAGGGAGACGGCACTTCCCTTTGGACAATGACCCATAACAGCGATTTCGCAAAGGGATTTGTGGGATTAATGGGCAATATACATGCCATCGGTGAGGCAGTGCAGATTACAAGCGATGAGTCTGTTACATGGAATCAAGTTTATCTGGCAATCGCGAATGTGCTGGGTGTGGAACTTAAAGCCTGCTATGTTTCCAGTGAATTTTTGGCTGAATGTTGTCCTGCAGAGTGGGACCTGCGGGGAAGTCTTCTGGGCGATAAGTCTAACAGTGTTGTCTTTGACAATACCAAGTTAAAACGCCTTGTACCGGAGTATACCGCTACGGTTCGATTTGATCAGGGCGTACGCATGGCCATAGACTATGTGCTCAGTCACCCCGAATGCCAAACAGAAGACGAGGCGTTTGACAGATGGTGCGACAGCGTTATTGCCGCACAGGAGCAGGCGCTTGCTACAGTGCGTGGGGCATATAGGAAAGAAGGTTAACACAATGCGGGAAATGGAATTTAAGATGGAACGTCCCGGATTGTTGAAGGAAGGGGATAAGGTCACTGTGACGGAAGGCGTGCTTCCCAGCAACTATTATTATACGATTGACCCGTCTCTTGCCATGTCAGGGAACTTTCCCTTCCGGGAACGTATGCTGGAGCGAGAGGGCGTGGTGACGGAAGTTATCGAGAACGCCAGAGGATTTTATGTGAAAGCACGGTTTGGGGGATAAGAATGCAGTGTATTCTTCCCAATAAAATAGAAAGAGAGGGAAATGTTATGTTAACTAAAGTATCTACAGACAAGGCACCTGCGGCTATTGGGCCGTATTCACAGGGAATTATTGCAGGAGATTTTCTGTTTGCTTCGGGGCAGATTCCGATTGACCCCGCTACAG
Organism: Lachnospiraceae bacterium; assembly: GCA_022510565.1. Lineage (GTDB taxonomy): Bacteria > Bacillota > Clostridia > Lachnospirales > Lachnospiraceae > UBA3282. The sequence goes on along the minus strand of JAFLTE010000009.1, from coordinate 14,523 downwards.
GCGACATCAAGGGCAGCGATATTACCGAGCAAGCGGAGCAGGTTATGAAAAACGTGGGCGCGATTCTGACGGAGGCGGGCACGGACTACACGAAGGTTGTAAAAACCACATGTTTCTTAGCGGATATGGCTGATTTTGCTACTTTTAATGCAGTGTATGAGAAATATTTCACCGAGAAGCCCGCGCGAAGCTGTGTTGCCGTAAAACAACTTCCCAAGAATGTGCTGTGTGAAGTGGAAGTTTTGGCATATTTGAAGTAATGGCACTGAAAGGTTTACATAACTTATGAGCGGTGCGAATATCGTTTTGATCGGTATGCCCGGGGCGGGCAAGAGTACGGTGGGTGTAGTGCTTGCTAAGAAACTTGGCTTTGCCTTCGTGGATTCCGATTTGGTGATTCAGGAAAAAGAGGGAAAATTGCTGCATGAAATCATATCCCAGCGGGGTGTGGACGGTTTTTGGGCGGTAGAGGAGGCAGTGAATGTCTCTATGGAAGCGGACAGAACCGTGATTGCCACCGGTGGCAGTGCAGTGTACGGCAGCCGGGCAATGGAGCATTTTCAGAATATCGGCACAGTTGTCTATTTGAAGCTGTCTCTTGATGCGATTGCGGACAGACTTGGCGACTTAAATGAACGTGGCGTAACTCTCAGGGAAGGGCAGAACCTAATTCAACTCTATGAGGAGCGTGCACCTCTGTATGAAAAATATGCCAACATCACAATAGACTGTGAACATCTGTCAATTCGTGAGATAGTCGGGCAAATAGCAGAGACTGTCCGAATATAGTTGCATAGTCTGATACTGTTCGATAAGAAAAACCGTCAAAAGTACGTATAATATGACCCAAATGACAGAGAATAACCGTAGGAATCCGTAAGCGGATATTTACTAAGATTGGATGGTGATTCAGTATGGATTATTTGAATGCTTTTTGGGTGGGCGGCGCAATCTGCGCGGCAGTGCAGATTTTGTTGGAGAAGACGAAACTGATGCCGGGACGTGTCATGGTGCTTCTTGTGTGCACGGGCGCGGTAATCAGTTTCTTTGGATGGTATGAGCCTTTTATGGAATATGCGGGTGCGGGCGCGAGTGTTCCGCTCCTCGGATACGGCAATATCCTGATGAAGGGTGTCAAGGAGTCCGTGTCGCAGAGCGGATTTATCGGACTTTTTCAGGGCGGTTTCAAGACAGGAGCGGTCGGATGCTGCGCCGCGCTTGTGTTCGGCTATCTGGCGAGTCTGGTTTTCAGACCCAAGATGAAAGGGTAGTATTTTGGTGAATGCAGTGGGAGGAAATAGGCGGATGAAAAGAAGAGTTTTGAGTGGTATGCTGGCTGCCGTACTGTGTGGTATGCTGGCAACAGGGTGCTCCGGCATGACAGAATCTGCTGCAGGTGCAGCAGATTCGCCCGGAGAGTCGGTGGCGAATGTTTCGTCGAAAGAAGGCGTGATTTCGTTAAAAGTGTGGGCTCAGGATGAGGAAATTGCGCAGGAAATGGTGGATAGTTTTGTGCAGGAACACGCAGGGGAGGCAGAATTTGATATCCTAGTCGAGGCCAGTACTGAGGCGGATTCAAAGGACACGATTCTGGGAGACATACATAGTGCGGCCGATATTTTTATATTCCCGGATGATCAGTTGACAGCGTTAGTGGCCGGCGGTGTTTTGTCAAAGGTTCCGAACGCTGATGAAATCAGTCAGGCAAATCTGGAAGGCGCCGTAGAAGCAGCAACTATTTTGGATACATTATATGCGTATCCTAATACTGCGGATAACGGATATTTCTTATATTATGACAAGGCATATTTGTCGGAGCAAGATGTTCAGACACTGGACCGCATTTTGGAGATCGCAGCCGAGAATGGCAAGAAGTTCAGCATGGTGTGGGACTCCGGCTGGTATATGTATACATTTTTTGGAAATACAGGTCTGGAATTTGGTATCAATGAAGACGGTGTGACGAATTATTGTAACTGGAATGCAACAACGGGGGCCGTTACAGGTGTGGACATTGTCAATGCCATGACGGATTTAGTAAATCATCCGGGTTTCTTTGCAGCTTCCGAGGGTGACGATGTGATGCCAGGAGTGGAAGACGGAACCACGATAGCGTGTATCAGCGGTGTTTGGAATGAAGATGGAATTAAGGCTGCATGGGGTGATGACTACGGTGCAATCAAGCTGCCGACTTACACTTGTGCGGGCAAACAGATTCAGATGTCCTCCTTCGTCGGATATAAGCTGCTTGGTGTCAACGCGAACAGTGAGCATGTAGAATGGGCACATAAGCTGGCGGCATGGATGACCAATGAGCAGAATCAGATGCTTCGTTTTGAGAAAAGGAATCAGGGACCCGCAAATGCAAATACGGCTGCTTCCGATGCATTGTATGATGTCCCTGCAATACAAGCTGTTGTCGCACAATCTGAATATGGCGTTTTACAGAGAGTCGGAAATAACTATTGGACGCCCTGTACGGAGTTCGCTCAGAGCCTGGCGGCAGGCAATCCCTCCGGGGCAGACCCTCAGGAGTTGATTGATACTTTAGTGGCGGGAATCACCGCTTCGACAGTCAATTAGGAGGAGAAAGGAGTGAGGCATGGCAATGGGGACAACGGCAAACAATCAGGTTGAAAATAGTAGAGCGCGTGTGAGCACCAGACTGATTCTTCTTGTGCCGATGTTTGTGTTAGGAATAGTCTGTATCCTATCCAATATAATTTCGGTGCTGAATATTCAGAGAGTCAACATCAGTGCATCGAATATTGCGAATGAGTACATGGCGGGAATTACCGAGTTGGCTGAGATTCAGCAAGAAATGCAGGAAATACATAAAATGGGACTCTCCCATATCGTAGCTACTGATTTGCAATCAATGGTATCACTGGTAGACAGCATTCGTGATAAAGAGAAAATCCTTGACGGATATCTCAAGGAATTTGAAGTTTATGTGACTGTGGAACAAAAAGGCGCATACGCTGCTTTGCTTGAAAATTATGAGGGACTGAAATGGGAAATTGCCAGTTTGATGGCATTTAGTGCGAACGGACATAACGAGGAAGCATATGCGCTGGCAAACGGTGTGGTGGCTGACTATGCATCTGCAATGGAGGAATGTATCAGCACATTGAATGATGATATGCAACTTCGGGCACAGGAGGCCAGGGTACAGCAAAATGCCACGTATATGCAGGCACTTGTTTTGAGCGTGGTTTTTATTGTAATCGGTGTTATAGCATTGCTAGTGACACTGGTTAGCGTATTGAGGTTGGTAATTATGCCTCTCGGCAAAACACAGCGTGAAATCAATGATATTATTTCTGCGATTGACCGTCGTGAGGGCGATTTGACAAGCCGTGTGACCATTCTGTCCAATCGAGAGATTGCGGAAGTGGGAAACGGAATCAATGTTTTTATGGGTAAGCTGCAGGATATCTTTAGAGTCATCACAGACAATTCAATAAAAATGGAGCGGGTTGTCAGCGAAGTGAGGGACAGTGTTCTGACTTCTAACGGCAGCGTGTCGGATTTATCGGCTATGACAGAAGAACTTTCCGCTACGATGGAAGAAATGGCGTCGAACGCTTCTATCATTAACACGAACGCAGCGGAGGTGAAGCAGGAAGTCAGCGCCATTGTCGGACAGACAGAGGATATCAGACAGTATACAACCGAAATGAAGGTTCATGCAAGCGGTATAGAGAATACCGCACATGAAACGATGGAATCTGCAGAAGAGAAAATCAGTGGGATTATGGAGGTGCTGGAACAGGCTATCAAAGAGAGTGAGAGCGTAAATCAGGTTAATAATTTAACCAATGATATCTTGAGTATTGCCACCAAAACGAATCTATTATCACTGAATGCTTCCATTGAAGCGGCGCGGGCCGGTGAAGCAGGCAAAGGATTTGCCGTAGTTGCTACGGAAATCAGTCAGCTTGCGACTGCGAGCCAGGAGGCTGCCAACCGCATTCAGAGTATCAACAACAACGTTATTCAGGCGGTAAATAACCTCGCGGATAATGCAAATGATCTGATTGTATACCTCAAAACGTCCATTGTGCCTGAATTTAAAAATTTTGCGGCAGGTGGAACCGAATATAAGAGCAAGGCTGACTCTATCGAAAGCATGATGAGTGACTTCACGATGCGCATGAACACATTGCGTGGCACGATAGAAGAAATTGCGGACTCCATCGAGTTGATTACACGCTCTATCGAGGAGGGTGTCAACGGCGTCGGAAGTGCCGCTGCCAGCACGCAGACACTGCTTGAGGATATGGAAAGCATTGCACAGCATATGGATGACAATCAGTCGATTGCAGTCAGTTTGAAGCAGGAGACGGAGATATTCAAGCAGTAGAAGACAGTGGAACAATCATATATCAGTCAACATACAAAGCTCTAGGCATTTGTCTTGAGCTTTGTTTTATGGAAAAAATAATTAATTCTTATTTTTCTGAAGACAACCGCATCCATGACTCGTTATAATAGATAGAACGGCAAGAAAGGGGGCAGATAGGTATCAATCGGGAAGAACAATTATCAGCGCTGATTGATTCTTACCAACATCTTATTTTTTCCATCTGTTATAAGATGACATCGGACTATTTTGCCTCCGAAGACCTGACACAGGATACGTTCTTGGCGGCTTACAGTCATCTTAAGGATTTCGACGGGAAGTACGAGAAAGCGTGGCTGTGCAGGATTGCCACCAACAAATGTCTGGACTACTTACAGAGCGCCGGAAGAAGGATGGTTCCCACAGAAGATGTGGATGCGGACGAAGCAAGTGCCTATGAGCACACGCCGGAAGACGCTCTGTTGGAGGAGGAAGTACGGCAAACCCTTCTTGACAGGTGCAGGGCTCTAAAGCCGCCTTATGATGAGATCGCCAAAGCGTACTATTACGATGAGATGGACGCGGCGGAGATTGCGGCCAAAAGGGGCATGAAGCTTAAGACGGTGCAGACGCAGATTTATCGGGCGAGGTCAATGCTCAGAAAGATGTATGGGAAGGAGAAAGGCGCATGATACGGGATATGGAATCAGAAAGGAAAAACTTAATAAAACGGCATGATGGCGATTTCTCCGGTCACCTGAGCGATGAGGCGCTTGATAAGCTGATTGCGCAAGTCGAAAAGGAAGAGATGCTTCATGCCCCGAAACATTTAAAGGACGATATTATGGCACAGCTTGGGCACAAGAAGCGCAGCGCGAAAAACAGACACTTGTTCGTCTATCGTGCCAAGGTGCTGGTGGCGATGGCGGCAGCACTGACGATACTGATACTGATGCCTGATGACCGCACGGAAAACATGAATGGAATGTGGAGCATGCAACAGACGCAGGAAGAGTCCATAGAACAGCTGGCGCTTAAGCGTCAGGAGAATGTGGATGCCGAGTGGGAGAAGTATCTTAAGGAGCGTGCAAGCGGAGGCGTGAGAGGCTTTTTAAGCAATATCAACGAAAAGTTCACGGAGTTCGGAGAAAGCCTGTATGACAGTATAGGCAGGGAATAGAGTAAAGAGTAAATGCGGAGGTAGTAAAATGAAAAAAAAGAAAAGCAGGTTTTGGTTATTTATTTGGTCATTCTTACCGGGAGCGGGAGAGATGTATCTGGGATTTATGAAGATGGGACTTAGCCTTATGCTTGGATTTATGCTTTTGATTATGGTGGTGGCATTAACCAATCTGGGAGCGCTGGCGGTATTTCCCGTTACCATGTATGCCTATTGCTTCTTCCATGCGAACAATCTGGGGACACTCTCTGATACCGAGTTCTATAACACGGAAGATAGGTATATGTTCGGCATGGACAGTCTGGACAGTATAGAGAAAATGCGGGATTGGGTATCCGGAAAGTACAGGAAGATTGCTGCTGCGGTTTTGATCATAATCGGTATCATCATGCTGGGACAGACCGGATTTAATATACTGTGCGACATATTCGGATGGGATAATTATTATTTGAGCAAGATTTACTACTTTACGAGAGATGAACTGCCCAGAATCGTAATCGGTATTGCTATTATATGGGTTGGACTTGGGCTGGTTCGAGGAAAGAAAGTGGCGTATACTTTGGATGAACAGGACATATCTGCGCATCAGACTGCGGAACAGAACGATTCTGACAGTCAGAATAATCAGTAAGGAGGGAATGCTATGGAACAGGAAACGAAAAGCTGTCAAATCCGCCGTGTGGGCTCTGTGACATTCGGAATCACATTGTTGTGCTACGGAATTCTCTTCTTGATACACATATTTGCGCCCATGTTAAAATATCAATATATTTTCAGATGTTGGCCCGTGATTTTCGTTCTGCTGGGGTGTGAGATTCTGGTGGAAAATCACAAGGGTAAGGCGCAGGACTGTAAAATTGTATATGATTTCGCAGCGATACTCATGTTGGGAGTTATGCTCCTCTTTGCGATGATTATGGCAATCATCGACTACGAAATCGGCCTTGGGGTCAATATTTACTGGTGAGGTCCTCGAATGATATTCCCTTTTTTGTAAGGAATTGTCTGACTGCCCTGTCCCACAGTGCGTCAGGGGTCTTGTCCATAAGAAAAGTATGAAAGGCGGTACCGGTCACAAGAATGAGGTCGGTGCCGTCATATTTTATGTTGAGAACAAAGGCTTTCACCTGCTCGGGACTCACGGATGTATCCCCACCCCTAAGGATTGATTCCGTATATGTCGGCATAAGATGCAGCACGAACCGGAATGCGGTGGGTGTGTGATTTCCTTTAATCAGCTCAAAGCAGATGGGACGGATTGTTTTCCACATAGAGAAATCATAGGGGCGATTCTCCTTATCATCCCATTCCTCTGAGGTATAGAACTCTCTGTTTAAGTGTCCGTCTATATGAAAAGTGTTGTAAGTGCTGACGGAAGCTTCCTCCAAGAGAAAAGAGTCAAAGTCTTCGCTGCAAAGAAGCCTCCCCATAAATTGCTTAATGTTAGTTATTTTCAGTGCAATCATAAGATTCTCCACTAGTCGTTTGTTGCTTTTGCGCTTATTATATCACAGCTTGTTTCTCAAAATAAAGTGACAGATTTGTAGTTCTCTATTTACAACACACAACAACCTATGTTATCATATGTAGTAATGAAAACTATGTTGAATGGTTATGGAGGCTTTATGAGTTATAGAATCGTAGTAGACAGTTGTTGTGAATTGCAGGAGCAGTATAAGAATGACGATAGATTTAGGAGCGTTCCGCTTCAGCTTGAAGTGGGCGACTACAAGATATTAGACGACGAGAATTTCAATCAGAAAGAATTCTTGGAGAAGGTAGCATCCTCTCCGGAGTGCCCGAAATCGGCGTGTCCGTCACCGGAAACATTTATGGAGGCATACCATGGTGATGCGGAGGAAGTGTTTGTCGTGACGCTGTCTTCCCATCTGAGCGGCAGCTACAACAGTGCCGAAGTAGGCAAGGATATGTATCTGGAGAAGTACGGCGACAAGAAAATTCATGTGGTTGATTCGGAAACAGCGAGCTGCGGAGAGACACAGCTTGCAATGCTGATTCTGCAATATAAGGAAGCGGGATTGTCCTTTGAAGAGACGGTGGAAAAGGTGGAGGCATTTAAACTCAAGATGCGCACATACTTCGTGTTGGACAACTTGGAGACATTTCGCAAGAACGGAAGGCTTACCGGTGTCAAGGCGCTGATGGTATCTTCTTTAAATATTAAGCCTATTATGGTAGGAGTACGTGGTTCGATCGATCAGAGAGGTCAGGCCATAGGCACCAACAAGGCGCTGGCCAAGATGGCGGATTATCTTGTATCGGACGTTCCTGATTCCAAAGACAGGGTATTGATGATCACGCACTGCAATTGTCCGGACCGGGCAGAATATATGCGGGAGCTTATGGTGAAGAGAGCGTCTTTTAAGGATATTGTGATCATGGATATGGCAGGTGTCAGCAGTCTGTATGCCAACGACGGCGGTGTTATTGCGACACTATAAAAGGCCTGGCTGAGAAGCCAATGTTATTTCGTTAAGACTACGAAAGAGAATTCCCTTTATATTTAGAGAAGTGTAACGCTTATATCCTCAAAATCGCGGCAGGTAGGGATAATACCATACCTGCCATATTTCATGTTCGTGTTGAATTGGTATAATATTTAATTTATAATAAATATGTAACTAAATGAAGAATATTTTTTTATCAAGCAGAAGGAGGGGTTGGGATGATGAACAAACTGTTTTCGAAGGAGGCAAATTATAGGGAATGCCGTACTCGTATTATGGGAGCACTAATGAGCATTGTAATGGCTGCAAGTGTATGTATGCCTGTTCAGGCTGCCGGTACTGTTTCTAAATCCGGCACGACTAATAGTGAGCCGGATGGCACACCTTGTTATGCGACTCTTTCAGTGGATGACAACGCAACTGCATCCACCGTGTCACCTGAGGTCGCATATCACTATGTAAAAGTTAACTATATCATTTATTACGCGGACGATTCCGGCAGAGTACAAAAAGGTACTGTACAAAACAACAGTTCTGCTTCGGTTTCAGTAACCGCATACATTCAAGGAGAAGATATTGAGCATAAAGTAGTTACAAGCCATCATACCATTAAATCCGGTGCATATACATGGAATGCTGACCTGACAATTTCAGATTAATATACGCTTTGTGGTTGCCTGCAGTAGGTGTAATTGTCATTCCCTTTTTGTTGCTTTTTCGACAATTAAACTACATATTTAGTATTGACTATCAAATATTTTTATTTAATAATAACGATGAAACAAACTAAAAATATACATGCTTTTTATTAAGCAGAAAGGAAGTTGAGAAGATGAACAAACTATTTTGGAAGAACACAAATTTTAGGAAATGTCGCAATCGCATTGCAGGGGTACTAATGAGCATTGCGATGGTTGTAGGTATATGTATGCCTGTTCAGGCTGCTTCTGCTTCTGCATCCGGGACGATTAATGGTGTACCTTGTTATGCTACTCTTACAGTGGATGACAAAGTAACTGCAACCACCTTTTCATCCTTGGCGGCATATCATTATGTTAGCCTTACCTGTACTTTTTATTACACAGATGAGAACGGCAGGGTACAAAGTGATACTGTAACAGCACAAGCTAGCGATTCCCATACGGTTACAGCAACCGCACACGCCCACGGAAATAACGTTCAGAATATCTTAGCTACAAGCCATCATACTGTTACATATAATGGCTATTCGTGGAATGCTGACTTAAGGATTCCGTAATAATATACGTTTCATATTTGCTTGGAGTAAGTGTAATAGTAGGGTATAATTCTATATACAACATAATGAAGTGTAGGAAATGAGTATGAATAACCGGAAGTTGATGAAATTAATACTTCTGCCCATCTTATGTGCAGCTGCACTGACATTCACCGGCTGTGGGTCACAGACACTGATAGAATCCTCCTCCTATAAAACGGAGTATTTACCGGAAGAAGATTACAATTATCAGTCTTACAATTGGTGTGATCAAAGACAGTGTATGGCTCAGAGCGACGAGGGGATTTATTTTCTTGCCGGAGACTATTTATTCTTTATGAATTGGGATACGAAGCAGACGGTTCCCCTTTGTTTTAAGACAGATTGTCTGCATGCAGATGAGACTGATCAGGAAAAAATAGTATTTTGTGATGCTTTTATGGGTGGTGGTGCAGTGCAGACTCCTTTTTTGGCCTATTATCGGGACAAGTTATATACCATATGCGTGGACAGAACCACGGGCAAAGACAATTTGGTAGAAATGAATCCGGACGGCTCGGACAGAAAAGTTCTGTATTCTACGTCGGATAATCCGCTGTCATCAATATTCATGCACCGAGGAGTCATTTATTTTATCAATAAGTTGAAGGATTTGAACGGTGAGGCTCACTATGGATTAAATGCGCTTTCTGTAGTATCGGGCGCTCATGAACCTGTACAGGTTTACACTGGAGTCTTTGAGGGTGGATGGCTGCAGAATTTTTTTGCTTATGAGAATTATATTTATATTTCGGATTGCTATTATACTGAGACTGCTTTTGACAGCATAATTATAAGGTATGATATCCGAACCGGAGAGAGTGAAGAAATTCTTGGAGAGGGTATTGATATATACGGTTTAGAAGATAATAATCTTTTGATACGCCAAAATGGTCTGTACTATGTCTATTCCCTAAAAGACAAAACTCTGACACCAAGCCGGAGAAATTACGATACTTTTCTGCAGGCACATCCGCAATGGCAGTGTCACTGTGAAAATCCCGATGAGGATTTTGCAATGTTTTCCTATTATGATTCGGAAGCGGGAAGCATAATATACGATTCTTACGTCCTAAACAGTCAGGGAGAAGTGGCTGCTGTTATACCCGATGCGGCGTGGAGTAACGGTTGCATTTATGATTTTAATGGCGAGAAGTATGTTTTTCGCTACGTAAACCGCTACAAAGGCATAAGAGCCTACGCCAAAAAGGATCTTCTGCAGGGAATTGTCGACCCGATCCTTGTGTTTGATGCGGATAATTATAATGCTATTATGCCGGCCTATGTAACTAAGACCGGTAACTGACAAAACAGCGGCGGGAATCCCCCGCCGCTGAAGCTATTTAGATAACCGTCGACCTTAACTGGCCACCGGATAGCAAAGGATGCATATGAACAGATTGGATATCACAGATTTGACAAAACAATATACTAAAAAAGCGCCTCCTGCGCTGCAGGAATTCAGTTATTCCTTTGCGGATGGAGTATATGGTCTTCTGGGACCAAACGGCGCGGGGAAATCAACCCTGATCAATCTGATTGTAGGGAATCTGTCTCCTAATAAGGGAGAAATCTTGTATGAAGGAAAGCAGATCAGGGAACTTGGAAGTTCCTATCGGAGCATCATCGGCTATATGCCCCAACAGCAGCAGCTCTATGAGAGCTTTACCATCAAACGCTTTTTATTTTATTTCGCCGCTCTGAAGGGCTTAGACAAAGCGGAAGCCGGCGAACGGATTCGCTCTCTTCTGGAGGTGGTGGGCCTTACCGACGCTGCCGGTAAAAGGCTGGGTTCTCTCTCCGGAGGTATGAAGCAGCGGGTGCTGATCGCTCAGGCGCTGTTAAATGATCCGAAGATATTGATACTTGACGAACCCACTGCCGGATTGGACCCCAAGGAGAGGATGAATATCCGCAATTTTATCTACAGCATTGCTCAGGACAAAACCATCCTTCTGGCAACTCATGTAATTTCGGATATCGAGCTGATTGCAAGGGAGCTGATCTTCCTAAGAGAGGGAAAACAACTGCTTTGCGGCACGCCGGATCAGGTCATTGATGCCGTCAGAGAGGAGATCTGGGAGGCGGAAATTGACAAAAATGAGTATTCTGAGATAAACCGGAAATATGCCCAGAACCGAATTATTGGTGAACGTGAGGGGAAGGTGCTGCTGAAAATCATCGCAAAGGAAAAGCCGCTCTGCGGTGTTGTCCGTCCTGCAGCCGTCAGTCTGGAGGATGTTTATCTTTACCTTTACCCTTAATGGAGACTGTCATGAGATTGATTGGTTACGAAGTGTGTAAGCTTTTTCATAAAAAGGTTTTGCTGTTAATATGGTTGACAGCCATGTTTGTACTGCTGTTTACCTTTTATGGGAAGTGCAGGGAAAGTGATATATATGACAAGGAGCTGTATGCACAGCTTTCGGAACAATACTCTGCAATGGATTTTGATGCTGCGCTCTCCAAGCTGGAGCAGGAAAGCAGCGCATTGTTCCAGGTACAGTATTATGCCAATTTACAGGAGCAGGGACTTGATGAGGAGGTCCTGCAGACCATTATTGAAAGCCAGGCAGCCAATCTGGGTATGACCTTCGAGGAAATTCAGGAGGAATACAAGTCCTATGGCGATGATGCAGAGCTTTTGAATGCTACGGTCATTGTGTTATCGTATTTGCAGCGACAATATCAATACATAAGGGATTATGACGCTTTTCTGTCGGAGATGCCTGCGCGGGCGGAAAGCCTGACAAGCATTTCGATTTTTACAAAACCCAATTCTTTTTCCTATCGCCATATTCTGAAAAGTGTAGAGGATTATGGACAACTAGACGGAATCTCTATCACGGCAGATTATAGCCGGGGAGTTCTGGCTCTGACGGGGGACAGGTATACCATGTTGTTCCTGTTGGTACTTATGCTGTTTGTGGCAGGTGTCTTGTACCCGGAAGAGGTGGACAGCCGGATGATCACGTTGCTCACCGCCAACAAGAAAGGACGGTTGCCATTAGCATTAGCTAAGTGGATGACACTGACATTGTTTGCCGTGCTGACTGCGCTGATCGTGTCTCTGGGTAAGATAATCATAGCCGGAAAAGTACTGGGATTCGGGGATTTATCAAGACCGCTTCAGTCGGTTCCTTATTTTCGCAACTGCTGTCATTGGCTGACCGTGGGCGGTTTTCTTGGTCGCACCGTGCTGTTTTGGGTGCTGGTAATGGTGTTTGCAAGCGGACTGTTGTCACTTGTGTTTTGGCTCTTTCGTGATGTACGGTTTTCGGGAGGGATTTATGGGGTCTATCTCCTAATCAGCTACCTTGCGTATTGGTTCATCGATGACGCTTCCATATGGAATACATGGAAATTTATCAATCCCTTTTCCTTTGCGGATGTCAGTGGGCGCTTTTCCTCTTATCAGAATCTGAATTTCTTTGGATATCCATTTTCTGTATTTGTGTCAGGAGGAGTGGCATTTGCGATCGTATTGGGGATAATTCTGGCAGGGTATTTAGTGGCTTTTGCAAGATGTTACCAAATAAAGCTGCCGTCTGTCCGACTGCACCGGAAGACTCGGATCAAAGGCAGCACAAGGCTTTGGCTGCACGAGATGTTCCGGCTCTGGATCGGCAATTATGGGATTGTCATACTGGCGGTGTTGATCGTTTGGGGCTACAGAAGCGCGGAAAAGGACGAGCTTTTGCTGGACGAGGATGAATACAATTATTATGCTTACAGCCAGCAGATTCGGGGAGAGATTACTCCGGAAACCGACCTATGGATTGCGCAGGAGGCGGAAAAGTTCACCAGTATACCGGAAAAGTCTGCGGAGTTGGTCAACTTGTATAAACAGGGTGAAATTGATGAATACACTTATTTAAAAGAAACCAATGCGCTGGAGCAATTTTCAAAGAAGCAAAAGGCCTTTAGCGAGATTTCTTCCCAATATTGGGAACTGAAAGAAGTGCAGGAAAGGGGCATTCCGGTTCATTTTATCAACGCCATTGCTACCAACGCTATGTTTGGGAATATGCCCCGGTATGTCTGGAGCGGCATGCTGCTGTTACTGGTCTGTGTCTTTTCGCTTTGCGGTATGTTCTCTAACGATTACCAGACGAACATGATCTTTCTTGTACACACTACCCGAAAAGGCCGCTCGTCTGTCTTCCTTGCAAAATACGGTATGATGCTGATCCTTTACAGCTTGGGATATCTCTGCCTTGCCCTTTCGCTCTGGTATAACTGGGTTGTCACTTATCAAATGTACGACTGGGGTGCCCCGCTGCAGAGTATTTCTCAGTTTACGCGGGTAAAGGGGAATATCAGTATTATAGGATTTGTCGTGCTTTGGTTCATACAGATGTACTTAAGTGGCTGTGCCTTTGTAATCCTGCAGGCCATGCTGTCTCTTGTATGCCGCAAAAACAGCACAACGCTGATTGTATCCGCCATATGCATTGCGTTGGACTGTCTTATCTCCGGATTTTCCTTCCGCTGGCTGTCCATGCTTACGTTATCTTCCGGATTTGGTCTTCCGATGCTGTTGAGAGCAAGCGGTGTGGTCTGGATCACATGGCCGGAGCTTGCGAAAATCCTACTCGTGATAGCAGGTCTGCTGTGGTATCATAGAAAGCGATATATTCACGAATTGTAACAGTAGCGTGGTCTAGTACAACAGTAAAACTTAACAGCTACATTCGATATCAAGGACAGTAGAGATATAATAACAGGAGGACAACATGAAATATATCAATGCAAAAGATATTCTACCCGAGAATATCTTAAAGCAGTTGCAGACCTATGCGGCAGGAACGCTTTTATATGTTCCACAGGAAGGGGAGGAAAAATCCTGGGGTGAGGTTTCAGGTTATCGGGCATATCTTCTCAAGCGCAACAGAATGATTCTCAATTTCTTCCAGTATGGTGTTTCCTTGGAGGAGATTTCTGATATCTTTGGATTATCAAAGGGAACAGTGAAAAAAATCGTTTACAATAAAAAGCACCGAGCGGAACTTACCTTTCGACCGGAGGCTTCTTCGGCGGAAGAGTATGCGGAATGTGGACTGTTAGAAGAGTGGGTGCACACATATCTGCTCTTTGAGAGGAAAAACAAGGAATTTTCTAATGGGTTATATCTGGAGGATCGGTATTTCATCGGACCGGTGAAGATGCCGCTGAACTTATTTCACAGAAGCAGCGGTCCGGAGGAGCAAATGAAGTGGCGGGTGGATGCGACGGTATTTTGGAACAGGGTGCA
>JAFLTE010000089.1 GCA_022510565.1 Lachnospiraceae bacterium | reverse complement strand
TGGAGGGACAGGTGGAATCCCTGAATGCCTCAGTTGCTGCCGCACTTTTGATGTATGAGGCTCATAGACAGAGACGGAGTCAGGCAGGCTTTAGAATGTGAGCACGCCGACAGGCTTGGAAATAGTTAAGTGATGCTCTTTCACGTCTTACTGTGAAAGTTACTCCACTCTTCCATATCCCGCAAGGTATTTTCGTGCTGATCTTGCACGAAAATACGGGACTCGCGTGCGCCAAACTGCATGTTCTACGCAGTTTGTGCGCATCTGACTAAACTCCCATGCTTTTATTCATGGTGGAGCCACACAAGCGGACCATGGGGGTTTAGTAGGAATTCTTGACAATAGAATTTATTCTATTGTGAATAGTAACAGTTAAGCAATAACAGGGGTAATTTTGTACTTGGTAAAGGAACATTTAACATAAATATATTGCAGCAGAAAGGTATGGGAAATCAAATGAAAATTGGATTTATCGGATTGGGAAATATGGCGTTGGCCATGATTGTCGGAATGCTGGAAAAGGGGATAGTGCAGTCAAAGGAAATAGTGGGTTCCGCGAAGCATGAAGCTACCGCGCAGCGCGCCAGAGAACGCTTTGGCATCG
>JAFLTE010000088.1 GCA_022510565.1 Lachnospiraceae bacterium | reverse complement strand
CGGTGACACTACATTCAAGGACTATGGCAACATAGTCCTGATTTTTTTCGGAGAATAAAGCTTTACCTTAAAACCTGCTTTTATATGGTCACCATTAATTTGGTTTATAAAGATTATTTTGTAAACTGGTCGCAGGATTGGTCGCGGATTTTGTAAAAAAATGATGGATAAAAAAACTCGCTATGTAGGAATAGCCATCCGTCTAATCTTTATTGTATATTGTGGTTTTTGACAGCCTCTTAATCAGGGTGTCCAGGGTTCGAGCCCCTGGCGGTGCACACTCCCCTTCGGGGAGCATAAAGTACTGATTTTGAGGACTTAGAGCCTTGGGGTCGGTGCTTTTTTTCTGTGCTTTTTCAGGGGTCTGGGAAACGGGCTAATTCTGGTAAGTGTAAAAGGGAATGTCGCAAAACACAATGTAGAATAATAGATACTCCCTAAAATCGGATGACTGGGGGACGTGAGCTAAAATTAGCGAATGTGAGGGGCTTTCATATCAAATAATCCAACTGAAAGTTGGATAGATTATATGCTCATCAAACTGATGCGTTATTGTTTTTGAAGCTGTATATCAGTAAAGTATAATTGTAGCTACAAGAAATCAAAA
>JAFLTE010000087.1 GCA_022510565.1 Lachnospiraceae bacterium | reverse complement strand
ACAGAGAAAAATATATCGGCACTGAGGAGCAATGGGATGAGGCTCAGACAAAGATGAAGAACATTCTCGACGATCTTAACGTTGATTATGAAATCGGCATCGGCGAGGCTGCATTCTACGGCCCTAAGCTTGATATACAGATTAAAAACGTATTCGGCAAAGAGGATACTCTTATCACAATTCAGATTGACCAGATGCTTGCCGAAAAATTTGGTATGGAATACGTTGACAAAGACGGCGTAAAGAAAAATCCTTATATCATCCACAGAACTTCTATCGGCTGCTACGAAAGAACACTTGCGTACCTTATCGAGAAGTATGCAGGCGCATTCCCGACATGGCTTGCACCTGTTCAGGTTAAGCTTCTTCCTATCGCGGACAGACATCTTGATTATCTCTATGACGTAAAGAAAGCATTGGAAGCAAAGGGTATTCGCTGTGAAATTGATGACAGAAGCGAGAAAATCGGCTTCAAGATTCGCTCGGCACAGCTTGAAAAGGTGCCGTATATGCTCCTTGCAGGCGATAAGGATATAGAGAATAATACGATTTCCGTTCGCTCAAGAAAGCAGGGTGACGAGGGCGCAACAACTCTCGATGAATTCCTCGCAA
>JAFLTE010000086.1 GCA_022510565.1 Lachnospiraceae bacterium | reverse complement strand
CTCCTTTATACCTTGTTCCAAGCGGTCTGTGATCTCTTTTAGTTTGTCAGCGGGTTTTTCTGAATTAAGTATAATGGGCTGTACCGGGACGGGCTGTGGTGGTTGATCTGTCAGAACTGCTGTCTGCTTTGAAGTTGAAAATGTTTCATTCATATAATTACTCCTTTTGATTTGCGTAATATAAGGGTTTGGGACTATCCCAACAAGCAGAAAAGCTGCGTCCTGCTGTAGCTGGACGGGGCTTTTGACGGAAAGGGTACCCCTTTCCTATGCTTGCTGCGTAAGTTTTTTACTTCTTCTGCACTTCAATACGATAGTTTACATATTTCCCGCCTGTATCGGCTAAAAGCACCGTTCCGTCGTAGGTCTTGTCTGTTTTCGGAGAATACAAGCCCTTGACTTTCGCCTTGCCGGATTTCAAGAGCGCGGCGGCGATCTTCGGAGTAAAGGCGGTTTTGCGTTCCTCAAAAAATCGGTCAGCTTTCCACATGACAAAGCCGCAGTCATTGTTAGAGCAGTAATAGTTTTTCTTTCCCTCATGGACGGCAGAACCGCACCGCGGGCAGTTGCCAAGCGCGGTTTTTTCCTCTTTGAAAAGGTCTTTTTTATCGTCGGAAA
>JAFLTE010000085.1 GCA_022510565.1 Lachnospiraceae bacterium | reverse complement strand
AGAGCCAACCTTGTTTCCGCAGTCGTCATAAGCTCTTAAGAACCACTCGCCGTCAAAGCCGTGCTTAATGATGTTATCCTTCATCTCGTCAATAGCCTTTTGGGCTTTTTCAACTTCATAATCAAGTCCCTTATATTCGCAGAGCTTTACATACTCAGGACCTATGAACGTAAACATTGCCGCCACCATAACAGACTCTGCAACCTTTCCGTCCTTTGAAGTAGAGGTCTGGAAGCTCTCGCCAGGAGTATTTGAGAAGCAGTTTAAGTTCAGACAGTCGTTCCAGTCTGCTCTGCCTATAAGCGGAAGCCCGTGAGGGCCGAGATTATTAACTACATGATAGAATGACTGATGAAGATGATGCATCATTCTTTCTGCCTTTGATTCATCATTATCGTATGGCACCATTTCATCAAGGATCGAATAATCCCCTGTTTCCTTTATATATTGTGCCGTTGAAAGAATCATCCAAAGCGGATCATCTGAGAAATCTCCGCCGATTTCGTTATTTCCTTTTTTGGTAAGAGGCTGATATTGGTGATAACATCCGCCGTCCTCTAACTGAGTGGCAGCCAGATCTAAAATTCTCTCTCTTGCTCTTTCTGGAATCTGATGAACAAACCCAAG
>JAFLTE010000084.1 GCA_022510565.1 Lachnospiraceae bacterium | reverse complement strand
CTGCCATCTTCCGGTTCCTTCTCCCTTGGCTCCTCTCCAAGCAGCTCATAGGTCACCTTCTCCCCCTCCCGCCAGAAACCATACATATTTTCTTCGTAAAATTGCCGCATTGTCATCCGCCCGGCCTCCGTTTTCGCTTGCTTACCAGAATTCGCCCATTTCCCAGACTTCTGAAAAAAACCAAGAAAAAAGCACCGACCCCAAGGCTCTTACGTCCTCAAAACCAGTACTTTATGCTCCCTTATGGGAGTACGTGCACCGCCAGGGGCTCGAACCCTGGACACCCTGATTAAGAGTCAGGTGCTCTACCAACTGAGCTAGCGGTGCGTTTATTCTCTTTTAACAACGCAAGAGTTATTATATTATATCGGTCAGGTAAATGCAAGTCCTTTTTTACAAATTTTTAATATTTTTTGAAATATATAGAAAACTATACGCCCTACAGCCAAAAAAGTCCGTAAATCACATCTCCGGAGAGCATTAGCTCTCTGGAAATGTGTTCGACCGAGACTACATGTTTTGGATATCATAGGCCACCGTCACACCATGGCCGCCAAACATACTATAAAACTGCTTGATTACCCTGTCGGCTACTTTTTTGCCGTTTTCCAGATCCGCATCCCGCAAAATGACCA
>JAFLTE010000083.1 GCA_022510565.1 Lachnospiraceae bacterium | reverse complement strand
AATCTCGTTGAACAGCAGCAGTCGCAGCTTGCGGTCGAAGCGATACATACTCAATGCTTGCTCGAAAGTCGATTGAGGTTTGAACAGGTGGTCGCGTTTAGGTTCCTGATACAACGGATAGAAATAGGCTTTCAGCCGAAAGTAGCCAATGTTCTGTATATACTCAACCGCTTTGGCGTCATCTTCAATGATTAGGCCTTTGCTTTTCAGCCCGGCAATGAGGTCTGCGGGTGCTTTGCTGGGTTTTGTGTAGGGTGTCTTCATAACGGCATATAATAAAACGACCTGCCGATTTGAGCATTGTTAAGAGGCTTGGCAGGTTCTACGTGTTGCAAATATACGAATAAAATCTCGATTTACAACCTCTGAAAAGTTTTTTTTCAAAAAAAATACCAAAGCCGGAGTCTCTGCATCAGATGATGTGCTTGAAAATCGCATCGGTTTTGGCAGTGAATTCGATGTTGGCACGCGAGGCGTAACGCTTGCTGACTTCGGCTGTTTTGGAGGTGAAAGTGGCGCGGTTGATGCGCAACCGGTTGAGGATTGTCGTGAGCCACTGTTCGCGCTGCCCCGCAGGCAGACGGTCGCGCATCCGTCGCAACAAGTAGCAGACCCGCACCTTTTCATCGGGAGCGA
>JAFLTE010000082.1 GCA_022510565.1 Lachnospiraceae bacterium | reverse complement strand
TAGAGAGCGTATACGGTGAAGGCAGCACTTTTATTGTGACCATCCCACAGAAGATCGTGGACAGCCGTACACTGGATGAAGCGCCGGATGTGGCGGACAAGGCTTCAGATGAGCTGGAGGCCTTTGTGGTTGATAATTACAAGGTTCTGGTGGTGGATGACAATCTGATCAACCGTAAGGTAGCAATGGGATTTATGAAAAATTATGGTTTTGAGCTCTATGAAGCGGAGAGCGGTCCACAGGCCATTGAGATGGTGAAGCAGACAAAATTCAATATCATCTTTATGGATCATATGATGCCGGAGATGGACGGTATCGAAGCCACAAAGATCATTCGCGAGGAATGCGGCCCCAACGGGCGATCCCCGGTGGTGGTGGCGCTCACTGCAAATGCCATGGCGGGTGTCAGAGAGAAATTTTTAAACAATGGTTTTCAGGATTTTATTGCAAAACCTCTTGACAGGAAGCCACTAAATGAAGTACTTTCTAGGTGGATACCTAATGCATATAAGCAGATGGTCAAGGAGGATGATGACGAAACAGCCCACAGCCAGCCCAAGATTCAGTTTGATGATATCCATATCGATGGGATAGACATCGAGGAGGCAAAGAAGCACCATACAGGTGAGGTGGAAGATTTTG
>JAFLTE010000081.1 GCA_022510565.1 Lachnospiraceae bacterium | reverse complement strand
CCAGCGGTGTGCGCCTCGGTACTCCGGCAGTTACTTCCCGTGGCCTGGTAGAAGAGGATATGGATAAGATTGCGGAAGCAATTGCTTTGATGGTAAAGGATCCGGAAGGCAATCAGACGGCAGCCAGAGCAATTGTTCAGGAGCTGACGGATAAATATCCGCTTTGCCAGTAAAAAAATGGTTGACTTTTTGAAAGAAAACCGATATAATACAAAGTGCGTCGAATAAGTGGCGCACTTTATGCGCGAGTGGCTCAGTTGGTGGAGCGCGACCTTGCCAAGGTCGAGGCCGCGGGTTCGAGTCCCGTCTCGCGCTCTTGAAAAGTCCAGTATTTACTGGACTTTTTCTTTTTCATGTTGCATTTCGTGTTGCATAACTCCCTCAAAGTAGCCATCTATCACATCATCAACACGTTCACGTTCTTCAGAAAATGTTTGCATATAAATTTTTTTCATGACTTTATCCGACTTCCAACCGCCACGTTCTTGAGCATATTTGTCCGGAATTCTTAATAAGGCCATGACAGAGGCATTAAGATGTCGTAGATCATGAAAAGTAATATGCTCCATTCCATTTTCATCTTGCAGGCGGATCCAGCGATGGTATAAGGCTCTGCCGCTTATTTGTACTAAATTATCGTTATC
>JAFLTE010000080.1 GCA_022510565.1 Lachnospiraceae bacterium | reverse complement strand
TGCCGTCTATGCAATCGCTGAAACAGGAGTATGCTACACTCGCCGCAGAGAACAAGCGGCGCTACCTGGAACAGAAGCGGGCAAGGGAAAAAATGATAGAGCTGCTCACAGCCAAAAACAACGTAGAGCGGATTTTGGGTGTCACAGAAAAAGAGAAAAATTGTGACCGCCAGCAGGATGCGCGATGATGATTTTTCTCTCCCTGCGTGTGACAGCAGACGCCGAAGGCGGCTTAAAAGGACCGGCGCAAATGCGCCGGTCCTTACGGGGGCTTGGGGGCGGTTAGCCACCAACAAGCGGGCCTCGGTATATACCGAGGCATTGCTTGCTACAATGGTGAAGGCCCGGAAAGAGCGGGGAATACCCGCACTGTTCAGCGGCTGCTACCAAAGCTACAATGGGAAGGAACCGGACTGACGGTGCATTGCTTGAGCGTTTACGCTCGTCGCGGCAAACTGTCAGCCGGCCCTCCCATTGCAGTGTTCGATTTGCGCAGGTTGAAGCGCGGAAGCACTCCGCACATTCGTGTCACACAGCAAGCTGAATTGGTAGTGGGCAGCGGCGGGCGCCGGTTGGAACCATCTATAATTTAGGAGGTTTGCAAATGAACATAAAACAATTACCGCTGTTGGTATCGACGTATCCAACAGCA
>JAFLTE010000008.1 GCA_022510565.1 Lachnospiraceae bacterium | reverse complement strand
GTTTGGAAGAACGTAAACGTTCTTCCCATAGACAAACGAAGTAATTGTTTCAGGTGATTCAGGTTCGGTTTTGAGGGCATGTCCCTCTTATTTAAGAAAAAAATCAGTACTATTTGCAAAAAATTGCAAATAGTGTTTTTTTTTTATTTTTTTTATGATATAATTAACTAAATTTGAGATTGCGGTAGATTTTTTTTGCCAAATATGGCAAAATGTATGTGCAATCAAATATATATAAGGTGTGTTTTCTAAATATATAACGTGAGGTGGATTACATGGATACAAAGATTCTGCTTGAGAATGGAACCAATGAGCTGGAGGTGCTTGAATTCAGACTGGATGGTAATGCTTATGGTATTAACGTCGCTAAGATCAAAGAGATCATTAATTATCAGGAGGTTACCCCTGTACCGAATGCACATCCAAGTATTGAAGGAATATTTATGCCGCGTGATACGATGATTACGGCGATTGATTTGAAGAATTGCCTGCAGCGCGGTACGACTGAGCCGGGCGGATTGTTTATTATTACTAACTTTAATAAACTTGATATTGCATTCCATGTTGATTCGGTAGTTGGTATTCATCGTGTTTCATGGCGCGACATTATTAAACCCGGTTCCACCGTATCTACTACGGAGGATGGTGTTTCAACAGGTATCATTAAATTTGAGGATAGATTGATTATTATTCTTGATTTTGAGAAGATTGTAACGGACATCAATCCGGAGACCGGATTGAAGTTAACAGAGATCGAACAGCTGGGAGAGAGACATAGAATTGATGTGCCGATTCTGATTGCTGAGGATTCCCCGTTATTAAATAAGTTGATTGTGGATTCCTTACATAAAGCGGGATACGCGAACTTAATTCATACTGAGAATGGCCAGCAGGCGTATGATGTGATTCAGGAATGCAAGAAGGAAGGCACTTTGAAAGAACATGTGCAGTGTATTATTACCGATATAGAGATGCCGATTATGGATGGACACAGACTGACGAAGCTTGTGAAATCCGATGATGAGACAAAGAATATTCCGATTGTTATTTTCTCATCCCTTGTAAATGATGAGATGAGGAGAAAAGGAGAAGCACTCGGTGCAAATGCACAGCTTTCAAAACCTGAGATTGGTAATCTGGTACGCACGGTAGATAATCTTGTTTTAAATCTGAAATAGATATTGCCAAGGAGATATAGGCTGGGAAATCCCCAGCCTATATTTTAAGGTAGATATACGGAAGGAACTGTGATTCTTCCGCAAATAATTTGCGAAGCAAATTTTTTCATGGAGTAGAGGAAGCGCGATGAGCGAAGAGGAATTGCGGGAATTAGGCGAGCGGGTACGGGATGCAGAGTTGGTTCTTGTTGGCTTGGGAGAGTACTTTCAGTATGATTGGAATGCGCTGACAGGTGATAAACGTTATCAGGAAATAGAGGCGGAGATAGGAAATAATCAGGAGTATCTCTGGATCATCCCGTTTTTGCAAAAAATGATACTACGACAATCCGGAGACAATAGATGGAATCGCGCATATAAGAATTTAGAAAAGATGCTTGCAGGGAAAAATTATTTCATTATTTCTCTGTGCATGGATGATTACATATATAATACGGGATTGGAAGAAAACAGAATCGTGACACCTTGCGGCGGATTTAGGAAGATGCAGTGTGATAACAATTGCTCCCATGAGTTGAGTGATATTCCGCAGGAGAGTTACGATGCGGTACTTCGATATTACAGAAAGGAATTGCCCGTTGACGCATTACGGGAGCCGACCTGTCCCCTGTGCGGGAGTAAACTCAGATTTAATCAACTTGGCGTGACGCAGTATGCTGAGGAAGGATATTTGGGACGGTGGGGTGATTATACGAAGTGGCTTCAGGGAACTGTCAATAAGAGGCTATGTGTACTGGAATTAGGAGTCGGAATGGAGTACCCGACGATCATACGCTTTCCTTTTGAAAAAATTGTATTTTATAACCAGAAAGCGTTTCTCTATCGAATACACCCGTCGCTATACCAGATTGGAGAAGAAATTGGTGGTAGGGGATACTCGGTTAAGGAAAATCCGGTTGATTTTCTACTGCACGAGTAAGTGTACATTTTTAAATTTGTGTAACTAAGCAGTATATGCTAAAATTAGACATAAAATTTTATATTAGGGAGAAAATATGAGTTCAAGTGAAGAATATTTAGATAGTCTTTTAAAATCGCTGACAGAAGGAGGCAGTACTGCCGGTGCAGAACCGGGAGCGTCGATAATGCAGGACACGGCAGATGATTTGCAGAATTCAGATGTGGCGGAAAGTGCTGCATCGAATACGTCTGACGAAACCATGAGCATGGATGATATTGAAGCTATGTTTGCGTCTATGGGTATGGATGCGCCGGAAGAAGAGCCGGTTGCAGATGGATCTGCTGTGGACGATGGAATGATAGCCGATGAACTGTCGTTGGATGATGGTTTATTATCTGGTGAATTGGGATTGGAGGAAGCATCACCGTCAGACGAAATGTTGCCTGAGAATGTCGGTATGGAAGAGCAGGTTGTTGACGATTTCGCGTTGATTGATGAAATGCTGTCTGATGAACTGCCGTTAGAAGCTGAGACTGCCATGGATGATATTTCATTAGGCGATGAGCCGGTGGTGGATGATTTAGTATTGGAGGAATCCGGGGAGGAGGAGTCCATGCCGGATGATTTTGCGTTGGAAGAATCCGGGGAGGAGGAGTCCATGCCGGACGATTTTGCGTTGGAGGAATCCGGGGAGGAGGAGTCCATGCCGGACGATTTTGCGTTGGAGGAATCCGGGGAGGAGGAGGCTATGCCGGATGATTTTGCGTTAGAAGAATCCGGGGAGGAGCCTGTACCGGATGATTTTGCGTTGGAGGAATCCGGAGAAGAGGAATCCGTACCGGACGATTTTGCGTTAGAAGAATCCGGGGAAGAAGAATCTGCATCGGATGAGTTGAGTCTTGAGGAACTTGGTCTGGGAGACTTGGGATTAGAAGAATTAGGTTTAGGAGAGATAGGACAGGAGACCGAGGAAGAACAGTTCGCTCTGGAAGAAAGTGCGGAAGAGGAATCGGTGGCACTGGAAGACACCGGAGAAGAGGATGCAGACTTATCGGCACTTTTGGCCAGTATGGGTGGAGATGCAGACTTATCAGAGATTAATGATTTGTTAGAGAAATCAGAGCAGGGTGTGGCTGTAGATGATGACATGATGGCGATGCTGGATGGCATGGCGGATACGGAAGAGGGAGAAGGCGAAGGGGCAGAATCTTTCGATTTCTTCTCAGGAGAGGAAAGAGAGGAAGGCGGACAGGATAACATCCGTGAGATTACGCCCGAGGAGTTAGCAGAAAGAGAAAATTCGAAGACGAAAAAACAGAAGAAGAAAGAGGAAAAAGAAAGAAAGAAGAGAGAGAAGAAAGCAAAGAAGGCAAAAGGTGGAGAATCGGGGCAGGGCGAGAATGCCGACGGAGAAAGCTCGGATGATTTGAGTAATCTTCTGGGAGAAGCGGGTGAAAATGAAGAACCTAAAAAGCAAGGATTCTTTGCCAGATTTATTTCCTTCTTATTAGAGGAAGACGACGAAGAAGAAGGCGAAAGAGGCAGTGTTGAAGGTGATTCAGAAGATATCGGTGTTGTTATCGGTAATCTGTCTGATGAGAATAAGGAACTCTTAGAGGAACTAAAGGCGGAAGATAAGAAGAACGCCAAGAAGAAGGAGAAGGAAGACAAAAAGAAGAATAAGAAAGATAAAGGTAAGAAGAAAGCCGGCAAACCCGCAGCGGATGGCGAAGGCGACGAGGAAGGCGAGGCTAAGCCTAAATCTAAGAAGCCCAAGAAGGAAAAGAAAAAGAAAGAAAAGAATATTGAGGAAGAGTTGAAACTGCCTGAGAAGAAGCTTTCCAAGAAGAAAGTAACTTCTGTATTCTTGTTCTGTGCGTCGATTGCGGCTTGTATCATTGTGTTTACAATGTTGCTGCCTCAGCAGATGGAGAAGGAAGAGGCGCGCATTGCATTTGATCGCAGTCAGTACGAACAGGTTTATTCGCTGCTTTACGGTAAAGAGTTGAGTGAAGAGGATGAGATTTTGCTTAAGAAGAGCAGCACAATCCTTAAGATGCAGCGTAAGCTGGATTCCTATCAGAACTATAAGAAGATGGATATGCAGCTTGAAGCATTGAATGCACTGATTGAAGGCGTCAGCCGTTATCAGAATTTAAGAGACGATGCCGTAACATACAATGTGAGCGGTGAAGTGGCGGATATTTACGGACAGATACTTGATGCGCTTGCAAGTGATTACGGGCTGTCGGAAGCAGATGCCTTAGATATCATATCTTCGGGAGATGATGTAACTTATTCCCAGCGTATTCAGGCGGTAATCTCCGGTGAGGTTTACGGTGCTGAAGAGGCTCAGCCGGAGGGCAAGCAGGATGTGCTGCTTGAGGAAGAAGAGATTATCGAACGGTTGGATAATACCGATACAGCAGAATAAAACTTTCAGGAGTAAAGCATAAGCATGGTTGCAATAATTGATTATGATGCCGGCAATATCAAGAGTGTTGAGAAGGCAATGATTGCCCTGGGCGAAGATGTTGTAATAACGCGGAACAAAGAAGAAATATTGACGGCAGACCATGTTATACTTCCGGGCGTAGGCGCTTTCGGCGATGCGATGGAGAAACTGCATAATTATCGTTTAGTTGAAGTGCTTAGAGAAGTTGTGGATAAGAATATTCCTTTCCTGGGCATCTGTCTCGGACTGCAGCTATTGTTTGAAAGCAGCGAAGAGAGCTTGGGAGTGGAGGGCCTCGGCATTCTGCGAGGGAAAATCGTGAGGCTCCCGGAAGAACGGGGATTAAAGATTCCACATATCGGTTGGAATTCATTGAAATATCCTAACAGAGGCAGACTATTTGCCGGTATTGCGGAAGAAGCTTATGTGTATTTTGTTCATTCCTATTATTTGCAGGCATCTGATTCGCAGATTGTCACGGCGACAACAGAGTATGCGGCGCATATTCATGCTTCTGTGGAGCAGGGGAATGTATTTGCCTGTCAGTTTCATCCGGAGAAAAGTTCTGATGTGGGGATGAAGATTTTAAGAAACTTTCTTGACATACAAGCCGGGTAAGTTATATGGAGTTTAGAGTAGACCGATGCATACGAAGAGAATTATTCCCTGTCTGGACGTGAAAGACGGCAGGGTGGTTAAAGGTGTTAATTTTGTAAACATTGTAGATGCGGGCGATCCGGCCCAGGTCGGAGCAGCTTATGACAAGTCAGGGGCAGACGAGCTGGTTTTTCTGGATATTACGGCATCCTCGGATGCAAGGGCTACGGCTGTAGAGATGGTTCGTCAGGTTGCGCAGAAAGTATTCATTCCATTTACGGTAGGCGGCGGGATTCGCACGGTGGATGATTTTAAGGCAATTTTACGGGAAGGAGCGGACAAGGTATCCGTTAATTCTGCTGCAATTATGAATCCGCAGTTAATCTCAGATGCGGCGGATAAATTCGGAAGTCAGTGCGTTGTGGTTGCCATTGACGCAAAACGTCGTCCCGACGGCAGCGGTTGGAATATCTATAAAAACGGCGGACGCATCGATATGGGTATTGATGCCGTGGAGTGGGCCATGAAAGCCGACAGTCTGGGAGCGGGAGAGATTCTTTTAACCAGCATGGACGGGGACGGCACGAAAGCAGGGTACGATTTGGAGTTGACAAAAGCCGTGGCTGAAAATGTCTCAATTCCGGTGATTGCTTCAGGCGGAGCCGGTACGATGGAACATTTTTACGAGGCCTTTACGGTGGGAAAGGCGGATGCGGCATTGGCGGCATCGCTATTTCATTTTAAGGAGATGGAGATTCGCGATTTAAAGCAATATTTGCGGGATAAGGGCATCTCTGTCAGGATGTAGGAGAGATACTAATCATGGCAATGCTGAGTAATGACTGGGCGGTTGCATTGGACGAAGAATTTCACAAGCCGTATTACAGACAACTGTATACTTTTGTGAAAGATGAATACAGTAAGAGAGTGGTCTATCCGCCGTCGGATGAAATTTTCAATGCCTTTCATTTTACACCTTTACATGATGTAAAGGTGCTTTTACTAGGTCAGGATCCTTACCATAATGAACATCAGGCGCATGGCATGTGCTTTTCGGTGCCGCAAGACCAGAAGGACATACCCCCTTCTTTGCAGAATATTTATAAGGAGCTGCACGATGATTTGGGGTGCTATATCCCTAATAACGGCTATCTGCAGAAATGGGCCAGGCAGGGTGTACTTCTATTAAACACCGTTCTGACTGTGCGCGCACATCAGGCTAATTCCCATCAGGGTAAAGGCTGGGAACAATTCACGGATGCTGTCATTCAGGCAGTCAATGCACAGGACAGGCCTATTGTCTATCTGCTGTGGGGGCGTCCGGCGCAGAATAAGATTCCGATGCTGACAAATCCCAAGCACCTGATACTTCGGGCACCGCACCCAAGCCCGCTGTCTGCTTACCGCGGATTCTTCGGTTGCAGACATTTCAGTCAATGCAATGAATTTCTGCAAAAGAATGGTGTGGCACCAATCGACTGGCAGATTGAGAATATATGAGAGGAGTAGAGTTCTAAAGATGAAAAAATTACCGTTTGTGACAAAAGAAAAGGTAGAGGAAATCGTAAAGAACTATCCGACACCTTTTCATATTTACGATGAAAAAGGAATCAGGGAGAATGCCAATGCTGTGAAGGAAGCTTTTTCGTGGAATAAAGGATTTAAGGAGTATTTTGCAGTCAAAGCATGTCCCAATCCTTTCCTGATTCAGATTTTGCATGAGCATGGAGCAGGATGTGATTGTTCCTCTCTGACGGAGTTGATGTTGAGCAATGCATTGGGAATCACCGGTCATGATATTATGTTTTCCTCCAATGATACACCGGCGGAGGACTATGCCTACTGCGCTAAGCTGGGCGGCATTATTAATCTTGATGACATTACGCACATCGAATTTGTAGAAAAGATTCTCGGCACACTGCCGGAAACAATGAGCTGCCGGTATAATCCCGGCGGTGTTTTCCAGATGAGCAACGGAATTATGGATAATCCGGGTGATGCGAAGTACGGTTTTACGACGGAGCAGCTATTTGAGGGTTATCGAATTCTGAAAGAAAAAGGTGTGAAACATTTCGGGCTGCATGCATTTCTGGCAAGCAACACGGTGACGAACGAGTATTATCCGAAGCTGGCGAAACAGCTTTTTGAGATTGCTGTTCAGATTAAAGAAAAAGTCGGTGTTACATTGGAATTTATCAATCTGTCCGGCGGTGTCGGTATTCCCTATACACCGGAGCAGACAGGTAATGATATCCGTGTGATTGGAGAGGGCGTTCGCCGGGTATATGAGAAAGTCCTGGTTCCCGCGGGAATGGGTGACGTGGCAATCTATACGGAGATGGGACGTTTTATGATGGGACCTTACGGCGCGCTTGTAACGCAGGCGATTCATGAGAAACATACTCATAAGGAGTATATAGGCGTTGATGCCTGTGCGGTCAATCTGATGCGTCCTGCAATGTACGGGGCATATCATCATATCACAGTGCTGGGCAAGGAAGATGCGGTATGCGACCACAAGTACGATGTGACGGGTTCGCTGTGTGAGAACAATGATAAGTTTGCCGTCGACAGAATGCTGCCGGAGATTGAGAAGGGTGATTATCTTGTGATTCATGACACCGGCGCTCACGGATTTGCGATGGGATATAATTATAACGGAAAGCTTAAATCGGCGGAACTGCTCCTGAAAGAAGATGGCAGCGTACAGCTGATTAGGCGTGCCGAGACACCAACCGATTATTTCGCGACATTTGACTGTTTCGACATCTATCAAAAGTTAAATCAATAATATAAAATCCGAACCCCATAATGGGATTCGGATTTTTATTTACTGCCGGCGATGGGACTTGAACCCATACGTGGTTGCCCACAACAGATTTTGAGTCTGCCTCGTCTGCCATTCCGACACGCCGGCTTTTCTAACAACCGAGTATTATCATACCACAACCGTTCGCAGTTGGCAAGTTTAATCGAATGTTTTTTATGAGTACATTTTTTCACACTGTACAACACGGCCAAAATATGGTATATTGTAATGGATTCTTTAAATTAGGATGCAAAATTGTAATACTTTGTAATAATTCCGCAACATATAGTGGCATATGGGGCGGACAGACACAAGGAGAAACATCTGAGGGATAAATTTATGCTCCCGGATGTGTGATACGAATGAGACAAAGAGGATTTATATCCAAACGATGGATGAAGAAAGTGACTGCAATATGTATGGTGATGATACTGGCGTTTGTTCCGTATCGTCATGTACAGGCGGTAGGTGCGGGAAGTTCTATTGCAAGAGGAATCGATGTGTCCAAGCACAATCTGGCAATTGATTGGAGTCAGGTGCCGTCTTCCGGCGTGAGTTTTGTGTTTGTTAAAGCAGGAAGCACAAACTCGGGAGTTGACCCGTATTTCGATGCAAATATGCGCGGTGCCAATGCCGCCGGACTCAAGACAGGTGTCTACCTGTATTCCTATGCAACCAATGTGGAGCAGGCGCAGAATGAAGCCAATCTTTTGCTACAGTGGATGAGCAATTATACTGTCAACTATCCGGTTGTGTATGATGTAGAAGATGCCTGTCACAAGAATATGTCGCAGGCGCAGTTGCAGGAGATCATCAATACGTTTTGTTCCACGATTGAGGCGAATGGATATTATCCGGTAGTTTATTCCAACAAGAATATGTTTGTCAATAAGATTGGCGATGTCAAGTATGACAAATGGGTTGCGCAGTATGCGGATGCTCTAGAGTACAACGGTGCGGCTTTCTGGCAGAATACTTCTCACGGCAGTGTGGCGGGTATCCCTACCAGAGTGGATATGAACTATCAGTTTAAGGATTATTCTTCCATCATTATTGCAGATGGTTTTGCGAGTCGCGGTGAGCAGAAAGTCTTCTATGTGAATTACAGAATGCAGCGTTCCTGCTGGGTGAGCTGGGAAGACAGGAAGTATCATCTGGACGAAAACGGATTTGCGCAGAAGGGCTGTTGGTTTGAGGATGAGACAGGTAGATATTTCCTGGCGACCAAAGACGGACACGCGCTACGAGAGGATGTAACCATTCAAGGAGTTGAGTACTTTTTCGATGAAAATGCGGTCATGCAGACCGGATTGGTAGTAAGACCGGACGGTAATACATATTATTACGACGCTTCCGGTGCTTTACAGAAGAATGTGACAGTGACCATCGACGGCGTTACATACGAAGTCAACAAGAAGGGCATTGCAACGATAGTACCACAGGAGGAAACGCCACAGGAAGCAGTGGCGGTGGAGAGTAGTGTAGAATAGTTTGTTGAGGGCCGTCGAATGAGACGGTAGAATGGAGATGCCTATGAAATCACGCAAACACAGGCATAAGGAATCTTTTTCCATCCTTCTGGTTTCTAATACAGGGCAAAACACCAGACATTTCCATGTTACGGGATTATTTTTCCGTTTGTCTACGGTTTTTGTTGTATGTATATGTGCAGCTTTCGGATGGCTGGCGTATCAATATTTGTCTGCCAGCGATATTACAAGCAGTTATGTGGATGCAAGAGAGGGCACGAGGGAGACCGAACTGATTGGGCAAATTGCCGAGCAGAGTAAATTAGTGCAGCAGTTAGAGGAGGAAAATGATGCTTTAGCTCGCCGGAACGATGAATTAATGTCGGAGAATAAGGCGTTGTTGGCAGCGGCCAAGGCTAATAAAAGTACGGAAGAGACGGATGGGACGAATAGAGTGACCGGTTTTGAGAGTGACCCCGCATATCCGAGTTTATATCCATATTCGGAGACAGGTGAGGTGTCTGTTAAGTATTCGGAGGGTCATCCGTATGTCACAATCGATACCCAGGCACAAGGGGACGTTGTTGCTGCCGGAACAGGTATAGTCGCTGTGGTAGGTTCCGATGACACATATCCGCTCATCATTGAGATAGAACACGGGAACGGTTATAAGACGCGGTATATGTTTCTGCAGGATGCCGAATCTTTACAGCAGGCAGGCGCACGGGTTCAGGCAGGAACTGCTTTAGTTTCGGTTGATGCGCAAAATGTGCAGTTGGATTATCAGGTTATTTTCGATGAAGAGCCGATTGATCCACTGATTGTATTTGAAGCGAAAGGATAAGGAGCGAATCAGATTATGTTGGGAAAAGGAAAAAATGAAACTTATGCGGATGACGCACGAACAAAAGTCGGCACTGTGATCGGCGGAGGCACTGTCTTTGACGGAGACCTGTCTTCCCCTGAGGCGGTTCGGGTGGATGGCATCATCAACGGAAACTGTACTTGTGATAAGAAACTGATCCTCAGTGCGGATGGACAGATTAAGGGCAACATCTCAGCGCAGAGCGTGATTATTTCCGGCAGGGTAGACGGGGATATTGTGGTCAGCGGTAAGCTGGAGCTTTTGTCCACGGCCAAAATTGCCGGCAACATTACAGCCAGTTCTCTTGTTATTGATGAGGGTGCATATTTTGACGGCAGATGTACAATGACGGCTTCAATGGGTGTGCAGCTTGCAGACGCTGCCTCGGATACGAACAACAAGAAGGACAAAAAGGATAAAAAAGATGGAGTAGACGAGCAGAATTAATATTTTGAAATACAGATTTATATCATGTCGGGACGATTGACGCATCTCAATCTTTTCGGCATGATTTTTTTGTGTTCCTGAGCGATATTTAACAGAGTGACTTTTTTGCGTCTGAGTCTTTTCAAAAGATACCGACTTGGTATATAATAAAATCTGTATGGGCGCATAGCGGTTATGCTCCATGGAAAGAAGTGACGAGGTATGAACTGTAAAAGCACAGAGAAAAAAATACCTTATTTCCTTCAGGATGAATTGGACGGCAGCAAGCTGGAAGAGTTTGTAGAACACATAGAGACTTGTCCGGAGTGCAAGGAAGAGTTGTCGATTCAGTTTCTTGTCGCGGAAGGACTTGAGCGTCTTGAGGAAGGAAATAATTTTAATCTGCAGAAAGAACTTGTTATGAAGTTGGAAGATGCACAGCACCGTATCAGCATTCATCGGACGCTGTGGAATATACTGGTGTGTCTGGAGGCGGCGGTGGCGGTTGCAATTGTCGCTGCGCTGTTTGTTGTATTTCGTATGATTTAGAAAGGCATGGAGTTACATGGGCAAAAAGCTTGTATTGATAGATGGACACAGCATATTAAACAGAGCCTTTTATGGGGTTCCGGATTTGACGAACGGGCAGGGGCTTCACACCAATGCGGTGTATGGTTTTCTCAATATCATGTTCAAGATTCTGGAGGAAGAGAAACCGGACTATCTGACGGTGGCTTTCGATGTGCATGCCCCCACGTTTCGGCATGAGATTTACTCGGATTATAAAGGGACGAGAAAGCCTATGCCACAGGAATTGCGTGAGCAGGTGCCGGTGATGAAGCAGATGCTTCAGGCTATGGGAATCTGTATTATGGAAAAGGCCGGGCTCGAGGCAGACGATATATTGGGAACGATTGCAAAACGGGGCGAGAGGGAAGGCATGGAAGTGGCGCTCGTATCGGGTGATAGGGACCTTTTGCAGATCGCCACTGAACACATTAAAATTAGGATCCCGAAAACAAAGGGTGGAAGAACGGAGATTGAGGACTACTACGCTAAGGATGTAGAGGCGAAATATCAGGTTAACCCAACGCAGTTCATTGATTTGAAAGCGCTGATGGGAGATACGGCGGATAATATCCCCGGAGTGCCCAAGGTGGGGGAGAAGACGGCCACGGAGTTGATGGTGCAGTTCGGCTCTCTGGAGAATATTTATGCTCATGTTGAAGAAATCAGCAAGAAGGCGATCAAGGAATCTTTGATTCAGAATAAAGAATTAGCCGACTTAAGTAAAGTTCTTGCGACCATTAACACGAACGGAAAGTTTGATTTTCGTTTTGAAGATGCCCGGGTTGGAAATTTCTACACGGAAGAGGCGTACGTGCTGTGTAAACAGTTGGAATTTAAGAATTTACTCTCGCGATTTGAGAAAGAAGTGACGGTAACCAATCCGCAGACGGAATATTTTGATGAGATTACTGAGTTTGCCGATGTGGAGGCGTTTTTTGCGGATTGTCTGACACTATGTAAGCAGAGTAAAGAAGATTTCGAGATTGGTCTTTCTGTTCTCTCAGACGGTGGCGCAACGGATGATTTTATGGCTGTGGCAGTGGCCGTAGATAAGGAGAAGATCCGCTATATTCCTTGTCAGGGACTGGTGACTGCGTCATACCTTACGGATAAAATTGCGGGACTTGTCGAGAGTGATTCTTGTAAAATCAGTGTTTTTGATATAAAAAACATATACGGCAGAATTGAGAGAAAGCGGGATGAAAAGAGCGGGAAAACGGACGTAATGGCACCTTACGCGCAAAAGAAGTATTTTGATATTCTGATTGCGGCGTATCTCTTAAATCCTCTTAAAAACGATTACGAAGCTGAAGATATTGCCAATGAATATTTAGGGCTTACCATACCTAACAAAAGTCAGGTATGCGGGAAAGCATCTTTTGCCGATACTTATGAGGCAAATCCGCAGGATATCGTGGAATATGCCTGCTTTAACGCATATGTTTGTCTGACAGCGGCACATCTTCTGCGCGACAGGCTGAAAGAGCAGGGAATGTATGACCTGATGTACGAGATCGAGATGCCTCTGACGAAAGTACTCTATGATATGGAGCAGTACGGTGTTCTGGTTAAGCCGGACGAGCTGAAGGCATATGGAGAGGCTTTGGTCGGAAGAATCGAGGAACTGGAGCAGTCTATCTACAGGCAGGCGGGATGTGAGTTTAATATCAACTCACCGAAGCAGCTCGGGGAAGTGCTTTTTGATAAGATGGGCATCCGGGGCGGCAAGAAAACCAAGACCGGCTATTCTACTGCAGCGGATGTGTTGGAGAAACTCGCACCGGACTATCCGATCGTATCGGACATCTTAGAGTACAGAGGATTAGCGAAGTTAAAATCAACTTACGCAGACGGTCTGGCGGCATATATTGACGAGGGTGGAAGAATTCATTCCACTTTCAATCAGACGATTACCGCTACCGGGCGAATCAGCTCCACGGAGCCGAACTTGCAGAATATTCCCATGCGTATGGAGCTGGGCAGGAGAATCCGTAAAGTATTTGTACCGATGGAAGGCTGTCTGTTTATGGATGCCGACTACTCTCAGATAGAGCTTAGAGTGCTTGCCCATATGTCCGGTGACAAGCAGTTGATTGAGGCGTACAAGATGGATGAGGACATTCATCGAATTACTGCATCTAAAGTTTTTCACACTCCTTTTGAGGAGGTGACAGACCTGCAGAGGCGCAATGCCAAGGCAGTCAATTTCGGTATTGTTTACGGCATCAGCTCTTTTGGTTTGAGCCAGGATTTAAGTATTTCCAAGAAGGAAGCGGCGGAATATATAGAGCAGTATTTTAAGACTTATCCGGAAGTTAAAAAATTCCTGGACACGATGGTGGAGAATGCGAAGAAGGATGGCTATGTGACTACTATGTACGGTCGCAGACGACCGATTCCGGAACTGTCTTCAGGTAATTTCATGCAGCGCTCTTTCGGTGAACGAGTTGCCATGAATTCTCCCATTCAGGGAACGGCAGCGGATATTATGAAGATTGCCATGATACGGGTTTGGGAGCGACTTCATGCGGAAGGTCTTAAGTCAAGGCTGATCCTGCAGGTGCACGATGAACTGTTGATAGAAACATATACGGATGAGGAAGAACAAGTGCGATCCGTTCTGTCGCAGGAGATGCAGAATGCGGCTGAATTGGCGGTGAAATTGGAAATAGACCTACATACCGGACATGACTGGTATGAGGCAAAGTAGGTGACAGAATGAAAGTCATAGGAATCACCGGCGGTGTGGGCGCGGGTAAGTCGGAAATACTCAGTTACTTGAAGGAGCATACCAACTGTCGTATTATTATGGCGGACAAGGTGGCGCACGAATTGGAGAGACAAGGTAATGTGTGCTATGATAGGATTGTGGAGCTCCTCGGCAATGAAATACTGGCTGAGAACAGCGAAATCGATAAGGGCAAGATGGCAGCCCGGATTTTTGCAGATCAGGCGCTGCTTAAACAGGTAAATGAAATTGTCCATCCTGCGGTAAAAGCATATATTACAACTGCAATCGACGAGGAGAGAAAGGCCGGCAGATATGACTATCTGTTTATTGAAGCGGCACTGTTAATCGAGGACGGGTACGGCAGCATCGTGGATGAGATGTGGTACATCCATACAGACGATGATGTGCGAAGAGACAGGCTGAGAACATCCAGAGGATACACAGACGAAAAGATAGACAATATAATGCGGGGGCAGCTGTCCAAGGAGGAGTTTAGCGGACATTGCTCCGTGGTAATTGATAACAGTAAGGCACTTACAGATGCCTACAGACAGATTGATATGAAATTGGGGGAAGAGTTGTGTCAGAAGCAATGAAATTTCCGGGACAATTAGTATTTGGATTAGATATCGGAACAAGAAGTATTGTCGGCACGGTGGGATATCGTGTGGGCGAAAAATTTTATGTGGTTACCCAGAGTATCAGAGAACATGCTACACGTTCTATGCTGGACGGTCAGATTCACGATATTTATAAAGTGGGTGAAACCATAAACGAAGTGAAGAATGAGCTGGAAGCGCGCATCGGAAGACCTCTTAAGGATGTGTGTATCGCAGCCGCGGGACGTGTACTTCGGACGGTCACTGTCAGGGTGGATACGGAGCATGACGGTGACAGGGAAGTAAACGGGGAAGATATCTATGCGATAGATTCCATGGGCGTTGAGAGGGCTTACGAGGAATTTCTGGAGAATAACGATACGGATATGAAATTCTACTGCGTAGGCTATTCGGTAGTACGCTATTATATGAACGGTTACACGATAGGTAATTTGGAGGGACATAAGGCAAAAACCATCGGTGCGGATATTATTGCGACTTTTCTGCCGGAAGATGTGGTGGACGGTTTGTACAAAGCGGTAGGCGAAGCAGGATTGGAAGTGGTGAATCTGACGCTGGAGCCCATCGCGGCGATTCAAGTGGCGATTCCCGAGATGTACCGTATGCTGAATATTGCTTTGGTCGATGTAGGTGCGGGAACCTCGGATATCTCCGTAACCAAAGACGGAAGCATTATTGCCTATGGTATGATTCCCATAGCGGGAGACAGTCTGACGGAAGTGGTGGCTAGGCATTGTCTGGTGGATTTTGCTACGGCGGAGCAGATTAAGAGAGAAACCGGTGTTAAAGATAAAATCGAATATAAGGACATTATGGGATTATCTCAGACAATCTCAGCATCGGAGATAAAAGAAATAACTGCCGATGTGATTTCCGATATGACGAGTCAGGTAGCTGACAAGATATGTGAATTAAACGGGGACAAGCCGGTCAGCGCGGTCTTTGTTGTAGGCGGAGGCGGTATGCTGCCGGGGTACACCGATGCTTTGGCCGATAAGCTCGGTATCCAGAAGGAAAGGGTTGCTGTTCGTGGCGAGGAAGTCATGCAGAATATTGAGTTTTTGGAGACGGATGCCAAGAGAGATTCTCTGATGGTAACTCCGATCGGAATCTGTTTGAGTTTCTACGAGCAGAGCAACAATTTTATTTTCGTGTATTTTAATGACCAGAGGATCAAAATTTATGATAATAACAAAGTTGCGGTAGTGGATGCTGCAATGCAGGCGGAATTCGCCAATGACGGACTTTTTCCGAAGCGGGGCAAGGAGCTCAACTATGTGGTTAACGGCAAACCGCGAATTACTAGAGGAGCACTGGGAGAGGCAGCGGTGATTACCGTCAACGGAAACGAGGCGGACATCTATACACCGATTCATGCCAACGATCAAATCAGAGTGAAGGAGTCAACGGCGGGAGAGGCGGCGCAGCTAGACATCAATCAGCTTCCGGAGTATGGTGCCACCATGCGAGTGGAGGTCAATGACAAGAAGGTTGATTTGCCCAAGTTCGCAAGTGTAAACGGCGAATTGCAGTCCGGATATTACGGCATTAAGGAAAATGATTCCATTGAGATATTAAATTATTATACAGTTCGGCAGATTGCGGAATTTATGGATGTGATTATCAATCAGGAAATGAACATCTATGTAAATAATAAATTGGCGGATATGGACACGAAAGTTTATGAGAACTTTTCCGTAATATGGACGATGGATGAGCTCCAATTTGATCTTGAAAAGTATGCCAATGCGATGGCGGATACTTTTGAGAATCTGCCGGAGGACGACGGAAGTTACTATCATAGTGAGCCTGAGCCGGAGGTGGCTCATGAAGCTGCGGAGCAGACCGTCGTTTCTGACGATACAGAGCATGGGCAGGCGGAAGGTGTCGACGTAGAGCATGGACAGGCAGACAGTGCCCACGTAGAGCAGAAGCCGGACAATACGGAGTCGGAGAATGCGGTACATAGCGAAGACACGGCGGTGGATACGAATGAAACAGTAAATGATAGCGCAGCGGTAGATGAGTCTGACATGAAGTCGGAAGAGGCACAAGGCGAAGACACAGCGGGCGATGTCAATCATAGCCCGGTTGAGAACGGTATCTACGTAACGGTGAACGGGGAGCAGGTGTGTCTGTCCGGCAAAAAAGAGTATGTGTTCGTGGATGTGTTTGAACATATTGACTTTGATTTGTCCAAGCCGCAGGGCAGCGGAATCGTGACAAGGATCGACGGCAGGGATGCACAGTATATGGAGACAATCCACGGCGGTGCCGTGATTGAAATCTACTGGAAACATTGACCTTTATAGTCAATGCATTATACAGAAAGAAAAGAAAACAATTATGAGATTATGCAGCATAGCAAGCGGCAGCAGTGGAAATTGCGTTTATGTAGGTTCCGATGCCACCCATCTTCTCATTGATGCGGGCATCAGCGGTAAACGGATTGAGGCGGGAGTTGCAGAACTTGGTCTAAAACTATCGGAGATAGACGGTATTTTCGTCACCCATGAGCATGCGGATCACATTAGCGGGCTGGGCGTTCTTGCGAGAAAATACGGAATTCCGATTTACGGTACCGGAGGAACTATAGCGGCAATCAGGCAGACCCAGACGTTAGGACAGATTGACGAAGAACTTTTTCATTACATTAAGGCGGATGAAAAGTTCACGATGAAGGATGTTACCCTCTATCCGATACGGACTTCCCACGATGCCGCAGAGCCGGTGGCTTATCGAATCAGCCATGATAAACAGAAAGCCGCAGTCATAACCGACTTAGGCTGCTACAATGAATACACGGTGGAATGCCTAAAGAATTTGGATATATTATATTTGGAGGCAAACCACGATATCCATATGCTTCAGGTAGGTCCTTATCCGTACTATTTGAAGCAGAGAATTTTGGGAGAAAAGGGACATCTGTCCAACGAGGCGGCAGGAAAGCTGTTAAGCAGACTGTTGCACGATAATATGCAGGCGGTGATGCTCGGACATCTGAGTCAGGAGAATAATCTGCCGGAGCTTGCCTACGAGTCGGTGCGGGTGGAAGTGACGATGTCGGATACGCCATATAAAGGTGACGACTTCCCGCTGTATGTAGCAAAGCGAAGCGAAGTATCGAAGATGATAGAAATATAAGTACACCTTATCGGAAGAGGAGAAAGATATGAAAAAGACAATTATTACGGTAGTCGGTAAAGATACGGTAGGCATTATCGCCAGAGTATGTACTTATCTGGCAGAAAATAAAATTAATATTCTGGATATCTCACAGACCATCGTGCAGGACTATTTTAATATGATGATGATTGTGGACACTAATCAGACAAGCAAAGATTTCGGTGAGATTGTGAAAGATTTGGAGAAGGTCGGAGAGAGCATCGGCGTAATCATCAAGTGCCAGAAGGAAGAAATCTTTGACCAGATGCACCGGATCTAGCGCGGGCTTGCGAGTATGCGAAGAAGGAGAAACCATGATTAACATATTTGAAGTAGCAGAAACCAATGAAATGATAGAGAAAGAGAATCTGGATGTGCGTACAATTACGCTCGGTATCAGTCTGTTAGACTGCATTGACGCGGATTTAAAATTACTCAACGAAAAAATCTATCATAAAATATATGAGGCTGCGAAGGATTTAGTGTCAACCGGTGAATATATTTCCGCAGAGTACGGCATACCGGTGGTCAATAAAAGAATTTCGGTAACACCTATCGCTTTGGTCGGAGGTGCTGCTTGCAAGACTCCTGAGGATTTCGTCTCCATTGCTCAGACACTTGACAAGGTTGCTCATGAGGTGGGTGTCAATTTTATCGGCGGATATTCCGCTCTTGTGTCCAAAGGAATGACGACAGCGGACGAGATGTTGATTCGTTCTATTCCCAAGGCATTGTCCGTCACGGAGAGGGTGTGCAGTTCAGTCAATTTAGGCTCTACCAAGACGGGCATTAATATGGATGCGGTTAAGCTCATGGGAGAGGTTATATTACAGACAGCTCAGGCTACTAAGGATGCGGATTCTCTCGGATGTGCCAAGCTGGTAGTGTTCTGCAATGCACCGGATGATAATCCGTTTATGGCGGGAGCCTTCCATGGAGTGACGGAGGCGGATAAGGTTATTAATGTAGGTGTCAGTGGTCCCGGTGTTGTCAAGACGGCACTGGAAAAGGTACGCGGTGAGAACTTTGAAGTGTTGTGTGAAACGATTAAGAAGACGGCATTTAAGGTGACTCGTGTAGGACAGCTTGTAGCGAAAGAGGCATCCAAGATTCTGGGTGTGCCCTTTGGTATTGTAGACTTGTCTCTGGCGCCGACACCGGCAGTAGGGGATTCGGTAGCGGAGATTTTATGTGAGATTGGATTGGAGTATGCCGGAGCTCCCGGCACTACGGCGGCACTTGCTCTGTTAAACGATCAGGTGAAGAAGGGCGGTGTTATGGCATCTTCCTATGTGGGAGGCTTAAGCGGCGCGTTTATTCCTGTCAGTGAAGATCAGGGAATGATTGATGCGGTGACAGCGGGAGCGCTCACATTGGAAAAATTGGAAGCCATGACCTGTGTCTGCTCTGTGGGACTTGATATGATAGCTGTTCCGGGGGATACCAAGGCGACCACCATCTCCGGAATTATTGCGGACGAGATGGCAATCGGCATGGTCAATCAAAAGACAACGGCAGTACGCCTCATTCCCGTAATCGGAAAGGGAGTGGGGGAGACGGTAGAGTTTGGAGGTTTGCTCGGTTATGCACCGATTATGCCTGTCAACAGTTTCTCATGCGATGCCTTTATCAACCGCGGGGGAAGAATTCCTGCACCAATTCACAGCTTCAAGAATTAACAGAGCGCTGAATAATATGAATACGGTTCCTGCGAGGAGAGGATAATGGCGGAAGGATTCTTAAGTGATAACATATGTGCAGAGTGTAAAGGACGATGCTGCAAAACCATGGGCTGTTCTCTGGAACCGGAGGATATGATTCGGGCCTTGGAAAGCAGAGAGATAACGCGGGAAGATGTGGAATACTTATTGCAGAACGGACAGTTTGCCATAGATTCTTTTCATCTGGGAGGACGAGCCTTTTACTATCTGCGGATGAGGCATAAGTGTTTTACATTTATCGGTGTGGATGCCATGGGTGAGTGTATTGCGCTGACTGACAGCGGATGCAGCCTCCCGTTCGAGGACAGGCCGAAGGGCGGCAGGATGCTGGAGGGCAAAGAGGGCGGAGGATGCGTGCAGCATTATACGCAGGAAATGATGATTGCGGATTGGAAACCTTATCAATCAATGCTCGAATCAATCTGGACGGATTGGCATGATAAGTTCGAAAGAGACGGTGTCTTCGATAAATGCGAAGAAGAATATATGCAGTATCAGATGAGGTGCAGAAACACTGTCTGTTGACATACGGTGGACCGACAAGCTATAATGTATGTGTATTGTTGGTTGCAGTACATAATAATTGACTTACGATTAGGTTGATAAATTAAGGAGGGAGTTCATATGAAAAAACTATCTGTAAAAACTGTGGTTGCCATCGGTATCGGTGCCGCGCTGTTCTTTGTTCTGGGTAAGATTTCCATTCCTACACCGGTTCCTAACACTTACATCAGTCTGCAGTATGCGATTCAGGCAGTATTTGCTACGCTGTTTGGACCGATTGCAGGTCTGTTGATTGGGTTTATCGGACACACACTTATCGATGCGACCAGTTATGGTCCGTGGTGGAGCTGGATTATCGCTTCTGCCTGTGCAGGTCTAATCATCGGTCTTGGAACGTTGACGATGAATTTTAACGATGGACTTGATGCCAAGAAACTGCTTCGTTTCAACATTGCACAGATTGTTGCGCATCTTTTGTCATGGGGAATCATCGCGCCGTGTCTCGATATCCTGATTTATAGTGAGCCTGTTGAGAAATTGTTCGCACAGGGACTTATGGCAGGTGCAGCAAATATCGTTACCACAGGTGTTGTTGGAACACTGCTTTTAGTGGCATATGCGGAGACAATCGTAAAGAGAGGTTCCCTCAACAAAGAAGAGGATTAATTGAGATTACGAACAGCTTGGAGCTGCTGCCAGAAGGCGGCGGCTCTTTTTGCTAAAATATCTTCTATCGAAAGATAATCATAAGAAGGAGTATAAAATATGTCATTGCCCATTATTTCTTTTCAGGACTACGGATTTCAATATATGGCACAGGCAGAGCCGACCCTGCATCACATTAATCTGGATATCTATCCGGGAGAAAAGGTGTTGATTGCAGGTACGTCCGGTAGCGGAAAAAGCACAATCGGCAACTGTATCAACGGTTTAATTCCCTTCGCCTATCCCGGACAGAAAACGGGAAGCCTTCTGGTGGATGGTAAAGAAGCCGATGAGTGCAGTATCTTTGAGTTAAGTCATACAGTGGGTACGGTGCTGCAGGATACCGACGGACAGTTTATCGGACTGACGGTGGGAGAGGATATTGCCTTTGCGCCGGAGAACAACTGTGTGCCGCAGGAGGAAATGAAGCAG
Source organism: Lachnospiraceae bacterium (assembly GCA_022510565.1). Taxonomy (GTDB): domain Bacteria; phylum Bacillota; class Clostridia; order Lachnospirales; family Lachnospiraceae; genus UBA3282. The sequence continues at coordinate 93,821 of JAFLTE010000008.1, read as the reverse complement.
ATTGTAGAACGCGTGGCAAAACTGGTTGATATAGACCATCATCTGCAATATGCCCCGCATGAATTGTCCGGCGGTCAAAAGCAGCGTGTCAGTCTGGCGGGTGTTATGGTGGAGGACGTCAAAGCGCTTTTGTTCGATGAACCGCTGGCTAATCTGGATCCTGCGGCCGGAAGAACCACAATCGAATTGATTGACATGGTACATGAGCGTACGGGAGCGGCAATCATTATTATTGAGCATCGTCTGGAGGATGTACTGTGGCGCAGTATGGACCGTATTGTGCTTATGGACGAGGGGAGAATTGTTGCGGATATGCCCACAGCGAAGCTGCTGTCCGGGAGGCTGCTTTTGGAGCATGGAATCAGAGAACCCCTGTATCTGACGGCGCTTCGCTATGCCGGAGTAGAGATTCGTGAAGAATTGCATCCGGAGCATGCAGATAAGCTGGCGTTGACGGACGAGCACAAGGAGATGGTGCGCAGCTGGTATATGGCACAGAGTGTGGATGTAAAAACCGAATCAAAACAGCAGGAATTACTCAAAATAGAGAATCTTAACTTTGGATACACGCCGGAACGACTGACGCTTCAAGATGTGAACTTCACCATACATAAGGGAGAGATGGTCAGTGTTGTCGGACGTAACGGTGCCGGTAAAAGCACTCTCGCCAAGTTGATTTGTGGATTTGAGAAGCCTGTATCGGGCGGTATCTATATGGACGGCAGAGACCTGTCGAGTGATACGATTAAAGAGAGGGCAGCGCGGATCGGATACGTGATGCAGAATCCGAATCAGATGATTTCCAAGCCCATGATATGGGACGAGGTGGAGATGGCATTGGTGCAGAGCGGTATGCCTAAGGAAGAGCGCAAGGAAAGAGTTACGGAGACGCTTAGAGTGTGTGGTCTGTATCCTTTCCGCAACTGGCCTGTTTCGGCGTTGTCTTTCGGACAGAAAAAGAGAGTGACGATTGCCAGTATCCTTGTACAGAGACCTCAGATGATCATATTGGATGAGCCTACGGCAGGACAGGATTATCATCACTATACGGAGATCATGGAATTTCTCAAGGAATTAAACAGTCACGGGTATACGATACTGATGATTACCCACGATATGCATTTGATGTTGGAATATACGCCTCGCGCCATTGTATTCAGTGAAGGAAGAATGCTTGCGGATACAACGGCAGCGCATGTACTCAATGACCCGGAACTGGTGCGGGCGGCCAATCTAAAGGAGACCAGTTTGTACACTCTCAGCATGGCTTGCGGTATTGATAATCCGCAGGCATTTACGGAGCGTTTTATCGGACATGAGCAGAAGGAGGAACGTTAAATGGCGCGGATTGCAATTTTAAGTTATATTAAGCGCGACAGTCTTGTGCATGAACTGACAGGCAGAACCAAACTGCTATTCTTCATAGCGTGGAGTGTAGCTGCTATGGTTACTTATGATACCAGAGTGTTGACCTGTATGCTGCTTATCAGCATCGTAATCTTTAAGATAAGTAAAGTCAGGGTGCGTGACATCAGTTTTGTGTTAGGACTTGCGGCTATCTTTCTGATTATGAATAATCTGTTTGTATATCTGTTTTCTCCTGAATACGGAGTTGGGTTATATGAGAGCAGGACGGTACTTGTTACAATAGCGGGACCCTATACAATCACTGCGCAGCAGTTATTCTATCATCTTAACATGACCATGAAAGTAATCTGTGTGGTGCCGGTGGCGCTTCTGTTTATCGCCTGCACCGATCCCAGTGAGTTCGCAGCTTCATTGGCGAGTATCGGTGTCAGCTACCGCATCGGCTATGCAGTCAGCTTGGCGTTGCGGTATATTCCGGACGTACAGAGAGAATATCACAATATCAGTCAGGCACAGCAGGCGAGAGGCATCGATTTGTCGGGCAAGGATAAGCTGTTTACAAGAATGAAGAATTCTGTGGCGATTTTACTTCCCCTGGTATTGTCCAGTTTAAATCGAATTGAGACAGTCAGCAATGCCATGGAGCTCCGCGGTTTCGGCAGAAATAAGAAACGTACCTGGTACACCCTTCGCAAGATGCAGAAAAACGACTGGATTGTGGTAGCATTCGTGGTGGCGATTCTGATAATTGACATGGTGGTAACATTCTGGGACGGAAGCAGATACTTTAATCCTTTTGTGTAGAGACTAGATTGAAAGAGTGTCTGATGGAAGAGAAGAAAAAAATATTGGTGATCGGCGGCAGCTATTTCTACGGCAGAGTGTTTGTCATGGAGGCTGCACGCGAACAGAATAACTATGATATTACCGTATTAAACCGCGGCACATATTCTATGGATGAGTTCGGTGTAACACAGATTACGGGGGACAGACATGACCTGGAAGTATTTAGCAAGTGTGACGGGGATTATGATGCGGTTATCGATTTCTGCGCATACGGTGAGGGAGATGTGGAGACTGTGATTCAGGCTCTGGACGGTCGTGTAGGGCAGTATGTCCTAATCAGCACTGTTGATGTGTATGAGCGTGGAAGCGGTATACTCAAGACAGAAGAACATGAGTTGGAGCACAGAATCTTCGAGGGAGATGCAGGCACATATATATCCGGTAAGGTGGCACTTGAAAAAGAAGTGCGCAGAGTGTGCGAGGACAGAGGTGTACCCTATACCATATTGAGACCTGCAATTCTCTACGGACCATACAACTATGCACCGCGAGAATCCGTATATATTCAGATGATGGTAGTAAACCATGTGCTTCCCCGTTTTACGGATGCGGACGGCCGTTTCCAATTTGTATACGTAAAAGATGCGGCTCATGCAGTCCTGCGTGTGATTGGCGATGAAAAAGCCTACGGGCAGTCGTATAATCTGTGTCAGGATGAGGTTGTGACATATGACAGTTTCTTTGAGACGCTCAAAGCGGCGGCGAAAGATGTGTCAGACGGGGAATATCAAAATGTAACGGCCCCTTTGATGACAGAGGAACTGCAGGAGATACCGATTACGGTGGAGGAAGCCGAAGTACAGCAGATTCCGATACCTTTTCCGGCCACGGCTGCTGAGACGGAATTGTGCTCTAATGAGAAAAGCAAGCGGGAACTTGGGCTTAAATACACGGATTTCGCAGAGGGTATGAGAAGAACATTCCGTGCTTTCAAACATGTATTTATTTGATTGTATACGGAGATAAGGCAGTAATATTCCGAAAGGATATATGACAGGAAAGGGAACAACAATGACACTAGACCAAGTAGCAATCGGAGAAGAAGTTAGGATTACAAAGGTAGGCGGAGAGGGAGAACTGCGCTGCCGACTGCTTGACATGGGACTGATTCCAAAGACGATGGTTCGTGTACAGAAGGTAGCACCTATGGGTGACCCCATTGAAATCTGGCTGCGAGGATATGAACTTACAATCCGTAAGGAAGATGCGGGCAAGATTGAAGTGACTAAGTAGCTAGTGAGTCTGTGATAGGAATTATAGTATACAATATAATCAGCATAAGAAGGTTAAAACCATGATATACGCTTTAGTAGGCAATCAAAACTGTGGTAAAACCACACTTTTTAATCAATTGACGGGTTCCAATCAGCACGTGGGGAATTTCCCCGGTGTGACGGTGGATTCCAAGATGGGAGAGATTCGAGGAGAAAAAGGAGACGCGGTAGTGGATTTGCCGGGTATTTATTCTATTCGTCCGTACTCCAACGAGGAACTGGTGACCCGTAAATTTATAATGAAGGAACATCCCGACGGCATCATCAACATTGTGGATGCTACGAATATTGAGCGTAATTTGTATCTGACGCTGCAGCTTCTGGAGATGCATATTCCGATGGTACTGGCACTGAACATGATGGACGAGGTGCGAAACAACGGCGGGACAATCGATATCGATAAGATGGAAGAGGAGCTGGGGATTCCTGTAGTGGCAATCAGTGCGGTGAAGAATGAGGGAATCGAGGATTTGATCCGTGCTGTCAGGGAAGTGTCACAAAGGCGTATTTATCCGAAGGTTACGGATTTCTGCGAAAAAGGTGCCGTTCACCGGTGTATCCACGCGGTCTGCCATCAGGTGGAGGACCATGCGGAGCGTATCGGCATCTCGCCTCGGTTTGCGGCAACTAAAATCGTGGAGGGCGACAAGGATATCATCGAGAGTCTGACGTTGTCGGAGAACGAGTCAGATTTAATGGAGCACAGTATCGTAGAGATGGAGCGGGACAGTGGAATGGACCGCAATGCGGCGCTGGCGGATATGCGATACACTTTTATTGAGAAGGTGTGTGCGCAGGCAGTGATTAAAAGCAGAGAAAGCAAGGAACATAAAAGAAGCGTGCGCATGGACAGTGTGTTGACTAATAAGTATCTGGCAATCCCCGCTTTTCTGGCGATAATGCTTCTCGTGTTCTGGATGACTTTCGGGGTAATCGGTGCCTTTTTGAGTGATTTATTGAGCATGGGAATTGATAGACTTTCGGAGGTTACGGATAGGGCACTTGTCGCTTATGGCATTAATCCGGTGGTGGAGAGTCTGGTCATTGACGGAATTTTTGCCGGTGTGGGCAGTGTGCTCAGTTTCCTGCCGATTATCGTCGTGCTCTTTTTCTTCCTGTCCATACTGGAAGATTCGGGATATATGGCGCGTATTGCTTTTGTGATGGACAGACCGCTGCGTAAACTTGGTTTGTCGGGCAAAAGTTTTGTGTCCATGCTGATCGGATTCGGGTGCAGCGTGCCGGCGGTAATGTCCACCAGAACACTTTCCTCAGAGCGGGATAAGAAAATGACCATTATGCTGATTCCGTTTATCAGTTGTTCTGCTAAAATACCGATTTATGCGCTGTTTGCGGCAGCCTTTTTCAGGAGACATCAGGCGCTTGTGATGATGGGGCTGTATGTGCTAGGTATTCTGGTGGGAATACTCTGCGCACTCGTGTTAAAGAAAACGGCATTTCATGGCAAACCTATGCCCTTCGTGATGGAGCTGCCCAATTATCGATTCCCGTCAGCGAAAAGTGTGCTTCTGCTCATGTGGGATAAGGCCAAGGATTTTATACAGCGTGCTTTTACGGTAATTTTTATTGCCACGCTGATTATTTGGTTTTTACAGACCTTTGATACAAGGTTCAATGTGGTGACAGATTCCGCCAACAGTCTGCTCGCTATTATCGGCAAATTCATTGCGCCGATTTTTACACCGCTTGGGTTTAATGACTGGAGGGCGGCAACGGCGCTTATCAGCGGATTTTCTGCGAAAGAGGCGGTAGTAAGTACGCTGAGTGTACTGACGGGAACGGGTATGTCCAATTTAGGTGAGACGCTCGGCACTATCTTTACACCACCTGCAGCGGCCAGCTATCTGGTATTCACGCTTCTGTATACGCCCTGTGTGGCAGCAGTGGCAACCATCAGGCGTGAGACAGGTTCTGCATGGAAAACGTTAGGGATTGTATGTATGCAATGCGGTGTGGCATGGCTTGCGGCGTTTGTGTTTTATCAGGTGGCGAGTTTATGCTTGCATTTTGTATAAAATGGTAGTATGATAACTACATAACTTACTGGAAAACGTTTTCCGTAAAGGAGGGAATCTTATGGATTTCAATGCGGTATATCATAGAGCCAACGATAATTATTGCTATCCTCTGGATGAGGAGCAGTTAGTCATCAATATCAAAACAGGATATGACGTGCGGTACGTAAATCTTATTCAGGGAGACCCTTTTAAGTCCGGTATTCTGGGCGGTGGCGAGTCGTGGAGCGGAGATGCAATCAATATCCCTTTTAAGAAGAGATTAAAGAATCAGTTATGGTGGACGACCACAGTCAGACCTGATTATAAGAGACTAAAATATTATTTTGAACTGCAGACGGATGACGAGAAATGGTTCTTCTTCGAGGACGGCTTCGTGTCGGAAGCACAGATGCAGCTTGAGGGAAGGAGCCGTCAGTGTTTCGTATTCCCGTGGATGAATCCCGCGGATATTGCCGTGACCCCGGAATGGGTGAACGAGACGATATGGTATCAGATTTTTCCGGAGCGCTTCTGTAACGGCGATCCGTCCAATGACCCGGCAGGAACACTTCCGTGGCGTGACAGCGGCTCTGTGACCAATGCAGAATTTTTCGGTGGGGATTTGCAGGGCATTATCAACAGGCTGGACTATATTAAGGATTTGGGTGTGTCCGGATTGTATCTGACACCTATTAATGAAGCACCGTCTTCTCACAAGTATGATACTACCGACTATACGAAGATTGATTCACACTTCGGCACGGAGGAGACGATGATCACGCTGGTGCGTGAGGCACATGACAGAGGAATGCGTATCATGCTGGACGGTGTCTTTAACCACAGCGGTGAGTATTTTGCCCCTTGGCAGGATGTAAAGGAGAAGGGACCCCAATCGCAGTACTGGGATTGGTTTATGGTCAATGAATGGCCTTTTAAGCAGGATGGCGGAAATGCATGGGCTAAGCAGTATTATACGTTTGCATTTTTTGACAGGATGCCCAAGCTAAATACCAATAATCCGAAGGTGCGTGAGTATCTGATTGGCGTGTGCGAAAATTGGGTAAGGAATTACGATGTGGACGGTATCCGGCTGGACGTTGCCAATGAGATTTCCCACACGTTCTGCAAGGAACTTCGCACACATTTGAAGGCAATCAAATCGGATATCTATATTCTGGGTGAGATTTGGCACGATGCGATGCCGTGGCTGAGAGGCGATGAGTTTGATGCGGTCATGAACTATCCTCTGGGCGAGAGCATTAAGGATTTTTGGATTGATAAAAGTCTGACGAACGAGGATTTTGAGTTTACTATCAATCGCTGTTACACGGGATATATGCAGCAGACCAACGACGTGCTCTTTAATCTGTTGGATTCCCATGATACCAAGCGGCTTCGCAGTGACGTGAAGAATCTGGACGAATATTTTCAGCAGCTTGCGGTTTTGTTTACCATGCCGGGCTCACCGTGTATATATTACGGTACAGAGATTGCCATGGAGGGCGGGCACGACCCGGACTGCAGGCGGTGTATGCCATGGAAAGACATAGATGCGGGTGTTTACGATGAGCGGATTCAGATTATCCGGAGTCTGCTGCATCTCAGGAAGGAAGAACCGCTCCTTCGCAGCCGTAATTTCCATTTCCCCAATAAGATTAACAGACCGCGGGTCATTGAGTTTAATAAGATTGGCTGGTTGGATAACTACGTGGAAGTCATTATTAACTGTGAGGAGGAAGATATAGAGATTCCGAGAGAAGGTGAAATTCTTTTCTCCAGACATTACATTGATACAACACTTTTGCGCAACGGTATATTAATCCGAAGGATTCATAATTAGTGACTGATAAATTTTTCGTTGCAAAAATATGCGGATAACTATATACTGTTGTATGGTATTTTTCGGTAAGCCGAAAAATACTTGAGTACAATGCTTCTAAATGGAGGAAAAAATGAAAAGTTATATACTGGACTTAAACTCTATCGAGAGGGTCAAAGGATTTGTCACCGTGCTCGAAGGATTTTCCGGATATTTTGATTTAGTGTCCGGCAGATATGTGGTCGATGCGAAATCCATTATGGGTATTTTTTCTATGGATTTATCTAAGAATGTTGAATTTAGAATTCTGGAAACAAATGAAAAGATTTCGGAAGTGGAAGCTGCGATTGCTCCGTATTTGGCACAGTAGTGATAATTTTTATATTTAATAAGCAAAAAGACTGTCGGTGTATGAAGATGTTGTATACCGGCAGTTTTTAAAATAACAGGAAATTGGAAGGTATGAGACGTTAAGTTATGAAATTAATGCATCTTGCAGACTTGCATCTGGGCAAAAAAGTGAATGAATTCTCCATGTTGGAAGACCAGAAATATGTGTTGGAGCAGGTGTTACATATTATCGGGGAAGAGTATGTGGACGGTCTTTTAATAGCGGGGGACATCTATGATAAGCCGGTTCCGTCCATTGAAGCGGTGAGGCTTTGTGATGAGTTTCTGACAAGAGTGTCACAAATGAATGTACCTGTATTTCTCATCGGAGGCAACCACGACAGCATAGAGAGAGTTTCTTTCGGTGCGCGTCTGATGTCGGGAAGCGGTATTCATATGGCAACCGTTTACGACGGCGCGGTGGATTCGGTGACGGTAGAGGATAAGTACGGTACACTCGATATTTATCTGCTTCCCTTTATTAAACCGGCACAGGTGCGTGCCGTTTGGGGAGAAGAAGCGGAAGAGATTAAGACCTATCAGGATGCGTTGGCGTTCGTGATGGGCAAGACTGTTATAGATGAAAGACATAGGAATATTCTGGTGGCTCACCAGTTCGTGACGGGAGGAGCCGTGTGCGACTCGGAAGAACATGCGGTTGGCGGATTGGATCAGGTGGATGCGGCATGCTTTGACGGTTTTGATTACGTAGCGCTGGGACATCTTCACGGAGCGCAGCGGGCGGGCAGGGAGAATGTGCGCTATGCGGGCACACTTTTGAAATATTCTTTTTCCGAGGTACATCACGAGAAAAGCGTCACCGTTGTGGAACTTCGTGAGAAGGGGTGTGTGGATATTTACACAAAATTAATCAGACCGCTGCATGAGATGCGGGAAATACGGGGAAGCTATGCGGAAGTCACAAGCAAAAGCAATTATGAAAATACGGACACGAAAGACTATGTGCGCATAACGCTGACCGATGAGGAGGATATTTTTGATGCAGTGGGCAAGCTGCGGGCAATCTATCCGAATTTAATGAAGCTAGACTATGACAATACGAGGACAAGAACGAGTCAGGTTGTCACGTCATCCGGTGAGGAGGAGCAAAAAGATCCCCTCACACTGGCAGAGGAATTGTTTACTTTACAGAATAATAAACCAATGAGTAACGCACAAAAAGTGTATATGCAGGAATTAATCCGTAATGTTTGGGAAGGGGAACAGATATGAGACCATTGACACTTACAATGTCCGCATTCGGTCCTTATGCCGGCGTGACAGAAGTTGCGTTTGACGAATTGGGCGAACAAGGGCTTTATCTGATTACGGGAGATACCGGTGCGGGCAAGACGTTTTTATTCGATGCCATCGTGTTCGCACTGTACGGGGAAGCAAGCGGCAGCGCCAGAGAGACTTCCATGTTCCGCTCCAAATACGCCGAAGCGAATGCAGAGACATATGTTACTCTGCGCTTTCTGTATCACGGAGACGAATATGAGATTACAAGAAAACCGGAGTATATGCGCCCTGCCAAGAGGGGAGAAGGTATGACCTTAAGTCGGGCCGAGGCGGTTTTGACTTATCCCGACGGACACGTGGTGACCAAGAGCAGAGATGTGACAGCTGCGGTTGCGTCTCTTTTGGGGCTTGACCGCAGCCAGTTTACACAGATTGCCATGATTGCGCAGGGAGATTTCCTGAGGCTGCTCTATGCCAGAACGGAGGAGAGAAGCGCAATTTTTCGTGAGATATTTCATACAAAGGCCTATGCGGTTCTGCAGGATAAATTGCGGGCTGAGTCCGGCAAACTGCGGGCACAGTGCGAAGAGTATGGAAAAAGCATCGCACAGTATCGGGAGGGCATACTGTGGGAGGAGGAACGGATACCTGAACCGGAGAATATTACTACGACAGAGCAACTGCTTGATGAGTTGGACTCTGCGATGGCGTGGCAGACTAAAATCATGGAGGGACTGTCCTGCGATATACAAAAGACTGACGATGCTTTAGAACAGATTAATAGGATGATCGGCATGACGCAGACGAGGCAGGCGATGCAGGAGGAGCTTGACAGAGCGGAAGAAGAAATTGCACGTCTTCAGCCCTTGTTGGAGCCCCTGCGCGAAAGCATGCAAAAGCTTAAACAGCAGCAGGATGAGATGGAAGCACTCAAAGTACAGATGCTTTCCGAGGAGGCGAAGCTTCCGGCTTACGAAGAAACCGAGCAGCTTAAAGCGGAGCTTGAACGTGATCGTAAGGAATTGGATAAGCAGAAGAAAGCGCTGGAGAATAAGACAGAAGAACTGCAAAAAATGCAGGACGACCATACACGTGATAAAAAACGCATGGAGGAACTTGGAGATGTGGAAGTGCAGCTTGAACAGCTTGGGCGGCAGATAGAGCAGACCGGACATAAAGCTGACCGATATCAGAAACTTATCGAGCTGTTGGAGGAAACAAAACGCCTGCAGTTCGATGTAGATCACAAGCAGAATGTTTACCGTGCGGCGAGTGAAGATCAACAGGAGAAGAAGCAGATATATGAGCATCTTCAGCAGAGGTATCTGGACGAACAGGCGGGTGTCTTATCCGCTCAGCTTGAGGACGGGGTACCTTGTCCGGTGTGCGGCTCCCTCACCCATCCGAATCCGGCGAGATCGCGTGAGGATGCGCCCGAGAAGGAGACGGTAGAACGGGCGAAAGCGGAATGGGAAAAGAGTAATCAAAACATGCAGGAGACAAGTGCTGCAGCCGGTCGGGCGAACGGTGCGCTGGAAAGTGCGGTGCAGACCTTTTATGAACACGTGAAAGCAGAACAAATTGAAGCGGAGGAGTCTGAGATTGAGGAACAGCTTCGGCACAGACTGACGCAGGAAAACAGCATGCGGGATAAACTGTCCGAGCGGCTTGAAGAAGTACAAAAACTTCAGGAGGAAAAAATAAATATTTCAGCTGAAACGGAGCAATCCGAACAAAGAATTGCAGCGGCGCAGCAGCAGTGCAAAGAGACGGAAGCCGTCATTGCGGAGCTCAAAGTAAAAACAGAGCTTACAGAGAGTAAATTGAAAGACAGATATACCACACTCCCCTATGGAACAAAGGCGGAAGCGTCGGGTAAAATCGAAGAAAAAAGGAATGTGCTTGTGCGATATGAGACAGAAGTAAAGCAGGCAGAGAGCACATATCAGGAGCAGGACGGCGCGTATAAGAATGCCTTGCAAAAGAAAGAGACATTGAGGGTACAGCTTGCGCAGGGCGAGCAGACACAGGCTCTGGAAGAATTACTGGAGAAAAAGAATCAGCTTTCCGCCTACAGACAGAGTAAACAGGATGCCTATCAGGATATCTCACATCGGTATGAGACAAACCGGGACATGGGGGCATCTATCAGAAAACAGAGTTCGGAACTTATTGAGGCGGAAGCGCGTTGGAGTATGGTAGAAGAATTATCCGGAACAGTGAACGGCAGATTGAGCGGCAAGGATAAAATTATGCTGGAGACCTACGTGCAGATGCAGTATTTTGACCGGATTATACAGCGGGCCAACACAAGATTTATGGTAATGTCCGCAGGTCAGTATGAATTAAAGCGTTCCGTGCAGGCGGATAATCTTAAGAAACAGAGTGGTCTGGAGCTGGATGTAATCGATCACTACAATGGGACGGAGCGCAGCGTAAAGACGCTTTCCGGCGGCGAAGCTTTTCTGGCATCCCTGTCGTTGGCACTCGGCTTGTCCGACGAGGTTCAGTCCGTATCCGGCGGAATTGCGCTTGATACCATGTTTGTGGATGAGGGCTTCGGCTCTCTGGATGAGACGGCGCTTGGACAGGCTATACATGCGTTGACAAGTCTGACGGAGGGGAATCGCCTGGTCGGTATTATCTCTCACGTCAGTGAATTACAGGAGCGTATTGACAGGAAGGTGGTAGTTACCAAGGATGCAGCGGCGGGAAGCAGCGTGAGAATGATTTGCTAACTGTTTTATTTTATGTTAAGATATTTAGACGGGTTAAAAGGTGACTCATAGGATTGTTAATGGATTTTTGTAATGAGAAGGATACTACATTTCGCGCTAAACAGAGCGGTGATTACGGGGCTCATTGTAATCCTGCAAATAGGATTTTTCATGTTGGAGATATTCAGGTGGGGCAATTATTATGTACCCATTGCCTTCGTATTACGTCTGATTAGCTTCGGCGCGGTGATTTCCCTCATACTGAGAACGAACAATCCTGCGGTGAAACTGGCGTGGATTGTACCGATTTTGGTGTTTCCGCTGTTTGGCGGTATTATGTATCTTGCGTTCGGGCACGTTTTCCTGCCGGGGAAACTGCGCCATGGTATGGAGAAAACCGAGAGTCATATTGAGCAGAACCTGAAACAGGAGCAGCGTGTGCTGGACAGACTCTGTGAGGAGAATGAAGGAGTCGCCTGCCAGAGCAGATATCTGCTGGACTATGCGATGGTACCTGTGTGGGATAACACTTCAGCCGTTTATTATCCGGACGGGCTTCCCTATTGGGAGCAGATGCTTGCGGATTTGGAGAAGGCCGAGCGTTTTATCTTTCTGGAGTATTTTATTCTGGGTGAAGGTGCGATGTGGAACGCCGTTCTTGAAGTGCTGGAGCGCAAAGTCAAAGAAGGGGTGGAAGTACGCCTTATATACGATGACGTGGGCAGTGTTTTTATTCTGCCCAAGAAATATAATGAAATGATGGAAGCAAAGGGAATCAAGTGTATTGCTTTTAACAGAATTATTCCCTTTATGGCATTGATTTTAAATAACAGAGACCACAGAAAAATTGTGGTGATTGACGGTAAGATAGGTTATACGGGCGGCATTAATATGGCGGATGAATATATCAATTATACGCATCCCCACGGTGATCACTGGAAGGATGCCGGTATTCGTATCGAGGGTGAAGCCGTGTGGAATTTCACGGTAATGTTTCTGCAGATGTGGAATATGTCCCGCTATACTGAGGAAGACTATAGTCCGTATCGATATCGGTTTGATGAGAAACCTATAAGTAATGGCTATGTACAGCCTTATATGGATTCGCCTTTGGACCATGAGCTTGTAGGTGAGAATGTCTATCTGAATATGATTGGTTACGCCAAGAAGTATATTTATATATACACGCCCTATCTGATTACGGATAATGAGATGTATACGGCACTGAAACTGGCGGCAAAGCGCGGTGTGGATGTACGCATAGTGACACCTGCGGTGCCGGATAAAAAGACAATCTATTGGCTTACCCAGTCCAATTATCAGAATCTGATTGAGGCGGGTGTCAGGATTTATCAGTATCTGCCGGGATTCATTCATTCTAAGTGCGTGCTCTGCGACGATGAGGTGGCGACGGTGGGGACGGTCAATTTCGATTATCGCAGTTTATATCATCACTTCGAGTGCGGCGTGTTTATGTATCGGGTGAATGCTTTGGAGGCACTGAAGAAAGATATGGAGGAGACTTTTGCGATATCTGAGCTCATTACGCTTGAATGGTGTAAGAAGAAATTCATGAAAACCAATGTAATAGGACCTATTTTAAAGTTGTTTTCACCTTTGTTATAGTAAAGCGGATCGAGGGAGAAAGAGAGAGTTTATGTTACGTTTTATACAGGTTATCGTGTGCAATCTGCCCAGATTATATATGATTCCTAAGATGGCGCATAGGGCAAGAAGTGGTAAATATACGGAGGAACAGCGGTATGCATATGCGAGATTGACGGTCAGCCGCATGAATAGATCGGGTCATATCAAGACGATAGGCTACGGTATGGAGAATCTGCCTAAGGAAGGCGGATATGTCATGTTCCCGAATCATCAGGGCAAATACGATGCGTTGGGGATTATTGCAACCCATGAGAAGCCCTGCTCCGTTGTAATCGACGATGCAAAATCCCATGTGATTTTGACAACGCAGTTTGTGAGTATGCTGCATGGGAAACGGATGGTCATAAGTGATTTAAAACAGTCTGTGCGCATTATCTCGGAAGTGGCGCAGGAAGTTGCCGCAGGCAGACGATATATTATCTTTCCGGAAGGAGGGTACTTCCACAACCACAACGAAGTTCGAGAGTTTAAGCCGGGCTGTTTCAAGAGTGCGATGAGAGCCAAAGTGCCCATCGTTCCGGTGGTGCTTATCGACTCTTACAAAGTGTTTGAAGAATGGTCATTAAAGCCTGTCACCACGCAGGTTCATTATCTTCCGCCTATTTCTTATGAAGAATATAAGGACATGACGACCATGGAAGTGTCGGTCATGGTACATGAAAGAATCAGAAAACATATCGAGAAGGTCACAAAACGGCAATAGGAGAAACGCCCATGCAAATTATGCAAATGACATGGCTTTGTATCCATGTGTTTGGGGTGTTGGTGGGATTTTTCCTATTGGCATCCATACTTAGACAGAGGGATTCCGGTTATAAGAGCAGATTGATTATGACAATCATCTGCTGTTTAATTGCGCTTGTTTCCCGCAGTCTTTTTATTATGGCGCAGGATATGAGAGAGATGATCGCGCTCTGCAAGACGGAGTATTGCGGAAAATGTTTTGCTAATTTTGTAGCGCTTACATTCGTGCTTTCTTATTACCGGATTCAGTGGAATCGTAAACTGATGATTTCACTTTTTATCATCAATCTTGCGATGTTTATGGTTATAATGACTTGCGACTATCACAGCTTGTATTATACGTCTTATGAAGTGGCGGCTACGAGTAACGGCAATATTCTCATCCTCGGTAAAGCGCCGATTTACTATTTCTACATGATCTTCTGCCTGGTGGAAATGATCATGTATCTGTATGTCTGTATCAATCCGAAGTATCAACAGATTAGCAAGGGAACAAGGACAATACAGGGGCTTTTGATTATGGCGGGTATCATGCCGTTTCTGTTATTGCTCGTCTACCTAAGCGGCATTACCGGAGGGTTTGATACGACACCCCTCGGCATTTTGTTTTCCGTTGTTTTTCTTTTTGCCGCAGTCAATAAGTACGGTCTGTTCGATACGGTGCAGAATGCCAAAGAGACGGTCATTGAGAGCATGGACGAGGGCATTATTGTATCCGACAACAATATGAAATTCCTCTATGCCAATCCGTCGGCGTGTAAACTTTTCCCCGATATGAGGCTGGGAGAGGGCAGTGTCAGTGAGTCGGAGATTCAGGCCATCTATGAGCAGAGCGGTACGGTGATTGATCTGAAAGATAAAAGTTACGAAATCAGGACTTCGGAGATTCGGGATGAGGTGAAGGTGCGGGGTTATATGTTGTCGGTCATTGATGTAACCGACATGATGGCACAGGCGAAATTGATGAAGGAGCTGAAAGAAAAAGCGGAAAATGCATCCCATGTTAAATCAGCATTCCTTGCCAATATGAGTCACGAAATCAGAACGCCCATGAACGCTATCTTAGGTATGACTGAGATTGCGCTCAGAGGTAAGTTAGAGAATCAGCAGCGGGATGCCATTGAGCAGATTAAAACGGCAAGCTTGACACTGATTACCATTATCAACGATATCCTGGATTTCTCTAAGATGGAATCAGGTAAGCTGGAAATTGTGGAAGCGGACTATGACGTGATGACGCTTATAAAAGATGTGTATCACATTATTTCCGGCAAGGTGGATGAGAAGAGTCTGAAACTGGAAATTACCGTCGATCCTACGCTCCCCAAGAGACTGTATGGCGATGAAATCCGCATGAAACAGGTATTGATTAATCTTGTCAATAATGCGGTCAAATTCACCGAGCAGGGAAGCATACATCTCAATGTGGAATATTTAAGAAGAGAAGAAGATATTCTGCTTATGGCTTCGGTGAAAGATACCGGTGCCGGTATTAAACCGGAGGATTTGGACAGAATTTTTAATTCCTTTGAGCAGTCCGATACGTTTAGAAACCGGAAGAAGGAAGGCAGCGGACTGGGTCTTGCCATTTCCAGACAGCTTCTTCATCTGATGGGCGGTGATATCCATGTGGAGAGTGTGTACCATGAGGGAAGCAATTTCTGCTTTGAGGTGCCGCAGCGTATCGTGGATGAGAGTCCGTGCGGAGCGTTAGAGCTTAACGAGAGTCATGCGAGAGTGGAGAAAACTGCGGAATACAATGATTTCCGTGCACCCAATGCCCATGTGCTTATCGTGGATGATAATCTGGTTAACAGAAAAGTGGCGGTGGGGCTGATGCGTCCTTTTGCCATGCAGGTGGAAACCGCTAAGAGTGGAGAAGAAGCCATTCAAATGGTTCGGGAGAAAGAGTACCATTTGATTTTTATGGATCATATGATGCCGGATATGGACGGCGTGGAGACGACTCATATAATCAGGCAGATGGAAGGGGAGTATTATAAGAATGTGCCGATTATCGCGCTGACAGCCAATGCCATAAGCGGTGTCAAAGAGATGTTCCTACAGGAGGGTATGAACGATTTTATCGCCAAGCCCATCAACGTTAAAGAACTTAGCGAAAAAATATTGGATTGGCTGCCCTTTGAACTTTTGGAAAATGCATAGGGAAATGCGATAACTGGTTTACATAACTATGATGCGGCTTCGATATTCATTTTGCAGCGGGCCACCGAATTTCTGTTGTACGAGCAGAGAGTATACGTGGGCAGCACGAATATCGGCATCAAACATTTTATGTCCGTTGGTATGTGTGATGATATTGGCGGCATCAGCCGGTTTGGAGAGAAGCGGAATCTCGGAGTGCTCCTTGACAGCGCTAAGAAGAGGCTCTGCTTCTTTTTTAAATCCAAGCATTCTGGCGTAATAGATGTAATCATCCGTACGGAAAACATCCATGTCTTTACGGTAAATATTTAAAAGGATATGTATAAGATTTCTGGAAACTCTTGTGTAAGTCATGTTTTTCGTTTTGAGCTGTTCGCAGAAATCTACATAGTTCATGTAAGAAGGCAGCATACGGACAAGTCTGTCGGAGAAAGACTCGTCAATATCCAGATAGGAGTGGAAGCCCTGTGTTTGCTCCAACAGAAGTTTGTAGGACAAGAGTGAAGACAGATCGTCGGGCAGAATCGGAAATGTACGTCCGAAGGCTTCCTTCATCGCTTCATAGACATTGGGCGGGACCTGGTCTTTGATATAGCTGACATCTTTTGTCCTGCTGATGGATTCCCGAATGGCGAGGGCGGAACTGTAGGACGTCTCTAAGTCGGCAGCATGGTATCCTGACCCTAAACGATTCAGTGTACAGGGGTGTATGCGGCTTTGTCTTTTCCGAATTGCTTTGATATATTCAAGACCCAGAATATTGTTGGGAGACTGCAGTACATGAAGTGTACCCGTCAGGTGGGGTGCAGTGACCGACAGAGCATGATTCCTTGCCTGCGGATAGGAGGCACCTGCTTTCATACGCTGTTTCAATATCCGTTTGAATTCTTCGGTTTCGTTAAGAAGCGCATCTGCAAGTTCGGACAGTATCTTAACATCACCGCACTCACTGCCAAAGCACAGTGTATCGGTGACTCCCAACTTATCGAGAAGGGCAACGGCACCGGAGGCAAAATATTCTGCGCTGCTTGCAGCGTAGTAGACGGGTAATTCCAATACAAGATCGGCACCGTTTTCCAATGCGGCCTGTGCACGGGCATATTTGTCTGTTATGGCGGGAGCACCACGCTGTACGAAGTCGCCGCTCATGACTACAATGCAGTAGTCCGCGCCGGTCATTTTCTTAGCTGCGGCAATGTGGTATGCGTGCCCGTTGTGAAACGGATTATATTCAGCTATAATTCCCACCGTTTTCATGTTCCGTAATTCTCCTTGAGTTGTATACGTTATTTTGGCGAACCTGCTCGCATTTTTTAAGTTTATCATAAAAAGACACTCTTGTACATGAACGGTTAATTTTGTATAATTATATTTACATGGGGAGTCACACATGACTCAGGTATTATGATAGGAGGAGGAATTAAACGATGTCTTATATTGATTTGATGAAGGAGAAAGCGAGAAGCGATAAAAAAACCATTGTTTTACCGGAGACAAACGATAAGAGAACGCTGATTGCGGCATCACATATTATGAAAGAGCAAATTGCCAATATTATTATGATAGGCAATGAAGAGAAGATTATGGACGGTGCAGGATGGCTTGAAGTAGAGTTGGAAGGGGTGACGATTGTCGATCCCGAGAAGACAGAGAGACTTGATGAGTATGTGGACCTTTTATATGAGACGAGAAAGAATAAGGGCATGACGCCTGAGAAAGCGCGAGAGATTCTCCTGGAAGATTACCTGACATTTGGCGTTATTATGGTTAAGGCAAACCATGCGGACGGTATGGTGGCAGGAGCATGCCATGCGACGGCAGACACCTTGCGTCCTGCACTTCAGATATTAAAGACTGCACCGGGTGTCAAACTCGTATCAGGATTCTTTATACTGGATGTACCTAACTGTGAATATGGAGAGAACGGAACATTCCTATTTGCCGACTGTGGATTAAATCAGGATCCTACAGCAGAGGAACTGGCAGCGATTGCAGATACTTCCGCTAAGAGCTTTAAGAGTTTGGTGGGTGCAAAACCTATTATTGCTATGTTGTCTCACTCCACGAAGGGAAGTGCAAAGCACCCTCTTGTAGATAAGATGGTAGAGGCTACAAGGATTGCACATGAGCAGTATCCACATCTGTGCCTCGACGGAGAACTGCAGTCGGATGCGGCATTGGTGCCCCAGGTTGCGAAGTCCAAGGCACCGGGCAGTGAGGTGGCAGGTAAAGCGAATGTATTGATCTTCCCGAACTTGGACTGCGGTAATATCGGTTATAAACTGGTGCAGAGACTCGGTAAGGCAGAGGCGTACGGTCCTATGCTTCAGGGAATTGCCAAGCCTGTAAACGATCTTTCACGTGGATGTTCATGGGAGGATATCGTGGGTGTTGTGGCACTGACAGCGGTTCAGGCCCAACTTGGCTGATTTGGATTGATAAAGCAATAGAATTACTTAGGAAAAACGGAGGAAACTGAAATGGCATTTATGGGAAAGAAACAAATCGTAGCGGTGGATGACAGCGGTATCAACTTAAAGATGCTCGGCAAGGTATTGGGTACAAAATACGAGCTGCATGCATTTTCGGCCGGTATGAGAGCGCTCCAGTTTTTGAAAGACAGAACTCCGGATTTGATTATTCTGGATATTGATATGCCGGAAATTGACGGCTACGAGATGCTTGAAAGAATTAAGGATATGGAACATCTGCGGTATACCCCCGTTATTTTCCTTACCTCCAACAATGACAAGACGCATGTGGTTAAAGCTGTGGCAAGTGGTGCAAAGGATTACGTGGTTAAGCCGATTGACGAGGATATTCTGAAGGAAAAGGTTAAAGCGCTGATTGAAAACGAGTTGATTTAATACCACAGAAATTTTGTAGTTGACAAACTTTATTCCCATCAGTATAATTATTTGAGTGTGGATAGGAGTCGGCTATGTTCGTGAACTTGACGGATGTGTTTACAAACGAGGGCAGAACGGTCACGATGCAGGCGGATACGGATTTGGCCAAGGTCACAATCGGCAGAGAGACATTCCCGATTAAGGACAAAACACCAATCAATCTGACATTTACCAATAGCGGTAAAGGGAAGGTGCGTATCACCGGTGATGCGAAGATTACTCTTGGCATGAATTGTGACAGATGCTTAAAACCTGTGGACGAGACGATTGAACTTACGTTTGACAGGGAAGTGTATGCGCCGGACAGGATAGCAGATGCACCTGATGAAAGCGTGGATCAGGATTTCATCGACGGCTATCAGATGGATTTGGACGACTTTTTGAACATTGAGATTGTAATTAACTTGCCTACGAAGGTTCTGTGTAAGCCTGACTGTCGTGGAATCTGCCGTCAGTGCGGTACAGACCTGAATACGGGAATATGCGATTGCGATACCTTTATTCCCGATCCGAGGATGGCGTTAATCAAGGATATTTTCAACGGGAATAAGGAGGTGTAAAGATGTCTATTTGTCCTAAGAACAAATCTTCTAAAGGTAGAAGAGACAAGAGAAGAGCGAACTGGAAAATGACTGCACCTACATTGGTGAAATGTAGCAAATGCGGTGCTTTGATGGTGCCTCACAGAGTATGTAAGAAGTGTGGAACATACAACAAAAAAGAAATTATTGCAGTTGATTAAGTAATGCAAATGCGGGCTTTTCGGGATTCCCCGAAAGGCCTTTTTTGTGTTTTGGAACAACCTCGCTTTTATAGCGGAGTTGTTGACTTTTATGGGTATATTTAGTATAGTAGAGATGATATTTTTAACAGTTAATTTGGGAAGGATACGATATTGTTATGAGTGAATTGGTGAGAGTGGCCGTAGATGCCATGGGTGGAGATAACGCTCCCGTTGAAATAGTAAAGGGTGCGGTGGAAGCCATCAATGAGAGCAGCAAAGTTAAGGTGTATCTGACGGGTCCCCAAGATGTGCTTGAAAAAGAACTTTCCGGTTATACATATCAGAAAGAACAGTTGGAAATCGTTCCGGCCTCAGAGATTATAGAGACTGCAGAACCACCCGTTATGGCAATTCGTAAGAAGAAAGACTCATCACTGGTGAAAGCTCTGAATTTAGTGAAAGACAGTACTTGTGATGCTTTTGTGTCCGCAGGCAGCACGGGAGCAACTCTTGTGGGCGGACAGGTTATTGTAGGACGTATCAAGGGTGTGGAGAGACCGCCCCTTGCACCGTTAATTCCCACGGAGAGAGGCTGCTCGCTGCTCATTGACTGTGGAGCGAATGTGGATGCCAGACCGTCCCATCTGGTGCAGTTTGCCAAGATGGGAAGTGTATATATGGAACATGTTATGGGTGTTAAAAATCCGAAAGTAGGCATTGTGAATATCGGTGCGGAAGAGGAAAAAGGAAACGCCCTTGTTAAAGAGACATTTCCGCTTTTAAAGAACTGTCCCGATATTAACTTTATCGGCAGTGTGGAAGCCAGAGATATCCCTGCCGGAGCAGCCGATGTGGTTGTGTGTGAGGCTTTTGTGGGCAATGTGGTACTTAAGACGTATGAGGGTGTGGGAAGCACACTTATCAAGAAGGTTAAGGAGGGCATGATGACCAGCCTCAGGAGCAAGGTGGGTGCGCTTCTCGTAAAACCGGCATTGAAACAGACCTTAAAGGCTTTCGACTTAGAGCAGTACGGCGGTGCACCGCTTCTCGGTTTGAAGGGGTTGGTAGTCAAGACTCACGGCAGCTCTAAATCCGTAGAAATCAAAAATTCCATTTTACAGTGTATTACCTTTACGGAGCAGAAGATTAACGAGAAAATTAAGGAGATGCTTCTGACGGAAGAGACCGTGTCCGAAGAGGACAAGTAAACAACAGGCAGAATGAAGGGAGTACTGCAAACATGGAACTTGATAAGTTAAAAGAAGTTATCGCGGATGTGCTGAGTGTAGATCCCAACGAAATTACATTAGATACTACTTTTACGGAAGATTTGGGGGCGGATTCCCTCGATGTGTTTCAGATTATCATGGGAATCGAGGAAGCCTTTGAAATAGAAATTCCGGCTGATAAGGCGGAGCAAATTACAACAGTAGGGGAAGCGGTTGCCTTGATCAAAAATTCTATGTCAAAATAAACGCAGGCTACTCAACCTGCGTTGCAGGGAGACCCTTTCCGTAAGAAAGGGTTTTTCTATGTGGAGGTTTTCATGTTGGATGATCGAATGATACAACTGGAACAAAAGATACAATATTCTTTCCGCAACAAGCAGCTTTTGAGACAGGCGTTGACCCACAGTTCCTGTGCCAACGAGCAGAAAATCAATAAATCAGAAGATTATGAGCGCCTTGAATTCTTAGGTGATGCAGTACTGGAGCTTGTAAGCAGTGACTATATATACAGGCAGCATCCCGACATGTCGGAGGGCAAAATGACGAAATACCGCTCCTCCATAGTGTGTGAGCCGGCGCTGGCATTTTGTGCAAGAGAATTGGGACTGGAACAGTATATCAGGCTGGGTAAAGGTGAGGAAGCAACCGGCGGCAGACAGAGGGATTCCATTATATCGGATGTGATGGAGGCAGTCATCGGAGCTGTATATTTAGACAGCGGCATCGACGAGGCGAAGGAGTTTATCTATCGTTTTGTATTGTCGGATTTAGAGCATAAACAGCTCTTTTATGATGCCAAGACAATTTTGCAGGAAGAAGTGCAGAAGGAAGGTAAAGGAACACTTCGCTACGAGCTGGTACATGAGGAAGGTCCCGAGCATGATAAGACTTTTGTGGTAGAGGCAATGATAGACGATGTCAAAGTCGGAAGCGGAACCGGGCATTCCAAGAAAACTGCAGAACAGCAGGCGGCATATGAGGCTTTGCTTCAGATGCACAAAGAATTGAAGATATACTAATGCTGTAAAGATAATGAGAGGTACATATGTATTTAAAAAGTATAGAAGTGCATGGATTTAAATCCTTTGCAAACAAAATCAATTTCAAATTTCATAACGGTATTACCGGCATTGTCGGACCTAACGGCTCCGGCAAGAGCAATGTGGCGGATGCCGTAAGATGGGTGTTGGGCGAACAGCGTATCAAGCAGCTTCGAGGCGCGAGCATGCAGGATGTAATTTTCTCGGGAACGGAGATGCGCAAGCCGCTGGGATACGCATATGTGGCGATTACTCTTGACAATGCCGACCATCAGCTTGCAATAGACTATGACGAAGTTACTGTGTCCAGAAGACTCTATCGTTCCGGTGAGAGCGAGTATATGATTAACGGTACGGTCTGCCGACTCAAGGATATCAGTGAATTGTTCTACGATACAGGTATCGGTAAAGAGGGATACTCTATTATCGGACAGGGACAGATTGACAGAATCTTAAGTGGTAAACCTGAGGAGAGAAGAGAACTTTTTGACGAGGCTGCAGGCATCGTAAAATTTAAGCGCAGAAAGTACGCTGCACAGAAGAAACTGGAGGATGAGAAGCAGAATCTCGTCCGTATCAACGATATCTTAGCGGAGCTTGAGAATCAAATCGGACCCCTGGAGAGACAGTCTGAGAAGGCCAGAGTCTATCTGAAGAAAAAAGAAGAGTTAAAGACGTTGGATGTGAATGTGTTCCTTCTGGAGAATGTCCGTGTGAGACAGCAGCTTGAAGAGGTGGACGGGAAGCTTCACATTGCAAACGGTGATCTGGAGGATACTACCCGTCAATATGAACAGATTAAAGACGAGTACGGGCAGATCGCGAGCCGTATCGAGCAGTTGGATCAGGAAATTGAAGCGGCGCGGGCGACTTTGACTGACACCGGCGTTATGCGTTCTAAACTGGAAGGCGAGATTAACGTCTTAAAAGAACAAATCCACTCTGCAGAGGGAAACGAGGAGCATTTGCAGAGTCGTATCCGCAGCATTGAGGGACAGATTAATGAGCGGAACGTGGAGAAGGAACAGATTTTAACGGAGAAGAAGGGAATAGACGAGAAACTGGAAGAATTGGAGCAGGCAAGAACGCAGGCTCGTCAGATTCTGGAACAGATACAGGGAAAGATTGAGGAACTCAACAATAATATTGAGAGCGGCAAGAATACGATTATTGACGCTTTAAATAACCGTGCAACGATTAAATCCAAACTGGGACGCTACGATACGATGCTGGAGCAGATTAATATCCGCAAGGCAGAGTTGAATTCTCGACTCCTACGCGCTAAATCGGATGAGGCGGCACAGGAGGAGACAATCAAGAAGCTGGAAGAAGAATTCGAAGCAGTCAACGTCGTGATTCGTGAGCTTAATGAAAAGCAGGAGACTCTGGAAGAGCAGCTTGTCGCAATCAGGGAAGAACTGTCCGGGCAGGATCAGAAACTTCGTGACACGCAGGTATTGTACCATCAGGAGAAGTCCAAACTGGAAGCTCTGTCCAATCTGACGGAGCGCTATGAAGGATACGGTGGAAGTGTCAAGGCAGTCATGGAGCAGAAAGGACAGGAAAAAGGAATTATCGGCGTTGTGGCGGATATCATTCAGGCGGAAGCCAAGTATGAGACTGCGATTGAGACGGCGCTTGGCGGTAATATTCAGAATATCGTTACTGAGGACGAAGAGACGGCGAAGCGCATGATCGGTTATCTGAAGAAGACCAAGGCCGGACGAGCTACCTTTCTGCCACTTACCAGCATTACCCATCCGCAGGAGTTCAAGAACCCGGAGGCGCTGGAAGAAAAAGGCGTTATCGGTATGGCGGATGAGCTGGTGAAAATTGACAAGAAATACCGCAACGTTGCCAAGGCAATGCTGGGGCGCATTATGGTCGTTGACAACGTGGATAATGCCGTAAAGATTGCCAGAAAGTTTAATTACGGCATTCGTATGGTGACACTGGAGGGAGAACTGCTCGTGCCGGGCGGTGCCATCAGCGGTGGTGCGTTCAAGAACAATTCCAATCTGCTTGGCAGACGTCGAGAGATGGAAGAGCTGGAGAAGAAAGTAAAGCAGTATGTAATTGATATAGATAAGCTGTTAAATGATATCGAGGAGACGAAGAAAAGACGAAATAAACTTCGTCTTGACGTGGAGGATATCAAGGGACAGCTGCAGCGTAAATTCATCGAGCAGAATACCGCCAGAATGAATGTCATGCAGGCCAGAGACAGGAAGAGCGAGACGGAAGAGGGCTTCGGCGAGTTAAAGACGGAAGAGCAGGAGATAGAACTGCAGATTAAGGAGATTCAGGTCAGCAAGGACGAAATTGCCAGGGAGCTGGAAGACTCCGAGACATTGGAAAAGAATGTGGAAGTACAGATCGCGGAATTCCAGAAGCAGCTTGAGGAAAAGCGTACGGAAGAATCCGGACAGGCATCCAAGGTGTCCGAGTGGGATGTGGAAGTCGAGAAGATGCGTCAGAGTGAGGATTTCCATAGGCAGAATCTGGAGCGTGTGGAAGGTGAGCTTGACAGATATACCGCTGAACTTAAAGAAGTGCAGGAAGGCTTACATCTAAGCAAAGAGGAAGTAGAGCGCAAGAAAGAAAACATTCTGGAAATTGAGAAGACGATTGCATCCTCTTACACCGCACAGAATGATGCTACAGAAAAACTCAAAG
Organism: Lachnospiraceae bacterium; assembly: GCA_022510565.1. Classification (GTDB taxonomy): domain Bacteria; phylum Bacillota; class Clostridia; order Lachnospirales; family Lachnospiraceae; genus UBA3282. The sequence continues at coordinate 68,991 of JAFLTE010000008.1, read as the reverse complement.
AGGATACTGCGGCGAAAGAAGAACTGTCCGGCAAGCAGAAGAACTTCTTTACTTCCAGAGAGGAACTGTCCCAGCGTATGACAGCCTTGGATAAGGAAGTATACCGACTGGAAAGCCAGAAGGAGCGTATGCAGGAATCCATAGAATCTCAGATTAACTATATGTGGGATGAGTACGAGATTACTTTGTCCGATGCCGAGTCGCTCAAGGATGAAACAATGACCGATCTTTCGTCTATGAAGAAAGAGATTACAGCCCTAAAGGATGCCATCAGAAAGTTGGGCGATGTCAATGTCAACGCTATTGAAGATTATAGAAATCTTATGGAGCGTTACACATTCCTGAAAACGCAGCATGATGATTTAGTGGAGGCTGAGAAGACACTGCTTGGAATCATCGAGGAATTGGATATTTCCATGCGGAAACAGTTTAACGAGAAGTTTGCCGAGATTAACAGAGAGTTTGACAAGGTATTTAAGGAATTGTTCGGCGGTGGTAAGGGAACGCTTGAACTGATAGAGGATGAGGATGTGTTGGAGGCGGGTATTCGCATTATTGCCCAGCCGCCCGGAAAGAAACTGGTCAACATGATGCAGATGTCCGGTGGAGAGAAGTCGCTGACGGCAATCTGTCTGCTGTTTGCCATTCAGAACCTCAAGCCTTCACCTTTCTGTCTGCTGGATGAGATTGAGGCGGCACTTGATGAGAACAATGTGGGAAGGTTTGCGAAGTATCTGCATAAACTGACTAAGAATACACAGTTTATTGTGATTACCCACAGACGAGGCACGATGGAGAAAGCAGACCGCCTGTACGGTATCACCATGCAGGAGAAGGGTATATCCACGCTTGTGAGCGTTAATTTAATTGATAAGGAATTGGATGATTAATGAGTGAAGAATTGTTGAATGAAGAATCAATGAATCAAGAATCGGTCGGTGAAGAGAAGAAAGGCTTTTTCAGCAGGCTGAAAGCCGGGCTGACCAAGACGAGAGATAATATTGTACACGGGATTGACTCGGTATTCGGCGGGTTTTCCAGTATTGATGAGGATTTCTACGAGGAATTGGAAGAGATTCTGGTCATGGGCGATATCGGTGTGCATGCAACAGAAGCGATTCTTGATAAGCTGCGTGAGCAGGTAAAGGAAAATCATATCAAGGAACCTGCAGACTGCAAGCAGTTTTTAATTCAGAATATCAAAGAACAGATGCAGGTGGGAGACACGGCATATGATTTTGAGAAAGAGCAGTCCGTGGTGCTGGTGATTGGTGTCAACGGCGTGGGCAAAACCACCACAGTGGGTAAACTGGCAGGCAAGCTTAAAGGACAGGGGCGCAGGGTTCTTCTGGCGGCAGCGGACACCTTTCGTGCAGCGGCAGGTGAGCAGCTTCATGAATGGGCAAACCGCGCAGGTGTGGATGTAATCGGCGGCAATGAAGGCTCCGACCCTGCCAGCGTGATTTATGATGCGGTAAGCGCGGCGAAGGCGCGGAACGTGGATGTGCTTTTGTGCGATACTGCGGGACGACTGCATAATAAAAAGAACCTGATGGAAGAGCTTAAGAAGATTAATCGGATTATCGACAAGGAATTTCCGGGTGTTCATCGGGAGAATCTGGTAGTGCTGGATGCTACCACGGGACAGAATGCATTACAGCAGGCTAAAGAGTTTGGAGAGGTAGCCGACTTGACGGGTATTATCCTGACTAAGATGGACGGTACGGCAAAAGGCGGCATCGCGGTGGCGATTCAGTCAGAGTTACAGATTCCGGTGAAATACATCGGTGTGGGTGAGACCATAGATGATTTACAGAAGTTTGATGCGGATTATTTTGTGGATGCACTATTTTCTGTAACGTCAAGCGATGAAGCGCCGGAGGAAGGAGCAGGGATATAGAAATGAAAGAACTGTCGTTGGATAAATTTGAAGAGGCATATGAAGTCGTCAAAGAGGTTGCCTCGGAGACGAAGTTGATATACAGTGATTACTTTAGTATGCAGACAAATAACAAGGTGTATTTGAAACCTGAGAATATGCAGCTTACAGGTGCCTACAAGCTTCGCGGCGCATACTATAAAATCAGCACGCTCACCGAGGAAGAGCGGAAGAAAGGACTGATTACGGCATCGGCGGGAAACCACGCTCAGGGTGTTGCCTATGCGGCGAAATGTTACGGAGTTAAGGCAATCATCGTGATGCCCACCACGACTCCGCTCATCAAAGTAAACCGCACCAAGAGCTATGGCGCGGAAGTAATTCTGCACGGTGATGTATATGATGAGGCGTGCGCCCACGCATATGAACTGGCAGATGAGCATGGCTATACTTTTGTACATCCGTTTGACGACTTGGACGTGGCGACGGGGCAGGGAACGATTGCCATGGAGATTATCAAGGAGCTGCCTCTTGTGGATTACATTCTTGTTCCTATAGGTGGTGGCGGACTGGCTACAGGAGTATCCACTTTGGCGAAACTTCTGAATCCTAAGATTAAGGTCATCGGTGTGGAGCCGGCAGGTGCCAACTGTATGCAGGAGTCCATTCGTGCAGGAGAAGTATTGACGTTACCGCAGGTCAGCACCATTGCCGACGGTACGGCGGTGAAGACTCCCGGTACAAATATTTTCCCTTATGTAAGTAAAAATCTGGATGACATCATTACAGTAGAGGACGAGGAACTTGTGGTGGCATTCCTCGATATGGTGGAGAATCATAAGATGATTGTGGAAAATTCCGGACTTCTTACTGTTGCGGCATTAAAACATCTTAATGTGAAGAATAAGAAGGTTGTATCAATCTTAAGCGGCGGTAATATGGATGTCATTACAATGTCCTCCGTGGTTCAGCAGGGCCTTGTGATGCGTGACAGAATCTTTACGGTATCAGTCCTGTTGCCGGATAAGCCGGGAGAACTGACACGTGTGTCCAGCGTGATTGCACAACAGAGCGGCAATGTTATTAAACTGGAGCACAATCAGTTCGTATCCATCAACCGCAACGCTGCTGTGGAACTGCGCATTACACTGGAGGCCTACGGCACGGAGCATAAGAACCAGATTATAGATGCACTGAACGAGAACGGATACCAGCCGAAGGTCGTTCGTGCAAGCATCTAAGGAGCGCTGTAGGTGCGAGCCTGAGAGTCTAGAATGGAGAAAATGATTATGGACGGACAGTTAAAGAGCGGAACACCACTTATTTCCGAGAGTGGAAATAAATATAAAGTGCTGCAGCTTCTCGGTTCGGGCGGACAGGGAGAAGTATACGAAGTAGAGCATAAGGGAAAATCTTATGCTTTAAAGTGGTATTATAAGAATACCGCAACGGAGAGTCAGAAAGAAATTTTGGATAATCTGATTCAGAAAGGTCAACCCGATGTTTCTTTCTTATGGCCACAGGACATGATATATAAAGCGAAGGGAGAATCTTTCGGATATATCATGCCGCTTCGACCGAAGAATTACAAAAGCATTGTGGACATGATGAAGAGAAGAGCGGAGCCTTCCTTTTACTGCCTGTGCAGAGCGGCATATAATCTGACCAAAGGATATAACGCGCTGCATGCCAAGGGATACAGCTATCGGGATATCTCTTTTGGAAACGTATTCTTCGACCCGGATACAGGGGACGTACTAATATGTGATAATGACAATGTCTCTTACAACGGTGCAAAAAGCGGTATCTACGGAACACCCCGATTCATGGCGCCCGAAATCGTGCTTGGTCAGGCGAAGCCGTCGAGAAATACCGATTTGTTTTCCCTCGCTGTATTGTTATTCTATATGTTTATGTTAAATCATCCGTTGGAGGGTAAGCGGGAAGCACAGATTAAGTGCATGGATGTTCCTGCCATGAATCAATTGTACGGTACGGATCCTTTATTCATTTTCGATCCGGACAATAAAGATAACAGACCCCTCGCAGGATATCAGGACAACGCGCTTGTATTCTGGGATTTGTACCCGCAGCAGCTGAAGGATTTGTTTATCACCTCGTTTACTGTGGGATTAAAGCAGCCTAATCGCAGAATTACCGAAGCGAAGTGGATGGAAACGATTGCAAATCTTATGTCCGGTATCATTGTATGTCCAAGCTGCGGCTCGGAGGTATTCTATGATGCACAGAAGGAGATAAATGGCGTGGCGCACACCTGTTGGGGATGCCAGAAGGCAGTGACGGTTCCGACCAAGATTGTTATCGGCAGAAGTACGGTTTTGCTCATGAATAACACCAAACTTTATAAACATCATATAGACGGAGAACATGATATGGAAACCGTGGTGGGTGAAGTGGTGCAGAATCCGAATAATCCCAACTTGTGGGGAATCAGAAATCTCACCAAGCAGAACTGGACTTATATCAAGGCAGACGGTACGCAGGTTCCCGTTGAGGAAGGCCGCTCTGCGGCAATAGCCAAAGATGTGAAGATTGATTTCGGACAGTTGAAGGGAGAATTCCAATAAGGAGGCTGTATGGAGGATCATAGAATATTAGCGAGAATCATAAAAGATTATCCTGACGCTCTCTTGGACCGAAAGAAATTGCAGGCTCTGTTCTCGGATTTTTATCCGCAGGACAGACTGAAAAGAAATATATTACTGATGGTGTTTGACGACGGGATTGTAGATGAAATGCAGAACACGGCTACACTTGACAGGTTGGCACTGCACCGCTACGTGAAGTCTGTCAGTCAAGGGTACGGCATACAGACCGGGAGCGCCGAAGATGCAGTCCTTACATGGGCCAGAGCTATGGGATTGCAGCTTGATACGGATGCCGCTGATGAGGAAGAAGATGAAGTCTCGGAGAGCGAAATCGAGTGGGTTGAATCAGAGAGCAGCAGCGCCTACGAGTATGAAGAAACACCTCGGGGCGTTAAGCTTCTTCGATTCATAGACTTCGATGATACTGTGGTGACGATTCCCAACATGGTGGACGGCAAAAGGGTCACAGAGGTGGGAAACCACGCTTTTAAGGGATGTGTCGGTATCGAGAAGATTGTTGTTTCGGAAGGAATTGAGGTTCTGGGAAACGGCGTATTCATAAATTGTAAGGAATTAAAAGAAGTGGTACTGCCGAGAACTCTCAAGCGCATCGGCACAACAGACCCTACAGGATGCCCGAAAATCTTAGGCACCATGACGAAATTGGAAGGCACTTTTGAGTACACCGCACTGGAAGAGGTCGTTATACCGGACAGTGTGAAGTACATTGGCGAATATGCTTTTTCCGGATGTAACAGATTAAGAAGAGTTGTGCTTCCGGATGGGCTGAAAGAGATTAAGCAATATGCTTTCTGTTGGTGTAAGAGTCTGCAGGAAGTGGTTTTTCCGCAGGATTTAAGAGTGGTGGGGATGGAAGCTTTCGAGGGATGCGAGTCGTTAAAGAACGTTGTTCTGCCGGAAGGCGTAAGCAGTATCGAGCAGGGCGCGTTTGCAGGCTGCAGAAGTATGGAGAGCATCTATATACCGGATTCTGTCAATGAAATCGGCGGCGGAAAAGGAAACGGATTTCTGCAGACATTCGGGCAGCCCGATGACAGACATATGGATTTCACGATATTATGCAATGCAGGCTCATATGCTATGAGCTATGCGAGAAAACAACAAATTAAATGCGCTAAGGCACAGATTTAAGGAGGGAATACTATGGCAGCAATGAAAAGACCGGGAGGAGAACTGGCAAGCAGACCGTTACATTTCTTTTGGATTGTAGATTGCTCCGGCTCCATGTACGGTGAGAAAATCGGAACTGTAAATCATGCTATTCAGTCGACTATACCGGAGATGGTGGCTGCGGCTGAGAACAATCCGAATGCACAGCTTATGATTCGCACGCTCAAATTCTCTACAGGTGCGTCCTGGGTTACAAGCAATCCGGTGAATGTGGAAGACTTCGCGTGGGATGATTTGACGGCGGAAGGTGTAACCGACTTGGGTAAAGCCTTTGAGCTCTTGGCAGCACAGCTTACGATACCGCCTATGTCGGATAGGGCATTGCCGCCTGTACTTGTTTTGTTGTCTGACGGACAGCCTACAGACGATTATAAGAAATCGCTGGCGGAATTAAAGAAACTGCCGTGGGGCAAGAAAGCGGTTAAGATAGCGATTTCCATCGGACAGGATGCGGATGATGCCGTGTTGGAAGAGTTTACCGGCAATAAGGAGCTGGTACTGCAGGCCAATAATGCGGCTGCGCTAACCAAGATGATTAAGTGGGCATCCACGGCGGCATCTCTGGTGTCGGCACCGGCAAGTATTGCGTCGGATGCGGGTGAAGCAGGCGAGGACGGAAAGCCTACTCCTGTTATTGTTGATATGGGAGGTCGACTTCCCGATTTAGACGATATTCAGGATGGCGATGTTTGGTAGAAAGGGTGTTGCATATGACGCGAAGCGTATTCGGGGAGTCTGTGCAGGGAGCATCCCATGTAAGAAGCGGCAAAGAATGCCAGGATAGTCTGAAGAAGATTGAAAAAGATGAAAATACGGTTATATTGGCGGTGGCGGACGGACACGGCAGTGATTCTTGTCCTTACAGTAAGACCGGCGCAGATATAGCCGTGAATGTGTTTTGCAAGATTATGGAGGATTATCTGGATACGTATGCCAAGCAGCCGGAAATGCTTTTGACGTTTTTAAAGCGTGAGGGTGACACGAAGGTAGCACAGGCGATAGACACGGAGTGGAAACGCAGAATATTGAAGACTCATTCCAATAACAAGCGGGAAATTGTTTTGGATTCGGATGGAAATAAAGACAAGAATGCTGTATATAAATTATACGGAAGCACATTGATCGGGCTGGTGATTACGGCAGAATTCCTCTTTGCATTTCAGCTTGGCGACGGCGATATTATGGAAGTGTCGGAGGCAGGTGTGCAGAACGTGATTGAAGCGGATAAGATTCTCGGGACGGAGACACATTCCCTCAGCAAGCCCGAGGCATGGCGTAAGGTGATTACCCGAATCAAGAAAAAAGAAGGGGTGCAGAAGCTTCCGGTGATGTATATGCTTTCCTCGGATGGTATGGCAAACAGCTACAAGAGCGAGGAAGAGTTTCAGAAAACCTGTAGCGATTACTATAAGTTGCTGCGCAAGCATGGAGCACAAGCCGTAGCGGACAGCCTGAAAGACTGGTTGAATGAAACCAGTGAGTTGGGTTGCGGAGACGATATTACAGCGCTTTTTGCCTATTTTTCCAAATAGTAAGCAGGGTCCGTATATTGCATGAATTGCGCGAAACAGGATATGCTAAATAAAAGTGCCCGTGGCAAGGAGTGAACATGACATGGCTCTTAATAAAAAAGAATCAATAAAACGCAAGATACAATGGTTAAAGAAATATATTGTTATAACAGTGGCGGCTTTTGTTTATGCGGTGGGTGTCAGCCTGTTTATTGACCCGAATAATATTGCACCCGGCGGTGTGACCGGTATATCGGTTATACTGAGCAGAGTGATTCCTGTAAGTACAGGTACGCTCATTTTGATTTTAAACATCCCAATCCTGCTGTTTGCTATATGGAAGTTTGGGTTTGGCTTTACACTGTCAACGATTTATGCCACAGCGCTTATTTCCGCATTTACCAATATTTTATCATCCTTTCACGCGGCAACTTATGATAGACTGTTAGCAGCGGTAGCAGGAGGCATCCTGTCGGCGATATCAATCGGCGTAATCTTTAAAGCGGGTGCCACTTCGGGAGGTATGGATATTATTGTAAAAGCATTGCGATTAAGACTGCCACACTTAAAAACCGGTAATCTGTTCTTTATTGCGGATGCCTTTGTGGTGACCCTGTCCGGAATTGTATTTCGCGATATTGACGCGGCGCTCTATGCAGCCATTACGGTAAGCTGCACGTCCTTTGCGCTGGATGTGGTGCTTTACGGCAGGGATGAGGCGAAGCTTTTATATATTATCAGCAATAAACCACAGGAGATTACGAGTCGTATCCTAAAGGAGTTGGATATCGGACTGACCTTGATCAGCGGACATGGGGCATACAGCGGAGATGAGAAACAGGTGCTCATGTGCGCTGTGAAGAAAACAGTGTTCCCCCGTGTGGAAAGTATTGTGCGGGAGGAAGACGCTGACTCCTTTATGATTATTACGAGCGCCTCGGAGATTTTCGGAGAGGGATATAAGAGTTACTTCGGCGAACGGATTTAAGATACACGAGAATGAATCAAAACATAGACATGGGGAGAGTATATGCAGGAGAATAGTGCTCAGAACAAGAGACATAAGAAGAAACGCAGAAGAAGCGAGAATGGGATACTGCTCGGCTCGATCATACTGTGCGTGGTCACGCTTCTGGCAATTACAATCAGTCTGATGCTTGTATTTAAGTATCGTGCAATCCAGATGGAGAATATGGTGGTTATGAACGAACTGGATGAAATCCGTATGGATGAGACGGTCACTTACACACAAGACGAGGTGGATGCCATGATTGCCCGTGCGGTGGAGGAGGCAGTTGCCGAGACAAGCGAGGAAGTAAGCGGAGAGTTTCTTGATAAGCTTAAAGAACTCATGTTGTCGGGAAACGGTGCTACGGCGATGCTTAGGTATTTTTATCCCAATGATATCGTCGTGGTGGACGCAGGCGAGTATTACTTTTTCCCGATTTCGGATGAACTTGCCCGCAATACATATAATCCGGAACAGCTTGAGATTGATGAGAATCAGGTTATAACTTACTATGAGAACGGCGAAGCGGTTTCCCACAAGGGTATTGATGTATCTAAATATCAGGGAAAGATTGACTGGGAGAAGGTTGCGGACGATGGTGTAGAATATGCCTTTATCCGACTTGGAATCAGGGGCTACACGGAGGGCGTTATTCAGGAAGACGCGACTTTTGAGAATAATATCAAAGGTGCGCGCCGTAACGATATTGATGTAGGTGTGTATTTCTTTACGCAGGCAACAAGTATAGCGGAAGCGGAAGAGGAAGCCCAGTACGTGCTTGACATGATAGAGCCGTATAAAGTAGATTGTCCGGTGGTAATCGACGTGGAGGCGGTGTCCAATTCGAATGCAAGAACGCAGGATTTGACGAAGGAAGAGCGGACAGAGTATTGTATTGCATTCTGTGAGAAGATTAAGAATGCCGGATATACACCCATGATTTACGGCAATCTCAAGACATTTATGCTGATGCTTGATATAGAGAAACTCGAGGACTACGATAAATGGTTCGCCTACTATGACGAGAAGTTTTACTTCCCATATGAGTTCAAGGTATGGCAGTATACCGATACGGGAGCGGTAAACGGAATCGGCACGGATGTAGACCTGAATATCAGCTTTGGGGATTGGTCCAATGAGTGACAAGAAATTAGACTTTTAAGAACTATACATTTATGATACAATCATTGTAGGTTTTGTTTATGCGAAACAAGAAAGGTGGGGTTATATGAAATACGAATTTGAAGGTACAGTAGAATTTAGAGAGAATGAGAATGCGATTGCCGTACCGTTTAATGTGTGGGAAGTATGTGAGAAGGTGGGAGACGCTCCGGTTAGGGTGTGCTTCGATGACGTGTGCTTTATATGTGACCTTATTCCGAAAGGACAGGGATACTACGATATTCCCGTAAGCCAGGAGACTTTATCCAAGGTTGAATTGGGTAAGAAATATTTGATTTCTATAGAGATTGTCGGTAACGTGACAAGTGTGAGCGGTGACAGTCCGTACAGCACAGAGAATCCGATTCGCAAGATTGACGGTGTTGAGCTGGTGACACAGCCTTGGGACGGACTGTGTGGTCAGTCTTGTATTGCCATGATTGCAGGTACGACGCTGGATGAGGCTTGTGATATTATGAAGTGCCGTGAGTGGCAGGCGAATATGAGCAAGATGATTGCTACACTGGAATATCTTGGGTTACGTCATGCGGATAAGATTGTGTACACATTAGGTAAGACCGTAGAGCTTCCGCACTGCTGTATTATCATGGAGAAGATGGGCAGATACAGCCATTATCTGGTAGGATATAACGGTCAGTACTACGATCCGAATTTGGGCGTAATTAAAGAGTTCGACCATGCTAAGATGGTCGGATATCTGGAAGTTGTTACAGAGTAAAAATAGATTCAAGGCGCTTGCAATTATGCAGGCGCCTTTTATGCAGTATCATATTTGATTAATTTAATTCAACCTGAATATCATAAAATTCAGATATGCCGCAAAAACACACCACAGCAGATAGGGTATCTGCAAGTATGCGGCTATCGGTTTGATTCGGTAGAACTGCACAATCATTTTCACAATCAAAAAGATTAATGCAAGCAGCCACACGAATGATGTAAAATACAGATTGAATCTGAAGAAAATAATACTCCAGAAAAAATTAAAAAACAATTGAAGCGCATAGGTTCTTAATGCGCTTTCTTTATTTGGATTATCCGATTCGTATATAATGTAGGAGGATATTCCCATGAGTATGTAGAGTATCGTCCAGACGATTGGAAAGAGAATGCCCGGCGGACTGAGTGCGGGTTTATTGATTTGGGAATAAATCTGCATGTTTCCGCTGAATAAGGCCGATAGAGTTCCGACAGCGATCGGAATCAGGATAGCGATGACAAGTGAGCTTTTATCTTTTATTTTCATAATGATATCCTAAAGGGCTTTGGTACAAGATATGATTAAAAATAAGAAAATATGTATAGGGAACTTATACAATCTTCAAAAGGAAAAAAGAAATAGCCGTCGACTATTGACGGCTATTTCATAAAGGGGATTTTGCTTTAGCTATAAAAGGTAGTGCCAATGATCGAGCGCTACCTTTTTGCTACTACAAATATATCATATTCGACAAAAGAAAACAAGATGCGAAGTCATTTTCTGCAATATGAAGTCGATTTCTGCAATTTAGTTGACTACTATGGTAACGTAAAATAGAATACATGCGTGATATTACTTGTTCTTATCTGCTAAAACTAATATAATATAATTAATTACTACAAACATAGTAGTGTTTGGCGAAATAGTAAAGTATATGGGGATAAAAAAGTGTTCAAGATTGCTGTGTGTGATGATGAAGTTCATTTTAGAAAACTTATCCGGAAAATCTTAATGGATTATATGGATGTGAATGGGGTTGTATACGAAATTGATGATTTTGAATCGGGAAAAGATTTTGTAGAACAGGGAATAGAAATGGCTAAGTACAAAATCGTCTTTCTGGATATTAATATGGATGAACTGGATGGCATGGATACAGCGAGGAAAATACGACAAGTCAGCAATGATATGTTTATCGTTTTTGTAACTGCATTTATAAATTATACGCTCGAAGGTTACAAGGTTGATGCTGTAAGATACATTCTAAAAAACAATGTCAATTTTCCTGAATTGGTGTATGAATGCATGGATGCAATCAGTGCAAAAATGAATTATGTGGTGGAAAGGAAAATGTTTCAATTTAACGAGGGTACCAGAGAAGTATCATTAGAACGCTTATTATACATAGAAAGTCAGCTACATAAACTGGAATTTTATATTATGGAGGAATGCATAAACAAGTATACATTATACAGCACCCTGAACGATATGGAAAAAGAGATTGCCAGTAGAGATTTTGTACGGATTCACCAAAGCTTTTTGGTGAATATGAAACATATCACGGATGTTAGTCGATATAGGGTTCTGTTAAGTAACGGTATTAAACTGATCATCCCAAAGGCCCGATATAAGCATGTCGAAGAAACATATGTCGCGTATAAGGGAGAAATATAAATGATTGTTTATATACAGAGTTTTTTGCTTGTTGTTTTGGAAATCTTATGTTGTAAAATATTTTTTGAAGCTTTTGCAAAGAGGAAACTTGAAAAGAGAGATCTAAAAAATTATGGAATTATTTTAAGCTTGATAGTCTTAGTGTATGTTATAGCATTATTTCTTTCCGAGCATATTATTTTAAAACAACTCCTTATCATTGTAGTAACTGCAATAGCTATGACTATGTATTTTAAACTCAATTATTGGAGGGCGTTGATTTTTGCAACGTTATTTCAAGGATTATTACTTGCCATAGATTATTTTACACTCTGGCTAAATGTTTCGATTTTTCATAGTATTGCAGAGATCAATGAATCCCATTATGTTGAAGGATATTTGATAGCAATTCTGGGAAAAGTATTTCTTTTTATGGTAGTTTTAGTGATTAGGAAGAGAATCGGAGGAAAATCCTCTGAAGTGTTGATGGATACAGAGTGGCTTCGCTTTATTTCTTTTCCTGTTTTTACAATTTTTACAATCACTACGTTTCTTATTACATCCGGCAATTTAGCAAATCAAAAACAGGAAGATTTGTTTTTAGTTATTGCATTTTGTCTTGCAGGTATGAATATCGTTGTGTTTTACTTAATTAATGATATATTGAAACGGGAAACAAAGCTACGGGAGAATGAGATTTTTCAATTGCAAGCCAGAAATCAAACCAATATGTATCGTTCGATTTCTGAAAATTTTGATAAGCAGCGAAAAAAGACGCATGAGTATAAAAACCAGATTATGTGTATTGAATCATTGATTACGTCAAAAAACTATGCTGAACTAGAGGGATATGTCGGGAAGATAAGCGGACATCTGAATAAGGAACTGGATTGTATCAATACAAACAATGTGATCGTGGATGCAATTTTAAACAGCATATATCAGGAAACATTGGACAAGAATATTGCATTTATATTTAAAATCAATGATTTATCCGAAATTAATATCAGGGATGAGGATATAGTTGTTATATTATCGAACTTGCTTAATAATGCAATTGAGGCTTGTGAAAAGTGTATTGATAAAAAGGTAATTAAAATGAAGTTTGTGAAAGAGGGAAACAAAGTGATTATATCCGTGAGAAATACATATGACGGTGAAATCATTATTCAAGACGGACAAATACAAACTTCAAAAAGGCAGGAAGTAAATGAACATGGCATAGGTATAGGAAATATTATGGATGTCATAACAAGGTATGGCGGTTCGCACGTCATACAGAACGACAAAAATGAATTTTATTTCTCAATTATAATACCACAATAGGAAAAGTGATTTGCGTAAAGCAAATCATTTTTTTGCATTTTCCACAGTGAAATGTCATTTTCTGCAATGAAATATCATTTTCTGCAGTGGATATTGATTTCAGATTATGTGAAGTTATACTTGGTTCATAAGGAGACGGTTCTATGATTGAGAAATTCACCAATGAATTAGTAAGTCAGATGACAGAGGCAAAACTGATTGATGAAGAACTGGAAGAATATTATGTCTATGTCTTAATTTCATGGATAGAAAAATTAATTACTGTTGGAACAATTATACTGATTAGCGTAGCGGCTCATAAATTGCTCCCTACAATGTTCTTTTTGGTCTTTTTCTTTGCGCTAAGGAAACGGACGGGTGGATATCACTTAAATAAATTCTATCAATGCTATCTGGCAACTGTCGCTTCGTATATATCCATATTGGGCATGAGTAGTGTTCTGGCAAATTATCCGATACTGCTATTTGCGATGTTGTTATGGGCTATAGGCATTATTGAAATAATAGGCACGGTTAATCACCCTAATATGCACATGGATTCAGAGGAATTTTCAGAGTTAAAAGCGTCGGCAAGGATTATAACCTTGCTGGAGGGAGTTGCAATATGCTGTTTCACAATATTAGAGGCAGATATGGTATTCATAAGTTATATGGCAATTGCTGTCATCTTGTGTGCAGCATTGTTATGTATAGCCAAAATAACAAAACAGGAGGTAAAGGTACATGAAGAAAGTGAATAGGAAAGTGTTGAAGTTGATTGAGCGCGCAACAAGAAATGAAGTGGTCAGAAGTCGTGACCCTTTTCCGCCGTTCTGTTCCGGTATCTGGCATCAACCGAAAAGGCCCGCTAAGAAATAAAATCCGGTACGCTTAACTTATAATGCAAAGAAATGGGTGAAAGGAAATTTGAAAGGAGGTATGAATGAAAAAATACAAAATTTTTTTAGCATTAGTTTTATGTGTTGCCATTATGTTAGGGTTCAATATACGATGTTATGCAGCTGCTGAATCCATACAAGCCCATGAATTTACGCACACACATACAGTGAATATTTCCGGTTATGGACAGATTGATGTAACTGTTAAATGGACCTATACAGATGGAACAAGTGCAGCTTTTGTTGATTTTCTGGGAAGTAATTATAAAGGAACACATTATTATGTAGATTGTCACGGGAGTTATCATAATACTTCATTCAGTGGTGACGTGTGTAGATATAGCTTTGCCGTTGTTTTGGATGATGATCAATACTTAATTACGTTATCCTGTGATATATACGGAGATGTAGGGCAGACCTATTCTTATTTATCAGCAGTCGGTCGAGTTGTCGATGCAAAATAGTTGTCCGTACAACATCTATATGAGTTGGTTTACAGTATAAAATTCATTAAGGAGAACAAGAAAAAATGAAAAGATGTCTGCTAATTATATTACTGCTTGGCACCGTGTTATATACATGTGCATGTGGTGCAGATACCAATAATATCGTGGATAATGATGCTGTAACAGAAAGCGAATCTTTAAAAAACAGCGTAGGAAGTGTTAATGTAACTACTTTAAGAATACGTGAAGAGCCGTCTGAAGATGCTACTGTTATCGGTTTACTAAAAAAAGAACAAAAGGTAAATATTTTGGCAGAATATAATGGGTTCTACCGGATATCATGGCAGGAAGAGGAAGACACTGCTGAAGGATATGTGAAAAAGGAATATATAGATGTTGATTAGTTGCAAAACTCCCTTGACCGTGCATCTGGCGTCACCATAAATGAAACAGTAAAGTGATAATAGACGGATAATCAGGCCGCGAATCGTTCCGGATGATGCCAGTATGGAAAAGAATTAAATAATTAATTTTGTGAGGGCAGTCGCAGCAGAATGATTGTGGCTGCTCTCTTTTATTTATGATTCAAAAACTGCCGATTTTTGCAAGAGATTCAGCGGCAAATAAGCTGCCGTTTTCGTTGGATATTTTAGGAAAGACCGCCATATAGGCGGTCTTTCCATTTCACCCTGTCAACAAAAACTACTTGACACCCTCATTCATATATAGTAGAATGCAAAAGTCGGGATTTCAGAGTAAGCCCGACCGGAGTTTTTATCATGGAGAAAATCGTAGAACAAGGTTTATTATATGATTTCTATGGAGAACTGCTGACAAAGCATCAACGGCAGGTATACGAGGGCATCGTCTATGATAATCTTTCTCTGGGCGAGATTGCGCAGGAGGAAGGAATCAGCAGACAGGCAGTGCACGATATCGTAAAGCGCTGCGATAAGATGCTGCAGGGCTACGAGGAGAAACTTCAGCTCGTGGCGAAGTTTGAGAGGATTAAGGACAAGGTATCCCGCATCAATCGTTTGTCAGAGCAGTATGAAAACAATGAGCTGCCGGATAAGGCGGCATACAGTATGCAGATGAAACAGCTTTCTGCGGAGATTTTGCAGGAGTTGTAGAGACTTGGAATCGCTTGGGAAAGGCATGAAGTCATATGGCATTTGAGAGTCTTACCGATAAATTGCAGAATGTTTTTAAGAATTTAAGAAGCAAAGGCCGTCTCACGGAAGAAGATGTCAAAACTGCCTTAAAAGAAGTCAAGATGGCGCTTTTAGAGGCGGATGTCAATTTTAAGGTCGTAAAGCAGTTCGTCAAGTCCGTGGAGGAGCGTGCTGTCGGCACGGATGTACTGAACGGTTTAAATCCGGGTCAGATGGTTATCAAGATCGTCAATGAAGAGATGGTATCTCTGATGGGTTCCGAGACGACGGAGATTACTTTACAGCCGGGCAAATCGATCACCGTTATTATGATGTGCGGTCTGCAGGGTGCAGGTAAGACGACCACCACGGCGAAGATTGCGGGCAAGCTTAAGTTAAAGGGTAAGAAACCATTGTTGGTGGCATGTGATGTCTACAGACCGGCAGCCATCAAACAGTTACAGATAAACGGAGAGAAACAGCAGGTGGATGTATTCTCCATGGGTGAGAATCATAAGCCTGTCAATATCGCAAAAGCGGCGATTGAGCATGCGGAGAAGAACGGACATAACGTTGTCATTCTGGATACGGCAGGTCGTCTCCATATTGACGAGGAGATGATGGCGGAGCTTCAGGAGATTAAGAGTAATGTGGATGTGCATCAGACACTCCTTGTAGTCGATGCCATGACCGGTCAGGATGCTGTCAATGTTGCTAAAGATTTCGACGATAAGATTGGAGTCGACGGAGTGATTCTCTCCAAAATGGACGGTGATTCCAGAGGTGGTGCGGCGCTTTCCGTTAAGGCAGTGACCGGCAAGCCGATTCTGTATATCGGTATGGGTGAGAAATTGTCCGATCTAGAGCAGTTTTATCCGGACCGTATGGCGAGTCGAATCCTCGGTATGGGCGATGTGTTGACGCTGATTGAGAAGGCACAGCAGAATATCGACATCGACGAAGAGAAAGAAAAGCAGATGGCTGCCCGCATGAAGAAGGGCAAGTTTGATTTCGAGGATTATCTGGAAAGTATGAAGCAGATGCGCAATATGGGCGGTTTGTCGAGCCTTATGAGCATGCTGCCGGGTATGGGCAAGCAGATGGGGGATTTGGAATCCTTGGTGGATGAGAAGCAGCTTGCGCGTATGGAAGCCATCGTCTTAAGTATGACACCTGCAGAGCGTCAGAATCCTAAGCTGTTAAACCCCAGCCGTAAGCATCGTATTGCGCGGGGCGCAGGAGTGGATATCGCAATCGTGAATAAGTTTATCAAACAGTTTGAACAGTCCCAGAAGATGATGAAGCAGATCCCCGGTATGTTGGGAGGCAAGAAGGGACGAGGAATGTTCGGCGGTATGGGTGGTATGAAATTTCCTTTTTAGGATTTCAAATAAACAATAATATTTTTTACATGGAGGCAAAGAAAAATGGCAGTTAAAATCAGATTGAGAAGAATGGGACAGAAGAAATCTCCTTTCTACAGAATCGTAGTTGCAGATTCCAGATCTCCGAGAGACGGAAGATTTATCGAGGAAATCGGCACATATGATCCGAACACGGATCCCAGCACCTACAAGGTAGACGAGGAGGCAGCTAAGAAGTGGTTAGCAAACGGCGCCCAGCCGACGGAGATTGTCAGCAGGATTTTCAAGAGCGTTGGTATAACAAAATAACGTGTGTGGGAAGCAAGGCTTTTGGAGGTGAACTATGAAAGAATTGGTTGAAGTAATCGCAAAAGCTCTTGTCGAAAACCCTGACGAAGTGGTTGTGACCGAGAAGGAAGAGGGTAAGCATATTACCGTAGAACTTCATGTTGCAGCGTCTGATATGGGTAAGGTGATCGGCAAGCAGGGACGTATTGCCAAGGCAATTCGTTCGGTGGTGAAAGCAGCATCATCCAAAGACAATAAGAGAGTGGATGTAGAAATTGTTTAATTGGACAGCCTCATAGAGTATTCTGTGAGGCTGTTTCGAGTTTGCGGAGCGGAGGAAGTATGGTATCAGAAATGCAGGTGGGCGTTATCACGCAGACACACGGAATCAAAGGTGAAGTCAAGGTGTTCCCCACGACGGATGATGTCAATCGTTTTAAAAAGTTAAAAGAGGTCATAATGGACACCGGCAGGGAGCGTATAAATCTTGAAATCGAGGGCGTGAAATTCTTCAAGCAATATGCCATTCTGAAATTTAAGGGATACGATTCCATCAATGATATCGAGAAGTACAAGAGTGCGAAACTGTACATCAAGCGTGAACAGGCGGTAAAGCTTAAGAAAGACGAGTACTTTATCGCTGACTTAATTGATATGGAGGTCGTTACGGAGGACGGAGAGTATTTCGGGAAAATGAAAGATGTTCTGACCACCGGGGCCAATGATGTCTATATCGTGACGCGGCAGGACGGCACGGAAGTATTGCTCCCTGCAATCAAACAGTGTGTCAAATCGATTGATATGGAACAGGGCAGAATCACCGTTCATATTATGGACGGCTTGATATAGAAATGGAGTGAATATGATGAATTTTCATATTCTGACACTCTTTCCGGAGATGGTGATGCAGGGATTAAACACCAGTATTATCGGGAGAGCGGTGGAGAGAGAATATATTTCCATAGAGGCAGTGAATATTCGGGACTATACACTGGATAAGCACGGCAAGGTGGACGATTACACTTACGGCGGCGGTGCGGGAATGCTCATGCAGGCGCAGCCGGTCTACGATGCGTGTATGGCGGTGCAGGATAAGATTGCAGCGCGAAACACAGACGGTAAGAAAGTGCGGGTAATCTATGTGACTCCGCAGGGTAAGACTTTTCGACAGGAGATGGCTAAGGAATTTGCTGAAGAAGAGGACTTAATCATACTGTGCGGACACTACGAGGGAATTGACGAGCGTGTTCTGGAGGAGGTTGTCACCGACTATGTCTCCATCGGAGATTATGTGTTGACCGGTGGAGAATTGCCTGCCATGGTGATGGTGGATGCCATTGCCAGGCTGGTGCCGGGCGTGCTTCACAATTCCGATTCGGCTGTGACAGAGTCCTTTTATGACGGGCTGTTAGAGTACCCGCAATATTCCCGACCGGAGTTGTGGCGTGACAAGAAGGTGCCAGAAATCCTTCTCTCAGGAGACCATGCGAAGGTGGATGCATGGCGGCTTGAACAGTCCATAGAGCGGACGAAAAAACTACGTCCGGACTTGTATGAGGCATATATTGCAAAAAACCCTTGCATTTAGTCAAAATCTATGCTAAATTATTACTGTTGCGAAAAAAGATGGTCCTCTGTTACAGATTGTATTAAGAACATCCAGATTCAATAGGAGGCAAAACCATGAATGAGATTATTAGAGAAATCGAAGCAGAACAGTTAAAAGAGAACGTAAGCGACTTTAATGTCGGCGATACCGTTAAAGTATACGGTAAAATTAAGGAAGGTAACCGCGAGAGAATACAGGTTTTTGAGGGAACCGTATTAAAAATTCAGGGCGGAAGCAGCAGAGCAACATTCACCGTAAGAAAGGTATCTAACGGTGTCGGCGTTGAGAAGACATGGCCTTTACACTCTCCGAATGTTGAGAAAGTGGAAGTGGTAAGAAGAGGTAAGGTAAGACGTGCGAAGCTGAACTACTTAAGAAACCGTATCGGTAAGAAGGCTAAGGTTAAAGAGGTTGTGAGATAATTAGGAATGATGAGGCAGATACCTTGAAGAGATTTGAGGTATCTGTTTTTTATGTACATATTCAACTGCAAAAGCAAAATAGGGAAGATTGCTTTTATGTTCCTTTGTTGGTATAATACGAAGGTGGAGGAACATTCCGTGGCGAGAAGAAAAGGTCTGACTTTTTATCAGAAAAAGAAGAAATTGAATCCGAAGCTTATCAAAGATATTTTCGAGATGATTGTCGGAAGTATGATTGTCATTTTTCTGGCATTTGTGATTGTGTTTTCGGTGGGAATGAAAACAAGTGTGGTTGGTGACTCCATGGAGCCTATGCTTTACAACGGACAGGAGATTCTGATGAACAGGGTAGTATATAGGCTTTCTTCACCTAAGCGGGGTGACGTGGTGGTTTTCCTTCCGAACGGCAACCAGAATTCCCATTATTATGTAAAAAGGGTGGTGGCCCTCCCCGGAGAAACGATACAGATTCTGGACGGAAATGTATATGTTGACGGTGTTCTTCTGGACGAAGACGAGTCCTTTGATAAGATAATCGATGCGGGTATTGCGGAGAATGAATTGAAATTGGCGTCAGATGAATTCTTCGTGATGGGAGATAACCGCAACAGCAGCGAGGACAGCCGCTCGGGTAATATCGGGGCGGTCAAGAAAGATAATATAGTCGGTAAGGCATGGTTTAAGATGGCAACAGAATGGGAAATCATGGGACTGATTGAATAGCTTAGCGAAAGGATTATACATATGAATTATCAGTGGTATCCGGGGCACATGACTAAGGCGAAGCGCATGATGCAGGAAAACATCGGGCTGATTGATCTGGTAATCGAGCTGGTCGATGCGAGGATTCCCTTCAGCAGCCGTAATCCGGACATAGATGAGCTGGGTAAGAATAAATCCAGAATAATTCTTCTCAATAAGTCGGACCTTGCAGACGCGTCGGCGAATCGACTCTGGATGGATTATTTTATGCAAAAAGGTTTCCATGTGCTCGAGGTGAATGCCAGAAGCGGACAGGGGCTTAAGTCGATTCACGCTCTTGTCAGGGAAGCATGTAAAGATAAGATTGAACGTGACAGAAAACGTGGTATTAAGAACAGACCCATCAGGGCTATCGTGGTGGGGATTCCGAATGTAGGAAAATCCACTTTTATTAATTCCTTTGCCGGCAAAGCGTGCACCAAGACCGGAAATAAGCCGGGGGTCACGAAGGGTAAACAGTGGATTCGGATGAATAAGGAATTGGAACTTTTAGATACACCGGGTATTTTATGGCCTAAGTTTGAGAGTAAAGAGGTGGGTAGGAATCTCGCTCTGATTGGTTCTATGAATGATGAGATATTAGAGATGACAGAACTCGCCGGAGATTTGATTGCATATCTTTTAATGCACTACAGAGAGCAGCTTTCAGACAGATATCAGATGGATGAGCCGGATGATATGACAACGCCGCTTACGGTGCTCACGCATATATGTGAGAATCGCAAGTGTTATAAGAAAGGTCAGGAAGCGGATTACGAGAAAGCGTCCTCTATTGTGATGGAAGATTTCAGAAGCGGCAGAATCGGCCGGATTACATTGGAGCTGCCGGGTGATACCGAGTCAGTACGAATTACGGACGGAATCGAGGAAATAACGGAATGAAGAAAATATTAAGGGAAATTTTAAGTACCAGTATATACATATTGTTTGTATTATGTGCGGTATATCTGTTGGTCCATTTTGTGGGACAGAGGACGCAAGTGCTTGGAAGCTCCATGGAGCCGAAGCTAAGCAGTGAGGATAACCTGATTGTCGATAAGATAAGCTATCGTTTCCACGATCCGGAGCGCTTCGACATCATAGTATTCCCCTTCCGTTATGAGGATAATACATTCTATATCAAGAGAATAATCGGACTGCCGGGAGAGACGGTGCAGATTGATGAGGAGGGCAATATCCTAATCAACGGTGAGGTTTTAACGGAAAATTACGGCAAGGAAGTCATTAAGAGTCCGGGCAGGGCATATGAGGAGATACAGCTTGCCGATAACGAGTACTTTGTTATGGGAGATAACAGAAACAACAGCACGGACAGCAGGGATCCGTCGGTTGGCAATATCACACGTGAAGAAATTATCGGCAGGGCGTGGCTGCGCATCTGGCCGTTTAACAAATTCGGACTGATTAAACACAGATAAGGATGGAGAGCTATGGCGGAGGCAATCGGAGCCATTAAAGCAAAAATACAGGCAGCGTCAATTGAGGAGCTGCCTGCGTTGTTTTTGCAATATGAACAGGATGAGAGGGCAGGCGTGCAGGCTGCCGTGAAACAGATAAGGAAGAGAATCGCTGCCTATGAGAAGGAAGTGGCGCGGTGTGAGGAACTTAAGAAATATGAGAGAGAATACGCTTCCTACGCCCATATATGCGGCATAGACGAGGTGGGGCGTGGTCCTCTGGCGGGGCCTGTTGTAGCGGGTGCGGTAATTTTACCGAAAGATTGTGACATTTTATATATCAACGATTCCAAGAAACTGTCCGAAAAAAAGAGAGAAGAGCTTTATGATGTGATTATGGAGCGTGCCGTTGCGGTGGGACTCGGATACAGTACACCCGAGCGGATTGATGAAATCAATATCCTTCAGGCGACCTATGAAGCGATGCGTGAGGCAATCACGAATCTTACGACGGTGCCGGATCTTCTGCTAAACGATGCGGTCACCATTCCGCAGGTGTCTGTCAGGCAGGTGCCGATTGTTAAAGGTGATGCCAAGAGCATTTCTATCGGTGCCGCAAGTATCGTAGCTAAGGTCACGAGGGATCGGCTTATGGTAAAGTATGATGAAATCTATCCGGAATACGGCTTCGCATCCAACAAAGGGTACGGTGCACAGGCGCATATTGATGCGCTGAAAAAATACGGTCCGTGTCCGATTCACAGAAGAACGTTTATCACGCATTTTTGCGGTGAACAGATGTAAGAAGTCTATGTGAAAAGAGGAAACATATTGAATCTTGGAACAATTTTTAAACGGGACAATCAGAATATAAGAGGCGGGGATTCTGTCAAAGGGATGGAATCCATGTCCAAGGGTGAGAGAGCCTATCGGGTTCAGAATGAGATTAGGAATTTGACACCGGGGCAAACCATACAGGGATCTGTTGTCAGCAGAGACGGTAATTCCGTGATGATTCAACTGCGGCAGAATATGCTGATCAATGCAAGAATTGACCAGAGTATCAATCTTGCGTTAGGTCAAAGCATGAGCTTTGAGGTAAAAGCAAATAACGGCTCCATCCTGTCGCTTACGCCTCTGTATGCGAATATGGCAAACGAGGCTACGATTATGCGTGCGCTGAATGCGGCAGGTCTTCCGGAGACGGCTAACAACATAGAGATGGTAGCTGTTATGATGGAAGAGGGCATGCCTATAGACAGGGAATCGCTGGCGAATATCAGCAGACTTCTCATGGATTTTCCGACGCAGAATCCGGCTACTCTTATACAGATGGCAAGATTGGGACTGCCGATTACGGAGCTTAACATAGAACAATTTGAACAGTATCAGAATGTCAATCATCAGCTTTTAGGAAGTGCAGAGACAATCATGAACGATCTGCCGCAGATCTTCGCGGAATTGATGAATGAGGGCAGGGTCGATCAGGCTTTTGCGTTCTATGAGAATATTTTGGACATTTTTGCGAATGCACAGGCGGAAGAGTCGGAAGGAGAGGTTGTACCGAAGGGCGAGATACAGGCTCAGACACCTGATGGTACCGTGATTGTGGAGGATGCGAAGAATGATGCACAGGCGGCACAGGCACAAACCGCCGCCGCGCAGGCCCAGAACACTGCAGACGGAACCGTGATTGACATGGTAAAGCCGGACGCGGCAGGAAATACCTCACAGATGGATGGACAGACACCGCAGCAGGAGGTTGTTCTCACCGACAGACAGTGGAATACTCTGGGCGATTTGTTGAAGGAACTGGGAGTAGATGACAATAAAGCGGAGCAAATTAAGAACGGAGAACTTCCGCCCAAGGAAGTGCTCTCGCTCATTCGGGAATTTATGCCAAAGTCCGGCACAGGCGGGATTCACGCACAGGTGATGGAAAGAATTCTCGGCGGCAGGGAATTTGAGAGCTTGTTGAAAGCGGAAGTGGGCAGGCAATGGTTGATTGAGCCTAAGGATGTGGCGGACCCGCATAAAGTCGAGCAGCTCTACGAGAGAATTCGAGAGCAGAGCATGCGGCTGAATGAGGCCATGCAGAACGCCGGCAAGGCGGATATGCCGGTAGCCAGGAGTGTTCAGAATTTACAGAGCAACGTGGATTTTATGAACCAGCTCAATCATATGTTTACCTATATCCAGCTGCCCTTGAAGATGGCGGGGAATAATGCCCATGGGGATTTGTACGTATATACGAACAAGAAAAGTCTGGCGGCTAAGGACGGCAATGTGAGTGCCCTGCTGCATCTTGATATGGAGCATTTGGGAGCGTTGGATGTCTATGTGGCTATGCAGCAGAATAAGGTGAGCACTAATTTTACTTTACAGGATGAAAGTGCCCTGGACTTAATTGAAGAGCATATACATCTGCTTGATGAGAGGCTTACCAAGAGGGGATATGACCTTAAGGCACAGTTTTCCGTTAAGGAGACAGATGATGATACGGAGAACGGAATCATGCAGACTATCCTGAACCAGGAAAAGAATATATCCGTTCTTAGCAGAACATCCTTTGATATGAGAGCATAGTTGATAATTGAGGAGTGACTGACGGTGGCTAAGGAAGAAAACACGAAACCGAAACAGGCGATAGCGTTGGAATACGATCCTTCCGACGAAGCGCCCCGTGTCATTGCTTCCGGGCGGGGAGCACTGGCGGAGCGTATTATTGAAAAGGCGAAAGAGGCGGATGTGCCGATACACCGCGATGACAAGCTGGCGGATACGCTGTCGCGTTTAGAGATTGGCGATATGATTCCGCCGGAATTGTATGAGGTGGTTGCGGAGATTCTCGTCTTCGTGGATTCCATGGATAAGATTAAAGCGAAGATGGAGAAGGCATAGAGGAAAGGTTTATTGCGAAGAATATGAATAAACGCGAAAAAGGGGCACAGAAGGAAGAACAGGTCTGTGCCTATTTGCTATCTATGGGTGTAAAAATCAAAGAAAGAAATTTTCGATGCAGGCAGGGAGAAATCGACATTATCGGATATGACGGAGAGTACCTTGTTTTCTTTGAGGTGAAATACAGGAGCAGCCGAAATATGGGGAGTGCGGCGGAGGCAGTGGGCCCTGCCAAGCAGAGAAAAATATGCTTCGTCGCGGATTACTACCGTATGCTTCACCGGCTGGGGGATAATGTACCGATTCGATTCGATGTGGTGGCAATCGATGGGGAGACGCTTCGATGGATTAAGAATGCCTTTTATTATATGGCAAGGTGATAGGATACAGCATGAGACATATAGGAGGATTGGTTGATGGAATTGTATAGGCACGTGAACAGAATGCAGGTCAAACAGAATCGGACAGGAGAAGTAGAATATCTCACTTTTCCGCTGCTTGAGAAGACCGGCATGGTGCGGCATCTTTTCTCCACCAGAGTGGGAGGCGTGAGCAAGGGGATCTACAGTGCGATGAACTTAAGCTACACCAGAGGGGATGAGAAAGAGGCTGTGGATGAAAACTTCAGAAGAATTGCCGATGTGCTTGGATGTACGCTGGAGGACATTGTTTGTTCCGACCAGACCCATACTGTAAATCTCAGAGTCGTATCACATGGAGACGGCGGGAAAGGCATTTTAAGAGCGAGGGACTATACGGATATAGACGGGCTTTTAACAGATGAGCCGGGGCTTGTTCTGGCAACATTCTACGCCGATTGTGTGCCGTTATATTTTGTGGATACGAAGAGGCGGGCCGTTGCTCTGGCACATTCCGGATGGCGCGGCACGGTGGCGCGGATGGGCAGGTGCGTAACGGAGAAGATGAAGGAAGTGTACGGAACAAGACCCGAAGATATTGTGGCAGCTGTAGGACCGTCTATCTGTCAGGCTTGTTATGAGGTGAGCGAGGACGTGGCGGAGGCGTTTACTCAGGAATTCAGAGGACATGGACAGACGGATGAGATTCTGATAAATAAGGGCGGCGGAAAGTATCAACTGGATTTATGGCGTGCCAACGAGATTATCCTGACGGAAGCGGGGATTCCCGGAGAACAGATCCAGGTGACGGATATATGTACCTGTCATAACAGCGATTACCTTTTTTCTCACCGGGCAAGCCGGGGTAAACGAGGTAATCTTGGTGCATTCCTGGGACTGATATCTTAAGAAAACATTAAAGATTTTCCCATCTTTTCCTTTAGGTTTATGTGGTCTAATATAATAAACGTAAGAGAAAAACAAGCGACGCTGAAAACGTGCGAAAGAGGTGATAACATGGCCAATATTCTGGTATGTGACGATGACAGAGAAATCGTGGATGCCATAGAGATTTATCTTCTGCAGGAAGGATACACGATCTTTAAAGCGTATGACGGAGAGCAGGCAATCAGGATTCTGAAGGAACAGCAGATACATCTTCTGCTTATTGACATTATGATGCCGAGACTGGACGGAATCCACGCGACCTTAAAGATTAGAGAGTATTCCAGTATTCCGATTATTATCCTATCGGCGAAATCCGAAGATAATGACAAGATTCTCGGACTGAATATCGGTGCAGACGACTACGTGACGAAACCGTTTAATCCTTTAGAACTTGTGGCGAGAGTGAAGTCCAACCTGAGAAGATATACGACACTGGGGAATCTGAATACCGACAATAACGCTCTTTTTCAGGTGGGCGGATTATGCATCGATGATGACACGAAGGAAGTGACGGTGGACGGGGAGGCTGTGAAGCTGACACCGATTGAATACAATATACTGCTGCTTCTCGTGAAAAACTGCGGCAGGGTATTTTCCATTGACCAGATTTATGAAAGTATATGGAACGAGGAAGCTATCGGTGCCGACAATACTGTGGCGGTACATATCAGGCATATCCGTGAGAAAATTGAGATTAACCCCAAGGAGCCGCGATATTTAAAGGTGGTATGGGGTGTGGGCTATAAGATAGAGAAACAATAAGGAGCAGAGATGGGAATAGAAGAGAAGGATAAAGTAGAAGACAGGGATAAAACAGAAAAGAAGGAAAAGAGCGCAAAAAAGGGTAATCGCGCCGTACAAAGTGTATTGGGATTTATACAGCATATATGCTTGGCTGTTATGATTATTGCTGTTTGCGTGGTGATAGGCGGCACTACGATTCGTGTGGAGCACTATAGAGGGATATCCGCATATAATCTGTATGCCATGCGTGACCATAATATTGTCTATGAAGATTCTGCCATGTTTAACACCCTATTCGGGTATGCGCTCTCGGATATTGTCCGTCACGGTGTAGTGAGCAGTCAGCTTGAAACGAACGGACAGTTCAACGGTAAAAAGGTTATAGACGTTACCGCATACAATTATCGAAGCGGCGGGCTGCCTGAGCAGTATGTGACGGCGGAGTATTATCTGGAAGACTTGCTGAAATGGTCCAATTACGGATTTGAGTGGGACAGTGAGCAGATGACACCAAGTCAGGCACGGAGCTTTCTGGCGGATACGACAAGGGTGATAATGATTGACCCTAATAGTCAATACTATAATACTTCGGATGCGAGCTATCTGAAGTCGGAGATAGAGACATACACGTTCGTGAGTGATGTGTCAGGCAATATGCTGTGGACGGATGTGAATGACTATGATGGGTTTGTGGAAGAATATTATGATGGTAGCGCTCAGGCCGTGACTGCCAAAGATAGTGAATACACGGAAGAAATCAGGACTTATAACTTTCTGGTGAATCGCTATAAGACAGTGGATAAAAAGAATCTGGAAGAGTATGTGTCCGATTGGGACCTCTACTATGATTTGTGCCACAATGTGCAGAATGCAGCCAAAGGTCTTGCATACAATTACAATGAATATTTGGAGTGCGGAGAATACTACAGCACAGCCAATTCCAATGTTCGCTACATGATTGTGAAGACGGTGGGAGATAACGTACAGATATACACGAATCTGACGGATGAACCGGATTACTATTTGAGTTTAGCAAAAAGCATGATTTCCGGTGAAATATCCGGGGGCATAGTTGGGCATGAGAGTGATAAGTACATTTATTACAGTCCGGCCGATATGGTATATCGGAGTAATACGAGCATTACAGAGAATACGGTCAGACAAGTTTTTCAAAGCTATGATTACGCCTACCCGGAGACAGTCAGGATTTGGCTCAGTGTGGATGGGATGTATCCTGTAAATGATGCATTTCAGCAGGGATACCATAGATTCTATGAATATGTTCCCTATTTATGGCCCGGAGTTGCGACAGCGGCAGCAGCAGGTATCCTGTATCTGATGATATGGATTTATTTGATATGTGTTACCGGAAAAGATGCAGATGAAGAAGGCAAACCATATATTCGCCTGAGTGTCTTTGATGAGATTCCTACGGAAGCGGCACTTTTGATAGCTTGCGGTGTAATGATTCTGGCGTTTGGGGCGTTGCTTATCGTGTCGGAGTTTACCAATATCAATCCGACGGATATCGTATCTGTAGCGGATGAAGTATTCCATTATCGGGGGAGTATGATCATTGCGGCAGCAATTATATTTGCATCAGATTTTCTGGCAATGTTTTTCTTCTACAGCTTAATCAGACGGATTAGGTCGAAAACTCTGTGGAAAAACAGCTATCTGCGAAGAGCGGGCAGTCGCGTGATACGGTTTGGATGGAAAGTATATGATAATGGAGATATCGTGATTCGGACTTGGCTTCCTTATGCGGCATTTCTTCTGTTCAATATAGTGATGCTGATATGGGCGTTTATAAGCGATGGACTCGGAAGTATTCTAACGCTTCTGTTTCTGGCGGCAGTCGATATCCTGGTGGGCAATCTGCTCTACCGCAATGCCAAGGAGCAGCGAGGGATTGTAAAAGGAATCGAGACGATTGCGGGTGGTCAGTTGGAATATCAGGTAGATACGGAGAATCTTCACGGAGATAATCTGACGCTGGCGCGCTCCGTCAACAGCATCGGCAACGGCATTAAGGAAGCGGTAGAGATTAGTATGAAGGATGAGCGTATGAAGGCTGACCTGATTACAAATGTCTCTCATGACATCAAGACACCGCTCACCTCTATTATCAACTACGTAGACCTTATCAAGAGAGAGCAGGTTGAGAATGAAAAAATTCGCAGTTACATCGGCGTGCTGGACGAGAAGTCTCAGCGACTGAAGCAGTTGACGGACGACCTGGTTGAAGCGAGCAAAATTTCTTCGGGAAATATCAGTCTGCAGTTTGAAAAAATAAATCTGACAGAGTTGATGAATCAGACGCTCGGGGAATTTTCCGAGAAGTTTGAGCAGAAAAATTTGACTACCGTTATGAATATCAATGCGCAGAACGCCGTGATTGAGGCTGACAGCCGTAGAATATGGCGTGTGATGGAGAATCTTTTCAACAACGTATATAAATATGCGATGGAAGGGACCAGAGTGTATGTGACAATCAATACGCTGGCGCAGGGTGCCGCACGAAACCAAGAAATGATAGAAGTGTCTGTTAAGAATATTTCGGCTATGCCGCTCAACTGTGCTCCGGATGAACTGACAGAACGATTTATCAGGGGCGATGAATCCAGAACTACGGAAGGCAGCGGACTTGGTCTGTCAATCGCCAGAGACCTGACACAGGCACAGCACGGAACATTTGAAATCCGGTTGGACGGCGATTTATTCAAAGTCATTCTGACCTTCCCGTTAGCAGAAAAGTAACTATTTCGTCTTACTATAATTCAAACGCGCTTACTTCGCGATTATTATATCTGTCCAGAATCCGATGAATCTTATCGGTAGGCGTATAGATGTTCGCCATAGATGCATCATGATTCATAAAATCAATAATGGATGCGATGAACTTACTCATATCAGCCTCCACGTAATAGGTTTTCTCCTTTAACTCCGGAGGCTGATAGCAGAGGTTCGTCGAGATAATTCTGTCAAAATAACATTTCTCGTATGCCTCGTCGAAGGCTTTCAGTCCGTCCGTGAAAAGTCCGAAGGTACAGCAGACAAAGACACGTTTTGCATTCATTTTCTTAAGATGCTTAGCGGTGTCAATCATGCTGCCGCCCGAGGAAATCATGTCGTCAATGATGATGGCATCCTTACCGTCCACATTGTCTCCCAGGAATTCATGGGCAACAATGGGGTTTTTGCCGCCGACAATGGTTGAGTAGTCACGGCGTTTATAGAACATTCCCACGTCCACACCCAGTACATTTGCAAAATATACAGCTCTGTCCAGAGCGCCTTCATCCGGGCTGATTACGAGGGTATGCTCCTTGTCGATGATCAGGTCTTTTTCCGTGCGCAGCAGCGAGCGGATAAACTGATAAGGCGGTGTAAAATTATCAAAACCTTTAATCGGAACGGAGTTCTGTACTCTGGGGTCGTGTGCGTCAAAAGTGATAAAATTGGAAACACCCATATCCATCAACTCTTTGATTGCATAGGCACAGTCTAACGATTCTCTACCGTTTCTTTTGTGCTGCCTGCCCTCATAGAGAAAAGGCATGATTACGGTAACGCGATGCGCCTTGCCGTTGATGGCGGAGATGATTCTCTTTAAATCCTGATAGTGGTCGTCAGGAGACATATGATTCACAAAGCCGTTCATATTATATGTAATACTGTGATTACACACATCCACCAGAATAAAAATGTCTTTCCCTCTGACAGAGGAAGAGAGGATTCCCTTTGCCTCACCCGTACCAAAGCGCGGACACTCCACCTCCACGAGGTAGTTGTCCTCCATATAGCCGTGAAAAGCAGGGTCATTCTTGAAATTATTATCCAGACTCTTGCGAAATTCTACCAGATAACTGTTAACTTTGCTTGCCAACGGCAGAGCTGATTTCGTGGTAAGAAGCTTAATCGGCGCTACCGGCATGGCATTTTTTAACTGTTCTGTATTAGGCATGGCATCCTCCCGTATGTTGCATTCTGAGCGCACATTGACATTTATTTTATATCATTCCGCTAGTGACACGTCAAGGAATTTCTAGTAAAATGTAAGTGGCGGTGGACCTGATTACCGTCAATTTAAGCATCGGTTGGAAAACATGATATGAAGAAAAACCAGCATACTATTCGGCACATAGAAGCAGCATCCGTAGCGGAGGAGATGGGAATTGAGGCAGGAGATGTCCTACTTGCCATCAACGGCAATGAAATTACGGATATTTTTGACTATCAATACCTGATTCAGGATGAATATATCGAAGTCCTGATACGCAAGCAAAACGGAGATGAGTGGCTTCTGGAAATTGATAAAGAATATGATGAAGACTTGGGTATCGTTTTTGAGAACGGTCTGATGGATGAGTATCGTTCCTGCCGCAACAAATGTATTTTCTGTTTTATTGACCAAATGCCCAGGGGGATGCGGGATACACTTTATTTTAAAGATGACGATTCCAGACTGTCCTTTCTGCAGGGCAATTATGTGACGTTAACCAATATGTCGGATGAGGATGTGGAACGCATTATCAAGTACAGGCTTTCGCCTATCAACATTTCTTTTCAGACGACGAATCCTGAACTTCGATGTAAGATGCTGAATAACCGTTTCGCGGGGCAGGCGCTTAAACAGGCAGATAAGCTCTATGATGCGGGAATTACCATGAATGGACAGATTGTGCTGTGTAAAGGCATCAATGACGGCGAGGAGCTTATGCGCAGTATATCCGATTTAAGCGCATATCTGCCTTATTTGGAGAGCGTGTCGGTGGTACCTGTGGGTCTGACAAAATTCCGGGATGGGCTTTATCCGCTGGAACCATTTACCGGAGAGGATGCTAAAGAGGTCCTTAGCTGTATTCACGGATGGCAGGACAAGCTCTATCCGGAATATGGATTACATTTCGTTCACGCTTCCGATGAGTGGTATGTGCTTGCGGGAGAACCATTACCTGAAGCGGAACGATACGACGGCTATCTGCAGTTAGAGAACGGTGTGGGTATGCTGAGACTCCTGATGGATGAATTCGATGAGGCGATGGAACAGCTTCATAAGGAGAGCACACGGTATGAGGGAAGAAGCGATGAGATGTCCGTGGTTACAGGCAGGATGGCTTATCCCTATCTACTTGACATGGCAAGCAGGATGATGGAAAGGTTTCCCGGTCTTATCATCCACGTCTATGCCATCACGAATGATTTTTTCGGGGAGCGGATTACGGTGTCGGGGCTTCTCACGGGGCAGGATATTATCTGCCAGCTGCAAGGTAAAAAGCTGGGAGACAGAATTCTTCTTCCTCAGAATGTGCTTCGAAGCGGAGAAGACTATTTTCTCGATGATGTTACTTTAGAGGAGATGGAAAAGGCTTTACAAGTAAGAGTAGATATTGTAAAATCAAGCGGGCATGATTTTGTGCATGCAGTGTTAGAGGTGTGACATATGAGTAAGAAAAAAACCAAGCCGATCGTGGCGGTGGTGGGCAGACCTAATGTCGGTAAATCCACACTGTTTAATGCATTGGCGGGTGAGAATATATCGATTGTCAAAGATACTCCGGGTATTACAAGAGACAGAATTTATGCGGATGTCTCTTGGCTTGATATGAATTTTACGCTGATCGATACGGGTGGTATCGAGCCGGAC
Source organism: Lachnospiraceae bacterium (assembly GCA_022510565.1). Classification (GTDB taxonomy): domain Bacteria; phylum Bacillota; class Clostridia; order Lachnospirales; family Lachnospiraceae; genus UBA3282. Next base: position 37,009 of record JAFLTE010000008.1, on the reverse strand, counting down.
AGCAAGGACATTATTCTCTCGCAGATGCGGGAACAGGCGCAGATTGCCATTGATACGGCAGATGTGATTGTCTTTATGGTGGACGTGAAACAGGGACTTGTGGATGCGGATGCTAAAGTGGCAGATATGCTCAGACGCTCTCAGAAGCCGGTGGTGCTTGCTGTTAATAAGGTAGATAATTTTAACAAATATATGGCCGATGTCTATGAGTTTTACAATCTGGGTATCGGCGAGCCGTTTCCGATTTCATCGGTCAATAAAATGGGTTTCGGCGAGCTTTTAGATGAAGTATCATCTTATTTTGATAAGGAAGCAACGGCGGAGGAAGAGGATGACCGTGTGAAGGTTGCCATTGTCGGCAAACCTAATGTGGGCAAATCTTCAATCATCAACAAACTGATTGGAGAAAACCGCGTCATTGTTTCAGACATAGCAGGTACGACAAGAGACGCTATCGACACAGAGATAACCCATAACGGCAAGGATTACGTCTTTATTGACACGGCGGGACTTCGAAGAAAAAATAAGATTAAGGAAGAATTGGAGCGCTATATGATAATCCGCACCGTCGCGGCTGTGGAGCGCGCCGATATTGTGATATTGGTAATCGATGCCACGGAGGGCGTTACGGAACAGGACGCGAAGATTGCGGGTATTGCCCATGACCGCGGCAAGGCAACGATTATCGCGGTCAACAAATGGGATGCGGTTGAGAAGGACAATAAAACCGTAAATGAATATACACAGAAGGTCAGACAAGTACTTTCCTTTATGCCTTATGCGGAGATATTGTTCATCTCGGCGGTGACCGGACAGCGGCTCCCGAAATTATACGATGTGATCGATATTGTCAATGAGAATCACTCCATGCGCGTTGCAACGGGGGTGCTCAACGAGATTATGATGGAAGCGGTAGCCATGCAGCAGCCGCCTTCGGATAAGGGTAAAAGACTCCGACTGTACTACATAACGCAGGCGGCAGTAAAACCGCCCACTTTTGTAATATTTGTAAACGATAAAGAATTGATGCATTTTTCATACACCAGATATCTGGAAAATCAGATTAGAGAGACATTTGGATTTAAGGGAACACCGTTTAAGTTTATTATACGGGAGAGAAAGGAAAATAAGTAAAAGTGGAACGAGTCATTTGTTTGGTGATTGGGTATGTGTTTGGGTTGTTCCAGACCTCCTATATCTACGGAAAACTACACGGTATTGATATCAGGGACTACGGCAGCGGCAATGCGGGCACAACCAACACACTGAGAGTGCTCGGAATGAAAGCGGGCATACTTGTGTTGGCGGGAGATATCGTCAAGTGCATTCTGGCCATTGTTGTTTCGGGGCTGATATTTGATAAGACGCATCCGGATATGATATATCTGCTGAAAATCTATGCTGCCGCAGGTGCCATATTGGGACATAATTTTCCGTTCTATCTGCGGTTCAAGGGCGGTAAAGGAATTGCTGCCACAGCGGGCATGATACTTGCTTTTCATCCGTATTTTATTCCGGTTGCGGTTGTGGTGTTTTTCGGTATCTTTTTTACGACTCATTATGTGTCTTTAGGCTCATTGATTTTATATGCCGTATTCTTTATTGAAATGGTTGTGTTAGGACAGACGGGCGTTTTTGGAATGACGCAGCCGCTTTTGAACGAGTTATATATTGTAACTGCAGTGCTTACGGTCATGGCATATTATAAGCATAAGGAAAATATCAAGAGATTATTGAGCGGCACGGAGCGCAAGACTTATTTGAGTCACAAGAACAAGGAGAGTGCCGAAGGAGGAGAAAATGGCTGATATCGGTATTATCGGAGCCGGAAGTTGGGGCACAGCACTGGCGATGAACTTATATAAGAATGGGCATCGCGTGACGGTGTGGTCCGTCGTGGAAGCGGAAATTACAATGCTCAGAAATGAGCGTGAGCATAAAGATAAACTGCCGGGAGTTAAATTGCCGGAAGATATGGAGTTTACCACCGATTTGGAAGAGGCAGTGACAGGACGTGATCTGTTGGTATTGGTAGTGCCGTCTCCTTATACGAGGAAGGTTGCGCATGATATAGCGCCTTATATGAAGGAAGGACAGCTTATCATCAATGCTTCCAAAGGAATTGAAGAGCAGACACTTATGACCATGTCTCAGGTCATTGAGGAGGAACTTCCACAGGCAGAAGTGGCGGTCTTGTCAGGTCCGTCCCATGCGGAGGAAGTGGGCCGCGGACTGCCGACGACCATTGTGGTAGGTGCAAAGAAGAAGGCAACAGCGGAATATTTGCAGAATATTTTTATGAATGAGGTGTTTCGGGTCTATATCAGTCCCGATGTGCTCGGAATAGAACTGGGTGCTGCTCTCAAAAATGTAGTGGCGCTTGCAGCGGGTATCGCCGACGGATTAGGATATGGGGATAATGCCAAGGCAGCTCTCATTACAAGAGGTATTACGGAAATCGGAAGACTGGGCGTAGCCATGGGTGGCAAACTGGAAACCTTCTGTGGTCTGACCGGTATCGGGGATTTGATTGTTACCTGCGCTTCCATGCATTCTCGCAACAGACGTGCCGGCATACTTATCGGGCAGGGATATACGATGGAGCAGGCTATGGATGAGGTCAAGATGGTAGTGGAAGGCGTATACTCAGCCAAGGCGGCTATGGGACTGGCTGAAAAGTACAATGTACAGCTTCCCATCATAGAAGAAGTCAATGCGATATTGTTTGAGGGGCAGCCTGCGGATGAAGCGGTCCAAAATTTGATGCTGCGTGATAAGAAAATAGAAAATCCGTTACTCCCGTGGGAGGAAAAAGAAGAACAGGGCAGATAACCCTGTTCTTTATCGTTGTCACACATGAAAAACTACTCAGATCATGCTGCAGATTTCCGTTGTGGTTTTGATTTTGTTCATGGAATAGATATGAATTCCGTCCACACAGTGTTCTTTCAGGTCACGGATCTGTCGTACAGCGTAGTCGATTCCCGCTTTACGCATATCCTCCTTATCTTCTCCGTAGGTAGCGATAATATCTGCCAATTCCTTGGGAACAGAAGAGCCGGATAGAGACACCGTAGTTCCAAGCTGCTTTGCAGTCGTAATCGGCATGATGCCTGCGTGAATAGGCACATTGATACCCAAAGCTCCGGCTTTATCCATAAATCGATAGAAATAAGCGTTATCAAAGAACATCTGTGAGATTAATGAACTGACGCCGGCATCAACCTTTTCTTTCAGATGCCGCAAATCATCTTCAAGGCTGGAAGCCTCAAAATGTTTCTCGGGGTAGCATGCACCCGAAATCTGCAAGTCAGTGTGCTCTTTTAAATAGTGCACGAGGTCCGCGGCATAGTAGAATTCCCGATTGTTAAACTGTTCGTCACTCATGGTCTGAGGTCTGTCTCCGCGAAGAGCCAGAACATGGTTGATTCCGGCATCCTTCAAGGCATCACAGTTCCGCTGCAGATCCTCTCTGGTGAAGCCGACGCAGGTAATATGTGCAATCGAGTCAATATGGAGCGTGTTCTGAATAAAGGATGAGATTTCAATTGTCTTGCCGGCTCTGGAACCGCCTGCGCCGTAAGTACAACTGATAAAGTCGGGATTCAGTTTACCCAGTTCCTGTATAATCTGATAAGCGTTATCAAATTCTTCGTCTTTTTTCGGGGGAAACACCTCGAAGGAAAGCCCTGTCTTATGCTTTGTCATATGTTAGACCTCTCTGTAATTCTCATAACAAGTTCTTGCTTTTGCACTTGAAATATCGTAACATACATTTATAGGATAAGCAAGAATCGAAATCTTTTGGAATATATTTAAAATATCGGAGAGGATTAAGGATATGAGTGAGCAGAATCAGAGTTTCAGCAGTACTCCCGACTATGTGGCATCGCAGCAATTATTGGCAAGCGTCAACGTTGCCATTGCCTTGCAGAAACCTTTGCTGGTGAAAGGAGAACCGGGGACGGGTAAGACTATGCTGGCGCAGGCGGTCGCTAATTCTCTTGGGAAGAAACTGATTATATGGAATATCAAATCTACGACTAAGGCACAGGACGGACTGTATATGTATGATACCATTCAGCGTTTATACGACGGACAGTTCGGGGAGGAAGGTGTCGATGACATTGCCCATTATATCAAGCTTGGTAAGCTGGGCGAAGCTTTTGAGTCCGATGAGCAGGTAATCCTGTTAATTGACGAGATTGACAAGGCGGATTTGGAATTTCCCAACGATTTACTGTGGGAACTGGATCAGATGGAATTCTATATCCACGAGACAAAGAGAACGGTCAAGGCGAAGCACAGGCCGATTGTCATTATTACCTCAAATGCGGAGAAGGAGCTGCCGGATGCATTCTTAAGACGGTGCATATTCCACTATATCGATTTTCCGGATCAAAATTTGATGGAGGAAATTGTCAGGACACATTATCCTGATGTGGAAGACAAGCTGCTGCATGATGCGATGGAAGTTTTCTACTGGATTCGCTCGATGAAGGATATTCGTAAGAAACCAAGCACTTCGGAGTTAATCGACTGGATTAATGCGTTGCAGATTGGGGGTATTCCGACGGACAGACTTAAGGAGGAGCTTCCTTTTATCGGTGTGGTTGTCAAGAAGGATGAAGACTTGGAAACGGTGAAAGATAAAAACAATTATTAAGAGGGCATTTATGTTCAGTAAATTCTTTTACACCCTGAAAGAGAAAGGGCTGGATGTTTCGTTGAGTGAATGGCTGACCTTGCAGGACGCACTTCAGCAGGGGTTATGTCACAGCAGCCTGACGGAATTCTATTATGTATCGCGCATGATTCTGGTGAAGTCGGAGACCGAGTATGACAAGTTCGACATGGCGTTCGATGAAGTGTTTAAAGGAATCACGTCAGAGAATGAAGTGAGCAAGAATATGATGCGGTGGCTGGATAAGCCGGAGATGCAGGATGTCTTTGAGGAAATGCGCCACGAGATGAATCAGGAAGTGATTCAGATGGATAAGGAAGATGTGGAGAATAAGTTTAAGGACAGGCTGCGTGACCAGAACGAGGAACACAATGGCGGAAGCTACTGGATAGGCACTATGGGTAAGACATCATTCGGCAATATGGGCGGTAACATGGGCGGTATCAGGGTAGGCGGAACGACCGGATATCAGTCTGCGTTCCAAGTGGTAGGTGCCAGAAAGTACCGCGATTTCAGAAATGACAAGGTGCTGGATAACAGGCAGTTCCAGGTGGCGCTTCGAAAACTTAGGCAGTTTTCCGCCAGGCTGGATATCCCGAAGACAGAGCTTGACATAGACGGAACGATTGATGCTACCTGCAATAACGGCGGCTGTCTGCAGATTGTGATGGAGAAGCCCCGCAAAAACGCGGTGAAGCTTCTGCTTCTTATGGATTCCGGCGGTACCATGATACCTTACACGACACTTTTGAATGAGTTGTTTCATTCCGTGCATAAATCCAATCACTATAAGGATGTGAAGACATATTTCTTTCATAACTGTATCTATTCCAACCTATACAATACACCGGAGTGTGAGAACGGGGACTGGATAGAGACGGAGTGGATGTTCCGCAATCTGGACAGCGACTATAAGGTAATCATCGTTGGGGATGCGGCGATGGCACCGGAGGAATTGTATTCCACAACAGGGAATTACAGAGGACCAAACGGCGGTCTGTCCGGCATGGACTGGCTGATGTTGATGAAACGACATTACAAGAAAATCGTGTGGCTGAATCCTAAGATGGCACCGGGACATGCGCCATGGAGGGAGGCGGAGACTGCGATTAAGGGATTGTTTCCGATGTATAAGCTGACTGTGGACGGCTTGAATCAGGCGATGATTAAATTAATGACTAATAAATAACCAGCATAAGAATACGAGGTGAAATATGTATCGAGTAATGATTGTAGACGACAATATGGCGAATCTGATTATGGCCAGAAAAACATTGGAGGATGAATATGAAGTGATTCCTGTTTCCTCCGGTATCTCGGCATTGGAGTGTTTAAATGATATGCCGGAGCTTCCGGATCTGGTGCTGTTGGACGTGGATATGCCCAATGTGAACGGCTTTCAGGTTATTTCCGAGATGAAGAACGTTCCGAAACTCGTGAATATTCCGATTATTTTCCTGACGGCGCAGGATGATGACACCACGGAGCTTGAGAGCTATAATCTGGGAGCTATGGACTATATCAGGAAGCCCTACACGGCGAATCTGTTAAAGAAGCGTGTGGATATCCAGATACAGCTTTTATCACAGCGCAGAAAATTGGCTGAGATGAACAATTCGCTGAACAATCTCGTTCAGGATAAGAACAAGAAAAATCTGGAGCTGCAGTATTCGATCGTGGCAATGTTTGTGGATTTAATGACTAAGCGTGACGGTTTTGGCGGAGATCATGCAAGACGTGTAGAGAAATATATGGATATCCTGATCAGCGCCATGGTAAGAAACGGTCAGCACGGATTGAGTGCGGATGATGCGACAACGATTTGTTTTGCATCCCAGATTCACGACATCGGCAAGCTGTGTATTGCGGACCAGTATATTATCAATGCGCGCAATAATCAGGGAAGCGAGTTTGAGAATGGGGCGCTTCAGACTCATACAACATTGGGAGCGGATATGCTCTCTAAAGTAACGCAGCTTAGCGCAGGTGAAAATAATTTTATGAACTATGCATATAATATGTGCCGCAGCCACCACGAGAGGTGGGACGGCAATGGATATCCCGACAGATTGGCAGGGGAGAAGATTCCGCTGGAAGCCAGAGCGTTGGCTATTGTCAATACATATGACAACCTGAGAAGTATTGTGACAGACGGCAAGATCCTCAGCCATCAGGAAGCCATGATGAAAATTAAGTTCATGAAATTTACCAGTTTTGATCCGTCAATCGCGGATATCTTTCTGTCAGTGGAGAGCGATATCAGGAACGTGGCAGGCTAAAGCAAGGGGATAACCGATATGTCAGCGAAAGAGCGATTGGAAAAATATCTTGATATTGAACTGCCGAAAGAGCAATTGTTGTTTCGTGTGGCGATGGTGTTAAGTGCTTGTGCCTGTTCTGTGATGGTACTTCTTACGTTGCTTCTTCGGATGAGCATTTACGTTCCTGCAATGCTGTTTATGGGCGTTTTGTTGACCGCAGCGGCAATCTGTGCGGAGAGAGTGATTCAACAGCTTAGTTGGATATCAGGTGTGTATCTTGTTCTGATGTTTTTTGTTTTGCTTCCCCTGATGTCAAACTATGTACCTTATGCTATATATGATTTCCCCATATATTTTCTTACAGGAATTGTCTACATTGCATTTCTCTTCAAAAAATGGTGGGTTATGATTTTTGTTATGGCAGATTCCGCCATTGATCTTTTCTGTATGTACAATATGATATTGAAGGTTTCCGATTCGACAGCGTCACAGACGATGAGTGCACAGTATGGCGTAATGCTGTTCTGCAGAATTATCGTGGCGCTGTTTATCATGGGTACGGTATGCGGTGTACTGACAGCCTACCGCAGCAGAATTCTGCGCAGGGAAATTAGGAAAAGTGTTGATATGGAGCGTCGGGCCGAACAGTTGAGTTATGCCAAAGATATGTTTCTTGTCAATGTGTCACATGAGATCAGAACGCCCCTCAACGCTATATTGGGTGTAACCGAACTTTTGCTGGATCAGGATGCGGATGAGCGCGTCAAGGACAGTGCTTTTCACATGGCTAATTCAAGCAGGGCGCTTTTATCGATTACCAATGAGTTGATGGATTTTTCCAAGTCGGATGACACGAAACCGGTGATTGCAAACAAGCCGTATTACATCGGGGATATATTCAATGAACTGATCAATATGATTTCTGTGCGTTTCGCAGATCATAACATGGAACTTTTTACGGAGATTGCGCCGGACATTCCGGAGCAGTTAGTCGGTGATGCCGTGTTAGTTCGTCAACTGATACTGACCGTCTTGGCGGAAATTATTAAATCCATACAGACCGGCAAGGTGTATCTGCGGATTCGCAAGGAAGATGGCACTGACAACCAGATTCGCCTGTTTGTGGAGACGCGTATTGAAGGTTCTTTTCATCATTCCTATCAAGATTTACTGCATCAGGACGATGCGGGGGAATCTGATGAGGATGAGGCATCCATTCCGCGCCCATATAGGCTCGTTCAGCTTTTGGGCGGTGAGATGCATATGGAAGAATGTGGTGATAAGAGAAGCTATTTATTTCATATTTGTCAGGGTTATGTGCCGGAAAAGATGCTTGTTGACGGTACGGCCGCAAAGCACGCAAAAGTATTGTTCTACGAGAATACAGCGCTTCATGGCAGCACATTTGCCAAGGTCCTTACAGATATGAATATTACTTTTTGTCAGGCATCAGACAATGATTTATTCTTACAGGAATGTGAGAATCCCGATTATACACATATTATGATTGCTGCGGAACGGTATGAGGGCATAAAAGATAAACTTAAGGAAATCCTGCATCCGCAGTCGCTTATTTTATTAGGATCATATATGACAGATTATGACGATGCACTTGTCAAAACAACCTTTGCGAGACCTGTCAATTGTCTGAATTTGGACGCACTTTTGTGCGGCAGACAGAGCAGCATGATTCGGCATATTGGATACAAGGGCGGGTTCATCTGTCCGGAGGCACATATCATGGTGGTGGATGACAATATTGTCAATCTGGAAGTTGCCACGAGTATGTTAAAGCGTTATCAGGCAAATGTGTCCGTGGCGGCAAGCGGTAAAGAGTGTTTAAAACTGTTGCGGCAGGAGCCGGTAGACCTTATTTTATTGGATTATATGATGCCGGAGATGGACGGTATCGATACATTGAAGAATATCAGGGCAATGGGAGATTCAAAACTGGAGAGAGTTCCGATTGTCGCGCTCACAGCCAATGCTGTCAGTGGTGCCAGAGAAATGTTCTTAGAGGCCGGCTTTGACGAGTACATATCAAAACCGATTGAGCGGGATAAATTTGAAAAGGTACTGCGAACCTGTCTGCCGGAGGAATTGATTATTTACACCATGGGTAAAGAAGAGCAGGCAGCGCAGACTGCCTGATAGGAAGCATGTGAGTGGGGAAAACTATGAAACAGAAACTGGAGCAGATGTTTGCTAAGAAATTGGGCGATATGGAATTGGCTGAGTTTAACCTGATTATTCTTCTCACCATGATTATCGTCGAAAATATCGTCATACTTTCACTTGCCTTATTTGTCAGAAATACACAGGGTTTGGTGGCTCCCATGACGATTCTTATATTGGGATGCGGTTTGCTTTTGCTGCTGGATCTGTATAGCGGCAAGCATAATTTGACAGCAATTCTGGCTCTGATCATACTGAATGGCATTTCGGTTCCGCTGATCCTCAAATTCGGACATGTCGTATACGGTATAGTTATTATATGGTTTGTGGCGGGGATGTTGATTATATATTCGGTCTTTAAGGGACTGGTATTTTTCCTTGCTATGATTGCATTTATATTTGAATACTGCTATTTGTACAGCGGTATTTTATTACCGAGCGGCGGAGCTTCATTCTACTCACATATAACATTTGTTTTTTCGGACATGGCGTTTTGTTTTGTGGGTACGGCGCTTATGATTGTCATGCTTGTCTATTTTCAGGAAAAATTCTATCAGTATCAGCAGTTGAAGATAGGGCGAAGCAGCCGTAAGATTGAACGTGCCGGTACTGCCAAGAGACGATTCCTGACCAATATGTCCTACGAAATCAGGATACCGATGAACTCCATTATTAATCTGTCGGAGATTATGCTTAAGGGTGAGCCAAACGGCGAGACAAAGAGCGATGTCAATACGATTCGGAGCGCTGCATATGACCTGTTGTCTATCATAGACGATGTGCTGACTTACGCCAAAATCGATGCGGGGAATATGCATCTGATTGAGGACACATACAGTTTTCAGAAATTGTACAAGGAGATTATTCGGACCATCTCGGAGGAGGTGCAGAAGAAAGAACTTTACCTGGACGTTAAAATTGACGGCAATATACCGAAGCTCCTTCGTGGTGACAGCGTTATGATCAGACAGATATTTCTGTATTTGCTCTTTATCTCTATAGATTTTACATCCAGCGGAAGGATTGTGTTAGAAATAAGATGCGATAGGGATGCCGATACGGGAATGGCGGTATTTCACTGCACGGTTGCGGACACAGGTAAAGGCTTGTCGCAAATCGATATACAGTCGCTTTTCGGGATGTATGATGTGTATGATTCCAGACAGTCCAGCAACTTAAAAGGGGTCGGATTGAAATTTACCATCTGTAAGGAACTGCTTGCCATGATGCAGGGGGACATCAAGGTGGAGAGTATTGAGGGGATTGGTCTGTCTACGACTTTTACGTTCCGCCAACAGATGGTTGACGCTGCACCCATGGTACAACTGGAGGATGAAAAGAAACCAAGCGTGCTGATTTATGCGGACAATGAACTGAGTATGTTAAAATGGCAGGACATTATGGATGACTTCAATGTCCGCCCTACATACAGCCGCAACTACTACGGATTTGACAGGGCAATTCAGGATAAACATTTTGATTTTATTTTTGTACCGGACGGGGTGTATGAGAATCTGTCCAACATCATTTCACTGTATCAGTGTCAGGAATATACTTATATTATAGCGGATTTTGATGCTGTTTACGGAGATTTCGGTAAGTGTCGGTTGATTCACAGACCGCTTTCGTGTGTCAGTGTCTCCACGGCATTAAATCATCAGTGGAAGAAAGAAGACTTTAAGAAGGGTGCGTCCGATGAGAGTTTTACGGCTAAAAAGGCAAGAATTCTGGTGGTGGACGACAACGCGGTGAATCTGAAAGTTGCGGCAGGGATTTTCAGCAAATACGGAATCGATATTTCTGTGGCTACCTGTGGTGAGGACGGCATCAAAAAGATGGAGAATGAAAAGTACGATTTGGTGCTGATGGACATGGTAATGCCGGATATGAGCGGCGGCGATGTGCTTAGCTCGATTCGATCAAAAGATGACAATTACTATAAAGAAGTACCTTTTGTGGCGCTGACGGCACAGAACGGTGCAAATGTGCGAGAGGAGATGTTGGGACTCGGTTTTCAGGAGTATCTTGCGAAACCTATTAAGAGGCGGTATCTGGAAAAATGCCTCCTGGAATTTTTGCCTGAAGAACTGATTGAGCGTGTTAAGGTCAAGGAAGCGGACGGTAAAAAAGATGAAAGCAAAGCTTCTGCCGACAATGAGCAAAAGCCTGAAAGTGGCTTGAACACTGACAAGGGACTGTTAAATATCGGCTTTAATCAGGATGCTTATGCTGCAATCTTGAACACTTATTACTCAGAGGGTGTGAAATATCTGGAACTTTTGCCGAATCTGCTGGAGGTGGGGGACATACAGCTCTTTACGACCGATGTGCACGGAATCAAGAGTTCCAGTGCAAGTATCGGAGCTATGGAGGTGTCGGCGCTCTTTAAGGAATTGGAATTTGACGGTAAAGCAGGAGACGTAGAGGCAATTAACAGCAAATTTAACGGATATCTGGAGAAGTTTAAGGATATTTTGGAAGAGGTCAAAGCGTATCTGAGCAGTATCGGAAAGTTCAGTGAGACGGAGTCGGAGGAAAATCTGGACGACAAAGCGGTGGAGGAGCTGACATCGGATATGCTTCGAAATCTCAAGACTGAGCTTGATAAGATGAATTTGAAAGTCACAGATGAACTTGTCCCGGAGCTTTCCTCCAAGAATTTCGGTTCGCAAATCAACGGACAGATGAAGAAACTGCGGGAGGCTTACGAGATGTTTGACTTCCATCAGGTCAAGGCGATTCTGAATGAGATGATGGAAAGTATAAATTAATTGTTGACAAAACATATGGATTCATATAAATTATAAGCAACAGAATAACAAAAGCGACGATAAGAACAAGTAGTAAACTACGGAACGCACAGAAAGCAGCCGGTTGATGAGAGGCGCGCGGGAAGTTTTTTATGAATACATCTTGGAGCTGCGCGGCAGAATGGAGAGCCTAGTAGGCCGCGACGTGGAATGCACGTTACAGCAGGAGAGTATAGAGTTGGAATGCGCGATGTAGTTGCGGATAAGGGCATTTCGGCAGAGTACTCAGTGAGACAGACAATGTGAGTTGTCTGTGAAATTAGGTGGTACCACGAGTTTAACCTCGTCCTATGTATGGGACGGGGTTTTTTAATTTTTATGAAAGGAAAACACAACTATGGGAATTTATGAAGAACTTCAGGCAAGAGGACTTCTTGCACAATTAACGGATGCTGATGAAATCCGCGAACTGATTAACAGCGGAAAGGCGGTCTTTTATATTGGGTTCGACCCCACTGCGGACAGCCTGCATGTAGGACATTTTATGGCACTGTGCCTTATGAAGAGATTACAGGAAGCGGGTAATAAGCCGATTGCATTGATTGGCGGCGGTACAGCTATGATTGGTGATCCGTCGGGAAGAACCGATATGCGTACTATGATGACTAAGGAGACGATTGAGCACAACTGCGAATGCTTCAAGAAGCAGATGAGCAGATTTATTGATTTCTCCGAGGGCAAGGCGCTCATGGTGAACAATGCCGACTGGCTTCTCGGTTTGAATTATATAGAGTTCATCCGTGAGGTAGGAGCATGCTTCAGTGTTAACAATATGCTTCGGGCGGAGTGCTATAAGCAGAGAATGGAAAAAGGTTTAAGCTTCTTAGAATTCAACTATATGATTATGCAGAGCTATGATTTTCTGGAGTTGTATAAAAGATACGGCTGTAATATGCAGTTCGGAGGAGACGACCAGTGGAGCAATATGCTCGGCGGTACGGACTTGATTCGCCGTAAACTGGGTAAGGATGCCTATGCCATGACAATTACCCTTCTAATGAATTCGGAGGGGAAGAAGATGGGTAAAACCCAAAAAGGCGCGGTGTGGCTTGACCCCAACAAGACGACACCTTTTGAGTTTTATCAGTACTGGAGGAATGTGGCAGATGCGGATGTACTGAAATGTCTGCGAATGTTGACGTTTTTACCTCTTGAACAGATTGACGAGATGGATAAGTGGGAGGGCAGCCAGTTAAATCGGGCAAAAGAAATTCTTGCATATGAACTGACGAATCTCGTCCACGGCGAAGAGGAAGCGAAGAAGGCAGAGGAAGCGGCGAAAGCCCTTTTTGCCGGTGGCGGAAGTTCAGAAAATATGCCGACGACAACTCTTACGGAAGAGAATTTTACGGATGGAAATATCGATATCTTAAGTATTTTGGTGGCATCAGGGCTTGCCACATCCCGCTCCGATGCACGTCGTTCCGTGGAACAGGGCGGTGTATCTGTGAAAGGAGAGAAGGTGTCGGATATTAAGACGTCCTACACCAGGGAAGCAATTGCTGAGGAAGAGTTTATTGTCAAAAAAGGGAAGAAAAGTTTCAGAAAAATTGTTGTAGAATAAGAAAGAGAGGTAAAATATCATGGAGAAAAAAGTAAAAGAAAGAACACTTATGTCCTATACTCCGGATATCAAGGTGGTGGATTGTACGCTGCGCGATGGCGGTCTGGTAAATGATTTCTACTTTACCGACGAGTTTGTAAAGGAGCTGTATCAGGCGAATATCAAAGCGGGTGTGGATTATATGGAGTTTGGTTACAAGGCATCCAAGGAGATGTTCGATGTGAACAAATTCGGCAAATGGAAATTCAGTGACGACAAGGATATCCGTGCCATTGTAGGTGACAATAAGACCGACATGAAGCTGGCTGTCATGGCGGATGTTGGACGGTGTGATTTTAAGAAAGACATATTAAACAAAAAGGACAGCCCGATTGACCTCGTGCGAATTGCTACGTATATCAATACAATTCCGGCTGCTGTAGAAATGATAGAAGATTGTACCAAGAAGGGATATGAGACAACTGTCAATATCATGGCAATCTCCAAGTCTAACGATGCGGATATCGATGCGGCACTGGAACTTCTATGTCAGAGCAGTGTAGGTACGGTATACTTGGTGGACAGCTACGGCTCCCTCTACCCGGAGCAGATTAGAAGACTGGCAGACAAATATTTGGAAGTGGCCGATAAGTATGGTAAGAAGGTGGGTATTCATGCGCACAATAATCAGCAGCTTGCCTTTGCCAATACAACAGAGGCAATTATCAAGGGGGTAAGCTACTTAGATGCTACGGTGAGCGGTTTGGGACGTGGCTGTGGTAATTGCCCCAGCGAGTTGCTTCTCGGTTTCTTAAAGAATCCGAAGTATCGTATTAATCCGATTCTGAAATTTATCGAGCAGCATATTGTGCCGCTTCGTGAGTCGGGTGTGGTATGGGGATACGATGTGCCTTATCTTTTGACGGGACTGTTAAATCAGCATCCGAAGACGGCAATTCAGTTCATGAAGGAGAAGAGAGAAGATTACAATAACTTCTATTTGGAGTTGTTGGATAATTTCTGATAATACTGAGAACGGAGAAAGCTATGAAGAAACTAAGCGATCTGGATGACGAATTGTTGGATTTGGATGATGAAGAAGAGTCCGGCGATTATGAAGATGTGTCTGACAGCAGGTACACTGAAGATTATGATGACGACGATGATGACTATGACTATGACGACGATGATGCACTTCCTGTAGCAAAATTTATGATTCCCGTTGCTGTTGTAGCTTTGTTAGTCATTGTTGCGATAATTGCTTTTATCGTCGTAACCGGAAGAACTACAAGAAATATTATCGGAGAGATGGTGGCCGAGAACGATAATTCGGGCGCCGGGCAGATTCAGGAGCAGGAAATAGAAGATGCGGACAACACGGAGAATTACATAACAGATGATATTGATTCGGAGAACAAAAATGATTCTGATGAGGCTGTAGTAGATGATGATTCGGAAGACCCGCAGTCGGCATCTATGAGTACCGAGCAGGGGACAGAAGTAGATATATCTGCGTTACTGTCCTCAGGCAGAGTGGCGGAGACGGATCAGGTTACCATCGGTATTGATGTTGCAAGATATCAGGGGACTATTGACTGGGCACAGGTCGCAGCGTCAGGAATTGATTTTGCCATGGTAAGAGTGGGATACCGGGCAGATGTTTCAAGAGAAATTTGTGCCGATACCAATGCTCAGTATAATATGCAGGAAGCACAGAAGAACGGTATTAAAGTGGGAGTGTATTTCTTTTCTACGGCTACGACCGTAGAGGAAGCGAAGGCAGAGGCCGCCTGGGTGGCGGATTTTATTTCCAGATATCAGATTACTTATCCGGTTGCCTTTGACTGTGAGGGCTTTGACAAACCTGACAGTGCACAGTATCATTTGAGCAACGCAGAGCGTACGGATATCGCGATTGCCTTTTTACAGGAAATCTATAATAGAGATTACACGCCGATGTTCTACGCTTCCATGGGAGAACTGACAGCCAATTCGAAGTGGGATACTACAAGAATTGAGAATACATACAGGATATGGGTATCACAATATCCTTCCGTACCTTATCCGGAGACGGCAAAGTCTTCCTACAGCGGGGTCCATGCTATGTGGCAGTACACCAACCGCGGTACGGTGGCGGGAATCGCAAGACCGGTAGACGTCAATGTGGCGTATTTCGGGTACGAAGGCACTGCGGAAGCGGTAAACCCTGACACACCCGAGGAAGTCAGACCCGATGCAGAAGCCTTGATGAATTTTACGGAAGTGAATGAGACGGTAACCGCCAAGGATTCCACGAATCTTCGAGACATTCCGAGCCAGGGTGGTGACAGTACCATTGTCTATACGTTGAAGAATGGGGAGACGGCCACGAGGACGGGTGTCAGTGACAGTGGTTGGTCAAGGCTTACTTATGACGGGAGAACTGTCTATGCAGTGTCCAGTTATCTGACCACGGATCTGCAGTATCAGCCGCCTGTTCCGGAGCAGGAAGGTGCGGGCAGCGGCGACGGACTTAAGACGAAATTTGCCGACAGAAACGAGCAGGTGACGGCGAAGATAGAAGTCAATCTGCGCGCCCTGCCAAGTGTGACAAACCCGGATGCAACGGTGGTTGCAGTACTGCATAACGGGGAATATGTGACAAGAACAGGAATCAATGAGGATTATGGTTGGTCCAGAGTAGATTATAACGGACAGACATTGTACTGTATCAGCAGTTATCTCACGTATTAAAGTGTTAAAAGGATATCAGTTAAAAAAAGATATACGACAGAATCATCTGTCGTATATCTTTTTTAAATATTCAAGTTTTGCACCTGCATTTGAAAGTAGGGCATCTGCGAGCGTAATTGCCGCCATGGATTCCACCACGACCACGGCACGCGGCACAATGACAGGGTCGTGTCGACCTTTAATGGAAATTTCTATATCCTCTCCCTGCTTGTTTACGGTCTTCTGGGAAGAGAAGATAGATGGTGTAGGCTTTATATGTGCCCGAAGTATGATGTCCGAGCCGTCACTGATACCGCCCAAGATGCCGCCGGCATGATTACTGGTCTTTGTAACTTTACCGTTCTCCATACAGAATGAATCATTATTCTCGGAACCGTGGTGTGCAGCGGCATCAATACCGTCACCGATTTCCACGGCTTTCACAGCACCTATGGACATAAGTGCTTTGGAGAGATTGGCATCAAGCTTCTCGAAAACCGGGTCGCCCAATCCGGCAGGCACTCCTTTAATGATACATTCAACAACACCGCCCGCGGAATCATAGCTTCTCATACAATCGGCGAGATAAGATTCTGCACGTACGGATGCAGAGGTATCCGGCATACAGGTGGGAGTCTCAGTGATGGCTTGTCTGTCAAATTTATTCATATCGATGACAACAGGACCGATGGATTTGGTATAGGCAATCAGTTCGATTCCGAATTCCCGTAAGAGTTTGGCAGCCACGGCACCTGCGGCCACACGGCCAATCGTTTCACGACCGGAGGAACGTCCGCCGCCTCGATAGTCACGAAATCCGTATTTAGCATCAAAGGTATAATCTGCATGGCCGGGGCGGTAGTAGTTTGCAATCTCGCTGTAGTCTGCAGAGTGTTGGGACGTGTTGCGCACCAGCATGGAGATGGGGGTGCCGGTAGTCCTACCCTCGAAGATGCCGGATAGAATTTCCACAGCATCTGATTCCTTGCGGGGGGTTGAAATTTTAGTTTGTCCCGGTTTGCGACGGTTCAAGTATGCCTGAATGTCACTTACATCAAGCGTAAGACCTGCGGGACAGCCGTCCACAACTACACCGAGTGCTTCACCATGGGATTCACCCCATGTTGTGAGTCGAAAAATGTTTCCAAAAGATGAACCTGCCATATTTCTAATCCTTTCTTGTAATAATGTTCGCAGCAACTAAACCGAATATCTCATTGCATGAAAGAAGATATCTGTTTTGAAATGTCAGAAATTACCATAATAAAATATGAATAAGTCTGACAAAATCTGATTGCGAAAGTCTAAACATGAAGTTTTCTGAAAATAAAATGCAAGATAACTTGCATAAATCAATAACACATGAAATATTAATTTATAATTTAATTTATCGAAGCGCCATATTGTTTAATAAATTTTAGGAGTTGTCAAAGTTTGTCATTAGGAAGTATACCATATCAGATGAAAGAAATAAATATAATAAATTTACATAAAAATAGTGTACAAATAAATTTTATGTGTTATGATATTAGACAGGTGGTAGTTACGGTATGCAGATGAATAGTGAGTTTGAGGACTTTTGATGAAAAAGACATTTCGAGAAAAAGTAATTTCCAAATTTACTCATATTGCAAAAAAGAATAAATTGCTTTATTATCCGTGCCTTGCGCTGATGTCCGTTGTCTTGTGCGTATATTATATAGGAAGGCATTTTGCGACGAACACGAAGCGATATGCAAGTGTTTTATTTGTTGTTATCTTTTTTATGAACAGCTGCAGTTTTTCCTTTGCGGTATTTGCGGAGAAGACGGGATTTATTAAGGCGCAGGAGACTTACAGTGCAGTTGTGGAGGATTCCGATATAGCTCTGGCAGAGTTAAGTGGCGAGGAGAATCAGATATACATAGAAGATGATTACGAAGATGACTATGGTGATTATGACAATGAGGAGTATATAGAGGGTGTTGATGCGGCATATACTCTTGACGATATTCTGGAGAGTTACGGAGATTATCAGACCGAAGAGGAAAGCGATTGGCCTCTCGAAGACAATTATGTATTTGATTCTTCGGACTGGCGGCTTGTTTTGATTAATAAGCAGCATCCGATTCCGGAGGATTACAGTTTCAAGTTGGGAACCATCAAGGATGGTATGATGTGTGACGAGAGAATCATATCCGACTTGCTTGCCATGATGCAGGCGGCAAGAAAGGACGGTATCAATCTTGTAATCAGTTCTCCTTACAGAACAGATTACAGACAGGAATATAATTTCAATGCAAGAATTAAGCGATACATGGGACAGGGATATTCCTATATGGATGCATATAAACTTACTTCACAGGTAATTACAGTGCCTGGAGCAAGTGAGCATCAGGTCGGTCTTGCGTTAGATATTACCTGCGATACCTACTCTTCACTTAATGAGGGGTTTGGTGATACGAAAGCGGGGCAATGGCTGGCGGAACATAGCTGTGAGTATGGATTTGCACTGCGTTATCCGTCGGGCAAAGAATATATTACCAGTATCGAGTATGAGCCGTGGCATTTTCGTTATGTAGGACGCGAGGCGGCTACGATTATGCACGACGAAGACATTTGTCTGGAAGAATTTTGGGATAGGTATTTATAATGTATAAAATTATCAAAACAGAAGACAGAGCGAAGCGGGCGCAGTTGGAGACGGTACACGGTATCATCCAAACGCCCGTATTTATGAATGTGGGCACGGTGGCGGCAATCAAGGGGGCCGTTTCCACGCAGGATTTAGAGGAGATTAAGACACAGGTCCAGTTGTCTAATACATATCATCTGCATGTGCGTCCCGGTGACAAGATAATAAAACAATTGGGTGGTTTACATAAATTTATGTCATGGAACAAGCCGATTCTAACGGATTCGGGAGGTTTTCAGGTTTTTTCTCTGGCGAGTCTTCGCAAAATTAAGGAGGAAGGTGTCTATTTTCACTCCCATGTTGATGGCAGAAAAATCTTTATGGGTCCGGAGGAGAGTATGCAGATTCAGTCAAATCTCGCATCTACCATAGCCATGGCGTTTGACGAATGTCCGTCCAGTGTGGCGGACAGACGATATGTGGAGGCTTCCGTGGCGCGTACGACCAGATGGCTGGAGCGCTGTCGGAAGGAGATGATGCGTTTGAACGGTTTGGAGGATACCATCAATAAAAAGCAGCTTCTTTTCGGCATAAATCAGGGAGCCGTTTATGATGATATCAGAATCGAGCATGCCAAAAGAATTGCGGAGCTTGGCTGTGACGGTTATGCAATAGGTGGACTCGCGGTGGGTGAGAGTCATGAGGAGATGTATCATGTTATAGAAGAGACAGTTCCATATCTGCCTCAGGATAAACCTACTTACTTAATGGGGGTAGGTACGCCGGCTAATATATTGGAGGCCGTGGAGCGGGGGGTGGATTTCTTTGACTGTGTATATCCGACCAGAAACGGCAGACACGGACATCTGTATACCAATTACGGTAAGATCAATCTTTTTAATGCAAAATATGAATTGGATGACAGACCGATTGAGGAGGGCTGTGGCTGTCCTGCATGTGCGAGATATTCCCGGGCGTATATCAGACATTTGCTCAAGGCAAAAGAGATGCTGGGTATGCGGTTGTGTGTCCTGCACAACCTATACTTTTATAATACAATGATGGAAGAAATCAGGCAGGCATTGGAGGATGACGAATTTGCATCCTACAAGAAAAGAAAGCTGGAAAGTATGCAGTCCGGCGTGGGGACGCAGCATTAATCCACAAAATCTTATATTTTCATATATTTATAGAAGAAAAAGCTTGTTTTCTTATATTGTTTTGTGTATGATATGCAGTAGATTGCACGGCGTTGAAGCGCTGTATCGGCGTGATGCAGAGTGCATAAAGATATGGAGGAATGACAGATGAATATTTTATTGACGGCTGACGAGTCAGCGGCAGTAGGCGCAGGCGGCGGCATTTTTATTACTGTTTTTTATGTTGTGATCATTGGGGCGTTCTTTTATTTTGCTTTGTATCGTCCCCAGAAAAAGGAGCAGAAGAGAGTTTCTGCAATGCTTTCTGAGATGGCTGTAGGTGATGTTGTGCTGACGACAAGCGGTTTTTACGGCATTGTGATTGATATTACGGATGATACAATCATCGTCGAGTTCGGCAGCAACAAGAACTGTCGTATTCCGATGCAGAAATCTGCGGTCGCGCGGATTGAAAAGCCGGATGGCGAGTAAGTGGATTCGGTGTTTTTAGTTTAGTTTAAGTATATTAATTTCGCGTTAATATATTGACAAAACACATTACATCATGTAAAATCACGTGTTGTTTGATGTAACATATTATTATGGTATAAGCCCTTAATGGGCAAGAGGAGGAAAATATTATGAAGAGAAGAACATTGAAATTTCTTGCATGTGCAGCAGCTATGGCACTCACATTATCCGTTACGGCTTGTGGCGGTTCCGATGACAGCAAAAGTACATCTGCTGTAGAGGATACGGATACACAGGAAGATGTATCTGCACCCGAAGCTGAAGAGGAGAAAGAGGAAGAGAAAGAAGTAAACGACGCTGAGGAAGAAGAAACAGAGGCTCCGGAAGTTGTGGACGAGGACGAAGAAGAGGAAGAGGAAGAGGAATCTTCTCTCGCAGATGCCCAGACATTGGAAGATTATTTTACTGACCCGACTTTAAAGGATATGTATGACAGCATGTTAGAGGCAATGAGTGAGGATGGTATCTCTCTTTCCTATGAAGTGTCCGGTAATGACTTTGTTATGATTTTCATGATTACAGACAGCGATTATCTTACAGATGAGATGGCTGACGGTCTTGCAGAGGCACTTGAGACACAGGGTGATCAGTTCAAAACACAGGCAGCACAGTTTGACTCTATCCTTGAAGGAGACGCTACTTGCACAGTTACAATTCGTTATACCGATCCCGACGGCAATGTAATGGCGGAGAAGACTTTTACAGCCGACTAAGCGGTATTAATGATTCGAAGATTTAATAACATATGATATTGAAGGCGGACCATATTTGGTTCGCCTTTGTTTTGTTTGCTGCAGTGTATAATTATGAAGCCTGACTTTATTATTGAAATTTATTAGAGAATATACTATGATATATAAGTGATATTTTACGGTAATAAGCATAGAAGTGAGGATAAAAGTATGGACTTAAATATTACGTGTATTCCGGGGGACGGAATCGGACCGGAGATTGTGGCGGAAGCTAAGAAAGTTTTGGATGTGATAGCGACTAAATACGGACATACCATGCATTATACCGACATTTTGATGGGTGGCGCGTCCATAGATGTGCACGGCGTACCCCTGACCGAGGAGGCGATTGCGACGGCGAAGAGTGCGGATGCGGTGCTGATGGGCTCTATCGGCGGAGATACGACTACATCCCCGTGGTACAAACTTCCTCCGAATTTAAGACCTGAGGCAGGACTTCTTGGCATCAGAAAAGCATTGAATCTGTTTGCAAATTTAAGACCTGCGGTACTATATAGTGAGTTAAAAGGTGCGTGTCCGTTAAAAGAAGAAATTTCCGAGGCGGGCTTTGACATGATGATTATGCGTGAGCTGACCGGAGGATTGTATTTCGGCGAGCGCAAAACTACTGAGGAAAACGGCGTGAGAAAAGCCGTGGATACACTTGTGTACGATGAGAATGAGATTCGAAGAATTGCCGTAAAAGGCTTTGATATTGCCATGAAGAGAAGGAAGAAAGTAACCAGTGTGGATAAGGCGAATGTGCTGGATTCATCCAGATTGTGGCGAAGTGTTGTGGAGGAGGTTGCCAAAGATTATCCGGAAGTGACTTTGGAGCATATGCTGGTGGATAATTGTGCAATGCAGCTTGTCAAAGACCCGGCGCAGTTTGATGTGATTTTGACTGAGAATATGTTTGGGGATATTTTGTCCGACGAAGCAAGTATGGTGACAGGCTCTATCGGTATGCTTGCATCCGCGTCGCTGAATGACACGAAATTCGGATTGTATGAGCCCAGTCACGGTTCCGCGCCGGACATTGCGGGCAAGGATGTGGCGAATCCTATAGCCACAATACTTTCCGCGGCTATGATGCTGCGCTACAGTTTTGATTTGGATAACGAGGCAGACGATGTTGAGAATGCAGTCAAACAGGTTTTAAAGGATGGTTACCGCACTGTTGACATTATGTCGGACGGATGCACTCAGGTGGGTTGTAAGCAGATGGGAGATTTGCTGGCAGAACGTATTAAATAGGATGGAAATATAGCAGGAATACGCGGATGGGACAGAAATACAGATGGCATAAACCGGATAGAGAAACAATCGTTTTTTTATTATTTCTGACAGGTATGGCTGTTTATTACGGTTGGCGTATGTTTGCCTTGACGCCGTGGTATGACGAACTGTACACCTACTACTATTTTATCAGCAGAGGACCGGTATATGCCGCAATTCATTGGCCGCTTCCTAATAATCACATGTGTTATTCTATGCTTTCGGCCTGCCTTACCATTTTTGGTAATTCTGCCGTTTCTTTGCGCGGCATCTCTTATCTTAGCAGTATTGGCAGTCTTGTACTGCTTTTTCGGATCGGCAGGAAATGTTTCGAGCGTGGAATGGCTTTAATCCCGGTATTTTGTTTTGCCGGCATGAAAATGGTTAATCAACTGGCGGTTCAGGGCAGGGGCTACGCACTTGTGACGTTTTGCTATCTGGCAGCTTTAAATATGCTGCTATGTCTGATATCGGAAGGTAAAGACAAGGTTAAATATTATGTTGTATTCGGCATTTCTCTGGTCGTGGCACTCTACGCCATACCAAGCAGTGTGTATGTGGTGGTGCCGGTCTGTCTGGTCGGTGGATTTATACTACTTATGCGCGGAAAATATAAGCGACTGTGGCTTTTGATTCTGACATCGCTTATCAGTGCGGTATTCACTGTGGGGATATATAGTATTGTGTGGCTCGCCATCGGCTCCAATCTGCTCGTAAAGTCGCAGGACAGCGCCTATTACGGTATGAGTCACGCAGATGTTTTGATGCGGGCACCTTTTACGGCATTAAAGACAGGTATTGACTATATGCTTGCCACACCCTATATACAGAGTGTATCGCGGGCAGGATATCTAAGACGGCTTGTAGACTGGCTGGGTTATCTGTTGAATGAATATTATACAGGCGGGAAGATGATTCTTGCATTGTTATTAATAGTATGCGTTACATCTGCTGCAGTGAGTATTGTTTTAAGAATCAGAGAAAGTAAAGTGGACAGTAAGCAGCTCGCAGAAAACCAAGAGGACAGCTGTGATGATTTTATATCAGTTTATCTTGTGTGTAGTATCTTGTGTATTCCGCTTATGCTGATTATCCAATGTGCACTTCCGTATCACAGGGTCTTTTCCTTTGCAGGAGTTGTTGTGGCAATTGCGTTTGCATGGTTTTGGCAGGGCGTTGTACGGTTATTGGCTAAGGGAAGTCCATTGCTCGGGAAAGGAGCCGTACTTATGAAGCCGAAAAGGCATATAGCCGCGGCAGGCAGCCTCTGGTGCGGTATTTGGTGTGTGGTACTGCTGTTCACACTGTCTTATAACGTGCAGTATAGTGCCAGGGAAGCGGCAATAGAGGATGCATACCGTGCTGTAGATGTAACACAGTATAGCAGAATTGCCGTAGCAGACTGCGATCAGGAATATCTGCTAAAATATCTGTATGGTCTGGATATGGAGAGCGAAAACAATGTCAGGTTGACAACGGTAATTGAAGATGCTGATTGTGTTCTGCTTGACAGGGACTTGCTTTTACCGGAAGGTTATTTTGTGACGCGGGACTCCGTTGGAGATTGGTGGAAGTTTTATGTGACCAAGGATACCATTCCTGCGGAATATCTTGAAGAGCAAATGCAGGCAGGGTATGAGAATAACAGATTTATCTTTTATATAAAAAATCAGTAAAGAGAATGAGTCGGCTGGATAAGCTGTTATATAATACAAACAAAGGAGACGGTAAGTATGAGAAGTGATAATGTCAAAGCAGGTGTACAACAGGCACCTCACAGAAGTTTGTTCAATGCACTGGGATTCACCGAGGAGGAGATGGGTAAGCCGATGGTCGGCATTGTCAGCTCCTATAATGAGATTGTTCCCGGACATATGAATCTGGATAAGATTGTCAACGCTGTAAAACTGGGTGTGGCTGAGGCGGGAGGCGTTCCGGTTGTGTTCCCGGCAATCGCGGTCTGCGATGGTATTGCCATGGGACACATCGGTATGAAATATTCTCTGGTAACCAGAGATTTGATTGCTGATTCCACAGAATGTATGGCATTGGCGCATCAGTTTGACGCTCTTGTTATGGTACCCAACTGTGATAAGAATGTGCCGGGTCTTCTGATGGCGGCAGCGCGTATTAATGTTCCGACTGTGTTTGTCTCCGGCGGTCCCATGCTGGCCGGTCATGTACATGGCAAGAAGACAAGTCTTTCTTCCATGTTTGAGGCTGTGGGTTCCCATGCCGCAGGAATGATAAGCGACGAAGAACTTAGAGAATTCGAGGAAAAAACCTGCCCTACATGCGGCTCATGTTCCGGTATGTATACCGCAAACTCCATGAACTGCCTGACGGAAGTGCTCGGAATGGGTCTTAGGGGCAACGGCACCATCCCCGCTGTTTATTCTGAGAGAATTAAATTGGCGAAGCACGCAGGAATGGCTGTCATGAAATTGTTAGAGAAAAACATACGTCCCAGAGACATTATGACAAAGGATGCTATATTAAATGCGCTTACGGTAGATATGGCACTGGGATGTTCCACTAACTCCATGCTGCATCTTCCGGCAATTGCACATGAGATTGGTTTTGATTTTGATATTGCCTATGCCAATGAAATCAGCGAGAAAACACCGAATCTGTGTCACCTGGCTCCGGCAGGTCCTACCTATATGGAGGATTTGAATGAGGCGGGAGGTGTTTACGCCGTTATGAAAGAACTGGCAGACATCGGGCTTCTTCACACGGACTGCATGACTGTGACAGGCGAGACTGTCGGTGAGAATATCAAGAATGCGGTTAATAAAAATACGGATGTTATTAGAACGGTTGACAATCCATACAGTAAGACCGGAGGTCTTGCCGTATTAAAAGGAAATCTTGCACCGGACGGAAGTGTTGTGAAACGCTCTGCTGTAGTGGAAGAGATGATGGTGCACGAGGGCCCTGCGCGGGTATTTGAATGCGAGGAAGATGCCATTGCAGCCATCAAGGGCGGAAAGATTAAAGAAGGTGATGTAGTGGTTATTCGCTATGAAGGACCTAAAGGCGGTCCGGGTATGAGAGAGATGCTCAATCCTACTTCCGCCATTGCAGGTATGGGGCTTGGCTCCAAAGTAGCGCTTATTACGGACGGCAGGTTCTCCGGTGCATCCCGCGGTGCGTCTATAGGGCATGTATCACCCGAAGCGGCTGTAGGTGGTCCTATTGCGCTTGTAGAAGAGGGAGATATTATCAGTATCGATATTCCTAATATGAAGCTGGATCTAAAAGTGTCCGATGAAGAGATGGCGGCTAGAAAAGAAAAATGGCAGCCCAGACAGCCGGAAGTGACAAGCGGTTATCTTGCCAGATACCGTGAGATGGTGACAAGCGGCAACAGAGGAGCAGTTTTGGAAATGCCTAAGAACAGTTAAGAAGAGCAGGAGGAAATAAGAATGTTATTGACAGGTGCGGAGATTGTTGTGGAATGCCTGAAGGAGCAGGGTGTGGATACCGTGTTCGGCTATCCGGGAGGAACAATTCTTAACGTATATGATGCGTTATATCAACATAGTAATGAAATAACCCATATTTTGACATCCCATGAGCAGGGTGCGGCGCACGCTGCGGACGGTTATGCCAGAGCGACAGGTAAAGTTGGTGTTTGCCTGGCTACAAGCGGACCGGGTGCAACCAATCTGGTGACCGGCATTGCCACGGCGTACATGGATTCCGTGCCGATGGTGGCGATTACTTGTAATGTGAATCTTCCCTCACTCGGAAAAGATTCCTTCCAAGAGGTAGATATAGCGGGTGTGACCATGCCGATTACGAAGCACGGTTATATTGTAAAGGATGTCAACATATTAGCAGATACGCTGCGCAAAGCTTTTGCAATAGCGAGAAGCGGAAGACCGGGGCCGGTATTGGTGGATATCACTAAGGATGTGACGGCCAATCAATGCGAGTACACAAAGCAGTCGGCAGAGGCGCTGCCTGTAAACGAGCAGGATCAGTCCCAGATGATTGAAACCGCATTGCAGTTGATTAAGGAAGCGAAGAAACCATTTATTTATGTGGGTGGCGGTGCCGTGATTTCCGGCGCATATAAGGAAGTCAGAGAATTTGCCAAGAAGGCGGATGCGCCCGTGTGTGACACTTTGATGGGTAAAGGCGCTTTTGACGGGCATGACCCGTACTATACCGGTATGATTGGTATGCATGGTACAAAGACATCCAACTTTGGTGTCAGTGAATGTGATCTGTTGATTGCGCTGGGTGCCAGATTCTCCGACCGTGTGGTAGGTAATCCTCAGAAATTTGCGGAGAATGCCAAAGTGCTTCATATTGATATCGATGCGGCGGAGATCAATAAGAATATCCGTACGGATGTCTCTGTTGTAGGCGATCTGAAAGAAGTTCTGACAATTATAAACGACAAACTGACACAGCAGGAGCATAAAGATTGGATTGCCCATATTATGGAGTTGAAGGAAAAATATCCTTTGGCTTATGACGACTCCGCATTGTCCTGTCCCTATATTATAGAAGAGATTGACAGGGTGACGGGCGGCGAAGCGGTAATCACCACGGATGTGGGGCAGCATCAGATGTGGGCCGCGCAATTCTATAAATATTCTATGCCGAGAACCCTTCTTACTTCGGGCGGACTTGGCACCATGGGATATGGTTTGGGTGCATGCATCGGGGCCAAGATGGGATGCCCTGATAAGATTTGTATCAATATTGCGGGTGACGGCTGTTTCCGCATGAACATGAACGAACTTGCCACGGCAAGTCGTTACAACATACCTATTATTCAGGTTGTAATCAATAATCATGTACTGGGCATGGTTCGTCAGTGGCAGACTCTTTTCTACGGTAAGAGATATTCGCAGACCGTGTTAAATGACAGTGTAGATTTCTGTAAAGTGGCAGAAGGTTTGGGGTGTGAGGCAATCAGAGTCACGAAGAAGGAAGAAGTGGCACCGGCGCTTGAGAAGGCGATTGCCATGAAGAGACCGGTTCTGCTGGATTGTATTATTCCGGAAGATGACAAGGTATTTCCCATGGTTCCTGCCGGAGCGCCTATCAGCGAAGCTTTTGATGCCAAGGATTTGGCGCAGTCAAACGGATAAACACTGCAGCATATAGTACGAAAGAGGACTTGAAATTAAGGTGACCGGAAACATCTTATGAAAACATTTATAAAACACCTGGTAATTATATTATGTATTATTCTGGTCAGTCTGATGGGAACATACATCGGACTGGCCATTTACTACCACAACGCATTTGCTTACGGGACGTGGATTAATGATGTGTACTGCACGGGGAGAAGTATTCAGGAGGTGAATGCGGACCTTGTGCAGAACTTTGCGTACGAAGGCATTACAGTCTATGACAAAGACGGCAATTCTTATCTGATAACTACTGAACAAATCAATTATCAATTTGACTTTGTCACAGCCCTTGAAATCTATCAGAAGCGCCAGAATCCGTGGATGTGGATTGAGAGCCTTAAACAGGGTGACAGCGCCAAACTGACACCTGTAGTGTCTTATGACAGGCAGGCATTGGATGCAGTTTTGGAAATAATCCCGTTTCTGTCTGTAGAAAGCGGACGGTCCGACGAGGAGCGTGAGGTGTCGATTATCAAGACAAATCATGGCTATGAACTCCTGAATGAACGGATGAATGTTTTGCAGGTCGATGAAGCAAAAGCTTTGATTATAAAAGCTATTGAGGAGTCTGAATCCGAAATATATCTCGAGGATGAAGGATGTTACCAAGATCTTTCGTTGACAGCACAGATGCAGGAGACACTTGAGATCTGGGAGAAAGTAGAGCAGTTTCAACAGTGTGATATCGTTTATGTGATGGGAAACGAGAAGGTTACCGTAGATTCGTCGGTGGTATGTGATTGGATTGAGATTGCGGAAGACGGCAGTTTTGTGACAGATGAGGATGGAAATCTGAAGCTTAGGGAAAATGCCATAGAAGAGTTTATAGATGCTCTGGCGGACGAGTATGATACGGTCGGAATCAGCAGACAGTTCCGGGCCACCAGGGGGACGATTGTCACGGTGGAAGGCGGTATTTACGGTAATAAGATGGACCGTGCTGCGGAAGTGGAATATTTGACCACGGCATTTCAGGAAAAAAGACAGGAAGTCCATGAGCCCGTCTATACGCAGAAAGCGTGGGCGCAAGGCAGAAATGACATTGGGAATACCTATATAGAGGTGGACATGGGAGAGCAGATGATGTACTACTATGTGGACGGGGTGCAGAAAATTGCCACACCTATTGTGACCGGCAACACTTCCCGCAAGATGGATACGCCTTCCGGAGTCAATTATGTGTATCTGAAGCAGACCGACCGTATCCTGAGAGGAGAGGGATACGCATCGCATGTGGATTTCTGGATGCCGGTGAAAGGTAATATCGGGATACACGATGCGTCATGGCGCAGCAAATACGGCGGAACCATCTATCAGACGAACGGCTCTCACGGGTGCATTAATACGCCGCGGGATGCTATGGTTGAGCTGTACGAGAGCGCGGAAGTAGGAACTCCTGTCGTGATGTTTTATTAACGGTTATGTAGAGTTATGTGGTATAAGTCTGTGAAATATTTACCTTAGTAATTGACTAAAGTATGTGAAAAAGGTACAATGTTTGTTGGTTTATAAATTTCAGATGAATAATTGGAGGAGTGAAAAGTGGCTAGAGTATATAATTTTTCCGCAGGTCCTGCGGTTTTACCTGAAGAAGTTTTAAAGGAAGCCGCAGAAGAGATGTTAGACTATAAGGGAACCGGCATGTCGGTTATGGAGATGAGTCATCGCTCGAAGGCTTACGATACCATTATTAAAGAGGCGGAGGCTGACTTAAGGACGCTTCTTAATATCCCCGATAATTATAAAGTCTTATTCTTACAGGGCGGTGCAAGTCTTGTGTTTGCTTCCGTGCCGATGAACTTGATGAAAAATCGCAAGGCGGGATATATCCTGACAGGACAGTGGGCAAAAAAAGCCTTTGCGGAGGCTAAGATTTACGGTGAGGCGGTGGAACTTGCTTCTTCTGCGGATAAGACATTTTCATATATTCCGGATTGTTCCGATTTACCGATTACGGATGATATGGACTATGTATATATCTGTGAGAATAACACAATTTATGGGACGAAGTTCCATAAGTTGCCGAATACCAAAGGTAAAATTCTTGTGTCCGACGTATCTTCCAGCTTTTTGTCCGAGCCCATGGATGTGTCGGCGTACGGCATGATTTATGCCGGAGTACAGAAAAATGTTGGACCTGCGGGTACACAGGTGGTTATTATCAGGGAGGATCTCCTTACAGACGATGTGCTTCCCTGTACTCCTACCATGATGAAATACAAGGTACACGCTGATAATGACTCGTTGTACAATACGCCGCCGTGTTACGGAATTTACATATGCGGCAAGGTGTTTAAATGGCTTCTGAAAAACGGTGGCCTTAGTGCGATGAAAGAAATCAACGAGAAGAAAGCCAAGATTTTATATGATTTCTTGGACGAGAGCGAGCTGTTTAAAGGCACAGTCAGAAAAGAAGATCGTTCTCTTATGAATGTACCGTTTGTGACAGGCAATGATGAATTGGATGCCAAGTTTATTAAAGAGGCGACTGAGGCCGGTTTTGTCAATCTCAAAGGACACCGCAGTGTGGGTGGTATGAGAGCAAGTATTTATAATGCCATGCCGATTGAGGGTGTAGAAAAACTGGTTGCCTTTATGAGAGAGTTTGAGAAGAATAATAAATAACGGACAGAAAAGAGGTTATTCATATGTTTAAGTATCATTGTTTAAATCCGATTGCGGGAGTAGGGCTGGAAAAGTTTGACAGTAAATATGTAAAGACGGAGCAGATAGAAGAGGCAGACGGTATCTTGGTAAGAAGTGCCGCTATGCATGACATGGAGCTTCCGGATAATCTCCTTGCCATCGCCAGAGCCGGAGCCGGCGTGAATAATATTCCTTTGGATAAATGCGCGGAGAAAGGTATCGTAGTCTTCAACACCCCGGGAGCCAATGCCAACGGAGTTAAGGAACTTGTCATTGCCGGTATGCTGCTTGCAGCCCGTGACGTGGTAGGTGGTATTGAGTGGGTGAAAGAGAACCGTGCCGACGAGAACGTGGGCAAGACGGCAGAGAAGGCGAAGAAAAACTTTGCCGGTACGGAAATCGAGGGCAAGAAACTGGGTATTGTCGGTTTGGGTGCGATTGGTGTGAAGGTTGCCAACGTGGCAAAGCATCTTGGCATGGAAGTATACGGCTATGACCCCTATGTTTCTGTGGATGCTGCGTGGAATTTAAGCCGTGACGTGAAACACGTGTTGAATGTTGAAGAAATCTATGCGGAGTGTGACTACATTACGATTCATGTGCCTTTGATGGATTCTACGAAAGGAATGATTAACAAAGAAGCCATTGAGCAGATGAAAGATGGCGTAATACTTTTGAATTTTGCCCGTGATCTCTTGGTAGATGAAAAAGCGGTTATCGATGGAATAGAGAGCGGGAAAATACGCAAATATGTCTCCGACTTCCCTAACACAACGACAGCAGGGCAGGACGGATGCATTGTGATTCCTCATCTGGGTGCGTCTACGGAAGAATCCGAGGACAATTGTGCGGTGATGGCAGTTAAAGAACTTAAAAATTATCTGGAGAACGGTAATATTATCAACAGTGTCAACTATCCGAACTGTGATATGGGAATTTGTGCTCAGGTCGGCCGTGTGGCGATTTTCCATAAAAATATTGCCAATATGATTACCAAATTTACGGCTTGCTTCGGTGACAACGGGATTAATATATCGGATATGACCAATAAATCAAGAGGAGAGGTCGCCTATACCATGATTGATATAGAGGCCCCCGCATCCGAAGAGATTATCAAAAAATTACAGTCTATAGAGGGTGTATTCAGAGTCAGAGTAGTAAAGTGAGCTTAATATCAAAGCGCAAGTCCGCCGGACTTGCGCTTTTTTATGTCTTTATCAGTTTAAGCGGTTTGCAATTTTAGAAAAATCGGCATCTCCGTCATCATCGAGAGTAGCTTGAAGATGATTTTCCGCTTCCACGGAGGCTTCACTGGCCAAATCCATATAGAGAATAAAGACATCCTCGATTGACATACCTTTCTCGTCTGCAATTTCCTGCATTACAGGCCGCAGTGCGTCCAACTGGAAGGAAATCCTTGTTTTCTGCGGATCAATATCCGCAAGTGCCTCCTCGGCATATGCGTTGATGCGGTCCAATATTTCTTTGTTTTCAGGGGTCATAGTTTATACTTCCTTTTCTGTTAATCTTTTTATTCACATACTCGCAAGCCCGCGCTTTCAGCGCCGCTTGTTTTTCTTTTGTGCCTATCATATCATTTCTCGCTTGTGCTGTATAGGCTTATTTGCTAAAATAAATCTATATAGTGTTTGAAAATTTATTAGGATGGGAGATAAGATGGCTAAAGTAAATCCTTTTCGCGCCGTAAGGCCGCGGGCGGATCTGGCAGAACGTATTGCAGCGCTTCCTTATGATGTGTACAGCAGGCAGGAGGCATATGAGAAAGTAAAGGGCGATCCTTATACGTTTCTTAGAATCGACAGACCTGAGACGCAGTTTCCGGAGGATTATGATATGTATGCGCCGGAGGTCTATGAGAAGGCCGGAGATATGTTACAGGATATGCTTGAACAGGGACTTCTTATAGAGGAGGAGCATAAGGCATACTATGTGTACGAACTGGTGATGAACGGGCGCTCTCAAGTGGGAATCGGGGCCTGTGCCTCCGTAGAGGATTACGAGAATCAAATTATCAAGAAGCATGAGAACACCAGAGCAGATAAAGAGGCGGATCGTATTCGCCATGTGGATGTGTGTAGTGCACAGACCGGACCGATTTTCCTGGCTTATCGCAGGCGGGATGGAATAGAAACTCAGGTACGCAAAGCTATGAGTACATCACCAATCTATGATTTTACGGCAGAGGACGGCATTACGCACAGATTGTGGGTGATTGATGACGCGGATGCTGTAGAGCTGATCAGACGTGAATTTGAGCAGGTTGAGACAATTTATATCGCTGACGGACATCACAGATGCGCCTCGGCTGTGCGGGTATCACAGATGCGAAAAAACGCGCATCCGGAACGCTCGGGAGAAGAAGAGTACAATTTCTTTTTATCCGTTCTTTTTCCGGACGACCAGCTTATGATTATGGACTACAACCGCGTGGTAAAATCGCTGAACGGTTATTCCGCGGATGCATTTCTCGAGCGCATAGGACAGACTTTTGATGTGTCCGTTGTGAGTGGGGATGTTTGCAGACCGCAGCGTAAGGGCGAAATCGGTATGTATCTTGGGAATACATGGTACTGCCTGAGAATCAGGAAAGAACAGTATAACGGCGATGCGGTACATGATCTGGATGTGTCGGTTCTGCAGAGAGACCTGTTGGAGCCGGTTCTTGGCATTGCAGATCCTAAGGTGGATGAGCGCATTGACTTCGTGGGAGGAATCAGAGGGCTTAAAGAATTGGAGAGGCGCGTACATACGGATGCTAAGGTTGCTTTCGCAATGTACCCTACGGATATACATGAATTGTTTGCCGTGTCCGATGCGGGCAAACTGATGCCGCCGAAATCAACATGGTTTGAGCCGAAGCTTCGCAGCGGGCTGCTGATACATAAGATTGAACAATAATGGTCTACAATGTAATTACAGCATACGATGTGCGGATATTATAAACAATATGTGAAAGGGAAGAATGATGAATAAGAAACTGTATAAATTAATGAATTGGCCTGAAATAGAAGAAATCGTATATTCAGAATCGGATAGTCCCCATGAGATTTTAGGCGCACACATAGTGGGCAGTTCCGTTCTTGTGCAGACATTCCAGCCGGGGGCAAAGAGTGTTCGTCTTCAGCTCACCGAGGGAGACAAGAGCTATAAGATGGAGATGGCGGATGAGGAAGGCTATTTTGCCGTGCTGATTCCCGGCAAGAAGATTTCGGAGTATGAATATATTGTGGAAGCACAGGACGGTTCTCTGAAAAAAGTGAGGGATTCTTACAATTATCCGCCACAGATCACCAAAGAGGACACAGAAAAATTTAATGCAGGTATTCATTATTTGATTTATGAGAAGCTGGGTGCACATCCCATGAAGATTGACGGTGTGGAGGGTGTTTTGTTTGCAGTGTGGGCACCAAATGCACTGCGTGTCAGCGTTGTGGGGGATTTTAACGCGTGGGACGGCAGGGCACATCAGATGCGTAGACTTTGGGATTCCGGCATTTTCGAATTGTTTGTTCCGGATGTAAAGGAAGGAGATTGTTATAAATTTGAGATTAAAGCCAAGGGTGGACTGACCTTCTTAAAAGCGGACCCCTACGCTTTCGGTCAGCAGCTTCGTCCCGACAGCGCATCCGTTGTCAGAAATTTAGACGGTTTTCAGTGGGAAGACAGTAAATGGATGAAAAATCGCGCTAAGCTGCAGGCAGAAGATGAGCCTATGAACGTGTATGAAGTCTATCTCGGCTCTTTTGCAAAGCCTCAGGACGGCAGAGAGTATTATAACTATCGGGAGCTTGCGCCTAAGATTATTGAATATGTGAAGAAGATGGGATATACGCATATAGAGCTTATGCCGGTGATGGAGCATCCCTTAGACGCATCGTGGGGCTATCAGGTAATTGGATATTATGCGCCCACCTCACGCTACGGCACCGCAGAGGATTTTATGTTTTTCATGAATGAGATGCATAAGGCGGGAATCGGCGTGATATTAGACTGGGTTCCGGCGCATTTCCCGCGGGATACCTATGGTCTTTCCGGTTTCGACGGCACGTGTCTGTACGAGCATCAGGATCCCAGACAGGGATTCCATCCGCACTGGGGGACATTGATTTATAACTATGGAAGGCCGGAAGTACGCAATTATCTGATTGCCAATGCATTGTATTGGACGGAGGTATATCATGCGGACGGAATCCGTATTGATGCCGTAGCTTCCATGCTGTATCTTGATTATGGCAAGAATGACGGAGAGTGGGTTGCCAACATTTATGGCGGCAACGAGAATCTGGAAGCTGTAGAATTTATCAAGCATCTTAATTCCATTATAAAAAAGCGCAACGAAGGAGTTCTCATGATTGCCGAGGAGTCCACGGCATGGCCTAAGGTCACGGGTGCACTTGACGATGACGGATTAGGATTTGATTTGAAATGGAATATGGGCTTTATGAACGATTATTTGAATTATATAAAGACTGACCCTTATTTCCGTTCCGGTCGTCACAATGACCTTACATTCAGCATGATTTACGCCTACAGCGAAAAATTTATGTTGGTGTTCTCCCATGATGAAGTAGTCCACGGTAAGGCGACGCTTCTTGGCAAGATGCCGGGAGAGAGAAAAGAACAGTTTGCAAATATGCGACTGACTTATGCCTACCATATGACTCATCCGGGCAAAAAGCTTTTCTTTATGGGGCAGGATATCGGCGAATACGATGAATTTAATGAGAACAGAGAAGTGGAGTGGAATTTGCTTGATGTGGCTGAACACGCCAAACTCAACCGCTTTATTGCGGATATGAATCAGCTGTATACTTCTAAATCTGCCTTGTATGTCAAGGATAATTCATGGGAAGGGTTTGAGTGGATTAACTGTATCACGCCCAATGCGTGTATGTTGTCGTATATTCGCAAAACCGATAAGCCGGAAGAAAGTCTGATAGTTGTGGCAAACTTTGCCAATGTGAAGCAGGAGTTTCGGGTAGGAGTCCCTTACGAAGGTAAATATAATGAGATTATGAATACCGATGCCAAGATTTACGGCGGAAGCGGTACGGTCAATAAAAATGTGTGCAATACGATTGAGACGGAGTGGGACGGTAAGCCATTTGCTATTGATATGGTGTGCGCACCGCTGTCCGTAAGCATTTTTGAGTACACGCCATATACTGTCGAGGAGAAGGCGGAAATTGAAAGGATTCGTGCTGAAGAGCTTCGCAAAGCGAAAGAGGAACAGGAGCGCAGAGAAGCCAAGGAGGCGGCTGAGTCAATCGCACGAGAGGCCGCAGAGGCAAAAAAATTGGCAAAGGCTGCGGCTGCGGAAGCAAAAGAGCGCGCCAGGATTGCCGATGAGATGTTAAAGAAAGCGCAGGAGGCGGAAAGAAAGCTTCAGCAAATCACGGCAGCGCAGGAAAAACGGACTACAGAAAAGTCTGAACAAACCGGCACGGATAATAAGGTTAAAAAGACTGCCAAGAAGGCGACAACCACAAAGAAGACCACAAGCAAAACGACAACAAAGAAGGCATAACAAAAATAAAGGGATCTGGGGTAGAGAAGAATGATGGAACAACAGTTGGCAGGATTAACACTAATCGATTCCGGAGAAATTGATGTTGATTTGATACAGAAATATATACAGGAATTACCTGACAAAGCGATGCGATTCGGCATCAGAGTACTTCTTGCGCTGGTGTTCTTCCTAATTGGCATCCAGATTATCAAACTGGTGCGTAGAATCGTCCGTCGTTCCCTAAAGAAAGGCAATGCGGATGTAGGTGTAGTGCAGTTCTTGGATTCCTTTATTAAGGCAGTTTTGTATGTAGTTTTACTGTTTATGATTGCCTCCGGCTTTGGATTGGATGCTGCCAGCGTGATTGCGCTTCTCGGTTCTGCCGGTGTGGCAATCGGTCTTGCAGTACAGGGAAGTCTGTCCAACTTCGCAGGCGGCGTACTGATTCTGCTGTTAAAACCTTTTAAGGTTGATGATTACATTAAGGTAGATAACCAAGGACATGAAGGGACCGTCAGGGAAATCCAGCTTTTCTATACCAAACTGGCGACACCGGATAATCATGTTGTCATTATTCCCAACGGTTCTCTTGCCAATTCAAATATTATGAATATCAGTGCGCTTGGAGAGCGTAAGATGGATATTACGGTTACCATATCCTACGATGCGGATATTCGCCGGGCAAAAGAAGTACTTATGGATGTTCTGAACAGTGACGAGGCGGTGATGCA
Source organism: Lachnospiraceae bacterium (assembly GCA_022510565.1). Lineage (GTDB taxonomy): Bacteria > Bacillota > Clostridia > Lachnospirales > Lachnospiraceae > UBA3282. The sequence goes on along the minus strand of JAFLTE010000008.1, from coordinate 468 downwards.
GGAAAAGGATCATAGGGTGTTCGTGCAGGAATTGGCGGACAGCGGAGTGAAATTAATGGTGCGCTGTTGGGCGGATAATGAGAAGTACTGGGAGTGCAGATGGCGTATCACCGAACAGATTAAATATGCGTTGGATGAGGCGGGCATAGCAATACCGTATCCGCAGATGGATGTTCATATCGGTCAGTCTTCCGAAAAAAATATAGGTTAAATTATTTTATATATTTTTATTTTAGCCTCACGTAAATTTTGCTATTGCAAAATCAGTTATAAATAAGTATAATAATTCTTGTTGCAGGATAGGCTGGAATAGCGCAGTCGGTAGCGCAACTGATTCGTAATCAGTAGGTCGAGGGTTCGAGTCCCTTTTCCAGCTTATGTAAGGGCGGCATTCGCATATGCGGATGCCGTTCTTTTTTTATATATGACCTTGACATCAAAAAAAACGGTGATACAATATATAGTATA
>JAFLTE010000079.1 GCA_022510565.1 Lachnospiraceae bacterium | reverse complement strand
GCCAGCGCCCGGCACTTCAACGCCAAAAACAAGAACGTAGCGGTCATGTCCTCCATGCTGATCGCCGCCAATCAGCTTACCTCTCTGGCGAAGAGCCCGGATGAGATCCCCTACCGCATCGGCGAGCTGTCCTCCAGCACCAACTCCGTCAACCAGTACCTGGCCAACACCATCGACTCCCTGCTGGAGAACGGTCTGGCCATCGACAGGATATGGATCTATCAGGAGGGAGCGAAGCTCCCGTCGCCCCCCAACTTCTTCCAGTCCGCCTGGATGTCCATCCAACGTTTCTTTGCCTCTTTCTTTGACCAGTCCTACTCCGCCGCCAATATCGACCGTGACCACCTTCAGGTCTGGGTCAACCGTTCCAGCCAGTACGTTCAGATCATGCAGAAGATGATCGACGAGTACTTCACGCCGCAGACGGGGATCGAGGTGGATATCAGTATCATGCCGGATCAGTATAAGCTGGTCCTGGCCAACTCCTCCGGCAACGCGCCGGATGTGGCCACCGGCATCAACTACACCATCCCGTATGAGCTGGCTGTCCGCGGCGCTCTGGTGGATATGACGCAGTTCGACGATTTCCGGGAGACCGCATCGGTATATGAGCCCGGCTTCTTCCTCACCGGCACCATCGGCCAGTCCGTCTAC
>JAFLTE010000078.1 GCA_022510565.1 Lachnospiraceae bacterium | reverse complement strand
ATGAATCGCAGTCGGCAAGTGAAATACAACGAACAGCCGGCCAGCATGGCCAGCACGATATAAGTCCACAGAAAGTCCTGCAGGCGGTCTATTAAGGAAAAAAAATCATTCATGACGGCAAAGGTACAAAAAAATAATGAAAAAAAGAAAAGGGGCACACCAAAAACGGCGTGCTCCTTCGTTTAGTATCGTTTGCTTACAACGGATATTCCTCGAAAGCGTAGAGGACGGTGGAGAGATAACGCTCACCCGTGTCGGGCAGCAGCACCACAATCTTCTTACCCTTGTTCTCGGGACGTTTGGCAATCTGAGTGGCAGCATAGGCGGCAGCTCCAGAAGATATGCCGACGAGCAAGCCTTCCTGTTGTGCCAACTGACGGCCGGTGCGGATAGCGTCGTCATTCTCCACGTCGAACACCTCGTCCACGATGTCTGCGTTGTAGGTGTTAGGGACAAAACCTGCACCGATACCTTGAATCTTGTGCGGGCCGCTCTGACCACCGTTCAACACTGGTGAGGATTTTGGCTCAACGGCGATAATCTTTATATTCGGATTCTGCTCCTTCAAGTATTTGCCTACGCCGGAGATGGTGCCGCCAGTGCCGACACCGCCCACGAAGATGTCTATCTGTCCGTCAGTCTGATTCCAGATTTCCAGGCCA
>JAFLTE010000077.1 GCA_022510565.1 Lachnospiraceae bacterium | reverse complement strand
TTATCTTGTGGCGCAGAAAGTGGTGGCTATGCTTCTGGAAAAAGAAAAGGAACAGGAGGCCGTGGAGGAGCGGTGCAAGCAGGAACAGCGGACAGATCAGCACAGATGATTTTGCGGGGCTGTTCAAGGGGTTTGGGGTGCTACCCCAACAAGCAGAAACTGCGGTTTCCGGCAACGCCGGGAACCACAGTTTCGAGTCTTTGTATGTACAAAGACATTGCTTGCTGCTACTATCAGGGCCGAAAATAAAGATTGAATGTCGTTCGTATTGATGATATACTTTAGCCATAACAAATCGACACACCGGAATTTGGAGAGATAAAAATGGGGAAATACAAAATGAAGTATTGGTTTGAATGGGGTGGCACTTGCCTTTGGTCAGCGAATGACGCTACAAGAATGAAATTCGGCTATGCTGTTGATGAACAAAAACTGCCGATTTCCAGAAAATTAAAAAATCTTCTTTGGTATTTACAGGCTTATCATGAAAATATGATGGATATGGACAATGCTCCAGATGATTCTCCTTGGTGGACAGAAGAAGACACCATTATGTTTGATAAAAAGAAAAAATTTGCCTATGAACAACTATGCCAAGAACTTGGTGAAGAATATGAAATCGTTTACTCATGCTAAGAATGGTCACAATGGTAAGTTCCAGTTTGTGGGAGGAGTTTCACTT
>JAFLTE010000076.1 GCA_022510565.1 Lachnospiraceae bacterium | reverse complement strand
ATCGCCGCCGCCATCGTCCGGGAGAGGGGACAAGCCCCTATCGAGACCACCGGGCAACTGGCGGAGATCATCCGGGCTGCAATGCCGGCCAGGGCCAGGAAGGAAAAGCAGCACCCCGCGAAGCGATCCTTCCAGGCCATCCGCATCGCGGTGAACGACGAGCTGGGCGAGGTGGAGCGGCTGCTGGCCTGCGCGCTGGATGTGCTGAATCCAGGCGGGCGGCTGGCGGTCATCTCCTTTCACTCGCTGGAGGACCGGCTGGTGAAAACCGCCTACACCCAGTGGGCAAAGGGCTGCACCTGTCCGCCGGACTTCCCGGTGTGTGTGTGCGGAAAGACCCCAAAGGCGCGTCTGGTGGGCAAGCGCCCCATCACGGCGGACGGGGAAGAACTGACGGATAATCCCCGCGCCCGCAGCGCGAAGCTGCGGATCGCGGAAAAACTGTGAGGGAGTGTACCCCATGGCTGACCAGAGAAGAAACAGACAATACCGCACCTATGGCAATGTGGCCTATCAGCCCGAGGTGGAGCAGGAGCCTGTCCGGGTTCCCTCGCGGCAGGAACAGATCCGGGGCAATACCGTCCGCCGTCCGGAGCCTGTCCGCCGCCCCAGGATCACGCCCAGAAAGCGCCCGGTCACCCGGCCCGACATTCAGGTGCGCAAACAGGGCGCGTTTTCTCC
>JAFLTE010000075.1 GCA_022510565.1 Lachnospiraceae bacterium | reverse complement strand
ACATAGGCTTGCTAACGCCTGTAAGCCTTGATACATCATCTAAACTAAGATTTCTGTTTGTGCGTATCTCTTTTAGCCGTTCACCGATTGTTGACGCTGGTGCAGTCATAAAATCTCCCTCCTTTGATAACTGTTTTAACATACATAAAAGATATTATAACATACATAAATGAAAAAATCTACTGTTGCGTAGGTGTTGCGAACACTCTTTTTTCTATGTAGATATTTGACAAAATAGCTTTATGGGGTGTTGTAGGGAATAAAGGGAAAAAGTTTCGTAGCAAGCATAGGAAAGGGGTACCCTTTCCGTATTTTTGCCCGCCCGCGCCCTGCGGCTTGTCGGCAAAATGCTTGTTGGGAAGTGTCCCAAACCCTCTAAAACGGAAAGGAGCAGCAACGCATGAGCGGCAGGAAAAGAACGGTACAAATCAAGTTTCGCGTGACAGAGGAAGAACGCGCTTTGATAGAGGAAAAAATGAAGCTGATACCCACCCGGAACATGGCGGCATATCTGCGGAAGATCGCCATTGACGGGTATATCATTCAAGTAGACCACACCGACATAAAGGCAATGACAGCAGAGATACAGAAAATCGGGGTCAACGTCAATCAGATTGCCCGCCGGGTCAATGCCACGGGCAGCGTCTATGAGCAGGACATTGAGGAAATCAAGGGGGTGTTAAATGAGATATGTCGGTTAC
>JAFLTE010000074.1 GCA_022510565.1 Lachnospiraceae bacterium | reverse complement strand
TGTGACAAAAATTGTTGACGGAAGCGCTGATAAGTGTTAAGATATTTTACAGGAAAAGGTGTTACCGTGAAACAACGGTTCGCCTCAGTTATATGGTTATCAAAAAAGCAACCTAACTTTGGTCGGGGCGGTTGCTTTTTTGATGTTTATCACTTGTCTTTTTTGTGGATGATTGAATGATACTGATAACAGTAACGATGATACTGATAATCGTCACCACAATACCAACAATACCCACAACAATTCCAAACATCTTATGTACCTTTCACTTTATTTTCCATTATATACCACCCCCAAAGGTACTGGAAGTTCTCAAAATGTACTCATTTTGGCGAAAGGCGAACCGCATACCATTTTGGTAACACCCATATAACAATTATAACAAGATATTTTCTTTTTACAACTTATATTTTTCTAAATTCCGCTACCCGCTTCTCATAAACGCAGTAATACTTAAAACCGCAGTCCTTCAGTATCTCGGTAGCTCTGTCAAAATCAGCGGCCACATCTTTTGCCAAATGGGCATCGGAGCCTATGGTGATAATTTCTCCGCCCAGCTCTCTGTAGCGCTTTAACACACCGGTATGGGGGCTGGCTTCTGTCATACCCTTTCGCAGACTGCCCGTGTTAAGCTCAATGCCCTTTTCTTTTTCCAGTATCAGTTCCAGCATCTTATCGAACAGGTCTTTATATTTTTCATAGGAATAATCCTTA
>JAFLTE010000073.1 GCA_022510565.1 Lachnospiraceae bacterium | reverse complement strand
ATACCCTGCAGTAGTTACTATGTCTATACTGTTGTGGTGTATGTTGTATTCTGCATATATGATGTTCATCTTCGCTGTCCTTTCCTTAAAATATTGTGAAAGCATTTCAATCAGTTTTTCATGTCCTGTTCATATTGTGTTATACCTTATTACAGGTTTTTCTTTCCCTTATTTTTGCCCTTATGAGGGTTCGTAACACGAGGGAAAAGGATATAACACAAGGGAAAGAATAAGGGCAAACTCACTTGCTATAAATTTAGCATTTTCAAGGGTTTGCGGACTTTATGAAGATAAAATATAACAGTTATTAAATGATAAGAATTTTGTCTTATCAGAATTCCAGTTTGTCGGAATAAAATTATACATTCAAAAAAATTGAACCCTGCCAATTTTTTGGAATCGCAAGGTTCATTTTTTTGAAGCCTTATCTTATGAAATTGCATGTAAAATTTTTGACATTGCCTCAACTGTGGGATGTTTCCAATTGCAGTCTGCTCTCTCTTCTATAAAACATACTTCCTTTCATTACTTGCGTTAAGCTAATGACTTAACTGAAATCGTAAGTGCTTACGTAAAAGCAGAGAAGAGATATTAATGTAAGAAATATTATTATGTATATCATTTGACGGAAAAGGGATTGTTATAGAATAAAAATGTGATAAAATAGACCATGGAACAATCGTGTTGCAGGGTGTGTTGACCTCTATTCTATTA
>JAFLTE010000072.1 GCA_022510565.1 Lachnospiraceae bacterium | reverse complement strand
GGCTATCGAATTGAATTATATTTGAACCTGCCATGCAGTGCTTTCCAAACAACCCTTGCAACTTATACAGGGCAAAACATCGGAGCAGGAAAACCAAAGCGAGTAAAAAAAGGTGCCAAGCAAGCTATTCTAATGTCTTTTTTGCTCACTCTATGTATTTCAGCACTTGTATGGCTTTTTGCTGAGAATATTATCGGGCTGTTTAAATTAAGCGAGCAGGCGGCAATTTACTGTAATGCACATCTAAAGACAATCTCACTTATTAATATTATCTTATCCCTTTATATACCGCTGTTCGGCGTATTTCAGGGTGCAAATCATGGAAGTGCCGCAACCGTTGTTGCAACCGGAGCGTTGGGAATGAGAGTACTTACCACATATTTATTCAGATATAGTCCATTATTCGGATATACGATTATCTGGTGGAACGGCTTATTTGGCTTTGGTGCAGGATTCTTAATCACGTGGACTTATTATCTCAGCAATCGATGGCAGAAAAAATCTGCTATAAATAATCAAATAATAAATCAAGAATCATTTTAAAGAAGAATTTCTCAGAAAAACATTATAGTCGAAGGAGCAGGCATATGAATAACAAAATTATTGTTTTAAATGGTGCGTCGAGAAAGAATGGAAATACCGCCAAGCTTGTCGATGCTTTTGCAGATGGAGCAAAGTCTGTAGGCAATCAGGTAAAAATATTTTACCTTGACGGTA
>JAFLTE010000071.1:425-720 GCA_022510565.1 Lachnospiraceae bacterium | reverse complement strand
TGGAAGATATCACGGAAGCTCTGTGGGGGACAAAGGTGTCACCCGGCACCATCAGCAACCTTAATAAAAAGGCTTACGAGCACATCGAAAGCTGGCGCAGCCGTCCCCTGTCCGGGGAATACCCATATGTCTATGTGGATGGCGTATACCTCAAGCGCAGCTGGGGCGGAGAGATCCAGAACGTTTCCGTTCTTGTTGCCATCGGCGTCAGCAATGATGGATGCCGAGAGATCCTTGGTGCAGCGGAAGGTATGAAGGAAGATAAGGAAAGCTGGCGTTCCTTCTTTGTATGGCT
>JAFLTE010000071.1:0-415 GCA_022510565.1 Lachnospiraceae bacterium | reverse complement strand
CGTGGACTATCCGGTGTTCGCCTGATTATAGGGGACAAGAATCTCGGTATGCTGGAGACCATACCGGAAGTGTTCCCGGATGCCCGCTATCAACGCTGTACCGTCCATTTTTACCGAAATATCTTCTCCGTCACACCACGCAACAAGATGAAATCTGTTGCCATGATGCTGAAAGCCATCCATGCTCAGGAAAGCAAGGAGGCTGCCCGCGAGAAAGCCCGTCAGGTGACAGAAAAGCTGAAAGAGATGAAGCTTGCTTCTGCAGCAAAGAAGCTTCAGGACGGGATTGAGGAGACCCTCACCTACATGGACTTTCCTACCCAACACTGGACCAGGATCCGTACCAATAACACCATCGAACGGCTGAACCGGGAGATCAAACGCCGGACGAAGGCGATCGGAGCATTCCCAGATG
>JAFLTE010000070.1 GCA_022510565.1 Lachnospiraceae bacterium | reverse complement strand
TACATGAGCAGGCCTCCCACCCGATCCTCCCGCTCGAACACGGTGACGCTGTGCCCCCGGCGGTTGAGCTGGTCCGCCACCGTCAGGCCGGAGGGGCCGGAGCCTACCACGGCCACCCGTTTTCCGCTGCGGTGGGTGGGAGGCTTCGGCTGGATCAGGCCCCGGGAATAGCCCTCCTCCACGATGCCCAGCTCGTTCTCCCGCACGGTGACGGGATCCCCATGGAGTCCGCAGGTGCAGGCGGCCTCACACAGAGCGGGACACACCCGGCCGGTAAACTCCGGGAAGTTGTTGGTCTTGCGCAGTCGGTCCAGCGCCTGGGGCAGACTGCCCGTGTACAGAAGGTCGTTCCACTCCGGCACCAGATTGTGCAGCGGACAGCCGGTAAACATGCCGTTTAATTGTACGCCGGACTGGCAGAAGGGTACGCCGCACTCCATGCACCGCGCGCCCTGCTGGCGGCGGTCGGCCTCCTGGAGCCGGGGATACTCCAAAAATCCAGTGATCTTTCCCATGGTGTTCTCCCCCTTAATCCTTCATGCTGGCGTTGAACGCCTCGATTTCCGCCTGTTCGTAGCTCAACCCCAGGGCCGTAAACTCGGCGATGGCCCGTGTCATCCGGTCATAGTCCCGGGGCAGGATCTTCTTGAAGCACGAAACTTTTATGTCCAGATCTTTCAGGATTTCCCTGGCCTTGGAGGATCCGGTGGCGGCAACGTGCTCGGTGAGCATATGTCGGATCTCCTCAATATCGTGTTTTTCCGTGACAGGATCCA
>JAFLTE010000007.1 GCA_022510565.1 Lachnospiraceae bacterium | reverse complement strand
CCCTCTAATTCTCCGGCAGTTCCGGTAATAATCTCGCTCTCGTCTTTTAATCCGTAATAATACTCATACACATCACGCGCAATCTGGGCGCTGTAATCGGATGTATATCCGTGGGCAACACGGACCGTTACGGAGATTTCAGGATCTTCATAGGGCGCATAACTGATAAAAAGCGCATGATTGGCGCGATTACGGCTTTCCTGCGCCGTACCGGTCTTGCCTGCCACATTCACATCCAAATTACCAAAATACGACTTACTCTCCACCACTTTGCGCATACCGGCGTGAATTGCATTCCAGTATTCGTCACTCATATCGATGGTATTGCGTACCTCAGCCTGATTGTCCGTAACTATGTTGTTGTTATGGTCTTCTATTTTGTCTACTAATGTTAAATTATAACACGTTCCGTTATTAGCGATAGTTGTAACATATCGCGCAAGACCAACCGTCGTATAGTTGTTGGTGCCGTGTCCGATGGCAGAACGCACTGCATCGCTGTCGGACACTTCCGGCGAAAGTTCTTCGATTTCCACGCCAGACGTCTCGGTCAGACCGTACAGATCGGCCGCTCTGGCCAGTTTGTTGAGTCCAACGTCGTTGCTGAAAGTATCACCCATGATACCAAGGCGGTAGCCCACCTCATAGAAAAACCAGTTGCAGGAGTGCTGTATGCCTCCCGTCACATTTAAGGCACCGTGGGCGCCGGGAGAAATCCAACACTGCGGGGACGGGGAAATTTTCTCAAAGACACCTGTACAGGAAATGGTGTCGGTGGTCGTAATAACACCCTCGGTCAATCCCGCTGTGGATGAAACAATTTTATAGGTGGAACCGGGTGCTGTTTTCTGCTGTGTCGCATAATTTAATAACGGACGCGACAGATCGTTTTGGAGACTCGCAAAATATGCTGCATTAGCACCGTTCGCCATTTTATTATTGTCGTAACTCGGATAAGACACCAGCGCCAGTACATCTCCGGTATTGATATCCGTGATAACGATAGAGCCTGAATAAGGATCAAGCGCAAGTTGTGCCGGCGTGATATCCAGATTTTCGATGCGGTTTCTCATAAAAACATAGGCCGTCTCGCGTCCTGCTTCAAACTGGCGCAGCTCGTCCTCCGGGATCTCAACAAGATTCTGCTCAAGAAGCAGCTCACAGATCTGTTTTCCGGTCAGTTCGTCATTGTTGATCATATAGCGGTACATCCGCTTGTCAAAAGCCCCGTCCGTATCAAGATAATCAAATATATAATCCAGAATTTTATTATATATTTCGACGGAATCCGAGTATCGCGAATCGATATCGAGTGCAGAGACGTTGATCCAGTTTTGGGCGATAGCATAATTCAAATACTCGTTTAAACTGATAACCTCTTCTCTCGTCCAGGCAATATAGGTCTCGTCATTGCGGTCTAAAGCCGACTGCATAATAATATTTCGATCGTAAAGTACCTCTGATACAATGTAGCTCTCATAGTTTTTGTACTCATCCGTCAGATTCTCATAGGGCGTACACGTTGTTTCCAATTCTTCACGCAACGTGGCAAACACTCTCGATTTTTTATTCAAATATGTTTCATATACAAGTCGCTCTGTCTCTTTTGCGTAATCCGACTTAAAATGAGATGTATTTATAATATTGTTGTTGATGCAAGCGTAATAGACATCATAGATTGGGATTCTGATATTTCCGCCGCTTCCGCCCTCCGGCACTTCAAATTCCTTAATATTATCGATTTTATCAAGCAGAATACCGGCCAGTCGGGATTCCAGTATGTGATAACCGACTCTTTGCAGATCGGAATCAACTGTCAGATATATGTCCTTTCCTGCGATAGATTCGATTCGGTCGCTCGTCTCGATAACCTTGCCGAGATTATCAACATAGACGGTCTCGGAACCTTTCTTACCTTGAAGGATTGTCTCCATGGACGCCTCTATGCCGGATTTACCTACAGTATCGTTCAGATCATAGGTCTCATCCACCGCCTGGAGTTCCTCCAATTCCTCTTGGTTGATCCTTCCGGTATAGCCGATAATCTGTGAAAAATAAATACTGTCATTATATCTGCGGACAGTTCCCTCCGAGATGGACACACCGTCAAGGACATCTGCATTTTCCATCACCACTGCGACTGTTCTTTCAGATACGTTATTGGCAACCGTGGTAGCAATATATTTCTGAAAGCTGTTGGCGCTCATTGCATAGCGGATATTAATCAGCTTCAGAACTTCCTCCTTACTGTAGCCATAGCCCGGTGTAAAGCTGGATGTATCGCCGGCAATTTTGTAATCACCGATACCGTAGCGTGATGAAGGAGATGTGCCGCACAGATAGTCAATCACCTCATCCGGCGTAGCTGTTCTTTCCCGCTCCTCTAAATCATTGATAAGGGGATGTCCGTAGACGTCAGCCAAAAATCGAAGCAGCTGAGTACCGCTCACATTATATTGATAGTTTCCGTTACTGTCCAAAACAATGTGAAAATCATTGATGATCTGGTCCCCGTTACTCTCAATCATATCAATCAATTTTAAAATTGTAGCATTCAGATTAGCATTCTTATTTCTGCCGGATTCATAGACGTCTTCTATGGTGACGGAGTACGCCAATTCATTGTAGGCAAGAAGATTACCGTTTCTGTCCAGAATGTTGCCTCTGGTGGGCAATATCGTACGTTCCTTCGTAATACTTAACTGAAAGTTATTGTAATACTCTTGTCCATGAACAATCTGAAGCTGAAAAATTGTGTAAATCAGGTATCCGCCCATACCGAATAAGACAAGTACGAGAACCAGCAGTCTGGAGGTGACCATGTTTATGAAGTTTTCTTTGAAATTTTCCCATACATGCTCAAACAAACTTTTTACCACTCCTTAATTCGCTGCGTTCCAGTCTTGTATTAATCCAGAGAATAAGCGGGTATAAAAATATCGTTACGACGATGGTATATACAATCTCCGGAAGGATAATGTTCATAAAATAGTACTGAAAGTCGAATCTGCTGCGCAAAAGGAACAAGATTACATAGCACATCAACCCATAAAAACAATCGCTGCCCAGTATGAGTGCAATGGGAAGCTTGATGTCTTCAGGATAAAAAATAGCACTGAATTTACCGTTCATGTACCCTATATACATATACAAAAGGGCATAAAACCCTATGGTATCACCGAAAAAGATATCCACCAGAAGACCGCAGAAAAAGCCAATCAAGAGGCCGGTCTTTTCTCCGCGCATAAATCCGAAGGATGCTGTCAGCACGATTAGCAGATTCGGTACAATGCCGCCGAATGCCAGAGCGTGGAATACGGTGCACTGTAACAGGAAACATATAAGTATTAAAGCGATGGTAATAATAAAGCGTTTCATAGATACCCTTACTCTTCTATCGTCTGCTTGTTCTTCATAATGACGAGTACCTCTTCCAAGTGCTCAAAATCTACTGCAGGCGTAATATAACCCGATTTGGTCAGGTTGTTGGCATCCTGATTGATGGTGTTGATGTAACCCACCAGAATGCCCGGCAAATATTTGTCACTGATGTTGGATGTGACGATTTTATCGCCTTCCACGACCACGTTATCGCTGTCCACAAGCTGTTCAAACTCAATAACGCCCGAAGCATATAGCTTTAGGTTCCCGGAGACAATCATATTGTCGGAGCTGGATAAAACCATGGCGCTTACATTAGAGTCATCGGCGATGATCGCCTTTACCTTCGCCCAATTAGGACCCACATCCACAACGCGTCCCACCAGACCGCTTCCCGCCATAACGTTCATATCGACCGCAATACCGTCCCGCACGCCTTTATTGATGACAAAAGAATGAAACCAATTGCCGGAATCTCTTGCAATAATGCGTGCGCCGGTCATTTCATATTCATCGTATTGGGCATCCAGATTATACAGTTCCCGCAAATTAGTCAGTTCATAGCGGTCCTGCTGTAGTCTTGTATTCTCAATCGTCAGTTCATCTACCTGATGTTTAAGCCTTTCGTTCTCATCAATCAACACCCTGATCTGAGCAAGTTCCTCGGAACGGTTGGCAAGCCAACTTCCGACAATGCTGATTCCCTCTTCAAAGGGAACTACCGTGTAACCTGCCACAGCACTCAAAGGTCCGCTGAACACGGTTGTGTTAAATGTAAGCAGCACCATACCGGTGCACAAGATTGTTAAAATAAAAAGGAGATATTTACCCGGCAAAGTAAATTTTTCTCCTTTTCTCTTTATAATTGGACTCATTTACTCATTCCTTCTATTGCATATGCAACCGATTTATAATTATCGTCATTGATAATCTTGCCAAGTCCCAACGCCACGCTTGTCATAGGATTCTCGGAAACATTGACCTTAAGCCCTGTACCCTTGCTCATAAGGCGCGCAAGTTTGCTCACCTGAGATGCACCGCCGGTCAGATAGATACCGTGGCGGTAGATGTCCGCTGCCAATTCGGGCGGGGTGCGTTCAAGAATAACTTTAATATTGTCAATAATCGTATTAAAATGCTCGACCAGACACTCATCCACAAGAGTGGTCGGAATCTCACGCTCAACGGGAAGACCTGTCACAATATCTCTGCCGTACACCAGAGCGCCCATACGCTGTTCTTCCAAGTCAAGCAGGGAGGTTTTGACGATTTCAGCTGTCTTTCCGCCGATAATCAGACTATACTCACGACGAATAGCCGCTTTAATTGCATCATCAAACTTACGACCGCCCACTTTAATGAGTCTGCTTAATACTATGCCTCCGAGAGACAGAATAGAAATCTCTGTGGTATCAAATCCTACATTAACCACTAAAACACCTTGAGAGTTCTTAACGTCAATGCCAAGTCCCAGACCGTCAGCTACAGCCTTATCCACAACCATGACACGCTTTGCCTTGACATTGGCTTCCTTGATCAAATCCTTAAATGCTCTCTTTTCTACCTCTGTCACATCCCAAGGTACGGCAATATAGTAATCTGCAGGCTTAATATTTCCTTTCATCAAATCACTTAAAAAATAGCGGACTAATATCTCCATATTCTGAATATCCGCAATCACACCGTTGCTCAGCGGATAAGTGATATTGATATTGTCAGGCGCTTTTTCGTACATCTCAAAAGCGGAATCTCCGTATGCGAACAGAGTTTTCTTGTGCTCGATAGCAATCATGTTCTTTTCTACGAAAACTTCATCGTTAGAACGGTTATATATTTTGATATTGCTTGTCCCTAAATCGATTCCAAATGCGTTGTTAGCCAAAACAGCTACCCCTCTCTTTCTTGTATTTCACTCTCGGAATATGACATGGTTGTCATTAAATTGTGCTCTTTAAAGCTGAAATACTGATTATCCCCTATAATAATATGATCGAAAAGCGGTATGTCCGTCAGCATACCAATCTGCAGAATGCGCTCCGTAATACGGATGTCATTCCCGCTTGGCTCCGGATTTCCGCCGGGATGGTTATGCAACAGCATAATTCCCGCCGCTTGCGCCTGAAGTGCATGGATAAACACTTCTCTGGGTGATACCAAAGAAGCGTTGACTGTTCCCTTGGAGAGAATGCGTTCGTCTATCAGATGCAACCCGGAATCAAGTAAAAGAAGCAGAATGTACTCTACACTCTCATGCCGAAACCGTTCCATATAATAGTCCGCCACGGAAGCAGGACGATGAAAAGACAGAGTTCCCTTCGCCTTCGCTTGCGACATTCTCGTGCTTAATTCTGCTACAGTCTTAAGCTGGATTGCCTTCACTTCGCCGATTCCTTCAATCTTGCGAAGTTCATTTAACGGAATATGATATAATCCCAAAAGACCGTTTCCGTATTGAGCAGTTTCTGTCAGAACCTTTTCTCCCAGTTCACGTGCGTTTATACCACGTGTGCCCGTCCGAAGCAGAATGGCCAGAAGCTCCGAATCGGTAAGGGATTTGCTTCCATAGGAAATAAATTTCTCATATGGAAGATTCTGCATCTTATAATACTCATTGTTCTCACACTTAGCTGATTTCATTCAACCTCTTTCCCGACAGCGTTTCTCTCCGGTTGTGACGGGTAAAGACTAAGTTAAATAAATCGATAAATAACAATTGCGATTGCAATGCCTATGATACTCGCAATCGTTATATTGATTGTCAGTCCGAACGTGATGCACAATACTCCCAAGTCTAAGACAAGCGGCGAGGTCAATCCGAAAGACTGTCCGTAATTAAGCCACGTACTCGGAAACAGACTCCCGATGAAACCGCCAACTACAATACCTGCAAGAATCAGCAATAAACACGTCCAAAAATTCTTATGCATATATATGACAATCTCCTTTCCCAACGCTCATTTTATCACAACACCCATTTAATGTATACAAAAAATGGCAAAATTTTCATAAAGAAAACATAAATGATTCATTACTTCGCCCTGTGGAAATCGGCAGTGACGATTCCCTTATCCATCAGATTCTGCAGTGTTTTCAAAATTCCTAATTTCGCATGAGGAAAAGTTAATCCACCCTGAAAATAGACCGCATACGGCGGCTTGATCGGACCATCCGCGCTCAACTCTATGGAGGAGCCGGATACAAATGCTCCCGCTGCCATTATTACCTGAGAGTCATAGCCGGGCATATCCCATGGCTGCGGTGTGACAAAGCTGTCCACAGAAGCGGCGGCCTGTATACCCTGACAAAACGCAATCACACCATCGGGAGAACCGAAGGTGACAGCCTGTATAATATCGTGTCTGTCCTGTGCGCCGTCCGGAAATACGGAAAAACCGATTTTCTCATATATGTTTGCCGCAAAAATGGCACCTTTTAATGCATTTGCCGTAACGGTAGGCGCCAGGAACAGTCCTTCATAAAAGGATGAAAGCACTCCCAGAGACGCTCCCACTTCCTTGCCAAGTCCCGGTGATGTAAGTCGATACGCCGCGTTTTCTACGCACTCTTTCTTCCCTGCTATATAGCCTCCTATGGGAGCTAAGCCGCCACCGGGGTTTTTTATCAGAGAGCCTACTGCCATATCTGCTCCCACATCGGTGGGCTCTATAGTTTCCACAAACTCACCGTAGCAGTTGTCTACCATACAGATGACATCAGGTTTGATTCCCTTGATAAAATGAATCAGTTCGCCGATTCTCTCAACGGACAGCGTAGGTCTTGTCTGGTATCCCTTGGAACGCTGAATGGTAACAAGACGCGTTCTATCGTTTAATGCTGCGCGTATACCGTCATAATCAAATCCACCGTCAGGTAAAAGATCAACCTGTCCGTAGGTAATGCCGTATTCCGCCAAAGAGCCCTTAGATGGTCTGATACCTATCACTTCTTCCAGCGTATCGTAAGGTTTGCCCACAGGAGACATCAGTTCATCTCCCGGACGCAGATTGCTCATCAGTGCAAGCGCAAGTGCGTGAGTACCGCATGTAATCTGCGGACGTACCAATGCATCCTCCGTGTGAAACAAGGAAGCATACACCTGTTCCAAAGTATCCCTTCCCACATCACTGTATCCGTAGCCCGTAGTGCCGAGAAGACACGCTTCGCTTACTCTGCACTCCTGCATGGCACGGATGACTTTCAACTGATTATACTCCGCAGTCTCATCAATCTGTCTAAAACGTTCTTTCAACGATGAGAGAATGTTTTCTCCGAATGAGTATACTTCCTTGGAAATACCAAATTGTTCATATTGTGTTGTCAAATCAATCATTTTACACTTAATCCTTTATATGATTTCTTTTTCCCGCAGAACCGATAATATATAGTCCATCATACGATTGGTGTCATATGAGAAATCCGGTTTATTCACCATGATTATTTCCCGCTCCCTGCGAAACCATGTGAGCTGCCTCTTGGCGAAATGCCTGGTATCCCGTTTGATCAGATATAGGGCTTCCTCCAGGGTGGTATGTCCGTCCAGATAATTAAGAATCTCCTTGTAACCCAATCCCTGCATGGACACCATATCGGCCGTACAACCCATATCTTTAAGTCGTTGTACCTCTTCCACCAAACCCTGCTTAAGCATTGCATCGACCCTGTCTTCTATTCTGCCATACAGCTTCTCGCGCTCGTCATTCAGCACGAAATATGCAAAGTTATAGGGGGAACTGTTCTGTCGCTGCATTTGATTGTGCTCTGATATTTTCATACCGGTCTTCTCGTAAAATTCGATTGCACGAATGACACGTTTTATATTGTTGGCATGAATGATTTCACAGGACTGTGGGTCTATTTCCCGCAGCCTGGCATAAAGCACTTCAGCGCCTTCCTTCTTAGCAATTTCTTCCAGATTTGCACGAAGCGTCACATCTTCATCGTTGTCGGTAAAGTCAATGTCATATAAGAGTGCCTGAATATAAAACCCGGTACCGCCTACTACTATGGGAATATGACCTCTCTCATAAATCTCGGACACAGCTTGTTTTGCCGATTGTTGAAACATGACAACATTGAACTCTTCCGACGGTTCTAAAATGTCAATCAAATGATGTGGTATGCCGCCTGTCTGGTCCGGCGTAATTTTAGCGGAGCCGATATCCATATGGCGGTAAACCTGCATGGAGTCGGCAGAGATGATCTCGCCGCCGATTTTCCCGGCCAACGCAACAGATAACTCGGTTTTTCCAACGGCCGTAGGTCCGGTCAGAATCATGAGAGACGGTTTGTTTATCTCATTCATCAGGTTACAATCCTCTTAAATTTCTTTTCAAGCTCATATTTCGTCATGGATATAATTGTCGGTCTGCCGTGAGGACAATGATAAGGATTGTCCAAGGTTAAAAGTTCGTCAATCAACTGTTCCGCCTCCTGCCTGTCAAGACGCATATTTCCCTTGACGGCTGCTTTACAGGCCATGGTAGCGATACGAATACGTATGCTTTCGGGGGTGCCCGATACAGCTTCCTCTGCCAGTTCTTCCAGTATCTCCCGAAAGAACTCTTTTTCTCCATAGCCATATAAATCCATAGGGATACCGCGGATGGCGTAATCGTTTCCGCCAAACTCCTCAATGATAAAGCCTAATGCCTCAAAATCATCGGCGTGTTTTAGGAAACACTCCTGCTCTCTGCCGCTTAAGGTGACAATTATAGGCGGATTAACAGTCTGTGATACGATATCGTGTTCACGAAAATGTTTAATCAGGCGTTCGTATTTTACTTTCTCGTGTGCGGCGTGCTGGTCGATGATTAACAGCTTGTCCTCATAGGATATCAGCCAATAAGTATCAAAAAGCTGCCCGATAATCTCGTAATGTGCCCGTGCCTGTTCAGATAGAAGCTTATCCTCGAAAAGTTCCATTTGCTCGAGTTTTTCAACAATAGGTTCTGTCGCTACGGTTTCTTCAGGGCTCGTCGTCTTCGTATAATTGACAGAAACAGAAGCCGGAACAGAAGTTGCTGCTTCATATGTTACATGTTCCGCCACGCGGTCATTTTTTTCATTTCCTAAAAAAGTTGTTGTATTATAGCTCGCTCCCGATGCGCTTGAGTGTGCAATTCTTCTGCGCTCAAAAGGTTCAGGCACAGATTCCCTGACAACAGCACTGCCGGGTTTGGTGCTCTTTTCTTCTGTCAGTGTAACTTCGGGAATCATTTCCTTGGTATGTAACGCATTGTGAATTGCAGCTTTGACCGTGTCGTAGAACGCCGGTCCGTCGGCAATGCGCACTTCCATTTTGGTGGGGTGTACGTTCACATCGATGCGGTTCGTATCTATCCGGAAATGGAGTACACAGAAAGGAAATTTATGCTGCATCAGATATTCCCGATACCCTTCCTCGATCGCCTTGCTAATCAAAGTACTCTTAATATATCTGCCATTGACATAGAATATTTCATAATTCCGGTTGGCACGGAGAATGACAGGTTTACCGAGAAGCCCTTCTATGGATATACCATCATTGTCATAGCGAAACGAAATCATTTCCTTTGCAATTTCTTTGCCGTAGATACGATAGATAATTTCCGACAGATCTCCGTTTCCCGTGGTGTAGAATTTTGTCTGCCCATTTAAAATAAATTTAAAAGATACATGGGGATGCGATATTGCAAGATGTTCCATCAGGTCAGCCACATAAGACCCTTCTGTCTGGGGCTGCTTTAAAAACTTCTTACGTGGCGGTGTGTTATAAAAAAGGTTCCGCACAAGAACGGTCGTACCCTCGGGTGCACCGATTTCCTCTTGCTCCTTTTCAATGCCTCCCTCGATTACATAGCGAATACCTGTCAATTCCTGCGGTGTCTTGGAAATCAGTTCCACCATGGAGACGGCTGCAATACTGGCAAGAGCCTCCCCGCGGAAACCAAGGCTGACCAGTTCGGTCAAATCGTCCGCAGACTTGATTTTACTGGTAGCATGACGAAGGAAAGCGTTCTGTACTTGTGATTTTTCGATACCGCCGCCGTTATCGGTCACGCGTATAAGCGACGTTCCGCCGTCTTTAATCTCCACAGTGACGGCATCCGCACCTGCGTCGATCGCGTTCTCCACCAGTTCCTTCACAACGCTGGAAGGACGCTCCACTACTTCGCCGGCGGCAATTTTATCGATTGTCTGATTGTCTAAGATGTTGATAAGTGCCATTTATTATATACCTGTTCCCATCATTAGTAATGATATTCTTCAGTAGATGATTAAGTTTATTCATTTTTCACCTATTTAAATGACGTTTGCAAAAACACCTTTCAAAGAGGCAAGGAAAGTCTTTTGTACAGTTTGTGCTGGAATAATCTCTCCTGATATTTCCAAATTCATAGTTGCACAGGCATCCGCAACAAGGTCAACTTCATAACCATAATCCATCGCCGCACGAACCGTAGTATCCACGCACATATGTGTCATCATTCCACACACAATTAGTTTCTTGATACCTTTTTCTTTCAGATAAGAATCCAATTCTGTTTCAAAAAAACTATTTGGATAGTATTTAACAATCACCTTATCATCAGGCAACGGTTTGATGCGTTCAGAAATTTCACATCCAAAGGTGCCCTCCACAAAAAATGTATCGTCAGGTGGATTGATATGCTGGATATAAATAATATGACGCAGCAGTGTACGACTTTCTTTTATTAATGATTTAATTCTATCTTCCGCCTCATACGCCTTGTAGAGCTCACACGCTCCACCAGGGAAATAATCATTTTGTACATCAATGATGAGTAACGCTTCTTGCATTTTTCATAACCTCCTAACTATCTTTAAGAGACCTTAAAAGCATCTCCACCTAAATTCCAATTTGTCGTTTTGCGATATTTACTTATTCACTACAATATATTATCCATCAAATTTTTCTTCATGCCCTTAAGCATTTTAGTTGAAAAAACAGCTTGCTTCAGATAAATATCACGATTGTCGGCCGTAGATGAATAGTATTGTCCGTAGTAGTCGCATACTGCAATTTGATAATAAAAGAGAGAAATCAGATTTTTTAAGTCATATTCATTAATCGTTCCATACCGACAGTATACTTGTATATAGCGTCGGAGTTCCTCTGTATCAATCTCTCCATCTACACACTTTGGGCTGCCATACACATAAGAACGCATAATTTCCCATATTACAGGGTGAATACAGGCGGTCGTCCAATCAATCACCGCTTTCAAATGTCCCTGCTCGCAGATAAATTGACTGATAAAAAAGTCTCCGTGTGTATTTCTCAATGTCAGCCTGCTTAAATCAAAAGACATATTGGGGAAGTGCTCCATTAATGACAAACGCCATTCCAAATCTTTTTCAATCTGCCGGTCATTGCGATTGCGAGCAATTTCTAAAGATCTATGGTAAGATTCAGCCGCTTTTTGTGGGGTCATGTATCTGAAAAAATTTTCACCGATACCAACAGACAGTCCCGGATAATCTTTTAGAACACTGTGGATTTTACCCAGCAGTTCCGCTGACTCCTGAAGAATCGCATCGGTTGCCGTATTCCATTCCGGCGTTGAACCCTGTATCAATTTTTGTACCGTGAACTGGCATCCCTGTGAATCTTTTGACAAATAGCCCCCGCTGTAATTTTGCAGAAAAGAGCAAACTGGAATTCCGTGCTTATTCAGAAACGCACATAATTCCGGTTCCAGTTCCGGATGATTGATTTCACTCACAGCCGGATACTTAAGTACAAAATCGCCCTCCTCACAATAAACAAACCATGTGTCAGAGCCTGCGCCAACGCTGGACTTTTTCATTGATTTAATGTGAAGACCATATTGTGTATTCAGTAATTGGTTAAACATATTTCGAAATGAATTCCTCCAAGGAAAGTTGCTCATCCTCTTTCCAATAATATCTGCAATCGTTAGTTCTATTCAGAAGATGTTTGTTATACATTTCCCTCCTCAGTGTTGCAGGATCATGAAATAACGCCCACTGATTTAAAACATCATTTAAGTCTGATTCTGTATATCGTTGTCCTGCTTCAATTTTCGTCGCCAAATAGTAATATGCAATAAGCTTCTTTTTGTATTTGGCCGGCAATGACACAAGCTGCTTATTATCATTCATTAAAGATTTTAACTCTTGTATAATACAATCGTTCTCCATTGTTTTCCTCCACATATTTCAATTTATCCAGTTACGCAAATCTGAATTTATCGTAATAAAGATAACACGCCAGCACAATAGGAAATTTGTTCAAATTTCAACGTTGGGGATGTTTTTTGCAACTCGTCGTACACAAAGTAGATTTCTTCATCATCCCATTCTGCACCCACTTTTTCACGACACTCCTCTAAATCTTGCCTATTGGCAAAGGCCACATCTCCAATAAGAATTACACCATCCTCGTTTAACAAATCCGTCATGGCTTGAATCAGACTAATCTTATTGTCATCGGTCAGATGATGTAACGAATATGTCGCAATAATAAAATCGTAAGAATTCTGCAAAAGAGGTTCTATCCAGCGTACTCAACCCAAAGGCTGTGTATAGATATATCCCGATATACCCTTATATGTATCCAATATCACCACCGATTCTTCAACTTATTCTGCAGCCTATACAGCGTATTCAACGCATCAATGGGAGTGAGATTCCCCACATCGATTTCCTGCAGCTCCCGAATAATATCCTCATCTTTCACCGTATCAAAAAGTGACATCTGTTCCAAGTCAACCTCATCATATTTGACGGGCTTATGCCTCTCACCCTTGACGTTGTTGACTTCGATATTCTGTACTTTCTCTATGATATCGTTATCACTTAATTGCTCTACAATCTCCTTGGCGCGTTCGATAACCATATCCGGAACACCTGCCAGTTTCGCAACCTGAATACCGTAACTTTTGTCTGCACCGCCCTTTACGATCTTGCGTAAGAATACAATATCGTCGCCCTTTTCCTTCACGGCGATGCAGTAATTATTCACATTGTCCATCTTGTCTTCCAACTCTGTCAGTTCGTGATAATGGGTGGCAAAAAGCGTTTTCGCACCCAGAATCTTGCGGTTGCTGATATGCTCGATCACCGCCCATGCGATGCTCAGTCCGTCAAACGTGGACGTTCCCCTGCCGATTTCATCCAAGATGAGCAGACTGTTGACAGTGGCATTGCGCAGAATATTTGCCACCTCGTTCATCTCCACCATAAAGGTAGACTGTCCGCTGGACAGATCGTCGGATGCTCCGACACGGGTGAAAATGCGATCTACAATGCCTATATTTGCAGATTTGGCCGGAACAAAAGAACCAATCTGCGCCATCAGAACAATCAAAGCGGTCTGACGCATATAGGTGGATTTTCCTGCCATATTAGGACCGGTAATCACGGCTATACAGCGTTTCTGATTATCCAGATAGGTATCGTTGGCAATAAACATATCATTGTTTATCATACGCTCCACTACGGGATGTCTTCCGTCCTTAATGTCAATAACACCTTTTTCGTTTAGGGACGGGCGCACATATTGATTCCGTTCCGCAACGTAAGATAAAGATGTAAACACATCCAGTCTTGCAACTGCTCTTGCGGTCCGCTGTATACGCTCCATCTGTGCTGCGATTTTATCCCGAATCTCGCAGAATAAATCATATTCCAATGTAGATAATTTATCCTCCGCATTCAGAATAGCATCCTCCAGTTCTTTCAGACGAGGTGTGGTATACCGCTCCGCATTGGCAAGAGTCTGTTTGCGGATATAATCTTCGGGTACGAGATGCTGATAAGAATTAGTCACTTCGAAATAGTAGCCGAATACCTTGTTGTATTTTATGCGCAGATTTTTAATGCCGGTGCGCTCCCTGTCTTCTTCCTCCAGTGCAGCAAGCCAGTTTTTACCGTCTGTTTTGGCACTGCGAAGGGAGTCGATAGTCTCGCTGAATCCCTCCCTGATCATGCCGCCGTCTCTGATGGATATGGGTGGTTCTTCTATGATGGAATCACCTATCAATTGATGAATATCCTCAAGTGCATCCATATGCTCATTAATCTCGGATAAAAGGGATGCATTTAAATCATTGAGCACAACCTTGATAGACGGCAGCATGGCAAGAGAATTGCGAAGCGCAATTAAGTCTCTCGGATTGGCGGTTTTATAGCTGACTTTACCAAGAAGTCTCTCTAAATCATAGATAGCAGTCAGATATTCCCGCAGTTCATCTCTGTCCACACTCTTTTTGCATAACATTTCCACCGCATCCAGTCGTCTCTCCATCTTCTCCTTGTCGATGAGCGGCTGCTCAATATACTTGCGCAGCAGACGACCGCCCATAGCGGTCTTAGTCCGGTCCAGTATGCCGAGAAGCGAGCCTGTCTTGTTCTTCTCACGAAGTGTCTCTGTCAATTCCAGATTACGTCTGGTAGAACTGTCAAGCAGCATATATTTACTCGTCAGATAAGGATACAGATGTGTAAAATGCGCCAGAGAAGTCTTCTGTGTCTCATACAGATATTGTAAAAGCGCGCCCGCAGCAATCATGCCTGTGGGGAAATCTTCTATGCCAAGTCCTGAGAGTGTATTGACATGAAAATGTTTCATAAGTCCTTTGCGGCAGCCGTCTTCATCAAAATAATGTGAGGCAAGGGAAAAAACCGTGACATTTAAACGGTTCTTCAAATCTTCGATATCATATCCACTGACTAGAAACTGTTCATTGCAGATAATCTCAGAGGGCGCATATTTATTGATTTCATCCTGCAGTCTGCGGATGTCTTCCACCTCTGTCAGATAGTAATCACCCGTGGTAACATCCGATATGGAGATACCGGTCTTACCCGGGAAATAAACGATACACATCAAATAATTGTTTCTGGTCTCTTCCAAGGATTGAAGATTCAGGTTTGTGCCCGGAGTCACGATGCGCACCACTTCACGTTTTACGATTCCTTTGGTGATCTTCGGATCCTCCATCTGCTCACATATGGCAACTTTATGTCCGTTGGATACCAGTTTACTCAAATATCCTTCCAACGCGTGATGCGGAACGCCACACATCGGTGCACGCTCTTCCTGACCGCAGTTTTTACCGGTCAGGGTGATTTCCAACTCTTTGGACGCTAAAAGTGCATCTTCATAAAACATTTCGTAAAAATCGCCCAGACGATACAGAAGAATACAGTCCTGATATTCTTTTTTTGTTTCAAGATATTGCTGCATCATTGGAGTTAATTCAGCCATTGCATAAACCGTCTTTCTAAGCGAGATTGCCTGCTTTTCTTAAATGTATGTATTTTAGACAGTACATTGACTTATATAGTCAATGCATAAATCAAACGATATGTCCTGTATAATAAAATCCGTGACAAACATCCAGCGATACATCGACTAACTGTCCTATCATGGATTGATCAGCCGGAAAATGGACGAGCATATTGTTGGATAAGCGTCCCGTCATCAGAGAACTATCCTGCTCATTTACCTCTTCCACCAAGGCCTCCATGGTCTGCCCCTGCAATAATGCCGCGCGTTCTCTTGCCGTGTCCTGCACTGTTTTTAACAGCTTATCAAAGCCCTCTCGCACAACTGCATCGGAAACCTGGTTTTCCATTGCTGCTGCAGGCGTACCCGTTCGCTTGGAGTAGATAAAGGTAAAGGCATTGTCGAACTGTACTCTTCGTACAACGTCGATTGTTTCTTCCACATCCTGAAGTGTTTCGCCGGGGAAGCCGACAATGATATCGGTGGTGATGGCGATGTCGGGTATCGCTGACTTAATCTTATCAACCAGGGATAAATACTGTGCCTTCGTATAACGTCTGTTCATCGCACTGAGGATGCGATCAGAGCCTGCCTGCAGAGGTAAATGCAGATGACGGCATATTTTATCGGACTTCTTCATAACCTCAATCAATTCATCGGAAAGGTCTTTCGGGTGAGAAGTCATAAAACGAATACGTTTTAACCCATCGATCTGCTCCACTTCCTGTAAAAGCTGTGCAAACGACATCGGTACATCCAAATTCATACCGTAAGAGTTGACATTCTGTCCGAGCAGCATGACTTCCACCACACCGTCCGCCACAAGACGCTCAATTTCTCTGATAATTTCCTTGGGATCTCTGCTGCGCTCACGTCCTCTCACATAAGGTACAATACAGTAACTGCAGAAATTATTACAGCCAAACATAATGTTAACACCCGATTTATAAGGGTATTTTCGACTGACAGGAAGTTCCTCAACGATCTGGTCTGTCTCCTGCCAGATATCGATGATCATTTCCTGATTCTCGAACATTGTCACCAGAAGCTGTGCCAATTTAAAAATATTGTGTGTACCGAAAATCAAATCCACAAAACGATAGCTTTTTTTGATTTTCTCTATCACGCTCTGTTCCTGCATCATACAGCCACAGAGCGCTATTTTCAAATGAGGTTTTTTGCTCTTTAAGTTGTTTAAAAATCCCAGCCTGCCATAGACCCTCTGATTAGCGTTATCACGCACCGTACATGTATTATAGATTACGAAATCGGCCTCCTCCTCCTTATCGGTTGACACATAGCCAATCTGTGTCAGGATTCCAAGCAGTTTCTCGGAATCTCTGGCATTCATTTGACAGCCGAACGTAACTACGCAACATCTGGGGCTGCGTCCGAGGTTTTCACGTAAATCAGAAACATAGCCGGCAGCTTTTTGCATATATTCTCTTTGTAAAGCCGATTCTCTTTCATCATTGGTGGATGTATACTGTGTCATAACATCTCTCTTTCCTTAACAATGTCAGGCAGGAAAAGAAAATGAAGTTGCAACGGAATATCCAATATGAACATTCCGCGCAACCAAATCATTTACAAATCTTTATAGCCATTATATTTTCTTACAGCATGCAACAGCAAGTGCACCGGGCCCGATATGACAGGCAACGCTTAAGGACAAAGGATCTATGTGAACATCAAATCCGGGGAACTGTGCCTGAACTTCCGACTTAAGCTGTGTCGCCGCTTCCAAATCATAACTGTAGGCAATTTCCAACCAAATATTATCCTTGTCAGCACCGCCGAATCGCTTCTCCATGTCTGCCCGGATAGCGTTAATCATAATTGATTTGCCTTGAGATGCTGTCCTTGCCTTAGCAAAGGCATCCAGTTTATCGCCCTGAATCTGCAATACCGGTTTTAACTTTAAGATAGTGCCGAGTGCCGCTGCCGCGGGTGTAATGCGCCCGCCCTTTTTAAGGTAATAAAGTGTATCCAGCATAATATAAATACTGGAATTAAACTTGTCCTCCTCAAGAAAATCCTTAATCTGTTTCGCGTCCATGCCGCGTTCTACAAGGACAAGCGCATCCAGTGCGGACTGTCTCTGTGTAACGGATATGCGCTGGTTATTGACTACCTGCACCTTGCCGTCATAATCATTTGCCAACATCATA
The DNA here is from genome assembly GCA_022510565.1 of Lachnospiraceae bacterium. Classification (GTDB taxonomy): domain Bacteria; phylum Bacillota; class Clostridia; order Lachnospirales; family Lachnospiraceae; genus UBA3282. The sequence continues at coordinate 109,224 of JAFLTE010000007.1, read as the reverse complement.
GCACTTTGGCAGGAGCCACTTAAGCCGCTGGACATGGGAATATGAACGATTTCGTCATAGTCCTTGAGAAGACTGTCCCACAATTTTAATACGGCATCCGGCGAGGGCTGGCTGGTAATGACATCCGCCCCGTCCGCCAGACGAACATAGAATTCTTGCTGAGTCAGTGTAATATCCTCATAAAAAAGTTCATTGTTAATCATAAAAGGCATAGGCAGCACATAGAGCCCCATTTCCTTTGCCTGTGATTGTGTAATTCCGCTATTGCTGTCTGTGACAACTGCTATTTTCTTTGTCATAGTTTGAAATTCTCCGTCTCTTAATAAAATGTAAAAATAGTCTAATTAAATATTACTTTTAGATAGTTCTAAAGTCAACCTCATTTATGGACACCGTATTGAGTTTCTTGCGCAAGGAGGTATATTGTATGCTCTCAAGCGCCGAATCCTGCGTAAGGATTTTATCCGCCCACTCTGCGGCCCGCTGTAAGATGCCCGCATCCTGAAAAATATCTCCCAGTACAAACTTAAGGTCGCCGCTTTGTCTGATGCCGAACAAATCGCCCGGACCGCGGAGCTTCAAATCCTGAGAAGCAATGTAAAAACCATCGTTGGACTCATTTAAAATCTTGAGTCTTGCCATAGTCTCGGGTTTTGCGTTTCCACTCATAAAAATACAGTAGGACTGTGCATCCCCGCGGCCCACGCGGCCTCTAAGCTGGTGAAGCTGTGCCAGACCGAAGCGCTCTGAGTTTTCCACCATCATCACTGTGGCGTTAGGCACATTGATACCCACTTCAATCACAGTCGTGGATACGAGCACATCAATCTGCTTTGCGGCAAATGCCTCCATAATCCGATTCTTTTCCGCGGCTTTCATCCTGCCGTGAAGTGAAGCAACCTGAACGGAAGGACTTAAGTTCTCTTTTAATTTTGCCGTGTAGGAAATTACGTTTTCCAACTCCTCCACATCGCCTTCGTCCACCATGGGACAGATAATATATGCCTGATGCCCTTCGGACACTTCTTTTTCAATAAAACGATAAGCTGTGTCGCGATAAGAGGTATTTACTACACAATTTTTAATCGGCAGACGTTCTGCAGGAACCTCGTCCAGAACGGATATATGCAAATCTCCGTAGAGAATAATCGCTAACGTCCTCGGAATCGGCGTAGCACTCATGACAAGCACATGTACGTCGTTCCCCTTCATGGCCAGGCTCTCCCGTTGTCGCACCCCAAAACGATGCTGTTCGTCGGTGATTACGAGCGCCAGATTATGATACGCAACTTTATCCTGTATAAGCGCATGGGTGCCGAGAATAACATTCGCCTCACCGTTTGCAATCTGTTCATAGATAAGTTTTCTATCTTTGGCGGTAGTGGAGCCTGTCAGCAGTACGGGATTAATCGGAAGTCGATACTGCTTTTTCAACTGTATTAATGTTTCATAATGCTGCGCCGCCAAAACTTCCGTAGGCGCCATCATCGCACCCTGATAGCCGTTCGCAACGCACATAAGAAGTGCAAGAAAAGCGAGAATCGTCTTGCCGGAACCCACATCACCCTGAATAAGTCGGTTCATGGTATGATCTGAGGACAAATCCTCCTGTATTTCTCTCCAGACTTTATGCTGCGCGTTAGTCAGTGCATAAGGAAGCGCTTCAATCAACCTTTCGCTCTCTGCCACCGCAATCATAGGACACTTATTGGGTATCAGGTTATTGGCATCCCGCATTCTGCGCACCATCAGGATAAAAAGCAGAAATTCATCAAACACAAGCCGTGCTCTCGCTCTAATTAGCGCATCCCGGTTTGTGGGAAAATGAATTTGGTGTATCGCCTCCTCGTACGTATATAGATTTTCACTGATACGGATATCGTCATGCAAATAGTCTTGTGACAAATCCACGACCCCCATGGCTTGTTTCACCGCTTTGGTGATCGTGTTGTTACTTAATCCCTTTGTGGTAGAATAAATCGGAAGCATACAGTCAATCATCTTCCCATATTCTTCAGGCTTATACATCTTGGCCTGCTCCATCACATAGCGGCTGCCTTTCTTTTGCAATAGACCGCGAAAAATATACTGTGCGTCTTTCTTAAGGCTGTTTTTCAGGTACGGCATATTAAAATAAGTCATATGCAGCACGTCACCGCCCACACAGTCTACATCAAAAGTCGTAATACTTAAGCCTCTGACATGTCTGGTTGCTATATTGCCGCGAATTCGCCCGGAAACCGCCGCAATCTCATCTTCATCGGCCTCTGCAAGAGATGTCGGCGCATGAAAAAATTCGTAATCCCTCGGATAGTAATGCACCAATTCCTCTGCCGTATCGATATGTAATTTATGAAATAATCCCGCGGTCTTCTCTCCGATTCCTTTAAACGCTGTGATTTTCATAAATTTCCCCTCAAAAAATCCCCGACAATGAATGTCGGGGATAATACATCGTCATTCAACAGATACGATATAATAATAGATTGGCTGACCGCCGTATTGAAGTTCAATGTCACAGGAAGAATATTTTTCCTCTACCTGAGAACGTAGATTTTCAGCATCTTCATCCGTAATTTCACTGCCGTAATAAATACTGATCAGTTCTGCTTCGTCAGACATCATCTCATCAATCATAGCCATTGCTACATCAGATATTGCCGTTCCCACAGAAAGAATGCCGGAATCGCCCAGGCCCATAAAATCGCCCTGCTTGATTTCCTTGTCATCGATAACGGTATCTCTGACTGCGTAGGTGACCTGACCGGTGGAGACTGTCTTAATCTCCTCAGTCATTGTCTCTGCGTTCTCATCTACCGTCATATCCGGAACATAATTTATGACCGCTGTGATGCCTTGCGGAACCGTCTTCGTAGGGATAACCACAATCTTCTTATCCTTGACGAGTGATTGCGCTTGATTTGCCGCTAAAATGATATTTTTGTTGTTGGGCAGAATAAAGATGGCATCTGCGTTCACTTGCTCAATGGCATTCAACATATCTTCCGTACTGGGATTCATGGTCTGACCACCTTCTATGATATAGTCGACACCCAATCCCTGGAATATTTCATTGATACCGTCACCGACGGATACGGCAATAAAGCCTACATCTTTGCGCGGCTGCTCCTCTGCAGGCACAGATTCTTGCACGGAAGCTTCCTTCTGCGACATTTTGAAAAGCTTCTCCTGATGCTCCAGGCGCATATTGTCAATCTTCATATTGGAGAGCGCCCCGTATTTTAATGCTCTCTGGATGGCGAGACCGGGATCATTGGTATGTACGTGTACCTTGACCACGTCATCATCCGCTACCACCACGATAGAGTCACCAATGGATTCCAGATAAGCCTTAAAATCTAACTCAGCTTTAATATTAAACACCTTATTCAACATAATAATGAATTCGGTGCAGTAACCAAACTTAATATCTGCATTTGCCTGCGCATCTGCATTCATACCGGTTGCTTTAACGCCGGAAGATACTGTTGCCGCACCACTTATAGACAAGTCTATCTCCTTGCCCATAAACGCGTCATAAGCGCCCTTAAGCACAAGCACAAGTCCTTGACCACCAGAGTCAACTACTCCTGCCTGCTTTAATACGGGAAGCATCTCAGGCGTCTGCTCCAATACTTCCTCTGCACGGGCTATGACTTGTTTAAGAAACTCTGCCATATCTTCCATGCCGCTATCTGCCAGTTCACGTGCTTTGATAGCAGCACCCTTGGCAACAGTCAAAATCGTACCTTCCTTAGGCTTCATAACAGCTTTATAAGCAGTCTCCACTGCCTTTTCGAAAGCCGTTGCAATCACAGGTATCGTAATATTATCACATTCCTTGACAACCTTGGTAAAACCGCGGAAAAGCTGTGACAGAATAACGCCGGAATTACCTCTTGCGCCACGCAGAGAGCCGGATGAAATCGCTTTGCACAAGGACTCCATATCAATGTCACCCATATCGTTCAGAGCCGCTACTTCCTTGGCCGCAGACATAATCGTCAACGTCATGTTTGTTCCGGTATCGCCGTCCGGCACCGGAAACACATTTAATTCATTAATCCATTCTTTATTATTTTCCAGATTTTTAGCTCCGGCAAGAAAAAATTTGGCCATCATGCCGGCATCAATTGTATTTGAAACCACCTCGCCATCCTCCCTCAGTCAATCACTTTCACACCTTCAACGAAGATATTTATTTTTTCCACTTCAATTCCTGTAAATTCCTCAACCTTATATTTTACGCTGTCTATCAGATTGTCCGATACCGCGAGAATACTAACGCCGTAAGATACAATAATATGGAAGTTCAGAGTGAGCTTATTATTGTTTAACAGCACCTGAATACCGCGCGTCATATTATCCTTTTTGAGCAGTCTGACAAGACCGTCCCTGACGTTCATATTGGCCATACCGACTACACCGAAGCATTCTGTTGCCACCGTACCTGCATATTGCGCAATGACTTCCGGATCAATCGAAATATTCCCCATATGGGTGTCCATCGAAGAAACTTTCATAAGGTACCTCCTTATTATCTGAATATACACTGATATTATAACCCGACATACACAAAAATGAAACAGAAAAATATCCGGAATTTACCATTATAATATTTTTATACCCAAATTATGTAATTTTTGCTTGCATTCCGAATTAGTTTCTGATATTATACAAATGTTGTGTGATTGACAAAAGGAGGTGCAAAGATGGCTAAATGTGATATTTGTGGTAAGGGCGCTCATTTCGGAAATAACGTAAGCCATTCTCATAGAAGATCTAACAGAATTTGGAATTCTAATGTCAAGAAGGTTATGTGTAAGCTTAACGGAGCGAACAAAAGACTTCATGTTTGTACACGCTGCTTAAGATCCGGAAAAGTTGAGAGAGCTTAAAGAAGTAAATTGAAAGAGTTTGTCTTAGGACAGGCTCTTTTTTGATGCAAAAATATGCCGGGCTGTTTTAGCCCGGCTCTCTAACTTCTAAGCTTGTTTTACATTCTCATACTTCATTTTCAGATTCTCGTACTCTTTGTTGATTCGCTGAATGATTTCCTTGTCACCCGCCACATTGTCCGGATGGAATATTTTAATCAAATCTTTATAGCGTTTCTTTAAAGCAAGAGGTGTCCTGACTCCTTGAAAGAAAATAGACACATCCACGCCCAGACCTCCGTCATAGCCGGTGTGCTCGCCGATTAATTCTCTCTCCGCAACAAGTTTCGCCCACTCCTTATCCAACCGCCTGCGATCGATATCAAGTTGGCTGAAGCCGTTCTTTAAGATTTCCATCTTTTTTTCAAAAAAGAGGTTGTCCTCCTTCAGTCTTTGGCGCTCTCCGGATATTTTATGGTTTAACAGCTTCATTTCTTCCTGAAACTGCACTTTCTCCTTTAAGAACTGTTCCTGCATATGCTCAAGTTCTTTAGCGGCGGTTACAAGTCGTATATTTTCACGAAAGAGCCATGATTTTAATTCCTGCAGCTCATCCTCCGTGCCGTGTACCAATGTTTCTTCAAAATTCTCCATAAGTAAAGACCTCTGCCGTGCATTGATTAATCACAGCAAAAAAAATTATAACCAATTAGCATCAATAAAACAATGAGAACCAGACCGACAAAACGATTTACCAAAAAAAGCATAAACAACATTCCTGCCGCAACACAAAAAGCTATAAGGCCGATTAATTTTTTCATATACTACCCCTGTTTATGCTTTTTAATTCAGTATATGAAACAAATCGGCAAATAGTTCGGAATTTCAAGTCGGTTCAGTTATTCAAACAGCTTATTTTTCTTCGGGAAACGCGATATCTACCGCCTCGTCATCTTCTATCATATCTTCCTTGGGGGTTGTAAATTTGTCCACAATGTCCGGAATCAAATCAAGAACCTTAGTAACAGTATCCTGATTCTTAATATTAACCAGCTTCGTGGAGCCATTCTTGATGACAAGTACTGCGCTGGGTGACATCTTGGCTGCAAATCCGCCGCCACCGCCGTTTTTCTTATCGGCAGCATTCGCCCCTGCACCGACACCAAAGCTGACATCCACTAACGGCAATATAATGGTATCTCCGATCTGCGTCGCATCTCCCACAACCGTCTTGGTGCCGAGTATCGCATTCATACCTTTCATCAATGAGTCAATCACACCGGTAAAGTTGTTTTCTGCCATTTATACAGCCTCCTTCTTCAATATCTTAATCAGTTGTTTAATGTTTTTGTTAAAATAAATTCGGAGCGCAATCCGTAAAAATGTAAATACTCTGATTTTGCCGCGAATATACAGTCGACCTTCCAGGCGCATCTTTTCGCACTCAAAATCTCCGACTACCCGAACGTGCGGTCCGATAAGCGGATAAAGGATACCACATACAGCAAGAATCTCACCCGTAGAAGCGGGATCTTCCATTCCGACAATAAAATCCGCCTCAAATTTATCGGGTTTTAACTTCTTAAACATCCAGGAAAGTTCTTTCTTACACAGCTCCATGGAGTTAAGGAAAGGTTCACTCTCAAGCACTTCCCGATAATACTGTATATTATCCAACACAGATTTTATTTTATCACAGAACTTCCGGATTGTGTACCGTATATTTTGAAAGAATGCTTTTATTTTTTTGAGGATGTGTCTGATTTTGCCGAAAAAAGTGGGATTTTCTTCATCTTCGCTGTCTTCTTCACGTTCCGCAGAATCTTCATCCCCTCCGCCAAAAGCCTCATAAGATTCATGGACTGCGGATGCTGCCGTGCTCTCAGGTGTCTCCGAAACCGTATATTCCTGCTTATCCTCACTTACATCCACTTCTGCCGGAACTTCTTCTTGCCGGTCTTGGTCTTCCCTCCGTTTGGGTTTTTCCTTTGTTGAAGATTTGTTACTCTTTTTCTCTTTATGGGCTTTCTTTTCTTTGTCCGGTATTCTAAACAGCGTAAAAATCATAATACGCACCCGTACCGTCACCTTGGCGGGATATCGAATGAGAGCATTGACAATATGCAAGAGCCATGTGACTTTAACATAAGCCGTGACCGGAGGTGCATTCTCGCCTTCTTCCCGCGTCAATCGAATACGGTAGCGTACCGGTACAAAAAGTACACAGACAAATGCAAGAAGAATGATGCCTACAATGCTTAACAGGACAATCCCTATTATTTTTAAAATGAGTAAAATGATATGTAGCATACGATTCCTTTTCCTATCTCATCTGCCGCACAAATTTCACGCTTCTGTCTCATCCGGCTGTTGATCCAAGAACAGATACGCCACCAGATCAGCCTGTCCTGTCCTGAGAACTGCTTCTTCTGCTATACGACAAATAATTTGGTTCGCCTCATCCTGACTGCCCGCAATCCCGATAATATAGGGCGGATTTTCTTTGTAATAGAACTGTTGCAACATCAGGCAGTGATAAATCTCAAGTTGCCTGTTTTGCTCTGTATATGCAATCACATAGACATTGTTCAGCTTTGCGTATTTTTTTAGTTTTCTCTTAATCTTATCAGGTTTTTTAATGGAATCCCCGATATAGAGGTTTTTATAAAATTTCATGGCATCGTCCACTTGAATGCCGTTTCGGCATCCCGATATGTATATAATTTACCGATTGAAGTTATTTTATCACATTTTATTTGAAATAAAAAGAGCAGACTAATTGACACTTATTGTACAGAAGATTTATACTATTATCAGATAATTGTAAGATATGGGGGAATTTCAATGAAAAATGTTGCACGTATGGCACTTGAAAATGGTATGGAAATCGGCGAGGATGTATACAGCTATCAGAATCAACTGCTCTTTCCAAAAGATACTATCGTTGATGATGCTGTAATTACGAAACTGGCCCGTTATTCCATCATGTGTGTTGCCATAAAGGAAGATGTCGATTTTGCAACTACACATTTTGAGAAGGTACGTCTCAGTTCCGAATTTAAAAAATTCGAGCTTACATATAATAATTGTATGTCCATTTATCGCAAGCTGATGAAAAGCTTTGTGGAAGACGGAAAACCCGTTAACATGAACAGTTTGATGGAAATATATGTTAAGATATCTTCACGCGCCAGAAGCGGTGAGCAGCTTTTGGATTATCTCTATAATATGCTTCCCAGCGAGGACGACATGACTTATGCGCACTGTTTGAATTCGGCACTTATTGCCGGTGTGTTCGGCACGTGGCTGGAATTGTCCCAAGAAGACATATTACTCTTGATTCAATGTGCATTTTTCTATGACATCGGTAAGCTCAAACTGCCACAGGATTTATTGTGGAAATCCGATAAGCTGACCGACTTGGAATTTACAAAACTGAAAACACACACAATGCTCGGCTTTGATATACTGAAGAACTGTGATATGAACGAGCATGTCATCAAAGCAACTTTGATGCACCATGAGCGCTGCGACGGTTCCGGTTATCCATCGAAACTGCGTTCCTCCCAGATTGATCCGTACGCAAAGTACATTGCAATCATCGACGCTTACGAGGCTATGACTTCCGCCAGGACCTACAGACTTTCCTTAAATCCTTTTCAGGTGATTGCCAATTTTGAACGTGTTGGTTACGAGAAATATGACGCGGCAATCCTAAAGCCGATTCTCTCTCATATCGCCGCCACACAGATGGGTTTTAAGGTGCTCCTCAATAACGGTACGGAGGCTGAGATTATCAAAATCAACGAAGAACATCTCACAAGACCGCTGTTGCAGTCTCAAGATAAAGAGATTGATCTGGCCGGAGACCCTAATCTCGAAATCATGTCAATTTATTAGATGATAGCTGATTATTATAATCCGAAATATTCATCAAAGATACGTTTAGCAATCGGCACAGCATAGTCACCGCCGGAACCGGCCCCCTCTATGATGATGGTAACGCAAACTTCGGGATTTTCTGCCGGAGCAAAACCCGTAAACCATGCATGGGAATCGGTTTTGACACTGCTGTATTCCGCTGATCCGGTCTTGCCTGCCGCAGTGTAGGACAGACCGGATAATTTTGTGCCCGTTCCGCTTATAACCACTTCCTGCATCAGTCCGTTCAACGTTGCTGCTTCTTCTTCGGACATCAGTCTCTTGTATGTGTCGGGATTATACTGTTTGATAATATTCCCGTCAATATTTTTTACGCAATCCACCAGATACGGTTTCATCAGTACACCGTGATTGGCTATTGCACAAGTAATCATATTTAAGTGCAGCGGTGTAATCTGTGTCGTACCCTGTCCGATCGCAGCCTGAATAATCTCGGAATCGGACGTATTTTCGTCAATTATGAGTTTGCTCTTATTATAGGAAAAATTGACATTTAGTTTCTGGTTAAAAAGAAGGCTGTCTAATGTATTCCCAAACCTTCTGCGGTCAAGCTTCATGCCGATATTGGCAAAGGAAGCGTTACAAGACTTCGCAAAGGACTTGCTAAAGCCCTCACCTCCGTGAGCCATACCGTGATAACAATTAATCACATCCGCTCCCGTCGTAAATCTGCCGCTGCACTGATAGGTATAGTTGTTATAGGTGTCGGGATTTTCACGGATATATTCCAACGCTGTAACAATCTTAAATGTGGAACCCGGCGGATATAGTCCCTGCGTTACACGATTTAAGAGAACCGTGCTCTCCGAATCTTCAATGAGTTCGTCCCAGATTACCTCAATCTCGTTAGGGTTAAAGTCCGGTTTCGATACCATGGCAATGATTCTGCCTGTTGCAGGCTCTGATACGATGATAGCCCCCTTATAAACGCCTAACGACTGGTAAGCAACCTTCTGTACATCCACATCCAATGTAGTGTATACACTGTCTCCCGGATATTTTTCTCCCGCCAAATCATTGGCCACCTTGTCGGCAAGCTTAGCATTGGAATTAATCAAATAATAATTACTTTCAGCTTCAATACCGAATTTACCGTTGGAGGCGTAGCCCACAACATGAGCAAAAAGATTATCGTAAGGATAGACTCTGACCTCGTTGCCGTCTTCATCCACCTGCGTCTCGGCAAGTACCTGACCGCCTGCAGCATAAATTGAGCCGCGCATATTCTGCGCAATCAGAAGCTCCTGTCTGCCGTTATAACTATTGTTAATGAGCTCCTGCTGATGTGTAATTGCATAATGACACGTGTAGCCCATCATTGCCAAAAACAGCGCCACAAACAGATAGGTGACAGCCAGAATCTGACTATTCTTCTTCTTCCGCTTCTTGTTCTTCCCTGCGCTCTTCATATTCGGTTCTTCGTCTTCGTTTCTTCTTTTTGACACGTTTGGCTCCTTCTTCCTGTCTGATAATGTATAGGCCCTCTATGATAAAAAACATGACCAGTGTGCTCAACACTGAACTGCCGCCGTAGCTGATAAACGGCAGTGTAACGCCGGTCATCGGAATAAATTTCGTTCCTCCGCCAATCGTCAGGAACACTTGAAAAATATAAGTCACTCCCAGACCAAATGCAATCAGTTGATAAAACTTGTCCTTAAGCCGCATCGCTATGTTCATGAACATGATAAAACAGCTGATACAGATTAAAATGGTACACATGGAGAAAGCGATACCCAATTCCTCCGCCACTGCTGAAAATACGAAGTCGGCTTCAACGAGAGGGATGGAATCGGGCGTTCCGCGAAAAAGCCCAAGTCCAAACCATCCGCCGCTGCTGATAGCGAAAAGCGATTGTGTAATCTGGTAACCGGCATCATCAATACAACTAAACGGATCTTGCCATGCCTGCACTCGCACCTGAACATGGCTGAAAACCTGATACGCAAGCACAGCTGCACCGCATCCTCCCGCACCGCCGATTAACAGATACAGCCAGTTGCCCGTGGCGATAAACACCATAAATACATAAACAATAAAAAAAATCAGGGCACTGCCGAGATCCCTCGACGCTACCAGTATCAGCACATGGATGCCCGCCAGTATTGCAGTCAGCACAACCCGAAGAAAATCATGTGATTCGTAAAGTGCACTTGCAAGGAAAAACACAAAAATAACTTTGACAAACTCTGATGGTTGGAATGTAATGCCCGCTATAGAATAGGAAATTTTGGAGCCGTAGGTCACAGAGCCCAGAATCAGCACAATTCCCAACGCTGCAGCCCCCAACGCCGCATATACCCAGGTAAGGCTCTTTAGAAATTTGAGCTTATGGATAAAATACGGTATCAACATTCCCATGATAATAGACACGGTAACAATAAAAAACTGCTTAATTGCACGCTCAAAGGAAAGCCTGCTCAAAACCACAAATCCGATACTTAAAAGCATACACATATTGTTTATGATCAGCCGGTTTCCTTTCGGGTAAATCATACGGAACAGCACAATCGTCGCAAACAATAAAATCTGCTGCAGTACGTAGAATAAAAGATATTCCACCTTACCTGTCTCGAAACAGATTACAAGAAAACATGAAAAATGCACCAAAAACATTAATAGATTTTGGCGAATATAACAGCCGCTGCGCCTCTCTTCGTCCTGATGACGGAATACAAGGAAACACTCTAAAGTGTACAGCGATATAAACAATGTAATGAAATATTTTGAAAGCTCCGTGATATATAATTCCATAAAATACTATTCCACGCCTCTTTTAAAATGCCCTGTCGTATATTCTTTATACGGAAACCTGCCTTCCAGAATCTCCATACAGTCCGTTTCGGATTCTACGGTAAAATCATACCGCCATATATCGGCACAAATTCTTGCCGTTTCTTCTTTTCTCGTGTGCAGCGAGTACGGCACTGAATTATAAATTATATTATAACAGTGTACGCAATTGGTTTCCACCGGAAAATCCGTTCCGTATCGATCTTTAAGCCGTATCCGATTCTTAAGACTTCCGATACCGTCTATGCAGTCATCTGCCTGTATGTTGGGCTCTGTCAGTTGCTTTGTACATCGCCCGCCTGTCTTCTTAACACAGTTGGCAGTAATCATCATGGGAATTCTGCTGTAAACAACCATTGCACTATTCATGCCGATATGGTGCCCATAGTCTACAAGCCCCATGTTTTCTCCGGCATTCAACTCATACGGCAGGGTATATTCTTCACTGTACTGTTCCCAGAAGCGGATACTCTCCCGATTAAAAACATACAGACCCGCATCGGGAACTATTATATAATCCCCGCCGAGACCTCTTACATAGGTGACTTCCTCATAATTGCGAACCAAAAAACCTCTGATTTTCCTGCCGGACTTGATCGCTGCAGTCAGCAGCCTCATATACTCGTCATCTCTTGCCCGTAATACATAAGGCAATGCCAGACAGTACACGGGATTACTGTTTTGTTCTATATATCTTTCAATCGACTCCCGATTGGCCAAATATAGATCGCTGTCGATATAGATTCGTCGGCAGGGATGTGCAGCTACTGCAGCCAACTGTTCATAGGTGGATACAAGAATGTCAACCGTAGGTTTAACGTTATCGCTATCTATGCCGGCGGCATATGACTTAGAATGTTTCTTAATAGTTTTGACCGACTCGGTCAGTCTGCGATTCTTTATGTTATCTTTCTCTCGCCTACGCTCGGAAATCATACCCCGCGCAATAATATATTGCCGTTCAAAAGCCTCCACACCTTTCCTTCGAAGCTCATTCAAGGCCCCTATCGGCAAAAAAACGTCTCCCTGTATATCGATTTCACATTCCGTCACTCTCACATGAGAGTTTCCGGTTTTTTCCATCTGCTTCCTTACAGTTTCATGACTTAATGGCGACTTCTGTGCAGCTTCTACCGTATTTCCGCTAACTGAAACGGATATTCCCTGCATGTCCGTAATCTGTAGGTCACTTGCTTCGCCTGCTGTAAGCGTAACGCTCATTTTGACGGGCAGCTTGTCTACATCCTTTATATAGCGGGTTCTGATCTGCTCCAACAGATTTTGGTCACTTCCCGTATAACTCGGCTTTTGCAGAGTGATCATCTCCCTGCCATTGTGTCGCTCGTAGTAGCCTGTCTGCACCTCGCTGCGGATATACAAACTACGCAGATTTTCCATATCTTCATCCGTCACACGGAAGTCTTTTGCACCTTGCTCTTCATATAAATTAATATACTTGCGATACAGTGCCGTAACACCCGCTGTATATTCAGGCTTTTTCATACGGCCTTCTATTTTGAAAGAATCGATTCCGGCCTCAATTAACTGCGGAATATGGTCTATCGTACACATATCCTTAAGGCTGAGAGGATAATCTACACCGTCAATAGCCTCTTTTCCGTCATAGATTCGGTATGGAAGTCTGCAGGGTTGCGCACACCGACCTCTGTTACCGCTCCTTCTGCCCAGAATACTGCTGAAAAGACACTGCCCTGAGTAACAATAGCACATTGCACCGTGAATGAAGCATTCCAGCTCCAATCCCGTTTCTTCCTTAATATGGCGAACTTCTGCAAGGGACAACTCCCTTGCAGGTACAATGCGCGTGACGCCCTGTTCTTTCATAAAAGACGCACCACCCGTACCCGTCAGAGTCATCTGTGTGCTGGCGTGCAGTGCCAGGTCCTTAAAATGCTCTCTGATATAGCATAATACGCCGATATCCTGCACAATCACGCCGTCAAGCCCAGCCTCATAGAAGGGAAGAAGCCAGTCGTATAAACCTGCAAATTCCGTCTCCTTTATCAGCGTATTGACGGTCAAATAGACCTTTTTACCCATAAAATGAGCTGTGTGGAGTGCACGACAAATATCTTCGTCTGTAAAATTGTCTGCATAGGCTCTGGCACCGAACTTTTCTCCGCCCAGATACACTGCGTCCGCGCCCGCGTTCACTGCACCGAGAAAGGCTTCGTAATTTCCTGCAGGCGCCAACAATTCAACTCTGCTCTTCATAATCTTTCCATTACTTGAAAAGCCCTGTAGATTTCTCTGACAGGGCTATGGTTCCGATTCTACTTTTTCAGTTCTTTCAACTCTGTTTCCATGCGGACGATTTTCTTGGCATTCTCATTCGCTTCGGCTTGAAGCGTCTGAACTGTCTTCTCCGTATTCTCCAACTTAATCTGTGCGGCAATCAGCTCATGCTTTAAGTCGTACATTTCCTTCTCTTTGTTCTGAATCTCTTCTTCCAGAAGACTGATTTGATTCTTCGCCTTAAAGTAATCGTCTGCTATGTTGAGCTGCAACAAAACATTCTGGGTGTCAAGGGACTGTCTCTTAAAGCTGTCAACCTTATTATATTCCGCCACTTTATTGTTAATGTAAGAGGCAACCTTCTGTAAATACTCTTCACTTTCGTAGCCGCTTAAAGTAAATACCTTACCGGCAATGATAACTTCTGTATCTGTTTTCGTTGACATAGAGCGTTCCTCCAATACTAAATACGCCACCCAACACAAATATGTAATACAGCCTTATTATATATAGCTTAAGGCAGAATTTCAACCCCTTTTTAATATCTCCTCCACGTCCGAACGCCGTTCGAATAGGACGCAGCCACCGCTGTGTTCTTCCATCAAGATATCCTGTTCCTGCAATGCAGTAAACAATGGTGAGTGTAGTGCCTCTTTCAATGACGTTTCTTTAACATTGATATCCGAGTAAGGGGAGAACGGGCACGGTTCCGCACCGCCATGGGAATTAATGTGGAAAAAACCACGTCCTGCAGCCAAACATCCGCCCGATGTCTTCTCATCTCCGGGAAATGAAATAAACACCATGTCAGGGTATTCCTCACGTATAACCGACAGCCTCTCTCTCAAATATTCTCTCTCCTCATCGCCCGGCGCAAGTTCTCGACTCTCCTCCGTGACAGGCACAAATTCCACATAAATTACCGCTTTACAGCCGTTATTCCGAAGTTCGTCAAGAAACTCTGCACTTGTAATCTCCTGCAAATTGGCTGTCGTTGCCGTAACAGAGGCTCCGTATATCAGATGATTCTTCTGAATACGCTCCATAACCTTCTTGAGGCTTGCGTAAATACCGGTTCCGCGCCGTTCGTCCGTCTTTTCCTGTCGGCCTTCAATACTAATCACAGGCAGAAGATTTCGCCTTTTATCAAACTGTTACTTGTGATGCTGGCAATCAGAAAAGGCGGGATGTTTTCTCCGTTCTTTTCTGCCTTAGCACGTTTGTGAGCAGCTTCTTTGCTTGCAAGGGCAAATTTTGCCATAAAAGAGCTCTCCCTAGGGTCCGTCAACGTCGCACGGATTGCACTTTTTACAATTTTCTCAACACCGTTTGTCAAATACGCGCCCAATTGAAAGTCCTTATTTTCCATATAAATCCCTCTTAATATGTATTGTTGTATATGACATAAAACGCCTGATTTTTGACATGAAAATGGCTTTAAATATAGTATAACACATATTAACTAAAACTGTATATAATCCGATATATATGTCAAATAACATATGCATGTGTCACTGTGATTTGGCTATAGGCACAATGCATTTCATAAATCATACTAACTTATAGAAATGGGAAAAGGATTTCCCGCTTATGTTCATGGACAGGACTCTCTATAAGGTCTTTTTTCATATGCAGGATTACTGTAATCTGCTGAACATCCCTACGGAAATCCAATCCTATCATCATATTTGTAAATAGTGTCGACGACAATCATGTAAGTATTGTCCGTACGGCGGAAAGGAATGGTAAACAATATGGGTGGTTTGAAGGTTGGAAAAATTACCGGTTCCAGCGACGGATACATAAAAGTTGAACTTTATAACAGGGACGGCTCTTCTGCCGGTACAATGACCGTCTCCACTTCCCAGACCAGAGCTTCCAAGAGCAAGAAAACTTCGAAAACAAGCCAAAAAAAGAATAAGAAACTGCAGTATAATTTTAAGCGCCTGTCCAATCAGATTCTGCGTACTAAAACATCCGCCAATGCCAAACAGATTGTTACCAAGGCTAAATTTCAGATTGCAGATCTGCGAATGAAGTTAATTAGCGGTGATTATGATTATTCGGAAATACATAATGCCCTTGTGCATGCCGAGAAAATTGCCAGAGTTGCTAAGAAACGTATGAAGAATCTTGAGGAAGAAGAATATATCGAGAAAACCGGGCGCAATGACAAAATGGATATTGAAGAAATGCAGAAAAATCAGGAGGCCCGGGAAGAAGAAATCCTCGATACCACCGGTATGACTCAAGAGGAAATGAAAGAACTCGTACAGCAGCTTCAGGAAGAAATGGAAAAAATCGAAGACGAACTGGAAGAAGCCATGAAAGAGACGGAAAAACTCATGGAGGAGTTCGTTCAAGGAAGCAAGATGCAGATGGATCCTGCTGATTTGGAGCAGCTTAAGAAAAAGCACCGTTCCGAAGAGATGCGCGATATCATGAAGGCCGATATGGAGTATCTAAAAGCCCTCTTCAATAAACTTGCCAAAGAAAAGGAATCCGCAGGAAGTTCATCTTCCAACACTTCCAACGATTCCGATCATTCTTACGGCAACATATCCGGTATATCATTGGAAATCGGCGGTGTTGATATTCCCGTGGAAACAGCAGCCCAAGCTTCGGTTGAGGTTGCGGGCGCCAGTGTAAATGTAACAGTTTAAAAAAACGAACAAGTTCGTTTGCGAGATTTGCTTTGCAAACTCGTGCAGAAACATCTATTATTCTAATATTCCGAAATGATGATAAGCACGCTCCGTGACGACTCTGCCGCGGGGCGTTCTGTTTAGGAATCCGTTCTTAATCAGATACGGCTCATAGACATCTTCTATTGTTCCGGCATCTTCACCGATGGCAGCCGCCAGTGTATCAAGTCCCACGGGACCGCCCTTAAATTTCTCAATCAGAGTACACAGAATATTCCTGTCTATATGGTCTAATCCCATCTTGTCTACATCCATCAAATCAAGTGCGATGTTGGCAACATCCTTCGTGATGACTCCGTCATACTTAACCTGTGCAAAATCACGCACTCTCTTAAGCATACGATTCGCAAGCCGCGGCGTTCCACGACTCCTCCTTGCCAGCTCCATGGCGCCTTCTTCATCAATCTGTACACCGAGAATCACTGCAGAATGCTGTATAATTAATTTCAGCTCTTCCACAGAATAAAATTCCAGGCGATGAATCACTCCGAATCTGTCACGCAGCGGTGCCGTCAGAAGCCCTGCCCTCGTGGTTGCGCCCACCAATGTGAAATGCGGTAGATCCAGCCGAATGGAGCGCGCCGTAGCACCCTTGCCAATCATAATATCTATGGCATAATCCTCCATGGCGGGATACAACACCTCTTCCACCTGTCGATTCAGTCTGTGAATCTCATCCACGAACAGTAAATCTCCTTCCTGAAGATTATTGAGGATTGCTGCCATTTCACCGGGTTTCTCGATTGCAGGTCCGCTGGTCACTTTCATATGCACGCCCATCTCATTCGCAATAATGCCTGCCAATGTAGTCTTGCCAAGTCCGGGCGGTCCGTAAAAAAGCACATGATCCAGCGCATCATGGCGCTGTTTTGCGGCTTCAATATAGATTTTCAGATTCTCCTTCACTTTAGATTGACCAATATAGTCATCCAATGTCTGAGGACGTAGAGAACCCTCAATCTTGATATCCTCCTCTATTAAATTCGTCTCAATCATTCTGTTGCCCATATTTGCGTGTACCTTGTTATCGAAAATTTTAATTCAAGATATAAATTTGAATCCGAAACATAGAAACAACATTTCATCTAAAACATATATTTCAATGCCATCTTCAAGATGCTCTCCACCGTGGTCTCTTCCGTCACTTCCACCTTCTTCACGGCTGCAGTGGCATCGGAGGCAGAATACCCAAGCGCTACAAGGGCTTCAATGGCCTCTTTCTTCATCGCATTATCAAGATTTGCAGTACCTGCTACTGCGTTCGTCACACCAACCGGCTCTCCCAACCCTCTTAAGGTATCTTCCAGCGATATCTTGTCCCGTAGATCAAGAATCACGCGCTCTGCTGTCTTATTACCGATACCGGGGGCCTTGGCGATGGATTTCGCGTCTCCTGCCATAATAGCAAAACGAAGCGCGTCTGCACTCATAACGGACAGAATCGCAAGCCCACCCTTGGGTCCGATACCGTTCACCGTAATCAGCTTCTTGAAGACTTCCAAATCGTCTCTTGTAAGAAAACCATACAGTGAAAAAGTATCCTCCCGCACCAGCGTGTATGTATATATCTTCACCTCTCCGCCAAGCGGAGGCAGCAAATCCGCTGTGGTTGTGGATACCTTCACATTATAGCCGATGTTTCCCACTTCCACAACGATATTATCCTCTGTAATTTCCTCTAAAGTTCCTTTTAAATAGGCGTACATAATCATCCTCTGTTTCAATTCGTGTCTCTGTTTAAGTAAAGTATAAGCTCCATGGCAACAAATCCAAGAAGCGCACCCGTCACCGTTCCCGCCACAATGAGAAACGGAACGTAATAGCCCACATATACTGTATTCACAACTATCATTGCAACAATAATCTGCCCGATATTATGAAACACACCACCCAAAACGCTGACACCGATTACAGAAAAACAGCGCATCCTCCGACCAATCATCATCGCAATAAAACTAAACAAAGCTCCCGCAAGCGCGTACAATATCGTGTAAAGATTGCTGAAAAGGAAGCCCGAAAGAACAATGCGCAAAATGTTGATAAGAAGGGCTTCTTTTGTATTATTCCGATACAACAGAATAACAACAATCAGGTTCGGCAACCCCAGTTTTATTCCCGGAATCCCGAAAGAAAGCGGAATTAAGAACTCCACATAAGCGAGAATCAGTGCAAGAGCTAAGAATAATCCGAGTTGTGCAATCTTCTTCGTCATCTCACTACCCCGTCTAACGGCTCGTCCGTATTTTCACCACTGTCAACTTCAATCACGATCCTGTGCGGCAGACAGATAATGCTCTCACCCTTTGACGATACGGGCTTATGATGAACACAAATCTGATCCCTACAATCAGCAGCTTCCATAACAACCGTACCATTTACAACCGAAATCAGATTATAGCTTGTACCTTCCGGAAGCTTGGGTTCAGGCTTGTCTCTAAAGTATTCTACACCTACAACATCGTCCCTTATAGTAATTAAATAGTATCCGGCGACTGGCTCTATCTCAGAATCCGTCTGTGCGGAATATAAATCAATCTTCTTCAATTCAATCCCGTCATGCAGGATACGTACCTGTCTGCCTGTCTCCCGATGTATCACAAAGAATACTCCGAGCAGTGCCGCAGCAACCAGACATACGACAATCAGAACAATGTCCGCTTTCTTTATTCCGTGAATTACATCCCGCTTCGTCTTTTCAGATATCTGATTTTCCATATTTTTATCATAGCACACTCGAACATACGTTTCAAGTAGCGTTTGTGACAGTCTTTTAAGAATTTTACTTAGTATGATATTGTTCCGCTTCTTTTGTCCATAACATAGTCAATCACCCGTTTCCTATCATCTCCAAGGCAGCGACAAGGAATCACAAAGGCTTGTACCGCATTTATATAGATATATAAATATTCTTGCTCAATATAAAAGCGTTCAATATCCCTGTAATTTACATGAGACTCACTATGTTCACTCCTCTGCACGATCATGGATTCCAGAAACTCTATCTCCGTATCCCCACTGAATGGCAGTTTCCCATCTTCCTTCGTCATGCTGACCTGTCTTCGGATATTTTTCTCCAACCTCTTTGGCGCATAAAAATAAAAGGCAACAGACGCAATGAAGCAAGTAATTGTATAGATCACAACATAATCAAGTTGTGCTTCTGAGATTAATAACATCAAAATAATGATTGCAGATAACTTTATCATGATCGTCCGAGCACTATGTAGTTGTCGTTTTCCCAGCGTTGAATGATACATATGAAAAATTCTAACACGCACATAATCTTCTTCATTCAGTGTAATCCTATATTTCATATTTAACATCCTTCCTATATATCTTGATTTCAATTGCAAATCTTAACCATAAATATTCAAGACCCTCTGCAAATTTATCGTTTATTTTTCATCAGTCGAATCAATCTCGGTCGATTATATCTCTGCATTATCACAAAAATACTATCAACGCAAAAAGCTGCACATGATGTGAGCAAAAAAACTCCCAAAGAACCAAACCAAATCACAGAACAGTTCTTTAAATCGAAGTCTTGCGGGTTAAAAGTTGGAAACTCTTTTTCATAAGAATTTTCAGTTCTCCTAATTGCAATTGTTAACTTCCGATTTATCCAGTTCTTCAAATCCGAATTCCCTATGTAGAATAAAATTAGAAAAGCCTTACTCATGTCCTCTCAAATCTTACCTAACACCGCCTGAAGATGATTCTGTAAGAAATTATCCTGTCTGTCGGACAGCCCCTGCTTATTCAATTCCTGCACAATAATATTGCACACTGCTTCTATGATAAGGATTCTTCCGTCATTCGTGTTCAAATTGTATATATAGTCATGGGGTTGAACACCCTCCCACGCCGTCTCAGGCTCCGGTATTGTATAAAGCAAGTCCAGCATATCTCCTATCTCCGAGCATACTGACAGCTCTTCCATTCCTCTGCGCATCCACTTGTCATAAGGGGCATATTTTCTATTCAAAAGATAGACTGTCTGCATACTCTCTCTGATAAATTCCGTCAGAGCCATTTCCGCCGCAATCCGCTCACCCCGCTTCATAGCGCGGGCATAATTATACTGTCCCGACTGCGCTGCCCTAGCCATACTCTGCACAAGCCGTCTTAACCATACTTCCCGAGGATAATATTGTAACAGTATACTGCGGATTTCACTGAATCTTCCCAACCTGTCCTCAAACACTTTACCGTTTGTAACTGTCGCCAAGTCCGACTCATTGAGCATCAGCCACTCCTCATTGGTAGTAGGAGGCGTATATCGTCCCAATATTCCGGCGTAAAAATCTTCCAGACACAGAACGCCCACTCTGCCCTGCCCCTGTTCTTCGATTATACGCCCCGAGAACCCCATAAACTCCTGCGGAAGCGCTTCATATGCAGCCTGCATTCGTGCACCGTACTGCACATACACATCCCTTGGCATCCAAATACAAAAAGAAGGACCATAGTCATGGTCCATCGAAATTTCATCGTCAAATCCGAGACACTCCGATCCCTGTCCTACAAGCCCCACAGCAGTCTGGTCTGCAACATCCGCAAACTGCTCTTCAATCATAGCTTTTCCGTATGTTTCATAATATTTTTCTGCCAGTTCCAGTCCCTTCATATTCATATCCTCAATGAATTCTCTCGCGAACTTCTTTGCCTCGTTTCAAATAAGTCTCCCGTTTCTCGTCGTCTCCCATTTTCTTACAGACCGCAGCACAGTTCTCACAAAGAAGGGCATAACTCATATTCTCTCCATAGTGGTACTTGATTTCAGCTAACGCTTTCTCGTAGTATTCCAGTGATTTGGCATAATCACCCATGCGATACCACGCCTCTGCCACGCCCGCCAGTGCGCCGCTGTAATGTTCATTTGCATGACCGTCGTTCTGCTCAAACAAGGACAACGCTTTCTCCAGCAGTTCTTTTGCCTGGTTAAACCGATCCACCTTAAAGTAGAGCAAAGCAAGATTAGTCATGGTGGTCGCCGTCTCCGTCTCACTGCCCTCAAGCGTTTCTATAATGGATAATGCTTGATTTGCATAAGAGATAGCCTCCTCGTTTTCATCCATCTTTTCAAGCAAGATGCTCATATTGTTGTACAATCCCGCGTAACGGTAATCCTGTGGTGACAAAATGCCGTCATAAATCTGAAGCGCCTGTTTATAATAGCGAAGTGCAGTGGAATAATCACCCGCCGCACGGTATGCGGTCGCAGCATTTAAGAGTGTCGTTGCAAAATGCTCGGTGTTTTCCATATTTAATTCTTCCATAAGAAGAAGTACGTCCTCCGCAGCAATATATGCCTTTTCAAAAGCGGAAACGCTGCGGTAAAAGCCAATCATCTCATTACAGATAGAAATATAAGCGCCGTAATCTTCCTCTGCCTTCGCCTGCTCTAAAGAAGACACAAGAAAAGGATCGACTTTATCAATCTGCTGTTTTGTAAAATAAGAATCAAGTGTTTCATAAAATTTCTCAACATTCATCGTAAAGTCAATCCCTTTCTATTAATACTGTCCGTTAAAAATCTGCGCTATCGGTGAATCATCTGACAAAATGATGGTCTTATTATTGCCGGTGATACTTCCCTTGACGGCATCAAGCGCGCGTACAAAGGAATAGAAATCCATTTTCTCCGGATTGGCATATGCATCTGACAGAATGCGCATATATTCCGCCTCGCCCTCTGCGATTGTCGCTTCGGCCTTCGCTGCGGCATCGGACAACATAATGGAAACTTCTTTATCGGTAGTGTTTTCTATCATTTTCGCTTCCGATTTACCTTCCGCGGTGTACTGCGCCGCAATATTTTCACGCTCGGAAATCATACGTGTATACACTGCCTGTTTATTATCATCGGGCAAATCAAGCTTCTTCACATCCACTACAATAATTTCAATTCCGTATTGTTCTTCCACATGGTTAATCTGTGCCATAATCTCTTCCGTCAGAGAAGTAATCTCAATTACGGTTTCCGTCTCGTTGAACAGAATCAGATCATTGTTTGTAACATCCGATTCGCTCTCGTCCACTGTGATTGTCATCTTACCGTCACGGCTTCTTATAACCTCATCCTGCATCATATTGGAGATAGTATTTTTCGTTGCATTGTATACGATAGCATCAATACGTCCTTCTGCATTGCTCACCGAACAGCTGAGTGTCTGCGCAAACTTCAGCGGATCAGTCACATGCCACAATACATAACTGTCCACAATCATTGTCTTTTTATCTGATGTGATAACATCCGATGCGGGCAGGTCATACAGTAAAATCTCTTTTGGGATTGTATCTACGGATTCAATAAACGGAACCTTAAAGCTGAGTCCCGCCTCTGTCACTACTCTCTGTACCCTTCCGAACTGTCTGATTAACTTAAACTGGTTCTGCTTAGTTACCACCATAGAATTTGCAAGACCAATCACAGCCACGATAAGGATCAATACCGCTATAATTTTTGAAACGGTCCCTTTCTTCTTATCACCTTTACTCGTTTTCTTCGTACCGTCGGAGTTATAATGTTCATAAGTTTCCGACGCATTGTTCATATTATTTATATTCTGATTAAAATCTGCCATGGTCACTCTCCTTAATCTTCCTGCGTGGAATTGTCATTCTCGTCCGAGTCGATGTTGCTCTGCCTTGTACTACCGGATGTGTAGGGAGTCGTATTCGACGAGGAACTATCTGTCACGAAACTGTCCAGCGGCAAAATCGTGCTTGTGCTGCCGTCGTTACTCTGAATGATTACTTTAATATCCGGCAGAATATCCTCCATTGCTTCATAGAACATTCTCTTCTTGGTCACATCCGGATACTTTACATATTCCTCGTACATGGAGTTGAAACGTGCCACTTGACCGTTGGCCTCGTTGATACGTTCCTGCTTCGCAGCTTCCGCATCCTGCAAAATTCTGTCTGCCTCTGCCTCGGCGTTGGGAATCTGCTCGTTGCGATATTTGTTCGCATTGTTCAATGCCGTTTCCTTCCCCTGCTTCGCCGTCTCTACTTCCTTAAACGCCATCTCCACCTCAGCGTTGGGAGGGGTGGCATCCTGAATCGTAATGTTTACAAGCTGAATACCGATATCGTACTCTTCCAATTTATCCAATATAAGCTGCTTGATGTTGGACTGAATCTCATTCTTGCCTGTCGTCAGGACACTGTCCACACTATAGGAGCCGATGGTCGTTCTGATACAGTTCTGTGCAATGTTCTTAAGCACAAGTTCGGGATTCTGGGAAGCATACAGAGCCTTAACCGGATCTGTTACTCTATATTCGGCATAAAAATCCACTAAAATGAAATTATAGTCGGATGTGATCATCAGCGCATCCTCCTCTTCACCCATGGAATTATAACCGATAGAAAATCCCTGAATCGTAGTATTTACCTTAGTCACAGTCTGGATAAATGGAATTTTAAAATGAAGACCGGGGGTCGTAACCGCTTTCGGTGAACCGAACGTACAAACCACAGCCTGCTCTTCCTCCTTGATCGTATAGTAGGACTCTCCGGCCAACACCAACAGAATTGCAATCACCACAATAATTCTTACAATCCGCTTTCCCGCTCCTGCATTCCCGTTCTTCATATTATGCAACGGGTTGTTCATAGCCTTATTTGTACCAAACATAGTCTTCCTCCGTATATATAAAAAACTTTTAATGTATTTACCATCTATGTTATTATATAACATATCATCAGGAAACACTAATTAAATTTTACTAAAACAGGAGAACCATCATGAGAATCATTTTCATCAGACACGGAGACCCCGATTATGCCAATGATGCACTGACATCAAAGGGTGTCAAAGAGGCCGAATTACTTTCAGACAGAATCGCCAAATGGGATGTAGAGCAATTCCATTTCTACTGCTCGCCCCTCGGCAGAGCTAAACAGACTGCCTCTTATACATTAGAGCGCATCGGAAAACAGGCCGTAACCTACGACTGGCTGAAGGAATTTTCCTACTTTATCGAGGAGCCCGTCACCGGACGCGTTGGCGTTCCTTGGGATTTTATGCCCGAATACTGGACGGAAATTCCGCAGATGTATGATAAGGAGGAATGGAAAAAGACGGATATCTATCGCTCCAATCCGGAGATTCTGCCCGCCTATCAGGAAGCTTGTAACGGCCTTGACGGTCTTCTTAAAGAATACGGATATAAGAGACATCACAACTACTATATCAACACAAATGCGGCCAAGCAACATGACCTATCTCAAAATACAGCATCAAAACATGACACAATTGTGATTTTCTGTCATTTAGGCATTACCTGCGTGATGATGAGCCATCTGCTTGGTATTTCGCCTGCACTGTTGTTCCACGGTCTCTATCTGGCACCAACCTCCGTAACCATACTCAACACGGAAGAACGAATGAACAATGCTGCTTATTTCAGAGCGCAGACAATCGGAGATACAAGGCATCTTATCCAAGGCGGCGAACCGATTTCCGAAGCCGGCTCATTCACAGAAATTTTTCAAGAAAAAAGCTGACCTAACGGTCAACTTTTCTTGTTCTAGCGCACTTTCTCGGGGAAACCAACCTTTTTCTGTACTTTTCGGAGTGTTTTCTGCGCATAATAATCGGCTTTCTCCGCATTCTCTTTAACAATCTTATCAATATAGTCTTTATTCTTGCACAGGTCTTCAAAACGCTCCTGCAGCGGCTTTAAGACACCGACTACCGACTCACCGACAGCAGTCTTGAAATCGCCATAGCCCTTACCGTCAAATTCCTTCTCAATCTCAGCATTCGATTTGCCTGTGCATGTGCTGTAAATATCCATTAAATTCTTAATACCCGGCTGTTTGTCCGTATAACGCACACATGCCTCTGAATCCGTCACCGCTCTCTTAAACTTGCGCATAATCGTGTCCGGATCATCCATCAGATAGATGCTCGCATTGGGATTTTCATCGGACTTGGACATCTTCTTGGCAGGGTCTTGAAGACTCTTAATGCTGGCCCCCGCCTTGCCGATATAAGGCTCCGGAACCGTGAACACATCTCCGTAAATTGCATTAAATCTCTGTGCAATATCTCTTGTCAATTCCAAGTGCTGTAACTGATCCTTGCCCACCGGCACTACATCCGCCTGATACAGCAGAATATCTGCCGCCATAAGCACCGGGTAAGTAAAGAGGCCTGCGTTGATGTTGTCTGCATGTTTTGCAGCCTTATCCTTATACTGAGTCATACGATTCAGTTCGCCCATATACGTAAAACAATTTAAAATCCATGATAATTCCGCATGTCCGGAGACATGGGACTGATAATAGAGGCAGTTTTTCTCAGGATCGATGCCTGCCGCAATATATAAATTCAAAAGATTTCTGGCACGCCTGCGAAGCTCCGCCGGATCCTGTCTGACCGTAATGGAATGCAGGTCAACAACCGAATAAAAACACATATATTCATCGCACAGAGTTACCCAGTTTTTCAATGCACCGAGATAATTTCCAAGAGTCAGATTTCCCGTTGCCTGCATACCACTGAACAATACTTTATTTTCACCTATCATGTTTTCCTCCCATCCGGAGTATTTACTCCATGGCTTGTACCAAAAAACAGTTTAACATTGCCCTTTCCTTTCGTCAACCAAAAGAAAGGGCAGTTATCTTGCTGTTACTGATTGTCGCACCCGCAGTCCGAATTGTTAAAAGGTCTTGCATCGAAACGCGGCTCAAAACCTGATTCGCTGTTGTTGCATCCGCAATCTCCATCCCCATCACGGTTTCTGCCCCGATTACGCGGGGAATCGTTATCGAAATCGCGGCCTCTGCCAAAATTGTTGTTGTCGAAATCACGACCTCTTCCCAAATTGTTGTCATTGTCGAAATCACGACTTCTTCCAAAATTGTTATCGCAGTCAATACCACGGCTTCTGCCACCATTGTTATTGCGCTCACAACCGCAATCGTCGTCAGAATCACCGTTCCCTCGTCCGTTCAGGTTACCGGAAAGTAATAACAACAGAATTAACCAAGCATTCATACACATATCTCCTTTTTTTCATACTATATGTTATGCAAAAAGGAGTGCGCGTGCTACTTATTCCCGACAACTATGCAAAATTCTTGTTCTGATGTAGCGGAAAGTCTTCTCCTGCCCCTGCTCCGCCAGCATATAAAGCAGAAACTCCAACTGCTTCTTTGTCTTAGGATGAAGCGGCGGCGGTGTTTTGGACGACTGATAATACACAAGCGGGTCTTTATCCGTATAAGCGTCCTTATGGTACACCTTGCAGGCGGCCACACGGTCCATAAACATCTCTATGACATACCGGGTGGGCATGGGAGCCGGAGACATACCGCCTTTGATATCATGCATACTGTAGTCCATCCAATATTCATAGTGGTGTTTGTTGTGGCCCTTGTGATGCAGCCATGCGGAAGAATAGCCAATGGCCTCTCTTTCCGCATTGTTAGGGCTTCTGTCACCCTGCCAATACTTGGCTCCTACTATAAATTCCTCCGGACTGTACTTGGACAAATCATGCAGCAGTCCCTGCATATAAAGTCCAACCTGAAAACAGCCCTGCATCACAAGAAGTTTATGATATGTGATTGTCTTGAAATGATTCCATGCTTTATTTATGCTCATACACAATAGTCCTTCTTTTCTGAATCACCTTTTCTTCCGACGCTTGTCCGACGGCTCTTCTATATCTTTAGACATATAAATTACCACTGTTCGTGGAGAAACATAGATTTCCTGAACGGGTTCCGATGTACCATCTTGGTTTTTATTTACATTGTCATCCGCCTTCTCCTGTGCATCAGTGGATGCATACAGCGCCCATTCCTTACCTTTAGGAAGCTGAGGCAGTCCAAGATAATATGCGCTCCAGTGCAGATTGATGCCGATATAGAAAAAGGTGTCATCCTTACGTCCGTCAATTTCCCCGTAATATCCGCAGTACATAATCCCCACACTTCTGCTGGCGGGGCTTGTGTCTGCGCGCCATGCTTCTCTTCCGTGATAAGAGATATCGGGATAGCCGCAGGACAAATGGTCAATTCCCTTAAGCGGCATAGCGCTGTGCAGTATAGGATGTGTCTTGCGTAGTTCAATCAGCATCTTCGTGTATTGAAGCAGCGCATTACCACTTTCTGTTTTATTCCATTTAATCCATCCCACAGCATTGTCTTGACAGTAGGGGTTGTTGTTGCCTTCCTGCGAGTTGCCGAACTCATCACCGCTGTATAAAAGCGGGGTTCCCTGAGACAAAAACACAAGTGTCAGCGCATTTTTCATCTGTCTGAGACGCAGATCTGTAATATTTTTTCTTCGGCTTTTCCCTTCTACTCCGCAGTTCCAACTACAATTATAATCTGTGCCGTCCTGATTATCCTCGCCGTTTAATTCATTGTGCTTACGGTCGTAGGAAACAATATCTGCAAGGCGCATCCCGTCCCACTTGGCAATGTAATTTATGATGCCGTTCTCGGGACGATTATCGCGCACATGAGAAAGAAGTTGGTTCATCATATTGTCATCGCCCTTGACAGCCCTTCGCACATCATAGAGGAATCCGTCATTCAACCATCCCAGGCAGCGGGTTGTTGTCATGTAATCGCCATATTCGGGACTATAATGCTGTGCTGTCAATATCTTCGTATTACTAAGAAGCGGTTCCTTGGTAAGTATAGCAAGGGGAAGGTCTACCCCCATCACATGAAATCCGTCTACGTGATACTCAAGAACCCAATATTTTAAAATCTCCAGCATTTCAACAGACGTTATTTCCGGCGGAAAATAGAACTGCATAAGAACTTCAATTCCGTTCTTATGTAATTCTTTCACCATATCTTTATATTCCGTCACAGCATCCTTACTGTGTGCATAGCCGCTCTTGGGAATATAATACAGTCCTTTCTGATATCCCCAGTAATTCAGTCTATAGTTATGCTTATCTGCATTGTCGTTATGTGCAGTCTCATCGGTCTGTACCGGAGGCTGTTTATAGGAGGCTGCCGCCTGCTCCATGGACAACTGTTCTGATACATTCTCATACTCCATGACTTCATCAAACTCATAGGACGGCATAAGCAGAAGGGATGTAACTCCCAATTCCTTCAGATAAGGAATTTTCTCCGTCACACCCGGATAAGTTCCCCGATGCTGTACGCCTGAGGAACGGTGTTTTGTAAAGCCGCGTACATGAAGCGAATAAAGAATGACATCCTCGTAAGGATAGCATAATGCCCTGTCATCCTCCCAATCATAAGGCGCTCCCTCCACCATACATCTGGGAAGGGTAACCTTCTTTGCACCATAACTATAGGAATTTGCTATCTTTTTACAATACGGATCCTGCCAAATTTTTGCACCGCAATAAAACAGATAGCTGCACTCTCTGTCATAATATCCTCTTAAGAGCATAGAATGCACAGCTCCAACCCTGCTCCCCTCCGGAAAAGGGATTCTTACTCCGTTCTTATGTTTTCTGTCATACAGGATTATGCCGAATTCATCTCCACTATCCCGCAGTTCCTGATTGCATACCGCCACAATATGCAAGCCTTCATCACAGACTGACACTCCAAGCGGATACGCTTTTGCTTCAATTACATCAAATTCTTTATGCATTCAATCCTCCGGCAAACACTACCTCATTTTAGCCTCATATGAGTATTCTACCATAGAAACTCTATTTTCTGAACAAAAATTTATTTCTTCATTGAATATCTTCAGCATTTTCTGTAAAATATAACTATTCCAGTGTAAAAGGAGGCGGTTATATGGGCAAAAACAACAGTCAAAACGCTGATGGCGGCTACGATGCGGAAGAAATGACGGTTGATCTTGATTTGGAGGACGGAACAAGCGTCACCTGCGCTGTCGTAACCATCCTGACAGTGTCAAATCAGGACTATATCGCACTGCTTCCCCTTGATGAGAATGGGGACAATGTGGACGGAGAAGTCTGGTTTTATCGTTACAGCGAGAATCCCGATGACCCAAACGAGGAGCCGGAGCTTGAATATATCGACGATGATGACGAATACGAAGCTGTGGCTGATGCTTTTGACGAGTATCTGGATGCTTCGGAATTTGATGAACTGGTAGATGAAAATGATTAGCATAAACACTTGAGAAAGCGGGAAGGCACGTCTTTTCCGCTTTTCCCTTTGTATGCCGTGATTAAGAGCTCTTTCTTCGCCCTTGTCATGGCAACGTAGAACATTCTTCGCTCCTCTTCGATTTCATCCGCGGACTTAGACTTGGCATAGGGCGTTTTTCCTTCCTGACAATCCGGAAGAAACACTGTATCGAACTCCAAACCTTTGGAGGCATGCATTGTCATCAGACGTATACTGTTACTTACTTCATCATCTCCTTCCCGGGATTTTTCCGTTTTTGTATTATTTCCCTGTGCATTTTTCAACATCTCTGTATATTGACTGATGCAGTCATTCAAATCCGAATATGTAGCATACTTCTCTGACAGCTGTTGAAAATCAGCTGCGACTTGTATCAACTCCTGTGACTTATCCGCACCGTATTTTTCCTTCAAATATCTGTCATAGCCAATCACCTTACGTATATAATGAATTTGCAGATACAGCTTTTTACCCTTTAAATTTTCAAGGTCTCTAAACAGTTTACGAACCTCTGCCTGCAGCGCAGGTGCATCCCGATAAAAGGCTAGAATGCCTCCCATTGTTACATCCTCTTCGGGAACGCTTTCTCTCTTAAGATATCTGACGGGACGGTTCATTATACGCAGCAAATGCTTTCTGATTAAATTACCGTCCGCCAGTGCAAGATATGCCATAATATCCCGAATCACAAAATGCTCATAGGGATTCTTCGGTATCTCTTTCATGGAAAACAGTATGCCGCTCTTGTTTAAGTTTTGTGCCCACATGGCACAATCATAATTGGTCCTGCATATCATCGCGCACTGCTTAAGCTCTTCCCGTTCCATCTTTTCATGTAGTTTTTGAAGCACATATTCTGTTTGCGCTGCTTCGCTTTCGAGTATTTTCAAACAAAATCCCTGTCCGTTCTCATGGACAGCACGAATCATCTTCTCAACACGGTTCCTATTCTCGCTTACTACCCTGCCCGCAGCATCCACAATCTGCTTATTGCATCGATAATTCACATCGAGGAAGATTCTGTTCGCATCGGGATAGTCCTGCATAAAAGTCTGCATACTGTCAGGGCTTGCTCCACGAAAACCGTAGATGGACTGGTCGTCATCTCCCACAATAAAAATATTGTGCTCCGGTGCCGCCAATAGCCTGATAATCTCGTACTGATCCGGCGAAATATCCTGAAATTCATCAATCAATATAAATTGAAACTGTTCCTGCCACAATGCAAGCTGACTTGGATTTTCTCTCAGTAAAGTCTTGCAATGTCGAATAATTCCACCGAAATCCATCTGATGAAACTCCTGCAAATAAGATTCATATTCACTTGCCAAAAATACTATATCCTCCTCCTTAATCTTCTGTACAGACATTATTTTCACAGAGGATGTCTCCTGATATATGTTTACACAGGCAATCAGTTCCTCCAGATCTTCCTCCTGAATACAGGCGAAACGCTGATGCAGACGTATAATTTGTCTGATTAACTTTTTCTTCTCAGATTCTGTAATAATTGAATAGCCGCGATACTGCGTTGATTGTTTCAGAATATGATAGAATACGGCATGAAAGGTGCCGAACCTCACCGGTGGTCTCTCCGGTTCCATAAGACGAAAGAAGCGCTCCTGCATCTCCAGCGCCGCCGCTTTCGTAAAAGTGATAACAAGAATATGTGACGGGTCAATGCCCAGATGAGTGACAAGATGTTTGATACGGTGTACTGTGACATAGGTTTTGCCGCTGCCGGGTCCCGCAAAAATCTGTGCAGGCCCGACAGTATGCATAATTGCCTTTTCCTGATTAGGATTCTTTTTCCGTTCAGGCACTCTGTAACTTCTCGATTCCTCTACGGATTCTGGAAAGAGATTCTTCCTTGCCCAGTATTTCCATAATCTCGGTAGCTCCCGCCGGCGTCATCTGTTTGCCGGAAACCGCCGTTCTCACCGGCCACATCACATACCCGTTCTTACAGCCCTTCTTTTCCACATAGGACACTAACATTTGATACAGTGCATCATTACTGTAATCTGTCTGCTCTTCCAACAGAGGAAGAAGTTCTGTAAGCACCTCAAGACTTGACTCTTTGCTGGTCTTCATCTTCTTGTGCGTATACATCTCCACATCATATTCCGGTAACTCGTCAAAGAAATCCACCATTTCCTTGATATCCGGAAAAACTTCTATTCTTGTCTTAACCATGGCGGCAATTTTCTTGAGATCCAAATCCTTGGAAAGAGCTTCTTTCAGATAAGGCTCCGCCATCTCGTAAAACTTGTCCGCATCCATGGCCTTAAAGTATTCGCCGTTCATCCACTTTAATTTTGTATAATCAAAGACTGCCGGTGATTTGGACAGATGATGGTAGTCAAACTTGCCAATCAGCTCATCCAGTGTAAAGATCTCTGTGTTATCCTCCGGACTCCATCCCAGAAGCGCTACGAAATTAACGATTGCCTCAGACAAAAATCCCTGCTCAATCAAGTCCTCATAGGAAGAATGTCCACACCGCTTAGACAACTTCTGATGATTTTCATCCGTAATAAGCGGGCAGTGTATATATTCCGGCACATCCCAACCGAAAGCTTCATAGAGACGGTTATATTTGGGTGAGGATGACAGATATTCATTACCTCTCACTACATGTGTGATGCCCATTAGGTGATCATCCACTACATTGGCAAAATTGTATGTGGGATATCCGTCTGACTTAATTAAAATCATATCGTCCAACTCGGCGTTGTCCACAGTAATATCCCCGTAAATATCATCATGGAATGTAGTGGTTCCTTCCGTGGGATTATTCTGCCTGATTACATAGGGTTTACCCGCAGCCAGATTCGCTTCCACTTCTTCCTTAGACAAAGGCAGACAGTGCTTATCATATACATTGATTTCCTTACCCGCAACCGTCTGTGTCAAAGAAGCGAGCCTGTCCTTGTCACAGAAGCAATAATATGCCTGCCCTTTATCAATCAATTCTTTAGCATACTGTAAATAAATACCCTGCTTCTGACGATCACTCTGCACGTAAGGTCCGACTCCACCGTCTTTATCGGGTCCTTCATCATGAATAAGTCCAGTCTTATCAAGCGTTCTGTAGATAATGTCCACCGCACCTTCTACATAACGTTCCTGGTCGGTGTCCTCAATTCTAAGTATAAAATCGCCGCCCTCGTGTTTGGTAATCAGATAAGCGTAGAGCGCTGTCCTCAAATTACCTACATGCATCCGTCCGGTGGGACTTGGCGCATATCTTGTTCTGATTTTTGTACTCATTTTTCCTCCATTTCCGGTATTCTCTTGTCTGCCGCTTCTTTAAATGTATTAACTGCCTTAGCCGCTGTCGGAATCGCAATATTGGTTCCCGCACCCGCTACGCAGCCGCCCGGACATGCCATACCCTCAATCAGGCATCCGTTTTTCTTACCCGCTTTGGCAAGCATCAACATTTTCTTGCATTCCGATAAGCTCTCGGCATGCTCAATATTGACTTCCACATCGGGATAGTATTCTCTCACACATTCTTCAATGGCACTCGCCACACCGCCTGCAACACCGTAACCGCGTCCCGCACCGGTGGCACCTTTGAACTCATCCATTGCCTGAATCTGATCAAGCAGAATTCCCTTCGCTTCAAAAATACCCGTCAATTCCTCAAAAGTAATGACAAAATCAACGTCAGAGCGGATTGTCCTTCTGGATGCCTCCAGTTTCTTGGATGCACACGGACCGATAAATACCACTTTTGCATCCGGATGGTCCTTTTTAATAATCCTCGCTGTCGCAACCATCGGAGTCAGTTCGTTGGATATCTTATCAATCGTCTCCGGGAAAAATCTTTTCGCCAGTACAGACCATGACGGACAGCAGGAAGTCAGGCTAAAAGGCAGCTTCCCTGTAGCCACCTCCGACGCATAGTGCTTCGCTTCAGCCATAGCACCTAAGTCCGCGCCGAGTGCCGTCTCATATACATCATAAAATCCCAGTTCTTTAAGTGCCGTCTTCAACATATCCGGTGTCACATCGGGGCCGAACTGTCCCGCAAAAGCCGGTGCCACCTGCGCAATAATCTTATGTCCGGACTGCATGGCACGAATCAACTGAAATATCTGTGACTTATCTGCAATAGCACCAAACGGACAATTCACCATACACTGCCCGCAGGCAACACACAAATCATTGTCAATTACCGCTCTGCCCTTTGCATCATTCTTGATTGCGCCTACACCGCAGGCTCCCGCACATGGTCTGACCTGATGAGAAATGGCATCATACGGACATACAGATTTACATTTACCACATTTAATACATTTCTCCTGGTCAATCACGGATTTACCGTTTTTCATGGAAACAGCGCCCCGCGGACATACCTCCCGACACGGATGTGCAACGCATCCCATACACAAATCCGTCACATGATAACAGTTCTCCGGACAAGCATTGCATGCAGAAGGAATAACCTGCAACAGAGGTGGTTCATAGTATTTCTCGTCAATATTACTCTCTTCTAACCCTTGCGTTAAGTGAACCAGACGATTCTCCGGTCTAAGAGAAAGTCCCATAGCGAGCCTGATACGTTCACGTACGATTGCCCGCTCTCTATATATACTCTCATATTCCGATTCATCGTAATCAACAATTTTATACGGAAGAGCTTCTACATCATCTATTAAATTGTCCGAGCGGTAAGCCAGTTCGGCCACTTCTTTAAAAATGCGCCGTCTGTTCTTACGAACCTGCGTATCAATTCCTCTCATGGTATTCCTCCGTCATTATCTGTCAGCTGTGATACAAATATATTCTTGCATAAACCGGCGTGGAAATCAAGAACAATTCCGACACCCTATGCTTATCGTTTCCTTCTATTTATGCCTGCGTCTTAGTGGTATAAAGACTGCCAATACAATACAGGCGACAACGATCACCAAAATGATTCGTGATGCCACTTTAACCGTTTCGGCACTAAATGCCAGATTTCCAATCTCATAATATTTAATCGGAACTGTCACGGATATTTCCCGCTCCGCCAGACTTGCAACAATTCCGCCAAACAATTTCACGTTATATCCGGGCACAACATTGTCCGTATCTTCCGCAAACATCTGCTCCGTCGCCACGATGACGGCCTGAGATATCGCTCCGTTCTGCGCAGGCTTTTCAATTTTCATGCCGATGACAAAAGGACCGTCTATATCCTGACTTCCCTTATGAAAATCCTGTAAGCTAAGCATATCCGTTTTGCTGAAAGCATCCTCGCTGGTCGTAAGAAACGGTATATACCATATGTCCTCTGAGTATTCATCATAGCTCAATCCTCTGCTCAGCGGTGCTAATACCGTGCCGTCATAAATCGCCTGTGTTATATCCCCATATATTATGTTGGGAAACAGATTGTAGGGTGTCTGATAGTAGCGGCTGCGATCTGCCTCCACGATTACTCCATCGACCAGGGACACTCCATAATATTCCAATATTTGTTCAAAATTGTTCATGCTTTCCTCTGTCCATGTAGGAATAATAAATGCATTACCACCGTTATCCAGGTATGATAACACCTTATCCACCTCATCCTCAGAATAGTCGCTTATCGGTGCATTGATAACGATTGCATCTGCATCCCCGGGAATCTCATCCATCGTATTCAACTGTATATATTCATAATCTATATTTTCTTTAACTAATGCACTCTCAAACTTCTCATCAAACACAAGTTCATTATGCCCCAATAGCATATAAAATTTCGGTGTATCATCTGCTGTAACGCTCATAATGGCGGATACAAGCTGTCCTTCAATATCAGATCCCACCACTTCACTTTCATAAGTAGTATAGTCTGTCTGGAAAACATATAAATCATAGTAGTCTATAACCATGCTTTCATTTCCGCTCACCACGATCAGACTGTTTTCCGAAGGCTGCGCAGATGTATAATTATAATAAAACATAGGATTGGCTATCGGACTTACATATTCTACCTGAATGTGTTCGGAATACCCCTGCAGATTCTTAAGCATTAAATCCACATCTCCGTCCTTCGAATTTTCGTCCGCCAGTACATAGATCGTCACATCCTGTGAAAGATTCTCTACATACTGTATAGTATCCTCCGTCAATGTAAAAATCTTATTTACAGTCACATCAAAGGATGTATATTGCTCAGGAATATAATTCAAACCAATATTGACTAATATAGTCAGCACTGCCGCGACAAGAATATTAAAAATACTGTAGGCTCCGATCTTAATACCTCTGCCGGCAAATGCATATCGGCGCTTTTGAATGGATTGTGTAACACAGAATAAGACAAACCCCGTAAAAGTTATATAATAAACTACAGCCCCCACCTCGAAATAACCGCTGGATAGAATGTCAAACCTGCCCACCATATCGAAACAATTCAGTATTTTAACCACGAAATCCGAAAATCCGGTAGTTCCGTAAGCGGAAATAATACCGGAAAATCCGCTCATAATATATCCCGCAAACATAAAAACAAGTGTGAGTATGGCAGAAACCACTACACTCTCCGTAAGTGATGACGCTAAAAGACCTATTGCCAGTCCGAGGCATCCGTATAGCAAGAAGCCCAACAACGAAGTATAGGACAAGCCTAGCTGGAATCTCCCCACACTCCTTAAAATAGGCGGTGTGATTCCAAACAAAACCAGCGGAATCGCAAACAATGTCACCAGTGCCAGATATTTGCCCATCACGATTTTACCCACTGATATCGGTGCAGTCAAAATCAGCTGGTCCGTCTTATACTTCCGTTCCTCCGCAAGGGAACGCATTGTAAGTATCGGAATAGTAAAAACAATCAGAAATGCAACGCTCTGCAGCATATAGGATATCGTTGGATAACCTACCAACAGATTCAATAAATAAAAATAAATCCCCATCACTGCCATCATGACAGCCAAATAGAGCCAGCCAATCACAGAGCAAAAGAAAGCTTTCAATTCTCTTTTATAAATCGCTGCCATTGTCCGCTTCCTCCTTCTCCTCTATTGTCTTTTCTATTCCACTTTCCATATTGTCCGGAGAAACCGTTTCACTATTGGTGAGTTCCAAGAAAATATCTTCAAGAGATTTCTCGATCCGGTTCATGGAAAGAATCGGCAAACCCGCTCCCGACATGGCAAGAGAAAAAGGTTTACGCATATCTTCATCCTCTTGCGCATGTATCAAAATCCTAACAGAGTCAGATTCACCTGCGTCATATATCTCATAGGATATAACACCGTCTACCGTTTTGATGACTTCTTCTACCTGTTCCTTCGAGCCCATCACAACAACTTCCAGCTCCGAGCGTCCATGCATCATTTCCTGTAAATCCTGCGGAGACCCGCTTGCGGCCAGTTTCCCATCGGAAATGATTAAGATATGGTCGCACACTGCGCTCACCTCGGATAAAATATGAGAGCTTAAAATGATGGTATGCTCCTTTGCAAGACTTTTAATCAGTTCACGCATTTCAATAATTTGCTTCGGATCAAGTCCTACCATAGGTTCATCCAATATTAACACCTCAGGATCTCCGATAAGCGCCTGGGCCAGCCCCACACGCTGTTTATATCCCTTGGAAATATTTCTTATCAGACGACTCATTACGTCTTCAATATGTACCATCTTTATGATTTTATCCACATGACTATGCCGCTCTCTCTTCGGAACTTTCTTAAGTTCCGCCACAAAAAGAAGATATTCCATTACCGTCATATCTGTATAAAGCGGAGGAATCTCCGGCAAATAGCCGATACACTGTTTCGCCTTCTCCGGCTCCTTTAATATATCATAGCCGTTAATTATTACCGTACCGCTGCTCGCAGCAATATATCCCGTCATGATATTCATCGTCGTGGATTTACCTGCACCGTTAGGTCCAAGAAACCCGTAAATCTGCCCCTTATCAACCGTAAATGTCAAATTATTTACAACCGGACGAACGTTGTACTTTTTTACCAGATTTTCCACTTGTATCAAAGCATACTCCTCCTTCCTCAACAAGCGTCACGCATATTATTCTCAATCCCTTGAAACACACTGACACGATTATAACATAATATATAAGTAAAAACATCTGAAAATTTGAAAGGAACTATATGAAAGATTATATGTACAATGAAAATTGTGACAGATTTCCTCTCGCAATGGCATATGTTCCGTGGCAACAATTTGACGGAATTAGTGATAATCTCGAAGAAGCTTATGACACCGGAACGATTTTCCCGGAACTCGACAAACCGTTCACAGGAAGGAGATGTTGTAATTAATGAACACACATTTTTCAAATGAACAGCAAAAACTGCTCCACGACATCGGCATTCTGGATTTTGTAGTTGTTGAACTGTCACTGTATCTGGACACCCACCCTACCGACAGAAACGCCATGGAATATTTTAACCACTATAATCGTATGAACAATCAAGCCAAAAAAGAATATTCAAGAAAATTTGGTCCTCTGACAATTGCACTCGCTGACACATCCGACTGCGGTGAATGGAATTGGGCTACACTGCCTATGCCTTGGGAAGGAGGTTGTGCTTAATGTGGAATTATGAGAGAAGACTTCAGTATCCTGTCAATATAAAAGAATCTAACGCAAAACTTGCTCAGGTTATTATCAGCCAATACGGCGGACCGGACGGCGAGATGGGCGCTTCCATGCGTTATCTGTCTCAGAGATATGCATGCCCTTACAGAGAGGTGGCTGCTATCCTGACCGACATCGGTACGGAGGAGCTGGCCCACTTAGAGATGGTTGCCACCATCGTTCACCAGCTTACCAAGGACCTGTCTATGGACGAGATTGAGAATTCAGGATTTGCCAACTACTATGTAGACCATACTGTAGGCATCTGGCCTCAGGCTGCAGGCGGTATTCCGTTCAATGCCTGTGAATTCCAGTCCAAAGGCGATATTATCACTGATTTGATGGAAGATATGGCGGCGGATGGTGCAATCATATAAGAACAACTTAGACAAATTATGATAAGGGCAAGCCTGCTCTAAAATGTTTACTTACAAGTCAAGGTTTTACCGCTTTAGCGGCGTTTACGCCCTTGATTTGGCAGATTGTTATTGATACGCTTGGAAAATTGTGAATTAGGAAATATATATACGCAAATTGTTCTTTAGTCTGTGGAGGGATAACTAAGAACTTTATATACGAAAACCAAATATTTACTCTTTCAAAGTAGCGATGTATAATTGAAAAATATGAAAAACCCCGAAAAAATCAAGTGCAACGTACAGTTGCAACCCAAAGTTGCGTAAAAGAAACCGTATTTTGGTGGTTTGCTACCAATAAAAATAGTATATTTGGTAGCGAAAGGAGGAAAAACGAAATGACCTTTGGAGAAAAAATACAAAAGTTAAGAAAAGAAGCTGGTTTATCCCAAGAAGAACTCTCTTATCGGTTGGAGGTATCAAGACAGGCTATCAGTAAATGGGAGCGTGACAACGGCTATCCAGAAACCGAAAAAATTGTTAAAATGAGTAAGCTGTTTAATGTTTCTTTGGATTATCTTCTTAATGATGAAGATACACAAAAACCAGAGATTACCCCAGAAGAAAATGGTATATATGTTAGCCGAGAAATGGCAGAGGGCTTTCTATTTTACCAAAAAAGGAAAATGATAAAAATCGGTATTGCGGTTGGTTTGTTCGTTGGCGGTCTATCTCTTTCTTTCTGGGACGCAGAAATAAGCATGGTGTTGTTTATGGTACTTGCTATCATAGGAATAATACTTCTGTTTTCTGTAAAGTTAGCAGATAATCCTTATCGTAAGATTTGGACAGAAAGATTAACTTTTGATCAAACCGTAAAAACAGAGCTGACTTCTGCGTATGCCGACAAAAAGAAATATGCTCATATTTTTAACCTTGTCGGACTTGCCTTGATTGCAATAGGATTTTTGTTATGTCCGATGATTGTTCCCGCAGAAATGTATGTCTTAGATAATATGGTTTTTGCTATTGGAATGGTATTAGCTGGTATAGGAACTTTTCTATGTGTGTTTATGACCGGCATTGTCCGTGCTTACCGAGTGCTGATTATGAATGAAGAATATCACGAAAAAAGAAAGTGAGGTTATTATTATGAAAAAGTCTATGAGAAAATTATCGGTGTTAATATTAATGGCAACAGTGCTTCTTTGCGGCTGTCAAGCTAATAGCGAAAGTGCAGATGTGTCCGCATACTATGAAAATCTTTCCAAAGCACAGGAGATCGCAGTTATTCCTGCAAACGCTTCTGCGGAAATAGAAATATTGATAGAAAATAAAGATATAGTTGATTTTGTAGTAGCCTTAGATATGGAGCATTGGGAACTGAAATCACTACCTAAAGCAGCGGAATTGGTTGGTTCTTTCTTATTTTCGCAGGAAGAAACGATAAAATTCGGACAAAGTGCAGCCAGCGGAGAAATGAACTCTGTTTGTGAAATACTCTGCTATGAGGAAATTCCTTATTTAACAATGAAAGTTGCAGGTATGGAAATGACATTTAAAGTTTCTGATACAACCGCTGAATATCTTATTGCTTATTTTCAATAATAAGTTTGATGTAAAAAACACCGGGGAAAGATACGGTCTATTATCATTCTTCGGTGTCCTTATAGATTATATTTCTTTATGGATTGTTTATTAAATTCTATTGCGCCCCAAGTGTAGGAACGGGGATATTTTCCTGTATTTGATAAGCATGGTATGTTTTTCCCAATCATAAAGTTGCGCTAAAAGGGGGGGTTGAACGTTGCTCCAATATCGCTTAATGCACATTCAACTAGTTGGTTTATCGGTTGCCGGAATAACTTTAGTTGACGCTTTAGAAGCTGCGTTAAGTGCGTATGATGAGAATTAGGAAAGAGGAATATGAAGCCTACCAGAGCCGTGGGACAATTACATAATGGGAGGTGGCAATATAGGAAAAATAATGATGCTTACGTTTAATGACACAGAAGAAAAAGCAGCCGAAAAAATTATATCTGCTCTTGCCGACAGCATACAGCTTGAAACCATACAGCCCCGCCCTCTCCCGTTCTTTCTTTTCCGGGGGTTAGAAATAAGGCTACACCAATGCCGGGTACTGAAAGACGGGGCAGACATAAGCCTTACCCGACTGGAATATGGCACACTATGTCACCTTGCCGCCAGTCCAGCGTAGTAAATGTAATATACAAACTGCGTAAAAAGATTAAACCAGACAGCAAAAACACAACTTACATAAAGACTGTAATAGGTATTGGTTACAAATTTGAGCTTAGAAAAGCAGAGAAATGCCAGAGAGTTGTTTCTCTGCTTTTTCATTTCTTAGAGGGTTTGGGAAACTTCCCAACAAGCAGTTTTTCGGAAGTGGGTACTCACTTCCTATGCTTGCTACTCCACTCAACTCTAAAAAACAAAAAATTTTTTCAAAAGTTACCGTTTTGTCTTTTCCATGCGTGGTAGTGTTGGAAACAGAAAAAAGCACTGTTTCCGTCAAGCTATGTATAACTTTGCATACGGTACAAGCAAAGTCACATATGCTTCTCGTAGAAAAGAAAAGGCGGTGGTTTTTTGAGTAAGACACAAACGCAAGTTATCTGTAAAAGTGTTTTCAAAAGCGGCGAAAACACAACTACAAAAAATCAATTTACAAAACAGTGGATTGACCTTATCAATCAACTGGAAAAAAACAAAAGGACTAATACGGTAAAGCGGTAAAATCTCTACCGCCGTATTTGACCTCTACAAGCCTGTCCTCATGGGATATGATGATTCATAGAGCAGGTTTGTTTTTATCTCTAAGGAGATAGACTTATGAGAGTTGCTATTTAT
This sequence comes from Lachnospiraceae bacterium, assembly GCA_022510565.1. Classification (GTDB taxonomy): domain Bacteria; phylum Bacillota; class Clostridia; order Lachnospirales; family Lachnospiraceae; genus UBA3282. The sequence goes on along the minus strand of JAFLTE010000007.1, from coordinate 67,703 downwards.
TGCCGCTTATCTGAAGAAGATAGAAACAAACAGTTTGAAACGGACGACAGCGAAAGCATACAAAATCAGAAATCAATGTTGCTCAATTTTTCCTGTGAGCAAGGGTGGGAAGTCTTTCAGATATACAGTGATGATGATTACACTGGTTCAGATAGAAACCGCCCGGAGTTTAAGCGTTTACTAGAGGACGCAGAAAAACGAAAATTTGATATTATCCTGTGCAAAACACAATCACGATTTACCCGTGAATTGGAACTTGTAGAAAAGTACATACATGGATTATTCCCTATCTGGGGTATTCGCTTTGTAAGTATTGTTGACAATGCTGATACTGCTAATAAGGGTAATAAAAAGTCCAGACAAATTAACGGACTTGTCAATGAATGGTACTTAGAGGATATGTCGGATAACATTAAAAGCGTTCTCACGGACAAACGAAAAAAAGGCTCACATATCGGTGCATTTGCTCTGTATGGATATAAGAAAGACCCAGACCTAAAAGGACACTTGATTGTGGATGAAGAAGCTGCTGCTATTGTTCGTGAGGTATTTACCCTTTTTTCGAGGGGGTACGGTAAGACAACCATAGCCCGTATGTTGAATGACCGTGGGATACCTAACCCAACAGAATACAAGCGTTTAAATGGCTTGCGATACCAGCAACCGAAAATGAAAAACAGTACCCTATGGAAATATTTTGCGATTGCCGATATGCTCCAAAATGAAATCTATATTGGTAACATGGTACAAGGAAAATACGGAAGTGTATCGTATAAGACAAAACAAAACAAGCCACGTCCGAAAAGTGAATGGTATCGGGTTGAGGGAACACACGAACCGATTATAGATCGTGAATTGTGGGATAGCGTACAGACACTTTTAGAGGAACGTGCAAAGCCCTTTTCCACTGGCAAGATTGGGATTTTTGCAAGAAAAGCCAGATGTGCAAATTGCGGTTATGTTATGCGTTCCTCAAAGACCCGTGACAGACACTATTTGAAATGCACTAACCGCCATGTGTCAAAAGACGCTTGTATCGGCTCTTTTATCTCTGTGGAGAAGTTGGAACAGGCTGTAATCGCAGAATTAAACCGTTTATCCGCAGAATACCTTGACAAAGACGAACTAGAAAGACAGATTGAGTTTGCAGGTAATTTAAAAGAACAAAAGAAAAATCTGGAAACCGATATTGCCCTGTATGAAAAAAAGATTGCAGAATACACAAAAGGGCTACGGGAATTGTACTTAGACAAGGTAAATGGGCTTATTTCGGAAAGTGACTATATTTCATTTTCTAAAGACTTTTCTACAGAAAAAGACCGTTTGGAGCGTGTCGTTGCAGACGGTAGACGGGCTTTAAGTGAACTGGACGAAAAAATGCAGGCAGGCGATAACCGCAGACAGCTTGTAGAACAGTACACTAATCTGGAACATTTGAATCGGGAAATTGTTGAAAAACTGATTGACTATGTGACTGTGGGTAGACGAACACCCGGCACAAGTGAAGTCCCGATTGAAATTCACTGGAATTTCTAATGACACTATGGAACACGTTAACCTATAAGTTGTTCTTTTCACATCGCCCCAGAACAGAAAGCCCGCACTACTTACGACAATATCCTGCGTCTGATAGGCGATCAGGATGTCTGCGAGCCGATCAGATTCCTGCGTCAACGTGAACTTGTGCACTTCCAGAGATTCGGTGAAGCCCTCAGAATCGTTCAGGATAACCTTAACTCCAGAAACTTCTACGCTTGCAATCCCGGTTTTGACTGCAACTGCCCTTCATAATGTAAAGCGAAACGGGATATGGTATGAAATGACCCCGGAGAGTGTTCTCCGGGGTGTTCATATCTATATCCTGTTCAAGATAATGCACCCTGATTAGCGGTTATAAATATAACTTTTATCGAGTCTTGTTTCAAATTCTTCCACGGGAAGAGGCTTATCGAAATAGAAGCCCTGTGCAAGATTACATTTATTATCCGCAAGGAGCTGAACCTGTTCTTTTGTTTCAACACCCTCGGCAATACACTCGAGTCCCATTTCCCGAGCCATAGCGACGATATATTTGAACATTACGCCGTTCTGAATGGGACTTTCATCGCATTCATCGGGCAAAAGGCTCTTATCAAGTTTTAAAACGTTCCAAGGCATCTCCTTGATGAGATTAAGGGAAGAGTAACCGATACCGAAGTCGTCTACGGAAGTGGAAAAACCTGCTTGCTGAAGGCCCCCGATCGTACGCTTAAGGTCTTTGAATTCGACGTCGGTGGTTGTCTCGGTAAGTTCTATCTCTATGTATTCATGCGGAACATTATTCCTGTCAACAATCTCTATAATATGTTTTAAAAGATCTATATCCGAAAGATGGCGGCGGGAAAGATTGACCGATATGCGCACAATATTCATGCCGCTGTCAAGCCATCTTCTGATATCCTTGCAAACAGCGTCGAGCATATAGAAATCAAGCTTGCATATATCAAGTCCCTGCTCAAGAACGGGAATAAATTCTCCGGGCGGTACCAACTGACCATTATGCATCCAGCGGCACAAGGCCTCCGCGCCTGCGATATGTCTGCCGTCGATAGCGACCTTTGGCTGATAGTACACAAGAAATTCCCTATCTTCAAGAGCTTTCGGGAAGCTTACGGAAATTTCATTATTGTGTTTCCTTCTTGCAAGAAGAGCGTCATTAAAATACACAACATCTTCCTGTGAAGTATTTTTTGCAATTTGATAAGCCAGACTGACACGGTCCATGATATCTGTAGGAAGAATAACGCCGTCAATATCCTTGAGGACGTATACCCCTACAGTTGCAGAAATAAATATACGTTCATTGCGGATTTCATCGTAAATGACACCTGTACCGTTTAGTATATCAAGAACGGCCTGAAGCTTCTCACTCTTTATAAGCGTTAAGAAGTTATCTCCGCCAACTCTGCAAATCAACTCGTTTTCATCATCAAGAATATCATCGATAAAGCTGATAAACTTTTTCATTACGAGAGTTCCGTTTTCACGTCCGATATTCTGATTTACAACGGAAAAGTGTTTAAAATTAAAGCGAACGGCAGTGAATTGGTCGATTCGCCTTGTTTTACACAAAATCTGCGCACACTTCATAAACTGTCTTAAATTATACATATTAAAATCGCTGTCATAGAAAGTAAGATGATGAACCAATTGAACCAGTCTGGTTTTGCCGCTGTACGTACTGAGCACAGCAATAAAAGTATTAATTCCGTTTCTTTCCTCTTCCGTCCACTCCGCTTCCCCATCTATGGAATAGATGTTATAAACAATGATCTTTTCATCTACAACAACAATACGTTTGCTTATACATATGTTCTCACAGGCTTTTCCACTGTCATAAAAGCAGTGTGTTTCAGATAATCCGGAACACTCGGAAGCTTCATTGTCGTATATTACGACCTCAACTTTTCCCAATCTCAGAACATGGCAAAGCTCAGCCATAACTTCGAAAATTTGCTCAGGACCAGGGTTTGGAAGCTGGTGTAATTTACATATAGAGTTTTCAAGAGCTGTCAGATACTTGGTTGTATTCATACATATCCCCTCCCAATACAGATGTTACCCCATATCAGACTTGCATTCTATATATTTTTTATACCATATTATAACTTGCCAATATATATAAATCAATAATTTTAGTGAGATGTGAAAATTTTAAATTATAAGCAAAAGTCGATGTGACTTCCGAAATGCAATCATGTATGATATAATCAAAAAACGTTAAACCGTAATTACAAAAATGACAGAAAAATAATTTATGAAAAGGAAAAGAATTTTATTTGCTCTTTTATTTTTCTCTGTATGACAGCTATATTTTTTTACTTTAGTGCGATTTCGTGGCAATAAAGTGATCCTTGGAGGATGAGTTACAGCCGCTTTCTCATTATGGGAACAGAATTTATGCAATCAGATATGTGTCGATTCAGAATTGAATTTATCCCCTTTCACAAAATGAATCCTTGATTCGTCAAAGCGATCCTCTTGGGGCTTTTGTTCCGCCGGATAACCCAGTGCAAATATCGAAAATGCCTCTACGTTGTCCGGCAAGTCAAGAATTTTAGCTACGGTGTCCATTCGCTCCCTGATAGGCGCAATGCCCAGCCAAACACCGCCAAGACCAAGTGCATCTGTTTCCAGCCACATATTTTCTTGGGCGATGGCCATATCGATCTGCGCATATTCCGGCACCCACAACCCTTCCTTTCTATAAACCGAAACGATTAGCACCGGTGCCTCTGCAGCGCATCCCGCGTAGATATGTGATTTTGACAATGCTTGAATATACTCAGGACATGTTACGATATAAAATTCCCAAGGCTGCTGATTCCCCGCAGAGGGTGCCTGCATACCTGCGCGTAATATCTTCATCAGCTTTTCATGCTCCACCGGTCTGTTCTCGTATTTTCTAATACTGACTCTATGAAAGATTTCGTCCATTGTTTCAATCTCCTTTCGTTTTATACAGATGTGAGATAGCTAACCTATTTCCTCCTAACTGCTATTCCATTGCCTTTTTTGCATCCTGAACCAATTGATAAATCCATAAAACAATCAGAATAATGTCATTCGTTGCATAAGCAAGAGCAAAATACGCACTACGTCTGAATGTCAAATAAGCTGCGAGAAAACTCGTTGTTACAGAAAGCGTACTTGGTATCAAATTCGCCGTATGGAAAAATTTCAGAATGAAATAAAACACAAACGTTATAACGGCGGTGAGTAGGAACATAAAAATTACTTCTTGACTCTTAATCGAATTGACTTTAACCTCCGCCCTGTTTCCGTTATATGGATTCCGTAGCCATGAAAGCAAGGCAACAATTGCCATAGGCGCTGTCATACCAAGATACGTTATCATTTCACCATAATATGAAAAAGTATAGGATATAATCCCATACAAAATACTGAACACCACCATAAGCACTTGTCCTATAGGGTTTCCTTTCGCATTAAAAATTAAAGAGGTTGCCCCATAACAGAAGCTATAAAAGTCATATAATTTTCTCTGTCAAAGACCGCAAATGAAACAACAATAAGAAGTATTGAGGAAGACCATAAAACGATCTCACTCTTTGAAAAATAAGAAAGTGCCGATTTAATTTTTATCATGGCTACCTCCGTCCAAAATAAGCACCTTTCTACACATCTTCTAAGAATCTTGCAAAGCTATGAATTTACAACCTCAACATCATCCGGAACTTCATATTCCATCTGAAATGCACCATTCTCTATTTTCCAAGATACTGATACATCTCCTATAGGAGTTCTTACCTTTCCTGATGCATGTGTAAGATACCCTACTACCGGCGCAATTCGGATTTTACTATACCCGGGTTCAGCAGGTCTTACTCCCAGAATAATGCTGGGAAGTTCATACAGTACCAATGCACCCCATCCATGACACTCACTTCTAGCATAGGCTTCCGACTCTACGCAAGTTGTACAATGATTCTCAATCATTTTTCTCCAAACATTCCAATACTGATCCGTATACTTATATAGTCCCGTCTTCTCCAAAGCACGGAAGAGATAAAAGCTCATGGCAACCGTACACTGTGTGTAAACTTTATCCTGTACAGTTTTAAGAAGGATTTTCTGTTGCGACTTAGCATCTATGGTATCTGTTAAAATCCCAAACACCTGACAATGCTGGCTATATTCCTCAACTCCAGGAGAATCTTGAAGCATATTCTCCTGTCCCGTGCAATATCTAACGATTGCATCCTGTACCTTTTCCGCACGCGCAACATACCTATGCGCATTGTCTTTTTGCCCAACATATTCCGCCAGCTTACCGGCATGCTGCAAACCATAAATATATAAAAGGCTCTCCATCGTAAGCGGTCCATGAAGACCTACAGGAGGCATACCATCTGTATCGTTCCACTCCTTTGCCCAGTCAATAAAAGACCAAAACTCACCTTTTCGATTCACACTGCCGATGGTTTCCACATAACCTTCCGGTGCCAGATGTCTGTCAAAGAAGTCTAATATCCGATGAATAGTCGGCATATGCTCTTCCACTAAATCTCTGTCGCCAAAATACATCATATGGTCATATATCATTAAAATATAATAAATAGAAAATGTGGGGATTACATTTATATTGCAATTTGGATAACTACAGTTCAACAATCCGTCATGTCTCTGGGCACGGCGCATATCATCTATACACTTTCTTGCTAATCGGTCATCTGCACTGACTGCATAGGTATATAAAATCTGTTGTCTGGCATCCATGATATACTGAAGCTGTTCATAGAACGGACAATCTTCATATGTCTCATGCATACAACGACGAAGCGTTCTCTCGCTGATTTCCCAAATATCTTTCAGACTATTGTCAGACACAGTCACTTCAGCTTCCACTTTAAGCGGATATCCTGTTTCTTCATAGTCCAGAGAACAAAATACAAGCGGTTCTTTTCCGGTTATAATATGCAGTTTTATAAACCGAAACGTACGAAACCAAAATGGCTCATAGATTTCTGCCATATCAGGATTCCCCATACCTTGGACGTAATATATATCCTCATATCCATGCAGATGACCATTTATGGTGTCTATTCGATCATTTTTGTTCGGAACGTTTACCGGTTCCACGACACCTTCCTGTACATATGCCTCTGAATAAAGGAACTGCACAGTGGAATCTCGTCCTCCCACAAAAACAGCTTTTAGATATCCTGTCATCTCTTCCCCAGCATCAATCTCTATAATCTCTTCACTTTCCGCCGGAATGATAAGTTGCTCTTGCCTTTGAAGAAAAGCACACCAATGTTTTTTGGAATATACAGATTTTTTGATATCCATAATACCAATAAAACATCTCTTTTTTCGGTACATGAACGGAATGGTACGGGAATGCAAATTCCCCAGACATTTTACTTTTGCTATATGTTCTTTTGTATAAAGTTTTGCCGATTCCCAATCGCTATCATCATATTTTTTCTTTTTCCATCCGAATATCTCAGAATTTCCTTGTGCTTTTTCATGAATAATTAAAGGAGCAAATTGTATTTCCTCCCTCACGAAAGAAACCAACATATCTTTTTTGCACTTCCATGACGCATTTGCAGATAAATCATATTGATTTCCCTCTTTATCTTCTAAGCATCCTTTTACATATAGACCCGGTATCGGAGTCCGAAACATTCCATGATTTCCTTTTTCCGGATCCTCCGGATAGCGAAGCACTATGACTGCCAATACGTTAATGCCCTGTTTCATCCACGGTAACAAAGGAATGGTATCATAAAACCAAATGTGATGATCCCCTTTGCTCGGACCCACTTCCACAAGTTCATCATTGATATATAATTTATATCTGGTGTCTGCAGATATTTGAATCGTTCCTTTAACCGGATTACTTTTCACCTCAATTGTTTTACGAAATAACATAACTTGTGGATATTCTTTATCTTCAATATACCAGGAGGGACTCCATATCCAATTTGAAATTCCAGTATGTATCATGGTGTGTTTTCTCCTTTTTAACAACATAACTACAGGAATTATACCCAATTGAAATATTCTTTTAAACCCACTATAATCGTTTTCATGGAGAGAAAGATTATGGATAAAAAAAGATATTTGTTAATTGACGGTATTCGGGGATTGGCTATTACCAATATGGTTATATTACATTTTTTATATGATGTTCATATCGTATATGGGAAAAATCCGGCTTGGTATTCACAGCCCCATATTCGTATTTGGCAGCAATCGCTTTGCCTGGCATTTGTATTTATAGCCGGTTTTGTTTGGCAATTGGGGAAAGCAAATAATTTTCGACGGGGAGTGTTTTTCAATTTGTGTGGTCTTGCAATCTCTGTGGTCACATTGGTGTTTGCTCCTACGGAACCAATTTGGTTTGGTGTTTTGAATTTTATGGGATGTGCCGTTCTATTTATGATTCCACTTCATAAGGTGATGTGCAAAGTTCCACCAAGCATCGGGATGATTGTCAGTTTTATCGCATTTATACTTTTTAAGAATGTGCAGAGGGGTTATTTGGGTATTGGAGAAACAAAACTTCTGATCTTGTCCAAAAGCTTGTATCGCATAAAAGTTCTGGCACCGTTTGGCTTTCCGTATCCGGGTTTTATATCTTATGATTATTTCCCTATGTTTCCGTGGCTGTTTTTGTTTTTTGCCGGATACTTCTTTTATTTGATTTTTCAAAAACAGGATTTATGGAAAAAAGTTGCATCTAAAAAGATTCCTATGTTTTCATGTATCGGTCAAAAAACTGTTTGGATATATTTATTTCATCAACCCATAACTATGCTTGTCTGTATGCTTCTGTTTCATTAACAACACCACCTAAAACAGTATTCCTTTAAAGCATACCCTCTGCTCGTTTTTGTCAAAATCCCAGCTGTGGAAAGAGCCGCCTCCGCAGCGTTCACGCTCATCGCAGGCCGAGCATTTTGCGCTTCTGTTATGCAAATCTGTCCTATACGTCCTGAATCCGTTTTTCCAGACCCAAGTGAAATCGTCCGTCAGAATATTTCCTTCAAGAAGTTCCGGACGCATTTCTATATCCAGACAAGCACCGATGTCTCCGTTGGTGCGTATCCCCGCCGTGTATATTCCTGCATTGCAGAGAAAATACCAATCGCGCACCTCTCGCTCATACGCAAGCCCTAGATAGTGCGTACAACCGTAGAGAATCGGCACATTCTCCAGTCTTTTCTCACGGATAAAATCAAGCACTCGTCTGTAATCCTCTGCGCCAAGGCTCATTCCTGCATCCTTCGCTCTTCCGATAGGTTCAATCGTGATAAGCCGCCATGAATCGATATCAACACCGCATAGATAATCATACAACTCATTCAGCTCGTCCAAATTGCCCTTATGTACCACGGTTGTCACCTGAACGGATTTAAACGCATTTCTGTCAATTAACGCATTTATTCCCCGCACCGCCATATCCCAGCCGCCGGGGGTCTGTCTAAACGCATCGTGCGATTCTTTCATTCCGTCAAGACTGATTGAAACCGTACCCATCCCACATTCCTCAAGTCTTGCGGCAACCTCACTGTCGATAAGCGTGCCGTTTGAGGTCATTCCCCAATGAAATCCGAGCGAATGCGCGTAACCTACGATATCGAAAAAATCTTTTCGAAGCAGCGGCTCACCGCCGGTTATGCACAATTGGATTCCGTCCGTCCCGAAATCACGCTTAATCTTGTCGAGAAAATCTTTATACTGCTCAAACGTCAACTCTTCGCTCGGTAAATCTCCGCAACGACTTCCGCAATGAATGCACCTTTCGTTACAGCGCAACGTAAGCTCCAGAAACAGAAATTTTAGTTTCGGTGCCTTCCAAAGCCCGCGTCGATATTCGGCAAGTTCCCGCATATGTTCGATTTTTACCTCGTTACTCATTCTCCAAAGATTCTCCCATATCGCCGTTTTCCGAATCTGTTTCGTAAGAATTTTCATCCGAAAAAGAGGAATTGTTTCCATTATCCCAGTCATCCGGCGGCGGACCGTAAGCACATGCGCTCAAATTCAATGCCGCTGAAAATACTGCCGCGGCTATCACTGCCTTCTTCTTTATTTTCATTTCTTCGCTCTCCTTCCATAAGGTTTTCACTATTTTATCACATCGAAAATTGCTGCGTCAAATTGCTAATCCTCATTTATCTTTACAGTTATATAAAATACCACAAGACCACCAGCCAGCAATAAAAACCCCTTCAATAATGTGCTTTTCTCTTTTTTCGGATTAACGGTTTTTATCTGGTATTGATTTGATACCATGTCCCTGATTACAGATTCGTCGTCGATGCCCAAACATAAAGCGATCTTATCGTAGAACAAAATCGGACTTTTCTTTTGAAATTTTCCGATTATGTGTAATGTATCGGTGTCACTTTGAATAATCTTCGCAAAATCTTCCTGATACTCACTTGGAAGTTTCAAAGACACATAATAGTCCATACTATCATTTACTGCAACAAGACAAGTCAGTGTGTTCGTATCTGTATTGATGATGCCATAAGGAGAAAACATATCTTCTCCATTCAACTCAGTATAATACAATCCTACCAAATGACCTCTGGAAATATCACATTCAATATAACGCCCTCTTTTTATCTCCGACTCCTGATATGAGCTTTGAATATGCGCCAGATGATACCTATTGATCACGCCTTGTACTGAGACAATCAAACCCGCAACAATAACAATGCAGGCGACAATACTCATCTTGGACAGTGTATATTTGCTTTGCTGAATATTTGTGTCTGACATATCTATGTTTCCTTTTTGCTATAAATGGCTATTTTAAAAATTGTACTGCGATATTAGGATTATAGCATACACCCTCTTGAGTCACAACAAAGTTACCCGGATTGCTGATTACCTAAAAGAACCTCCTGTAATCATTGAAATGACTCAATGACACGTGTATACTATATGAAAATAATTTATGGAACAAGAGGTCTCCTATGCAAATTTATTTGGCGCCCATGGAAGGAATTACTACATTTGTATACCGCAATGCATTTATCCGTCATTATGGTGGAGTTGATAAGTATTTCACGCCCTTTTTATCCAATAAAAATCTGAACTACAAAGAGGTCAATGAGATATCTCCGGAGCATAATAAAAATCTTGTTGTTGTTCCCCAGATATTAACCAATCAGTCGGAGGTCTTTCTGTCAATCGCTAAACAACTGGCAGATTATGGATATCGGGAAGTGAATCTTAATCTGGGCTGTCCCTCCGGTACTGTAGTTGCCAAAAAGCGTGGTGCAGGATTCCTGAGTATTCCCGATGCTCTGGAGATTTTTTTAGAAGAAATATTTGAAAAATGTTCTCTGGAGATTTCAATAAAGACGAGAATCGGTATGAATTCTGTGGATGAATGGGAGAAGCTTCTTACCGTTTATAGGAAATATCCCTTGAAAGAGCTGATTATTCATCCGCGTCTGCAAAAGGAATTCTATGAGGGAACTCCACATGTAGAGGTTTTCAGAATGACCCAGGAAAGGCTCTCCACATTCCCTCTGTGCTATAACGGAGATATTGTGTCTAAAGCTTCATATGATGCAGTTACCGACAGCCTTATGCCTGTAGACAGGATTATGCTGGGACGTGGTGTCCTTGCCAACCCTACTTTGCCAATATTGTTGAAATCACAAACTCCTGAATCCATACCAAATGCAGAGGACATAAAGAAATTTCTGGCTTTTCACGACGAAATTTTGGAAGGATACAGAGAACTTATGTCCGGTGATCAGCCGGTTTTATTCCGCATGAAAGAACTATGGGCTTATATGCGAAAATACCCGAACCTGAGCGATAAGCAGATGAAGCAGATTCGAAAATCCAAAAGAATAGACGAGTATCGGAGTATCATCGCCACTGTCCTCGGCTGTTGCTGAATGTATCTGTCCATGCTATAATCATGGCACAAGAAAAGAGATTTGAAATGCCAGACAGGAGGTATAAATTAATGAAAGATCAAAATTGTGGTTACTGTATGCGCGGAGAACTGCTGGATGCGTTCGGCATTTTTATCTGCGATCTGAGCGTCAGCTCGTTAATCCTGTTCAAGGAACAGAGTCACCCCGGCCGCTGCATTGTGGCTTATAAAGACCACGTCAGTGAACTGGTGGACATCAGTGATGAAGAGCGCAATGCATTCTTCGCCGATGTGGCCCGCGCTGCCCGCGCAATACACACAGCGTTCCATCCTGATAAGGTAAACTATGGTGCCTACGGTGACGGTGGCTGTCACCTGCATTTTCACCTGGTGCCTAAGTACAAGGAAGAATTTGAATGGGGCGGCGTGTTCCAGATGAACCCCGGCAAGACACTGCTCAGCGAAGCGGACTATAACGACATGATTCAAAAGATCAAAGCTGCGTTGTAATCATTTATCGAATTATTATCTTACGTGCAACATCAATGCCAACCTTATACGGCAGAGGTCTGAGATTACGATCGGCCTCCTTTAGTTTTTCACGAATATTGAGATGCTGAGGGCAATGCTGTTCACACTTTCCACATCCAATGCACTGCGATGCAAACCCGGGCTCCTTGCGCATTCCCATATTCTGTGCAAACTCAAAGCGAGCCGGAGCCTTTTTCTCCATATACATCAGATTATAATAATAGAAATTCCCCGGAATATCCACTCCCTTAGGGCAAGGCATACAATACCTGCATCCTGTACAGCCTACCTTTTCACGTTCACGAATGATTTGCTTGATTTGCTCGACAACCTTCAAGTCTTCTTCTGTAAAATGCCCCGGCTCAGCCTCTGACGCAATGCGGATGTTCTCATTCACCATGTCCTCAGAATTCATACCTGAAAGCACACAGCTGACTTCCGGCTGATTCCACAGCCAACGCAGCCCCAGTTCAGCGGGTGTATAGCCATGGCTGTCAGATGCCAGCACCTCCTTTGCTTTGTCCGGCAGATTGACCAGCTTGCCGCCCCGAAGAGGTTCCATAATAATAACCGGAATATTTTTTTCAGCCGCTGCTTGAAGACCTCTCTTTCCCGCCTGGGTATGTTCATCCAGATAGTTATATTGAATCTGACAGAAATCCCAATCATAGGCATTCAGAATGCTCAGGAACATTTCTGTATCACCGTGATAAGAAAAGCCAATGTTACGGATACGACCTTCTTCTTTCTGCCGCTTAATCCAGTCCTCAATCCCCAGCGCCTGAAGGTGTTCCCATTCTGCATAATCTGTAAACATATGCATCAGATAGTAGTCAATATAGTCTGTGCGGAGACGGGAAAGTTCTTCATTAAAGGTTTTGTTAATTGCCGCAGAAGAACGAATAATATACTGCGGAAGCTTGGTCGCAATATAAACCTTATCACGGTATTTGTTCTCATCCAGAATCCGGCCGAGACATTCTTCACTTCCCGGGTATATGTAAGCGGTATCAAAATAATTGACACCTTGTTCGATAGCGAGCATAACTTCCTTCTCGGCTTTTTCGTAGTCGATGGCGTTGCCCTTCTTACTGAATCTCATACAGCCATAACCCAGCTGGGAAATTTGATTTCCGTATCGATCAAGTCTGTATTTCATATCTATTCTCTCCTATAATTATTATTAATACTTCTATCCTCTTAACAATCCTATTGCCTTATCCTCATCAAACTCGTCTTCCAAAGCGATCAATACATCTTTAACCAGAGAATGCATATCCTGCTCCAACGGCTGACTTATCCATTCTTTTAATTGTTCGATCGCCTGACTGGTCTCAAAATTGTCCAGAAGTGCTGCAACCTGCTCCAAATCATCCTGTGACAATTGCAATACTTCTCCGTCAACACTTTCGACCGCACCATATTTATCGCCGTCTTCGCCTCGGAATTCCTTAAAACCTTCTTGTGTCTCATCCCATACGGCAATAAGTTCATCCCAGTGAGATTCCACATAGGCAATGTCATCCGCCTTACTCTTCATCTCATGTTCATATGCGATATCCGCCAGTTTATCCGCCCCGAGCGTCCTTGCATTGCCTTTCAGCCCGTGTACCCAGATTGCATAATCCTTCATGTTCCTATCCAGAATGAACTGCTCCATGGCATCCTGCTTTTCATGCTCCCGAAGGAACATATCCACCAGATCAAGATAGATGTCCATATCACCTTTTGCAAGGGACAATCCGTTTTCTATAGAGATGCCGTACTGCATAAAACCTTCATAATCGATTTTGAAATTCGATGATTCCTTCTCTTCGTCCTTTGCTCCTGCTTCTTTGCTCCTAAGCAGATCTTTCGGAAGGAAATCGGCAACAGTCTGTTCCAACAAGTCTCCGTCAATCGGCTTTGTCAGGAAATCCGCAAATCCCTCTTTCAGGTATCCTTCCCGTGCTCCGGAAAGTGCGTTTGCTGTCAACACTATGATAGGTGTATCCGCATTGGGGAAATCTTTCATCTTCTGTATCTCATGCAACGTCTCGATACCGTCCATCTCCGGCATCATATGATCCATAAAAATGATGTGGAAATGTTCCTTTTGTACAAGTTCCAGACACTTCTTTCCGGAATCTGCCGTCACAATATTCATCTTGGTACGTTTAAGAAGTGACTTGAATACCGTCAGATTCATGGCGTTATCGTCCACCACAAGCACATTTGCATCAGGGGCTTCGAAGCTCTGCTGTCTGTCTCTATGGTTCTTTTCCTGCATGCTCTTAATGGATTCAAAATCTCCCGTGGGTTCGTCACATACGATTCTCTGCGGTATTGTGACTGTGAAAGTAGAGCCTTTGCCGTATTCGCTCTCCACCTTCATGTCACCGTCCATCAATTTTAACAGCGACATGGTGATATTCATTCCCAGTCCGGTTCCTTCGATATTCCTATTCTTCTCTTCGTCCAGTCTCTGGAAGCTCTCGAACAGTTTACCCATATCTTCTTTTTTGATTCCCATACCTGTGTCCTTTACGGATATGATAAGGGATAGCTGCTCTTCCCCGTGTCTTTCATATGCCACGTGCATCTCCAGACCGCCCTGAGGCGTATATTTTACCGCATTGGTCAGCAGGTTGGTCACAATCTGTTTGATTCTCACATCATCCCCGTATAGCGTCTTAGGAAGCGTCTCATCCAGTGAGAACTTGACCGAAAGGTCTTTCTCCTGTGCCCGCAGAAAGATAACGTTCCACAGGTCCATAATAAGGGATGCGGGATTATAATCCACACGAATGATTTCCATCTTGCCGGACTCAATCTTTGACATATCCAATATGTCGTTGATCAGAAACAATAATGTCTTGCCCGAACTTTGAATGTTAGCGGCATAAGTCAAAAGTTGTTCATCCGTACATTCCCTTAAGATCATCTCGTTCATGCCAAGTACTGCATTGATCGGCGTTCTGATCTCATGAGACATATTCGAAAGGAAAAGACTTTTGGCTTCATTCGCCATAATCGCCTCATTTTTTGCTTTCTCATATTCCACGTTCAGTTTCTGTATTTTTTCCAAAGCGGTCTGGGCATCGCGGAGTTCATTCAACTCTGTCATATCGCTCATCACAACTACTACCGCTTTTTCACCTTTATCATGTATATAGCTCGTAGCTAAGGTAAGATTTCGTATTTCTCCATCACACGCAAAATCTACAGACACATTGTTTGCTTTACTTCTTTCCTGGATGGTGTCAAAAATCACCTCGTTGAATGCATCCGTGCCTTCTCGCATCATGAAGATACTTCCGTAAGAGCTGCCTATATCATCCTGGGTCAGCCCCAGCATGTGTTCCGCCGCCGGATTGAGCATGGTGATCTTTCCGTTCATGCTGATCACCATAACGCCTTCGATCATATTTGTTACGACCTCTTTATACAGATGCTCATCCTGTGTCTTGAATTCCACTTCACGTGACAGATCCTCTTGAAAACGAACCAGGTCAAGCGTGTGCCTGACACGAAGCAAAAGCACCTCCGGAACAAACGGCTTTTTGATAAAATCCATGGCTCCGGCCTCCAATCCTTTGGCTTCCGCACTGTTGTCATCATTCTCCGTCAAAAAAATAACAGGTATATTCGCTGTGGCCTTATTTCTCTTGATAGCCTCCATGGTCTTGAAACCGTCCATTCCCTGCATATGGATATTAAGGAGAATAAGATCCGGTCTGTTCTCCTGCAAAAAAACTACGGCATCCTCTCCCGATTTCATACAACTCACACGCATTTTCTCTTCACCCAAAATGTGGTTTGCCATTCGAAGATTTGCCGCATCATCATCTACCACTAAGATCCAATCATACATATATATTCTCCTCTATTATCTAATCTCTCAGACACATGGCAAAAGGCAATATACCAAAACCCCGGATAATACTTCCGGGGTTTACGTTTGTTTTATTGTTAAACCGTTGACTGTGCGTGCCCGCTTTTTAGCTCCCGCGCATTCTCATTCAGCTTAGCAGTTATTCGGCTGACCTCATCAACAATCTCTTGATTCTCTTTACAAGTATTCAGTGTTTCGTTGGAATGAGCCGTAACTTCCTGCGTTATTGCAGAGATGGTCTGAATATCCTGCACAATATTCTCATTTGCCGTAGCTAATTTTTCTATCATCTGCTCCAGACCCGAAGTCTTTTCGGCAATCGTAATAGTCATATCCATAAGATTATTTAAGCTCTTGCTTAAATTCTCTGTCTTCTCATCCTGTGCCTCCGCATTTTCTTCTACAACTCTGACCGCATCTGTTACCTGCCTCAACTCACCTGTTACGGTTCCGATTAACTCTGCAATATTTACAGTAGCCTCTTTAGTCTGGTCTGCCAAATCGGTTACCTGCTTAGCAACCACAGAGAAGCTTGCTCCGGCATCTCCTCCCGCACGAGCTGCCTCAATGCTGGCATTGAGCGCCAACATACTGGTCCTATTGGCAATACTGGTAATCAGACCGACAATCTCATTCATCTTCTCAGCCTGAATATGCAGTTCGTTCATCAAGTTCACAACGGTGGCATTGGCCTCCCTGGATTGCTTGGACTGCTTAGTCAATAATGCCATATCGGCAACGCCACTTTCCATCTCAACGGTGGCGGTATCCATACGCTCTTTAATATAAATGCCCACCTCCCCAACATCATCAATCAGCTTCTGTATTTCTTGTGTGCGGGTCAACTGATTCTGAACAGACTCTGCAGTCTCCTGCGTTCCGGTAGCCACATCTTCCATTGCCGCGCTCATCTCGTCCACAGATTTATCCAGACGGCTCATATGGTCATCCACCCGCTCGACGCCGCCTGACAATTCTCCGGAAAGACGCATTACCTGATTTAACAGACGTTCAATTTTATCTTTCTCCTCTGCAAGTTCCTGCTGCTTATCTTCATTAATCTGCTTTAACACCTTAGCTGTCAGACACAGATAAATAACAATGATAACCATAACAATCACGCGGATTTCTATATCCGGAAGGTCTTCCCGGGCAAGTTCCGCAATGAATGCCTTGTATGCAACATCCGCCACATTGATTAGTACGCCTCCCACGCCAATCTTCAAGCAATAGGAAATGTCTCCGTACAGAGTGATGATAATAAGCATGGGCACAATATAGGTAAACGGCAGCTTGCTGGTGGTAGTAAACACAACCACAGCATACATCACCGCATAGCTGTAGGCGATCACCTTCCTGAGTATCTGACTCTCGGGATTCTTCTTATACATCGCTACTTCTACCAAAACAGGTCCCACCGCCAACAGCATAAGCATAACTAAATATAGTATAGTTCTGCTTCCCTTAAGCACTTCAATCAGATATGCCGCACTGATAATTGCACCGATGATGCCGTGACATAATATAGTCACCTTGTTGCACCTTTGAACTTCTGACATTCTCATCTTTATGTATCTCCTTCCACACATTGATTCATAGTTTTCTATATCACGATGCTTTATTCGCTTCGGTAATAAATGCTACAAAATCATTTCTCGGAATCGGTTTCGAAAAGAAATATCCCTGAATAAAATCACATTTTAGGTCAGAAAATGCATCCAACATTTCCTGCGTCTCAACGCCCTCCACAACAATCTCCATATCCATGTCTTTCAGCATTTTAACCGTATTTCTTAAGAAAATCCACACTTTTGGGTTATTTTTCGTATCCACAAAGGATTTGTCAAGCTTAATAATCTTAAGCGGCAGTTGAATTACTCGCTGCATATTGGAGTAACCTGTTCCGTAATCATCCAGCGAGAAACTGATTCCGGCCTGTGTAAGCCTCTCCAGATTATCCGTCATAACATTCTGCGCATAAGCCGCCGCCGTCTCTGTAATCTCCAAATTAATCTTATCCGGAGTGACATGATATTTATTCATAATGGCAAGATAGGTATCGGGAAGATCCCCATTCATAATCTGCGCCACAGACAGATTAATCTCAATATAATCAAGTCCTAATCTGGCAAACTCATCACTTGCTATGAACTGACAGACCTTCTCAAAGACAAACTCGCCTATTCTGTGAATAGCACCGTTCTGCTCAGCCGACACAATAAGTGTCTCCGGCGAAATAAAGCCATGCTGAGGGTCAAACAGGCGTATCAAAGCCTCCGCAGACACGAATTTTCCCTGTGCAACAGAATAAATCGGCTGATAATACACTTCAAAACTGCCATGTTCAAGTGCACGCTCGATAATCTCATCAATATTATTCTGAATATCAAGCTGATTCTGATTATACATCTCGCCGGCCCGAATAATTTGACCGGTATAAGGAGTTCTCTGATGGAAGTCCGCTCCGAATGCCATCAGCGTTCTGAAATCCGTAAGCTCTTCGGGATAATTTGCAAGCACAATATAGGGCGTTAAATTTATATCCAATTCGTTGAGCTCAATTTTTTTCTTAAGTTCCTGATTTAACGCCTCCGCCATGCTCTCTGCTTTCTCACGGTATTTTCCGCAGAAAACTATCCGAAAACGACCATTGTCAAGATAATATAAGTCGGCGTTTCCGCCCATCTTTTTATTAATCTCACGTATCTTGCCGGCGACCTCTTTGAGCACATCCATAGCGGAATCAAATCCTACCATAGCCTGAACCGACCTGAAGTTACCTATATTGAGCATAATAATTTTCACGTGCTTATCATTGCGGGAAGCACGTTTCATATCATAGACATAGGCACTGTATTTCGTAAGTTGCGTAAAAGAGTCTATATAATCCTCAGGGCGCTGTATACCGATGCTGATAATCAATAGACTGATGGACCCACAGAACATTTCAACCAGCGTACGCGGATTAAACATCTGTATAAGCATTGCCACCAAACCGACCGGTATCACCGTAGCGATAGCCACAAGTCTGCTGAAACTAAATAGGTCGCGGTATCGGACGATATAAACAATATCAAAAACAATATACAAGACTGTAGCAACATACATCAGACCAAACAACGGTCCCCGTGTATAACCGCTCTCAACCGAGAAAACTATCTGATTACCCGCATTGACCACAAGGGCAACAAACATTACCACAAGGGGTAGCCCCAGCAAAATCTGCATCCCAATACGCTTGCGCAGTATATGCCATGTATCTGTCAGACTGATGACAAACAGCAGATGCAGCGGTACGCATAGAAAATGGGTAATCAAATATCCCGAATGAGCCGTATAGAGTGCAGCGATATTGTTACTCTGCGCATTGTCCAGCGTAACTGCCGCAATATCAAATAGCGTTGAGGCTATCGAAACCAGCACGATAATCATAAATATGCGGTTTGATATACCGCTTGTCATTTTCCTGACATAACACGAATTCAGCAGGATAAGAAGCAAGACAAGCGCAGCAATGTCAAGGCTGATACTTTTTCCCATAACGCTCTTCCTCTACATAGATGTTCCAATAATTCTCTGTTTATTTATCATATCAAACCCGACCTGCAAAAGTCAACTACACGGTGGATAAAATCAACTGCATATTCCCTTGAAGTGCTGCTGTTCCATAACCGTTCGGCAGAATGAAATGGTCACCTTTACCTATCATCTGACCGTTGATTAAGCCATCACCTTCAATCACACTCACAATCAGGAAAGGCTCCTCCTGCAAAAGTGTCATAGGTTCTGTCACATCCAGCTTCCATACTTTGTAATAATCACAGGAAATAAGCTGATTCATCTTGTTTGGCGGCAATTTACCCACATTCACGACACTTTCTTTTTCCGATTTGGACGGCACGGTAATTACATCAATACTCTTGTCAATATGAAGTTCTCTCGGTTTACCGTTCGTCAATCTGTCATAATCGTAGACTCGATAAGTAATATCACTGTTCTGCTGTGTCTCAAGAATCATAAGTCCGCCTTTGATTGCATGCACGGTGCCGGGCTCAATCTGAATAAAATCTCCCTTATGTACCGGGACTTCACGGATAAATTCACCCCATCTGCCGTTTCGAATCATGTCGGTAAGTTCGTCCTTGCTCCCTGCATTGTGTCCGATAACCAGACCGGAATCCTCGTCACAATCCAACACATACCAACACTCTGTCTTGCCAAGTGATCCGTCTTCATTCACCTTGGCATAGGCATCGTCAGGATGTACCTGGATGCTTAAGTCTGCCTTAGCATCAATAATTTTCACGAGAAGCGGGAATCTGTCCGAATCGATATTGCCGAACAGTTCCGGATGCTCTTTCCACAACTCGGAAAGTTTTTTATCCTTGTAGATGCCCTCTCTAACCGTACAGTCACCGTTAGGATGAGCGCTCACAGCCCAACATTCACCGGTATCATTGCCGGGAATCTCATAGTGCCAATCCGTAGCCAGACGTTCTCCTCCCCAAATCATCTGCTTGAAGACCGGATTCAAGTACAGAATGGGCGCCGGAGGCTGATTAATGGACAATGTTTTGCCGTTAGTCTCGATTACTTTCTGATACCAGAAAGCGGAATCCTTAGCAGTACGCTTCTGTGTTGCAAAATCCACATGAATGATTCCGAAACGCTCGCTAAAGCCTTTCTCCCACTCGAAATTATCGAGGAATGTCCACAGAAAATACCCTCGTATATCCACTCCCTCATCGCTTGCACACTGCAGCGCGGACAAATAACGATCTAAAAAAGTGATTCTGTTGGGATCGTGTACCTGTCCGTCGCGGGATACGATATCGTGACAGGACATACCGTTCTCCGTAATATAAATCGGCAGCTTATATCTATCATAAATAAATTTGATTCCCCAGTAGAGACATTCGGGATTCACAGGCCATCCCGCAGCCGTTTTGGGGAGACCTTCCGGCAGAGGAACAAACTCCGGCTCTCCGTCCGCACCTGCGCGAATGATATATCCGTTGTAAATATTCTGTCCCATAAAATCAAGAGGCTGTGAAATCAACTTCATATCTTCTTCGGTAATTTCCGGCAGATATTCCTTGAACTGCTCAAGCCCCACCTCCGGATATTTGCCCAGAAAAACAGGATCGTTGAACCAGGCCACGTTCCAAGTCCAATTGCTGATCGGATTGTAGAAAGAGAACAATACTTTTCTGGCTGCTTCTATATCCTCAGGCTTATTCGTCTCCGGATATGCCATACTGCATGTGGGCGCATAGCCAATCTTAATCGGTTGCTTCGCATATTTCCTTAAAGTGATAACCGCTTGTCCGTGAGCACGAAGTGCATTATGTGCAATCTGGAATGTCTCCTTATATTCCATTTTTTTACCCGGTGCATGCACACCGCTTAAATGTCCCAGACCTACAAAACACTCAGGCTCATTCAATGTAATAATATACTCACATATATCGGTGAAATTCTCGGCAATCACCTTAGCGTACTCTGCGAACCACTGAATTGACTCTTCATTCAGCCAGCCTCCGCGATCCTGCAGTGCCTGCGGAAACTCCCAGTGATACATGGTCAGATAAGGGGTGATGCCGTTCTCTTTCATTGACATAATCATGCTTCGGTATAAGGTAATCGCTTTTTCATTGACTCTTCCTGTGCCTTCAGGCATGATTCTGCTCCAATTCACGGAAAAACGATATGCCTTAATTCCTAAAAGGCGCATCAACTTAAAGTCCTCGGGATATCTGTGCATATGGTCGCACGTAACCTCCGCATTCTTTCCGTCGGCAATACGTCCTTCTTCGATGAATGCATCCCATATCATTCTGCCCGCGCCATCGCCCTCTTCTTTACCTTCTATCTGGTATGCGCTGCTGGCAACACCCCACACGAAATCATCTCTAAACATTTATGTATTCTCCTTTTCTGTTCTTATTTCGCCGTGCGCAACTCGGAAACGCTTACGCACCTATGACCGACACAAGATAAAAGGGTACGGCGTCGTTTTCATGTGTCTGTGTTATGCGAATCTCCACTTTATGTTTGCCTGCTGCAATGTGATGGGCCGCCGTATCGATATAAAGGCAGTCACCCCATGTTTCATCAAAATTGGCATCCAGCGTAACGGCATTCTCCTCATCTCCGTCCACAACCGCTATCGCAACAGGGGCCGGAAGGTTTACCGATTTACGGTACTGTACAGCAATCTCCGTTCCTTCCACTTCAAAAGTGATGCTTGCTCCTTTCGCAGCTGCCGTCCAGCCGCAGCGGAACATATCATTCACATATTTCTTAAGTGTCCCATCAGCCGTGAAGCCGTCACAGACAGGATTACTGTTATGATTCTGATACCGTCTTGCGTTGGCATAGGCATTCCTCGTCAGCGGCTCCGGCATAGAATAAGGCTCCTCGTTCTCCCATCTTTGCATATAAATCTTATCCAGACAGTCCGTAATTACATCGGCAACCAACTCATGTCCCGATGAATTCGGGTGCAAATCGTCCGGCGTAATCTCGCGGTTCGGAATGGCTCCGGATGCCACTTCCTGATAAATAGTAGAACGCATGCTGACACTGGGCAGCTTATAGTGCGCTCCCACAGCACGGTGCTTCTCTTCTGCACTGACACCTGTATTATAAAAAACATTATGTACCAAGAGGACAGCAGGCGCATAGGCATTACCGTATACCTTGCGCACCAGTCCTTCATACGTTTCCTGATAAAAGTCCGTATTATCATCATTCACGGAAAATTCAATGATGACAAAATCCGGTTTATATAACAGCACATCTTCATCTACTCTCGCAACACCAAATTGCGAGGTCGTGCCGCCTACGCCTGCATTTACATACGTAAACGCTGTTTTCGGGAACCTTTTCACAAACCAGTCAAAAACCCGATAGGCATAACAATTCGTATATTGTGTAGACACAGAGCCCTGCGTAATTGAGCCGCCTAAGAATGCAAGTGTCATTCTGTCCCCCTGCTCGGCACGCCGCATCAGTTCCTTCATCCGATGCAGATTACCTCTGTTAACCCAGCCTTTCTCTGAATGTACTTCGTATCCCATAACGGCACCCTCTCTTTCATGTTATCATACTAATTTATTTTACTCTCACACAGTAAAAATAACAAGTAAAACAACTCTTTTTTGAATTATTTCTTTGACTCCGGCAGACGCAGTCTAAACAGACGCTTTGCAAGCTGTTTGGGGTTGAACGGAAGAACCGGATAGATGTAACTCTTATCGGACAGTGTCTTATTGCACACAACCGCCAGGACAAAGAGAATGATTGCCGCTATATAGCCGTACAGTCCAAATGCCGCCGTCAATATCAGATTGATGATTCGCATGAATTTCAAGGCATATCCAAGCTCATAATTTTGCTGTGTATAGTTGGCAAGTGCAACAAATGCCATGTAGAGCATAACTTCCGAATTAAACCAGCCGCTGTTGACTGAAAACTCACCGAGAACCAGTGCCGCCATCACACTTAAAGGTGTGCTGAGCATGTTCGGGGTATTGATTGCCGCAAGCTTTAGTCCGTCAATGGCCAATTCCAAGATGAGAAATTGGGCAATCAGCGGAATGTTAGATTCCTCTTTCAGCATGATAAATTTGAAAGACTCCGGAACCCAGTCAGGATTTTGCATGAGAAGCAAAAACGTAGGTGTCATAATGTAAGTCAGTATTGAGATAATAAATCTGGTAAGCCGTAAATACGTTCCCGTAATGGGCGGAAAATAATAATCGTCTGCCTCCTCCACAATGTCAAAAATAGAAGTGGGTACAATCATAGCGGAAGGCGAATTATCCACCAGAATCACAATATCTCCCTCCAACACCTGCGCTGATGCCACATCCGGTCTCTCGGTAAATTTAAATTTCGGGAAGGGGTTATACCATCTACGCTGGTACAAACACTCTGCCAGACTCTCTTGATTCATTGTCAGAGCGTCCACCTGTACCTCCCCAATTCTCTTCTTGACCTTATCCAGAAAAGCATGATCCACTCTGTTGTCCATATAGCACAACACAATATCTGTACGGGAACTTTTTCCCGCATTCATCATCTCCATACGCAACTCTGTGCTGCGAATACGGCGTCTGATTAACGCCGTATTAAAAACAATTGTCTCAACGAACCCGTCCTTGGAACCGCGCAGCGCCTTGTCTTTATCGGGTTCCTCCACACCTCTGGCCGGATAGGTTCTGGAATCAATCAAAATGCATCTGTCATATCCGTCGATAAACAGAGCGAACACGCCGGAAAGAATGCTGTAGAAAATATCGTCCCATGTATCTTTCAAATCCACTTCCACGTAAGGGGTTGCCTTCTTTGCCATCCCATGGACGTTCTCCGGCATATCCGCAGGCTTTAAATCAATAAAGTACTGCAAGATTTTCATCATCAGCTCATCTTTGCAGAATCCGTCGATAAAGTAAATACACGCCTGCCTGCCGCCCACCTCAATAACACGGTATACAATGTCAAAGCTTGCATCCGGCTTCATATGCTCATTCATGTATGACATGGTCTGCTGCAGGGATGTCGTCATCCTGTCACTATAGTTTTCTTCTCTCTTCTCCACTGTCAAAAAACTCCTTCCAAGACTATACAGTTATTTTGCTAGTATGTCTTGAAAGGAGTTTTCTTATGCATATTTCTGAGATAGAGAAAAGGTTACTGCTTGCCTGTACTGCCGTGTCCACCACGATCGACATTCCCTAAATGCTCTACCTCATCAAAAACAATCTTCGGTTGATTCTCCATAATACGGAACTGACAGATTCTGTCGTTGACGTGAATCTGTGTGTCTCTCAATGCGTACACCGGCATAAACCACTGATCGTTATCACCGCAATATGAAGAATCAATTACACCCTGATGATTCGTCTGAATGATACCGAAATTCTTAAAGGTTGAACTTCTCGGCACTACATGCGCTTCATAACCCTGCGGCAATTCCATTCCGACTCCCAACGGAATCAGTTTAAACTCTCCCGCTTTCAAACTGACATCCTCTGCGGCGCGCAAATCGATCCAATCGGATTTCCCGTCTATGTAAGTCAGTCTGTCTATTTTATCCGAGAAATATTTAATCTTTATCGTTTCCAATCGCTGTTCCTCTTTCTTTGTCGGTTAATTTTTGGGCATGCTAACCTCGAAAAACCTACGGTTTGCTTACGCATAATCTCCGCAGTAAAGTATGGGAATGGCGGGGTCTGTCTGTTTAAGAGTTGCCTGTACGTCAATCACACGCTGGTTGCTGCTTCCCTTCCATAGAAGTTTGGTGTCTTTTAATTCATTCTTAAACTCACCGTCCACGACCACATCTACATACTTCAAAAGGGGATAATGCAAGATATCTTCCCAACTGTCTCCGGTATACATCCAGATTGACTTCTTCGGATATTTCTTCTTAATCTCTTTCATCAGCGCTCTCACATCCAGACGATTGGCTGCATGTAGGGGATCTCCACCGGAAAAAGTAATGCCGTTTATATAAGGCTTCTCCAACTGCTCAAAAATTTCTTTCTTGGCCTCATCGTCGAATGGCAGTCCGCCATCAGGATCCCATGTAATCGGGTTTTGGCATTCCTTGCAGCAATGAGTACAGCCTGCCAGCCAAAGCACCACACGCAGACCATCGCCGTTTAGCATGTCGTCTTTGGTAATATTGTGGTATCTCATTACATACTTTTCCTTTCTGCAATTTCTGCCATCTTTGCATCACTCAATCTGGTATCTCCGTGCACGCGGGAATAAGCCAGATATCCGTTCATACGGTCTATCTTCGTAAGATTACGGCTGCCGCATACCGGGCAGACATCCATTTCCAGTTCCTGGTGTCCGCAGTCATCACAGTAGGCCAAAGATAAGTTGACACCCTCATAGAATCCCATGTCCATAGCGCGGCGAATCAAAGTCTTGATTGCGTCCGTGTTATAATCAATCGGATATTTTACATATTGAATCTTACCGCCGTTAGCCATCTCCCAGAAACGATACTCCAAATCCTGCTTCTCGATGGGGGTAATATCTTCGGTTACATGACAGTGGAAGCTGTTGGAGACATATTCTCTGTCGGACACACCCTCGATAATACCGTACTTCGCACGGAACTGCTTCACCTGTAATCCGCACAGATTCTCCGCAGGTGTTCCGTAAATGGCATAGAGGTTGCCGTCCTCCTCTTTAAATTCCGCAATTTTATTATTTATGTGCTCCAGCACTTCCAACGCAAAAGCTCCGTCCTCCACAAGAGATTTACCGTTGTAAAGTTCCTGCAGCTCGTTGAAAGCTGTAATACCGAAACTAGCCGTCGCTGTTTTCAGTATCGGTTTAATCTTGTCATGCAGCTGCAGATGCCCTCCCAAAAAACCGCCTTCACAGTATGCAAGAGGATTCGTGGACGCACGCATCTCACCTAAATATGCATATGTTCTGATATGAAGCTGCCGGATCAGGTTCAGATAATAATCCAATACCTCATAGAAATCTCTGCTTTCCTGACGGGACTTCGCTAAAATCATCGGAAGATGCAATGATACCACACCGATATTGAACCTTCCCACGAAAACGGGGACATCCTCGTCATCGGCAGGATGCATACCACCTCTCTCATACCACGGTGAGAGGAATGCACGGCAGCCCATCGGCGAGATTACTTTGCCGTACTGTTTATACATACTTGCAATATATCCTTTGCCGGTAAGACTCAGCCAGTCAGGATACATTGTCTTGGCAGAGCACTTAACACCCGCCTCAAATACGTCCTCAAGTTCCTTACCCTCTCCGTGCAGATTCTCATCATACAGAAATACAATCTTCGGGAAAAGAACCGGTTTCTTATGCTCTTTCTTGCCCTGTCCCTTGCGGCGTACATTCAACATAATAATCGTAGCCATCTTGGCAAATCTTCCGGTTCCGATGCCCGCTGTCACGGTAATGAACGGATAGTCGCCACGGCTGCTGGCCACTGTGTTAAACTTGTATTCCCATCCCTGAAAGCCCTGTTCAAATTCGCGCTTCACGTCCGCCAAAGCCTCTGCTTCGGCAGTCACCTGGTCTACGCCTAATTTCTTATATTTTTCTACATTGCGCTTGTATGATTTCTCCGCATACGGCTCCAGGATTTTATCCACTTCAGGCACGGTGAAACCGCCGTACTGCTGGCTTGCTGCACTTAAAACAATATCCCCGATGACATCGAACGCCACGTCCAGAGACTTAGGCTCGTTATACCAGATATTACCCATCTCAAACCCGCCGCTTAAGACTTCCGCCACATTAAAAAGGCAGCAGTTCATCGTATCGCGCCTGGCCGACATATCGTGAACATACAGATAGCCGTCACGGCATGCCTGAATCTCCTCCGTCGTCATAAAGAATTTCTGATATAATTCCTTATTAAATTGATTAAAAATCAAACTTCTCTTCGTAGAGACAAGGGCGCTGTCCGTATTAGCGTTCTCCTTGTCACCTATGTACATAATTGATTGACTTTTCTTGTAGACATCGTCCATCATCCGGACGAAATCCTGCTTGTAATTTCGATAATCCCTGTAGCTCTTGGCAACGATGGGTTTAACATCCTCCAACGCGCTTTCTACAATATTGTGCATGATCTGGATTGGAATCTGCTCCTCACCCATATCGTTGACTTTATCAATAACTGTCTGACATATATGACGCTTCTCTTCCTCCGTGAACTTTGTCAACGCACGGTATGCACTCTTTCCTACGGCATCAATTACTTTCTGAACATTAAATGCCTCCAGACTTCCGTCTTTTTTGACGACCTTGACAATCTTGTCCGGTTGAAATTCCAGTCCGTAATTTTCATCAACTGCATTGTCTGACCCGAATTTACTACTCATTCATTTCCCCTCCATGGTATTTTACGCAGGTACTGCTTATCTTTCGGTGCAGTAAATGCACAAAATATGGTATCGGTTGACATAAAAATACTATATTTTGTGGTTTAGATTTAGTATAAGATAAGAAATCCATTATGTCAATGATTCAGCATAGTGAAAAACTAACAAAAAGGGATATGTCTTTTTGTGACATATCCCAAAATATAGAAAAATATACTATACAATATACAACTATTTGTGTATCATACCCGAGTGTGCGATAGCATCAACCGCTTCTTTTATCATCTCGACCGACATGGTAAGCGCAAATCGCACATGCCCTTTACCCAGTGTGCCGAAGCTGCTTCCCGGTGTGCACAACACTCCTGTCTTCTCCACAAGTTCCATGACAAAATCCACATCATCCGTGTAACCGTCGGGAATCCTCGCCCATGCAAACATCGTACCTTCACTGTCTTCCATCGGCCAGCCGATTGCTCTTAAACCGCCGCAGAGTGCATCACGCCGCTTCTGGTACTCGGCGCATTGCTCTTTCACCATCCGGTCGGAACCCGTCAGTGCCGCCACCGCACCGTACTGTACCGGCAGATAAGTGCCGTAGTCTATCTGCGAGCGGAGTCTCTTGAAGTTTGCGACTATGTCTCTGTTTCCCGTTAAGAAGCTGACTCTGGCACCCGTATAATTGAACGATTTGGAAAGTGAATAGAACTCTACCGCAATCTTCTTCGCATCGGGAATCCTTAGGATTGATTTTCCTACTCTGCCGTCATAGATAATATCGGAGTACGCATTGTCATGAATAATCACAATATTATGTTCTATCGCCCAAGGAATCAGCTTCTCATAGAAATCATCCGGTGCTGTCTTGCACACAGGATTTAACGGATAGGACACAATCATACATTTTGCTCTCGCAAGAATCTCTTCATCCATACTGTCAAAGTCAGGCAGATAATGATTTTCTTCCGTCAAATCGTAAGTAACCACCTCTGCTCCCGCCAATGACGGTCCGATTTCAAAAATAGGATATCCCGGATTGGGTACAAGCACCACATCTCCCGGATTACAGAGAGTCATGCAAATATGTGAGATGCCCTCCTGAGAGCCGTATACGGACATAATTTCATCCGTTTCAAGCGATACGCCGTATCGCTTCTCATAACGCTTCTGCACAGCCTCAATCAGCTCCGGTATATCAACCAATGCATATTTATAGTTCTCAGGTTTTTTGGCCGCCTCAACCACCGCGTTCACAATATGCTCCGCAGGAGGAAAGTCCGGTGTCCCCACAGACAGATTATATATCTTCTTCCCCTGCTTCTCGGCAGCGTCCTTTTTCTCGTTCAATACTTGAAAAATCCCTGCCTCATAATCTTTCATGCGATCTGCGAATTGAATACTCATGTTGCTGCTCCTTTACGTATCACTTTTTCATACAATCATTCATGCGAAATAATATAACAACTTATATATACTGACCTACCACTCCCTGCAGATAGCTGCGGTACTCCTCCACGACCGCCGCCGGTGCAGTAATCTTCGCACCTGCGCCAAGTCCCGTAAGCCATCCGAAGAACTGACCGCTCAATGCCACTTGCACTCTGACGGAGAAATGTTGTGCATCTCTTGGTCTGACGGAAATTTCCTTACCAAATCGATCTAAGACAACACCGATGAAACGATTTTCAAACTCCAGCGTGACGATTTCTTCTTTACCGCCATACATACCAAATGTCTTATTTGCATAGGCCGCGATATCAAACCGGTCAAACATCTCTGCCCCTTGTCTGGCAACTCCTGTAAGGACCTGAATATGCCCCAACTTGTCCACGCGAAAATGTTTGATGGAATTACTCTCGTTTTCGTGGGCAATCAAATAATAATTTTCATCCTTACAAGTCAGTGCCCAGGGACTGATTCTGTATATCTTACCGTCCTTGCGGGGCACCAATTCCTTATTGAGATTCCAATCCAGATATTGAAAAGAAATCTGCTCATTATTCTGAATTGCCCGATGAATATCATCTACAATGTAATAAATACTCTCATTGGCTGTCTTAATGCGGTTTGCGACATACACCTGACGCTGTAACTGTCCCGCTTCCGCTTTGGATGCCAATTTTTCAATTTTAGCAATGAGTTCTCTGGATTTCTTAAGAGTCAGAAATCGGGATGCCTGAACAGTCTCCACCAGAAGTTTTAGCTCCGCCAGTTCAAATTCCCTTCCAGCCAGATAGTATCCACCGCCGCTCTTGGCTTTCACAAGTACGATATCATAGCCGAAATCGATAAGCTGCGCAATATCATCATAGATACTCTTACGTTCCGCCTTGATGTCGTATACGCCCAATGCATCAATCAATGCCTGTGCACTCATACAGTGCTCCTCGTCAGACTGCTCCGTGAGAATCTTCAAAAGGTATAACAACTTAAGTTTCTGATTCGCGGATTTCGCCATCACACACTCCTATCACATAAAAGGGTGTTCAATAAACGAACACCCCTACACACTTTATATGCAGTTCCACATTACTATGCGGTGGTATTGCCCTCTGCCGTCTCTGCTCCGGCGGCAACATCCGCATTGGCAGCAGCCTTAGCATCCTTACTCTTTCTCCACTTCACACCGATAATGCAGGCAACAATCACCAACGCAATAATCAATACGAATAATAACAAGTACGATAAAAATGAGTTTATAAATAAAACCAAATTTGTCATCTGTCTCCATCCTTCCCTTTAAAAGATATGTGCTCAAGATATACCTATGATACCACTAATCAGAACGTATCGTCAAGTAAGTCTGTACCATCCGCCGCAGATGTTGCTAATTTGTCACAGCGCTCATTCTCCGGATGTCCGTCGTGCCCCTTAACCCACCGGAAAGTTACCCGATGAGGCTCCATCGCACGCAGCAGCCTTTCCCATAAATCTATGTTCTTGACCGGCTTGTTTCCCGCAGTCTTCCAGTTTTTACTCACCCATCCCTCTATCCAATGCTGATTAAAGGCATCCGTCACATACTTGGAGTCGGAAATAAGTGTCACCTCGCAAGGCTTCGTCAACGCTTCCAGACCTACGATTGCCGCCATCAGTTCCATGCGGTTGTTGGTGGTCTTTTTGTATCCGGCGCTATATTCACGCTCATGCAATGTTCCCTTCCCGTCAATATACTGTAATACCGTCCCGTAACCGCCCGGTCCCTCCGGATTGCCCCGCGCAGCCCCGTCCGTATAGATAGTCACTTTCATATGGAATACCTTTCTTCTATATTTCACAATCTTCAAAACATCAAGCTATTGCGAATTATTCTGCCAATTTCCACTTTCAAGGAATCTTTCCGCCATCTGCTCCGCCTCCGTGATAATCCGGGCATCATATCCCAACATCTTGAGAAGCGCAATCGCATTCCTGGTCGTGGCAGGTCCTTTCAATAATTTATACGGGAAGAAAATATCATCCTCCTCAATGCGTTCCTCAAAGTGGAAATTGTTATATTCTTTTTCTAAAAGCTTAGTTAATTCCACATCATGGGTTGCCGCAAAACAAAATGCATGCTCCACAGACAGCATTCGCATAATCTGCGTGGATGCCGCAATCCGCTCCACTGTATTGGTTCCTCGAAGAACCTCATCCACAAAACACAGAACATAACACCGTTCTTTTTCCGCCTGCTGAACCTGTTCCAGTATTCTCTTGATGGAACGGATTTCTACCATGTAATAACTCTGTCCGCCCAGCAAATCATCCTTAAGAGACATGGAAGAATATATGCGAAGACTTGGTGCCTCATAACGCTCAGCGGGACAAGTGTGGGTTGTCTGCGCCAGCAGTGAACATATTGCCACAGCACGTAAGAACGTGGATTTCCCGGAAGCATTGGAGCCCGTTATGAGTACACCCTTATCCGTTGAAACGGAATTTTTGACTGCATTAGTCAACAACGGGTGGTATAAGTCTTCAATTTCTATATGTCTGCCCGCATCCCGCTCATAATGAAGCTCCGGTATGCAATACCCGTCTGTAAGGCTGTTTCGGTAGGAACCGATTACCACCGCCGTCTCAATCTGCCCAAACAGCGTAATCATCTCATCAATCTGTGACATATGCCCCCGCACTGCACGAAGCGCATTATTAAACTGTATCAGGTCCAGATAAAAAATCATTCGAAGATAATCCATCAAAACGCCGAGCGGATTGCCGTTTCCCTTTTCTGTAAAAACAATCAGGTAAGTATTTCTGACAAATCCTTTCATCTGCCGACTGCAATCCCGCAGCCTTTTCTGTTCCTCGGCAATGCCTGCTATTTCCCGACGCCCCAACTGTTGCGCGCTGTCAATCAGTCTGTTAATATAGCGGAAACTGGTAATATATGGGTCAATCTGTTTATACTCTTTATAATAGCCAACCATATTGTGACACAGCATTCCAAGCAGCGCCACCATGCCTATCGGAAGTGACACAAACATAAGTCCGACACATGCAATCAACAGAATAATACTCACAAAATAGCCTGCATTTCTACGCTCCCCGAGTGTATCCAGATTGTCTAAGTATTCATAAATCGAGTATTTACCTGTCCTGCCAAGACTTAAGAGCATCTTCTGTACATCGTGCCGTTCTTTCTCATGCTCCATGAAATAGCCGATTCGAGACTCCATATGCTCTATCTCGGACTTATCATAAATCGGTGTCCGCAGCCTGTAATAAAGATATTCATCCCCCGCCGCACTGCAGGATGTATTCATCTTCTTGTAAAGGCTGTCCATGTCCAAATCATTCCACGTGATATCATCAATCTGATGCGGCGCAGAATGTTTGAGGTAATACATTGCGATATGCTCCAGTTCACCGGCCTTATAATTCCTCTCAGAAGTCACCCCGTAGCTCTGATAGATTTTTTCCAAATATTTCTTTTGATATTTCCTGTTGCTTACATATTCACTGCCCATAAAGAGCGCGATAAAAAGCACCAGTACACCCACTAATATAATGTAATCCATAATTACTTGAGACTGTTTATAATCTCATTTGCCTTTCCGTAAATTGCCTCCACATCATAGTTGTCGGCAAATTTACCGTTCTCATATAAAATCTTTCCCCGAATCATTGTCATCTTTACATTCTGCTTGCTTCCGCTGTAAACAATATTCTTAGGAATGTTGTTAATGGGCTGCATATTGGGCTGATGCAAATCAATCATAATCATATCAGCCTGTTTCCCCTCTGCCAGTATGTCCGTATCCGGCAGGCACATCGCCTTAGAGCCGTTGACGGTTGCCATCTTCAGCACTTCCCACGCATCTACCGCAGAAGCATCCTGCTCCCGCAGTTTGGCGAGTCCTGTCACAAGAAACATCTCACGAAACATATCAAGGCAATTGTTGCTGGCAGGTCCGTCCGTACCGATTGCCACGTTAATTCCCTTAGCCAGATAATCCGATATCGGCGCAATACCGCTGGCAAGTTTCGTATTTGAACCCGGATTGGTAACCACGTTTAAGTCTCTCTTACGGAAAATCTCCATATCCTCTTCATCCATCCAGACACAGTGATATCCGCCGCCGCCATAGTCGAAGATTCCCAGTGAATCAAAGAGCTTAACCGGAGACATACCGTAGCGCTCTCTACATCCGTCCACCTCCGACTTCGTCTCGGACAGATGGGTATAGACCGGAGCCTTATATTTATGGGCCAGCGCGGACACACTCTCAAGTAATTTCTTAGAACAGGTATACTCCGCATGAAATCCGATAAAGTAGCTGAGCAACGGATCGTCATGATTATATTTCAAATAACACTGCTCCGTCTTCTCCAGAGACTGAGCAAAATCATCCTGACCGCTCATTCCACTCACCTGCACACATCGCATCCCCATATCTACACAAGCCTTCGCAACCGTGTCGGGTGTCAGGTACATATCAAAGATTGCTGTGATGCCGCTGGTCAAGTACTCCAAAATAGCCAGCTTCGTCAAATGATATATCATCTCACCGTCCATTTTCGCTTCTATCGGAAACACCTGCTTGAAAAGCCAGTCCTGCAGCGGTAAATCATCCGCATAAGACCGAAGAAGCGTCATACCTGAATGGGTGTGGGCATCCTTAAAGCCGGGCATTAACAGATTACCCTCACAGTCGATTTCCCTGTCCCATATAATGCTGCCTAAACTGAGTTTTGTATAAACCTCATCCACATTACTTCCGTCTCCGACATACAGAATCTTATCATTCTGCACCCAGAGTTCTCCCGTGAATATGCCTGCTTTTTCCATTGTCAATATGCGCGCATTATAAAATCTGATATTCATAGCCTTGCTACCTACCTTTCTGTAAAATTATTGTAACTATTCAGGTTGTCCGGTCCGAATCCTTCCGGCAAAAGTTCCTGAAGTGTTTTGACAAGGTAGTCGTCCTCGGATTTTGCCACGATAATTTGAAAATCGGAGGGCTTGCAAAATTCCATCATCACCTGTCTGCACACGCCGCAAGGATATGCATACTGTGTCAACACATCACCCTCCGGGCTTCCCACAATGGCAATCGCCCGAAAATCTTTATATCCTTCACTGACCGCTTTGAAAAAAGCAGTACGCTCGGCACAGTTGGTGGGCGTATACGCCGCATTTTCAATATTACATCCTGTAATCACCTGTCCGTCTCCGGAAAGCAGCGCCGCGCCTACCTGATAATGAGAATATGGCGAATAAGACATTTTTCTCGCATGAATCGCTGCTGTAATGAGCATCCGTATTGTTTTATCATCTAATTTTTCCATATTAAATATAATCCTTAAACTTAATGACTGACTCAGTCAATAATTTTTCAAATTTGGGGGCAACTGCATTGGCCGCCTCCTGCACTTCCTCATGGGTCAGCGGTGCGCTGTTCATACCCGCCGCCAGATTGCTGACGCAGGACACGCCGCATATCTTCATCCCCATATGGTTAGCCGCAATCGCCTCCACAACTGTACTCATACCCACAGCGCTTACACCCAGTTTGTGAAGCATCTGTATCTCTGCGGGAGACTCGAAAGAAGGGCCCGTCAACTGCGCATAAACGCCTTCGAACAATTCAATATCATTATCTTTCGCCGTACTTCTTATTACTTCCTGCAAATCCTCATCATAAACATGGGACATATCCGGAAATCTTGTACCCAGTTCGTCGATATTCGCTCCGATTAAAGGATTGGGAGCAAAGCAGGATATATGATCCTGAATCAGCATCAGACTGCCCGCATGAAAGGCCGGATTAATACCGCCGGACGCATTGGTAAGAAACAGAATCTTCGCTCCCATCATCTTCATCAGACGCGTCGGAAGAACCACGTCGGTAATGGGGTACCCTTCATAGTAGTGTACGCGCCCCTGCATCAGAACAACGGGAACATCTCCTATATAACCGAAAATAAACTTGCCTGCATGCCCCGGCACGGTAGACACGGGAAACCCTTCAATCTCGCTGTAAGGAAGCTCCGCCCTCACATCCACCGTTCTTGCAAAGTTTCCAAGACCCGATCCGAGAACCACCGCAACCTTAGGCTCAAAATCAATTTTACTCTTGTAACAATCAAAGCATTTTAAAAGTTTTTCATATACAGGATTCATTTTCATTACCACCTTTCCCTAAATTTATATCATCAAAATTTTATCTTCAATCCCATACCGCGGGACATTATTTCAACTCCGAAGTACAATGCGGGCATCTGACAGCCGAAACCGACACCTGTTCTTTGCAGAAAGGGCACTCTTTGGTTGTGGCAGGGGCCTCTTCCTTCTTTATTGACAGTTTGTTGATTGTCTTAATCAACATAAAGATTACAAGAGATATCAGAAAGAAATTGATGATTGCCGCAATAAAAGAACCGTAATTCAGCGTTGCCGCATTCTCCCCTTCCCCAAGTACAATGCACAGTGCGCTGAAATCAAAGCCACCCGTAAGCAGGGATAAAATCGGCATCAGAATATCATTCACCAAAGATGTAACGATTGCCGTAAACGCACCGCCGATGATGATACCAACCGCCATATCCATCACGTTGCCTCTGGCAACAAATTTTTTAAACTCCGTCATAAATGCCTTCATATCACGTTCTCGCTCCTTTCCGAACCGGGAAATCTCCCCAATATTCTATTTATTTACTTTACCATGATTTAGAAAAAGCCGCAACGGGCAAACAAAAAAGCAGAGCACACCGAATGTGCCCTGCTCTTAACATTAACGGGTTGCACCGCCAATCTGTTTAAAACTTTTAGATGATTTTAAATAATAATACAAACCATTCCACCGTTGCTGTCATTGACGATTTTCTGCATCGTCTCCTGCAGTTTTACCTGACTCTCCTCGTTAATCATGGAAATCTTGCCGGTAATGCCGTCGTTGACAAGCTGCTCTACCGTCTTACCGAATATGTTAGTCTCCCAGATACCCTCCTCGCTGGTTCCCGTATCCGATATATACTGAATTAAATCTCTGGCCTGCTCTTCCGTTCCCACAATCGGAGAAATCTCTGTCTCAATGCTTGCCTTGATCATATGGATACTGGGACTTTCCGCCTTGATTTTCACACCGAACTTATTGCCCTGCCTTATCAATTCCGGTGTCTCTAACATGATTTCTTCACGATCCGGCATGACTACGCCATAACCCTTATAACGAACGGCTTCCAATGCATGAAGCACTTTCACGTACTCCCGTTTCATCTTCGCCATCTCTTTCAGGGTCGCCAGCATTTGATACTCACTGCCGATAGGCTCTCCCACCAAATCGCTTATCATCTCATAATAATATGCGTCATCCACGTCAAGAACCACACGTACACTGCCGTCAGACATATTGATGCCGTCCAGTTTGCATTTTTTAATATACTCGCTCTCCGGCATGAAATTACTTGTCGTGATATCCCGTATATTACTTAAGCTTGTCATCAACTGCTTAATCTGTGCAATGATATCCTGCTTCATCTTGTGCTCGTAAGGCAGCATCTCCACCCACTTAGGCATATAAAACTCTATCATCGTAAGCGGAAATTCATAGAGGATGTTCTCCATAATATGATTGATATCTTCCCTCTTTAGCTGTTCGCAGTTGACCGGCATTACAGTCACCTGATATTTCTCACTGATTTCATCCGCCAATACGCCGGTCTCCTCAGCATACGGTTTTGCGGAATTTAAAAGTACAATAAAGGGTTTCCCGAGAGACTGCAGCTCACTGATTGTGCGTTCCTCCGCCTCCAGGAAGCTATTCCTGTCCAATTCCCCGAAGGAGCCGTCACAAGTTACCACGATACCGATGGTGGAATGATCCTTAATGACTTTTCTGGTGCCGATTTCCGCTGCTTTTGTAAAAGGAATCTCTTCCACGGACCATGGTGTTTTCACCATGCGCTCCATATCTTCCTCCATATGCCCCGTAGCGCCGTCCACCATATACCCCACACAGTCAATCAGCCTAACGTCCACATCAATATCTGTTCCCAGCTTGATGTGTGCAGCTTCCTTCGGGATGAATTTAGGCTCCGTGGTTGTTATAGTCTTGCCTCCCGCACTCTGGGGCATTTCATCCTGTGCCCGTTCCTTTTCATTCTCGTCCTCCATAAAGGGAAGCACGAGCAGGTTCATAAAACGTTTAATGAAAGTGGACTTGCCTGTTCTGACGGGCCCGACTACGCCCAGATAGATTTCTCCTCCTGTGCGCAACTGTATATCTTTATACAGGTCATATGTACTGTTCTGCAAAAAATCCATATAAAAATCCTCCTGCTTATACTGGTAAATGTATATGCAGGAGGTATGGCATCTATTCTGCTCAATCTTCAATTTTATGGAAAATAATACAGTTGGGCTGGTTCACTTCAATCTCCTTGCCGTTCATAACTAACAGCCCGTTCTTCAAGTCTACCGTGAAGAAGGTCATCGTATTGGACTCATGGTTCAGGGAGACCAGATGCCTATTGTCAGGGAACAGATTTGCATCCTTCGGATAATCTCCGCTGATTGGAAGACAGAGAATTTTCTCAAGCATTCCGGTCTTCTGATCAATCCTATAAACGACAGCACTGTTATCGCCGGCATTGGAACTAACCATATATTTAAAATCAGCCGAAATATTTAACGCGCTTGCCGCAGAACCGCCTGCGTGATAATCATTCAATGTTGAAATCGTCTGAATCTTCTCAAATTCCGGATTACCGTTCACTTCTTCATATGTATATACATCAATGTAGTTCTTTAGCTCATGTACGATATACAAGAACTTTCCGTCTTTGGAGAATTTCATGTGGCGGGGCGCCGATTCCTGCTCGCTTCTAATCATATCAATCGGCTTGAGTTGACCGTTTGTATGGTCTAAACGATAAACATTTACGTGGTCCAGGCCTAAGTCTGCAGCACATAAATAATGGTTATCCCGTGTCATCTTCACGCAATTCACATGAGGTCTGAAATTACGCTCGGCAATACTTCCCAACCCTTTGTGATATACCTCATCCGTGATTTCACCGATGCTTCCGTCGTCAAGAAGACGAAGGACCGTAATCTTACCGTCATGGTAGCCGCCTACAAAGAGGAACTTATCTTCGTAATCCGTAGACAGATAACATCCTCTCATACCGTTAATGCTGCTCGCACTGATAACTCGCAAATCACCGCCGGGCATAATCTTATATGCCTCCACACCAAAATCTGTAATAGAATACAGAAATTTACCGTTATGTGAAATCGTAATATAGGAAGAATTCGTGATTTTGACCTGATTCTTCTCTGTCATCCTGCCATTCTTCATATCCACATCGTAGATTTTGATGCCGTAAGTTTCTTCTCTTCCTGACGTATAGGTAGAAACATATGCCACATATTTGCCCTGACTCATAACAAACTATACCCTTTCCTTTGCCGGCTCCGGCGTCGCTTGTTTTTCTTTTGCGCTGATTATATCACAAATCAAATGCTTTGTTAATCATTTTCACAAAAAATGATTTTATTTTTCAAATTCCCATTGACATAATACTACTTTCTTGTATAATGGATTTCAGCGTTTGTTTAGTTTTATTAAACTTAAAGTTTAGCAAAGAAAGTGTGTACATAACATGGACAGTAATTTAACCCGAGTGGAAATCGGCAGTAAAATTAAGAAACTGCGCATTCAGAAAGGACTGACACAGGAGGAACTGGCAGACCGCAGTGAATTATCCAAGGGATTTATCAGCCAGTTGGAAAACGATTTGACTTCTCCGTCAATTGCAACCCTGGTTGATATTCTGCAATGCCTGGGTACCAGCTTAAAAGATTTCTTTAATGATACCGCAGATGAACAGATTGTTTTTAGCAATGAAGATTTTTTTGAAAAAATCGACACAGAGCTTAATAACAAAATAGAGTGGATTATTCCCAACGCGCAGAGAAATATGATGGAGCCCATTCGTGTCACTTTAGAATCCGGCGGCTCCACTTATCCTGACCAACCCCATGAAGGCGAGGAGTTCGGATATGTACTCTCAGGTGCTATCACGATTATGATCGGAAACCGCAGTCTGAAAGCCAAAAAGGGGGAAGCTTTCTACTATACCCCCGATTCGGAGCACTATATCAAAGCGTGCGGCAAAACCGGTGCGGTATTTTTGTGGATTAGCACACCGCCTAATTTCTAGACTATTATATGGAGGCGCTACCTATGTCAAAAGAATTGATACACTTAAGCAACATCTCCAAATCCTTTGACGGACAGATGGTGTTGGATGAATTAAACCTGAAAATACATGAGAATGAATTCGTGACGCTGCTCGGACCCAGCGGATGTGGCAAGACTACTACCCTGCGCATTTTGGGCGGATTTACAACTCCGGATACAGGCAATGTCTTTTTTGACGGCCAAGATATTACCAATATGCCGCCCAATAAGAGGGCTCTGAATACGGTATTCCAAAAATATGCACTTTTTACTCATATGACGATAGCCGAAAATATTGCTTTCGGATTGAAAATCAAGAAAAAATCCAAGCAATATATAAACGATAAGATTAAATATGCGCTTAAACTTGTCAACTTGGACGGATATGAAAACCGTATGCCGGACTCCCTAAGCGGTGGGCAACAGCAGCGTATTGCCATTGCCCGCGCCATTGTCAACGAGCCCAAAGTGCTTTTATTGGATGAACCTCTTGGCGCTCTCGATTTAAAGCTTCGCCAAGAGATGCAGTACGAATTAATTCGTATGAAGAATGAGTTGGGCATCACTTTTGTATATGTAACTCATGATCAGGAAGAGGCGCTTACTATGTCTGATACTATCGTGGTTATGAATCAGGGATATATTCAGCAGATCGGAACGCCGGAATCCATTTACAATGAGCCCGAGAATGCGTTTGTCGCAGATTTTATCGGTGACAGCAACATTATTCCGGCAATCATGATTGAGGATAAGCTGGTAAATATTCTGGACACGCGTTTTGCTTGTGTGGATACAGGCTTTGGACATAATAAACCGGTGGACGTAGTGATTCGTCCCGAGGATGTGGAACTGACAGACCCTTCTGAAGGCATTTTACAGGGCGTGGTAACACACTTAATTTTCAAGGGTGTGCACTATGAGATGGAAGTCATGGCAAACGGTTTTGAATGGCTTGTGCACTCTACCACCATGTTCCCGGTAGGTCAGAAAGTAGGAATCAAAGTTGATCCCTTTAACATCCAGATTATGAATAAACCGGAATCTGAAGACGAGGAGGCGGTTGCAATTGACATCTAAGAACAAATGGCTGTCCGCTCCCTATTTGCTCTGGTCCGTAGTTTTTATTATCATTCCGCTTTGTATGATTTTCTACTATGGACTGACGGATAAGACAGGAGCATTTACTTTAGATAACATCACAGCGATTGCTACAATGGAACATGCCAAGGCACTGCGCCTTTCCATTCTGCTCTCACTGGTCAGCACGTTGATCTGCTTTCTGCTCGCCTATCCGCTTGCAATGATTCTGGCAAACATGAAAGTCGGTCAGCACAGTTTTATCATATTAATATTCATATTGCCGATGTGGATGAATTTTCTTCTGCGCACGCTGGCATGGCAGACTTTATTGGAAAAAAGCGGTGTAATCAACAGTATCCTTTCTTTCTTCCACCTGCCGAATATGAATATCATCAATACGCCTTATGCCATCGTGCTGGGTATGGTATACAATTTCCTGCCCTTTATGGTGCTTCCGCTTTATAACGTGTTGTCAAAGATGGACGAGAATGTGATTAATGCAGCACACGATCTTGGAGCTAACGGTATCCATACATTTTTCCGTATTATACTGCCCCTCTCCGTACCGGGCATTATAAGCGGAATCACGATGGTATTTGTTCCGGCGCTGACTACTTTCGTAATCAGTACGCTGCTCGGCGGAAGCAAGATTCTTCTGATTGGCAATATCATTGAGCAGGAATTTACACAGACATCAAACTGGAATCTGGGAAGCGGCCTTTCCGTCGTGTTGATGATTTTTATTATATTGAATATGATTATATCGGCCGTTTTTGATAAAGATGGGGAGGGTTCCATGCTATGAAAAATATTGCAAAGAAAATCTATGTTGCTCTGATTTTTGTGTTTCTGTATGCCCCCATCGCCACGCTGATGGTACTGTCCTTTAACGCCAGCAAGACAAGATCTAAATGGGGCGGCTTTACTTTTAAATGGTATGCTTCTCTCTTTAGAAATGAGGTGATTTTAAAGGCACTTTACAACACTCTGTTGATTGCATTCTGCTCCGCTCTGATTGCTACCGTAATCGGGACGATTGCCTGTGTTGCCATGAGCGGTATGCATCGCAGAACAAAAGCGGTGATATTGGGTATTACCAATATCCCCATGTTAAATGCAGAGATTGTGACAGGCATTTCCCTGATGCTGCTTTTTATCAGTTTTGGATTTAAATTCGGCTTGGGTACAATCCTGCTGGCACATATCACATTTAACATACCCTATGTTATTTTAAGTGTAATGCCTCGAATGAAACAACTCAATCCAAGTACCTACGAGGCGGCACTTGATTTAGGCGCCTCAGAACTGACGGCTTTTTTTCAGGTAGTATTTCCCGACCTGCTTCCCGGTGTTCTCTCAGGTTTCCTTATGGCATTCACGATGTCCTTAGACGATTTCATCATCACTCACTTTACCAAAGGAGCCGGTGTGGATACACTGTCCACTAAGATTTATACAGAAGTTAAAAAGGGAATCAAGCCGGAAATGTATGCGCTGTCCACGATTATTTTTATGACAGTGCTTGTGCTGCTTTTCCTGGTTAATTTTTCACCTTCCAAAAAAAGCGCTAAAGATAAGATTGAATAATATGTTACAGAGGAGATACGAAAATGAAAAAGTTTGATTTATCACTTGCCAAAAAGGCTCTTGCAACAAGCGCTCTTATGCTTTTACCCGCTGCGCTGCTGTCCGGATGCGGTTCTTCATCGGACGGTGCAAACGGTCAGGTCATCGTCTATAACTGGGGTGAATATATAGACCCCGATGCAATTGAAATGTTTGAGGAAGAGACCGGCATTAAGGTTATATACGACGAATATGAGACAAATGAAATCATGTATCCGAAGGTGGAATCAGGTGCCGCATCCTACGATGTGGTCTGCCCTTCCGATTATATGATCAGCAAAATGATTTCAGGCGACCTGCTCGCTGAGATTAATTTTGACAATATTCCCAATGCCAAAGCAAACATTGACGCACAGTATTTCGAACAGTCTAAAGGTTTCGACCCGGAGAACAAGTACTCTGTCCCCTACTGCTGGGGTACCGTGGGCATCCTCTATAACAAGACCATGGTGGAGGAGCCGATCACAAGCTGGGCACAGTTATGGGATGAAAAATATGCCGACAATATTCTGATGCAGGATTCTGTTCGGGACGCTTTCATGGTAGCCGAAAAGTTGAACGGATTCTCCATGAATACTTTAGATCCCGATGAGTTGGAAATTACCAAGAATTCTCTGATTGAACAGAAGCCTTTGGTTCAGGCGTATGTTATAGATCAGGTGCGAGACAAAATGATAGGCGGCGAGGCTGCAATGGGTGTCATCTACTCCGGCGAGGCAATCTATACTCAACGTGAGAATCCGGATCTGGTATATGTAATACCTGATGAGGGAACCAACGTATGGATTGATTCATGGGTTATTTTAAAGAATGCTCCCAATAAAGAAAATGCCGAGAAATTTATTGATTTCATGTGCCGTCCCGATATTGCACTGATGAACTTTGATTATATCACCTACTCCACGCCCAACAAGGCGGCACGGGAGCTGATTGAGGACGAAGAAATCCGCAATTCGGAGATCGCCTTCCCCGACCTGTCTCAATATAGCAATTTGGAGACATTTACTTATCTCGGTGAGGAAGGTGACACTCTGTATAACGAATTATGGAAGGAAGTAAAGTCTAACTAAACATCCGGCGAAATATAACGATGTGACACTTTAGTACGCTTGAAAAGCTGCATTGAGGGCATATGCCGTATCGTTGTCGCCCATCACGAAGAAAATGACATCACCCCTGCTCTCGATGAGCATGGTTTCAGCGCTGACACAGACCCATTTATTGAGGTCTGTGTTATCTTTTATCTGCTGTTTTACTGTCTCAACGTCATCTTCCGGCACTCTGAGCAGTACACATTGATATGCTATCGATGACATCATCGGAGCGGATACA
This sequence comes from Lachnospiraceae bacterium, assembly GCA_022510565.1. Lineage (GTDB taxonomy): Bacteria > Bacillota > Clostridia > Lachnospirales > Lachnospiraceae > UBA3282. The sequence continues at coordinate 24,269 of JAFLTE010000007.1, read as the reverse complement.
ACACCTTCCGTATACTCAATTTCATCCGTGCCTAAGAACATAACCTCAAAATCCTCTGTCAATTCGAGCGTTTCAAGATTACCCATGCCCTCCCTGAAATCTTCCGAAAGTTCCGCATTTTCATAGAGTGATGCCATAATATCGCTTAAGCTGCCCTCCAGCTTATCGGTACTCTCCTCCCCCGCACCACAAGCGGTACAGAGGAACAAGGTAATCATTAATAGTGCAAGTAATGTTGTTCTGACTTTTGTTTTCATATGGTTTTATTCCTTTCTTCGAACTGAGTGTAGAAATCTCGTTCTATATCATATGGTTTTTGATAAAATGTTTCCAATAACTTTACATTGACTTCCTGGGTATAATCATCCGACTGCCGCTCCATGATCTGCGACCGTACTTTCTTTCTCAAGTCATGCCATACAATCAGAAACTCCTCGTATTTTGAGAGAGAATCTACGCCCAGCCACTTTTTGATTTTGACTTTGGTACGATTCTGTATCCGACAGGCATCTTCCAACAGAAAATACCGCAGTCCGTTTTCATCATAATTTCTTCCCAGCGGGAACAACCTGCACAATCCCGGTCTGTGCGTGTGAATGCTGCATCTGTTCTCCCGATTTAGAAACCCGCAGGCATCCGTATCATCCTGCATTCTGACAGACGGCAGAATCAGACCATCTTCCACATGAAGTTCAATCATATCCTGCATAAGCTGTGCAAACGTCTGCCCTGTAGCTACCTGTAATTGATAAATGTCATAGGGATCCAATATAATAGATTGTCCCATTCCCCGACAGCATGAACTGCATCCGCTGCATTCATTACAGCCCAATCTTGCCATTTCATTATTACTGTATAATATCATGTCCGATTCTCCGACAAAGTACTCATTTGCTCAGAAACACCACTGTAAACAAGCTTATCTGCTTAACAGCATACCTGAAATATTAACTGTCGTCCACTTGAAATATTCTTCTCCGTCCTTGACACCATCATCATATCCAACTTCAAAATGGTTGAGATACAAAACCGTTTCATCGTCAATCACAATCTGTTGATATGGTCTCATAGCATCACTTACTTCCTCCTGCGCAGCATCGGGGTGCTCCTCCTTATACGTAAAACATTTATCTGCGAAATCACTTATATCCACCTCAAATATTTTCTCTTCCGCATCACTCCTCCTATAAAATCGGAATGCCGAAAAGTCCACGGCAGACTCACCCGCTTCCGTTTTATAATGCGAATCTTCATACAACGGGTCCTGATTTATCATATCAAACCTGCTATAATCATCTACATCCAGTTCACCGACAAGCTGACAGCAATGTATATAGTGAGAATTCAAACTGGTCAAGTTGGTCGTGTCTAAATCGGAAATTGAAAGCATCTGTACAAAGTCTTCGGCATAGATGTCATACTTCTCTACTATATCCTTCATTTCGGGCTTCCACCGCAGATATTTGTATGCACCTTCCATGCGGTCATACTCATTCTGCGTAATTTCCTGCCCGGATGCAATCTTATCATAAACAGATACAAGCATTGAGCGCTGCCATCTGTTGGACACACTAAACATGTTTACGCCCGGTACACATCCGGCTACAACCACGCATATGCACAATACAAGAATCACATTCTCTATTTTATCCCGCCGGAATCGACAGATAAGCAGCATGAAAATCTCGAAGACAACCAATAGCATACCCATATATCTGCCGGTCGTCATGCCGTAATTATAGATTCTCACACACATAGAATATGCCTGCACAGGAATCATCGGTATCATACCGTAGGGAAGCCTCTGAAGAAAAAGTGCATATTTCGTATCGTCACGATAATAATAATCTATTACCCAGATAAACATACCGATACAGAACAAACCCGAGACAATACCGAATATTTCGTTGGAAGGCATCTGCCATGTCACAAGAATCTTAAGAAGATAAGCATACACAATTCCCATCGCGCAGACCGTCATGCTTGTAAGTACTTTTGTCGTTAAAACTCTGGTGATTTCATCATCTATGTTGCTGTCCATATTGCTAAGTGCCGCAATACATCCGGGAACATAATATAATCCTGTCAGCAAAATATAGCAGCATTGTAACATCAAAGAAAAGCCGTCAAAAAACAGTAAATCCAATATTAAAAGAATGAGCGATACACCTATGCATAATATAATGTATATTGCTGTCGTGACACAGAAGTTGACAGCCACATGCATCATGTACTCTATGAATCCTATACCGCTCTTCTTGTGGGAAAAATAAATGATTCCAAGCACAAGAAGGAGAATGCAGATAATATAATAACGTACTGCCCATGCACTGATAATATTAGAGACAGACCCCGTTGCCTCCTGCACCGCAACAAACACTGCCGATATCACTGCCGCAAACACAAAACACAGAATTCTAATGATTTTTATTCGTCGTTCCTTCTTCTCATAAGAAAGAATACTCTCCGTAAACATGACCGCCAGTATAAAAAGAATCAGGAATCTCAACACATCCGATTCATAACGCAAGAAGCTTCTTACGGAAGATTCGCCGTAAGGAGTCATAGCATTCAAAATACAGCAGATTGTCTCAAATACGGTCGCTGCCACTACACTGGCTACAGCCACTCTGTAGTTATAACACGACTGTTTTATTATATTAAAAAATAAGGCTAATTTATCTTTAAGGTATTTCATATCCTAACCTCCGTTTACAGCTAGGAATATTATACTGTAATCATTGGATATCCTCAACAAAAGAATTTATTAAGAAGCCAAAGGTGATTATAAAAAAATAAGGACTTCTCAAACCGAATCACGGCTTAAGAAGTCCCATATTTACGCCATTTCTTTAGAACTTGCCTGCCTTAGCCGCTTCCTCAACACTTACTGTAAGTGCCGCTTTTTTAAGGTTATTGACGGTTTGGGTATCTATGGGGTATCTATTAACTTAATGCTCCCATAGATATACTTAAACTCAAAAATCTATACGGAACGCCTTGACTGTGTCTCTCTTTTACACTTATCAAAGAAACTTTCATCTAAAATAATAGTATTGTCAACCACACTTCTAATTTTATTTACATTCTGCCCTTTTACTCCAACTACAACAGCAATTTTTCCTATGTTTTTTAATATCTCATACACTTTGATATAGTCAGTATCCGCACTTAAAAAGAAAGCGATGTCATATGAATTGTAAAATGCTTTACTTATTGCATGAACAGCTAAATTTATGTCAGTTCCTTTCTCCACCTTATAATATGTATTCTTTTTATCTATCTCCATAGGAATTGTTTCATCAACTGGACGTGCAACATATCTGCCTTCTATTACATCTGTATATGGTGCATTTTTCATTCCTGTAACCCAATTATAATAACTCTCAAGATTTGTATCTTTCATCAAAAAGTCATCCGGTTTAGGTATAAATATAAATCCTTTTAAAAAATCTACATTTGGAATTTCTGCACATATATTTTGAAATAATTTATTGTAATCCAGCTTTATCGTTGGTTTATTGAGGCTTTTGTAATATTTTTGCAAAGCTATATCAAAATTCATATGATCAATAAAAATCATTCCTCTTAACATTTTGTATCTCCTTTACTTAAATCTAAAGGCTTGCATGTATAATACACACAAGCCCATTCGTTATCTAGCAAAAGGCAGTTTCGAAAAACCACCTCATTGCTTTATTTATTATACGCACTTTGCAGAAAAAAATCAAGAGATTTTACAAATTATTGTAAATTATGTTAAACATTTTATGTCAAATATGCACAACACTTTTTGCTACGTGATCCAGTATTTAATTTCATACAAAATACAACAACTATGCAAAATGGTATCTATAAGTGGTATCTACGGGGTATCTATAGGGTATCTACGAACTTCAATTTTCTGGTGTTCAAATTATAAAACATCCTGATATTTCGGTGCTTTCATCATCTTGCGTAAATGGTTGGCGCACCGAGCAACACAAATTGGAAACTGTCAGTATTAAAACAAATAAATATACATTTCTAATTTTACATATTATGCGTAAAAGTGCCGCAAATTCAAGCATTTGCGGCACTTTATTCAAATTCATAAAAACAATTAATTATGAATATCTATGTGCTATTTCTTAGAATTTGCCTGCCTTAGCAGCTTCCTCGATAGATACAGCAACCGCAACGGTAGCGCCTACCATCGGGTTATTACCCATACCGATCAGACCCATCATCTCAACGTGAGCCGGAACGGAAGAAGAACCTGCAAACTGTGCATCTGAGTGCATACGGCCTAATGTATCTGTGAAACCGTATGATGCAGGACCTGCAGCCATGTTATCGGGATGCAGAGTACGTCCTGTACCGCCGCCGGATGCAACCGAGAAGTATTTCTTGCCTGCCTCTGTTCTCTCCTTCTTATATGTACCTGCTACCGGATGCTGGAATCTGGTCGGGTTCGTAGAGTTACCTGTAATAGAAACATCTACGTTCTCTTTCCACATAATCGCAACGCCTTCTGGAACGGAATTTGCGCCGTAGCAGTTTACTTTAGAACGAAGTCCGTCGGAGTATGCGATTCTGTCGATCTCTTTCACCTCGTTTGTATACGGATCGTACTCTGTCTCAACAAATGTGAAACCATTGATTCTGGAAATAATCTTGGCAGCATCTTTACCCAGACCGTTCAAGATTACACGAAGAGGTTTCTGACGAACCTTATTAGCTTTCTCGGCAATACCGATTGCACCTTCTGCCGCCGCAAAGGACTCGTGGCCTGCAAGGAATGCAAAGCAGTCTGTCTCCTCTTCCAATAACATCTTGCCCAGATTACCGTGACCAAGACCTACCTTACGTGTGTCTGCAACGGAACCGGGAATACAGAATGCCTGAAGACCCTCACCGATTGCTGCCGCTGCATCAGCCGCTTTCTTACAGTCTTTCTTAATTGCGATTGCAGCACCTACTGTGTAAGCCCAGCAAGCGTTCTCAAAACAGATCGGCTGGATTTTCTTAACCTGCTCATAGACATCCAGACCGGCATCTTTTGTAATTTTCTCAGCTTCTTCGATGGAAGAAATGCCATAACTGTTTAATACGGAATTGATCTTGTCAATTCTTCTTTCATATGATTCAAATAAAGCCATCTTATTCTATTCCTCCTGTTTATTATTCGCATCTGGGGTCAATAATCTTAACAGCATCATCAACACGTCCGTACTGTCCGCACGCTTTCTCATAAGCGGTGTTCGGGTCGTCACCCTTCTTGATGAAGTCTGTCATCTTACCAAGACTTACGAACTTGTAACCGATAATCTCGTCATTGGCATCCAGTGCGATACCTGTTACATAACCTTCAGCCATCTCAAGGTAACGAGGACCTTTCTTAAGTGTGCCATACATGGTGCCAACCTGACTTCTTAAACCTTTACCCAAATCTTCAAGACCTGCACCTACCGGAAGTCCGTCTTCGGAGAAAGCGGATTGTGTACGACCGTATACAATCTGCAAGAACAGTTCTCTCATCGCCGTATTGATAGCGTCACAGACAAGGTCAGTATTCAATGCCTCCATAACGGTTAAGCCCGGCAGAATCTCAGATGCCATAGCTGCGGAGTGTGTCATTCCGGAGCATCCGATCGTCTCAACAAGCGCTTCCTGAATGATACCCTCTTTCACATTCAGCGTCAGCTTACATGCCCCCTGCTGCGGAGCACACCAGCCTACACCGTGTGTCAAACCGGAAATATCTTTTACTTCTTTCGCCTGAACCCATTTCGCTTCTTCTGGGATAGGAGCACAGCCATGGTGAACACCCTGTGCCACTGTACACATTTCTTCAACTTCTTTTGAATAAATCATGTGATAACTCCTTTCGATTATGTAAAATTTATTCATAACAGACTCACACGTCTGTCATAACCGCTACACCTATTTTCGCACATTGCCGACAAAAAATCCAGTCATTTCTAAAAGAATTTATGACTGGATTTTATATATTCCTCTGCCCCCTGTTTTATGACAGAATCATACGGTCATTTGCGAACTCTCCGCCGCTTACTTCCTCAAATTTTGCCATCAGGTCGGATACGTGCAGGTTCTTCTTCTCTTCGCCTCGTACATCGTAGATAATCTTACCTTCATGCATCATAACCAAACGATTTCCATGACTTATGGCATCTTTCATATTGTGAGTAACCATCATAGCCGTCAGATGATGTTCTTCAATAATCTTATCGGACAATGCAAGCACTGTCGCCGCAGTCTTAGGGTCAAGTGCCGCCGTGTGCTCATCCAGAAGAAGCAGATTGGGTTTCTCTAAAGATGCCATCAGCAAGGTGACCGCCTGACGCTGTCCTCCGGATAAAAGACCGACCTTGGTAGTCAAACGCTCCTCCAATCCAAGATCCAATTCCCTTAACATTTCCTTATACTGCTCTCTTTCCGCCTTCGTCACACCCCATCTTAACGTGTGATGTTTGCCACGCCTTGCGGCGATTGCCATATTCTCATCTATGGACATGGTAGCAGCCGTTCCGGTCATAGGATCCTGAAAAACACGTCCGAGAAATTTTGCTCTCTTATGCTCCGGCAGGGATGTGACATCCGCTCCGCCGACTATAATGGACCCGCTGTCTACCGGCCACATACCCGCAATGGCATTGAGCATCGTAGATTTGCCTGCACCGTTACCGCCGATGACCGTAACAAAATCACCGTCCTCCAACTGCAAATCCACTCCGTCAAGAGCCACCTTCTCATTGATGGTTCCCTGATTAAAAACCTTATGGATATCTCGTAATTCTAAGGCATAGTTCTTTGTCTCACTACTCATTGTTTAGCCACCCCCTTCTTCTTGCCGTACTTTCCTTTCAGATAAGGGATTGCCAGGAAGACCGCCACAACAATTGCCGAGAACAGCTTCAGGTCCTCAGAAGGCATCTTCAGCCACAATACAAAGTTGATGACAACATAGTAAATTACCGAACCGATGATCACGGCAACCATTGTAAATGCAAAAGCCATCTTCCGTTTCTCACAGAATTTACCGAACAACACCTCGCCGATAATCACGGATGCAAGACCGATTACAATAGCGCCTCTTCCCATATTGATGTCAGATGACCCTTGATATTGTGCAAAGAGTCCGCCGGACAGACCCACCAGACCGTTGGAGATCATCAGTGCGAGCACCGTGTGGAAATTGGTGTTAATGCCCTGTGCCCTTGCCATATTCTTATTGCATCCCGTAGCGCGGATTGCCTGCCCCTGCTCCGTTCCAAAATAACAATATAAGATTGCAACCAAAATCAAACAACCGAGAATCACTCCGCCGTAAAATTTAAATTTCGTAAGCGCATCTCCGGATATATATCGGGCAGAAACTACCAGCCTGTACTGATCTACATTAATCGGCTGATTGGATTTACCCATAATATGCAAGTTAATGGAATACAGCGACAACTGCGTCAGGATACCTGCCAAAATTCCCGGAATCCCCAACGACGTATGTAACAGTCCCGTCACCATGCCCGCAAGCATACCTGCCGCAAACGCAAAAATCAGCGCCATCCACGGCTCCATACCCGCTCCGCGAACCAACATGACCGCTACCGCTCCGCCTGTCGCAAGTGTTCCGTCTACCGTAAGATCCGGAAAATCAAGCAGCCTATAGGTAATATAGACACCAAGCGCCATGATTCCCCATATAAGCCCCTGTCCAAGTGCATTTGGCATCTTATTGAGCAGGGAAGTCAGACTAAGGGATGCAAAGTAGGATAAAATCATCTTATAACCTCCGTCATATAGAAAATATGGGGATGGCATATCTGTCATCCCCACATATATCCCATAAATTATTCTTCAATCGCTACATAATCACTGGGAACAGAAATACCCAACTGCTCACAGATAGATGCATTATACTCTTTAGTAACCTTAGGCGCGTACATAATCGGCATCGTGGAAATGTCCGCACCACCGACTAAGATCTCATACGCCAAGATACCTGCCGAGTAACCGATATCATAGTAGCTGATAGATAAGGTTGCGACACCGCAGCCTGCGCAGATGCCTTCCTCACCGGCGATAATCGGCACACCAGCGGGAAGCGCAATATTGCTAATTAACTCTGTCGAAGAAGCCAACGTATTATCTGTAGGAATATAGAGAACATCGCAGGCATCACATGCATCAGTAACTACCGCAGAAATCTCGTTGGAATCAGCCACTGTATATACTTCATATGCGATACCATCTTCCTCCAGGCAAGCGATAAACAAATCCGCCTGATATTTGGAGTTCGCCTCGGCGGAACAATACAGAATACCCACCTTCTGTACATCCGGAAACAACTCAACCAGCATCTTCTCCTGCTCATCAATCGGGGCCAGATCGGAAGTTCCCGAAATGTTCGTGCCCGTTGCGCCTGTCCAGTCAGCAATATCAAGCGCTGTCGCATAATCCGTGATGGAAGTTCCGAGAATCGGAATCGTGTTGGTTGCAGCTGCAGCCGCCTGTAAAGGTGCTGTCGCGTTCGCCATAATCAAATCAACATTATCTGTTACGAACTGTGTTGTAATGGTTACGCAGTTGGTCTGCTCACCCTGTGCGTTCTGGAAATCAAACTTAACGTGATCCTCACCTAAGAGTTCTGTAAGGGCCTCCTGAAATCCTCTTGTAGCCTCGTCCAAAGCCGGATGCTCCACTAACTGGCAGATACCGATATTGTATACCCTATCTGTAGAAGAGTCTCCACCTGTGGAAGTCTCACCGCCCGCCTGCGTTGTGTCTGCTGTCGTATTATCCGCAGATGCTGTACTGCCTGAGGTAGTATTACCTCCGTCAGAACCGCATCCGGCAAGCATAGCTGCAGTCATTGCAGTTGCCGCAAGCAACGCCAATGCTTTCTTTCTCATAATAATCTCCTCCTTAAAAACACTAATATTCATGTACAGTAAAGCACATAGTTTCCTATGAAAATATACACGAAAAGCTACAATTAGTCAACCTAGCCTATGAAATATTCTGAAATATCTATGCTGTTTAACAATACAAGTCCGTTTTCTTCCTTGCATTCCAGCCAGCTGGCACTACACCTGTTCCAGCAGCGCAGGGAGAAATTAAACAATTCCGCCGTACACCTGCTGTGAGGGTCTTCTTTATTCAGGTTTTTAATGATACAGTTGTCACAGGGCGTATCCCTGTTCTGCAGTGCTTTATAACAGATATTGCCGATTTTAACTTCCGGTGTACTCATAAGCACTTTCTTATTGATAAAACATAGCTCATATGTATCAGGATTCACGACGTACACATAACTGTCCAGATTATCAAAGATAGCAATCTGGGTCACAAAATCCTGCAGTCGATCCATAAGGCCAATCTGTAAGATATGCGCTTCCAGAATACGCATCAGAGAACGAATCTCCTCCATTTCACTGTCTTTAAACTCCAGCTGCACATCCTCATGATTCTCAAAGATAACAGCCCCCTGGAATTCGCCATGAGTCGTAATCGGATAATAGAGCATACTCTTAATGCCCTCCGAGTGGAAATAATCGTGCATTTCTGCAGCCGTCAAATCATAGTCATGGATAATCGATACCTTATGGAAAGATTCAAACAATATTTCACTGACCACTCTCTTGAGTTCATACTGTTCTTCCGTTTCCTTGCCGGTCTCATAACCTGCCGCCGCAAAATGCACTGTCCTGGAAATAGGCAGCGTATCGTTGCCGCACACATATCCTCTGTGGAAATTATATTCTGCCGTAATCAACTCGATTGCCGATTTCAGAGCGGACTCCATGTTTTTATCTTCAAATAAAACCTGCATTACCAGATCTTCAATACCACGGTTCATCTCCATGCCTTTTTCCGGATTATACTCCGTATTTCTTCTGGTTGCATGGTAGACCATGGTCGTGGCAGCGTCATAGATACGGTATCCGCATTTACCGTTGGCTTTTGCCGTGTATACCGCTTTGTCCGCCTTATTAAAGAGTTCCTCATAATCATTGCCGTGATAAGGGAAAATAGCAACACCCACACTGCAGGTCACATTAATCTGTCTATCTTCGTATTCAAATGAAAAATTGACATTACGAACAACCTTTCCCGCCAAAATGTCTGCGTTGGAAATTGCATTTAAGTTCTTCATAAACACTACGAATTCATCACCGCCGATACGACCGACAATATCTCCGCCCTTAAAGATTTCATTTAAGGCGGTCGCCGTATCCACAAGAACCTGGTCGCCCTGAGCATGTCCCAAGAGGTCGTTTACCTCCTTAAAGTTATCCAAATCGATAATCATCAATGCATTCAGCGTGTCCTCCTTGCTGTCTTCAATTGCATTTTGGATTAACTGCATGGTAGCGCCTTTGTTATACAAACCTGTCAAGGCATCTTTCTCGGCACGAAGAAGCAAGTCCAATTCTTTTAACTTTTTCTCATGGATATTAATCATACGTCCGACAATTCTCGTCACATAGCCTTCCGGTCCGAGCAGCGATGTCAGATTAACCTGATACCATGTATAATCACTTTCGAATCGTTTGGTTCTGTACTCAATTGTCTCATTCTTCGGTGAAGTAAGAAGGCCTCGGAAAATGGACTTATAATACGCTATATCTTCCTCATAAATCATGGATTCATCAAAATGCTGCAGATAATTTTTTATCATCTTTTCGCCTGAGATTTCATGTTCTCTGGAAGCTTTAATGACCATAACATCCGTTCTGGCGTTATAATCTATGATTTTGCCTCCTACCGCCTCGGAAAGAATATGCAGTCGTTCTGCCTGCTGGTACAACTCCTCCTCCACATTTTTCCTATCGGTAATATCCTCAACGACAGCTACAATAATATACTTACTGCCTTCCCTGGAATACAGATTTGCTCTGGCGTACAGCCAACGCAGGCCACCGCTTCCCGTTACCGTACGGAATTCCACATCGACAGCGCCGTCATCCTTTAACACATCTTCAATTCCCTGCTGAAAAATCGGCAGGTCATCCGGGATGATACTCCTCTCAACTTTATTAATAAATTTCATTCCCTGTGCCCTGGAATATCCCAACATACGGAACATTCCTTCATTGACATAGAAAGGATTCAGCGCTCCGTTCTCATACTCAAAGAAACAGATGCCCGCTATCACGTTGTCAATCATAGACTCAAAATTTTCCATCATTAGATCCATCGCCATATTTTCTCTCCAAATGCATTATTGTAAAGTATTATTTATATTAAACTCTAATGTTTTTCTGCTATCTCTCCCTGTTTCTTATAGATGCTGTTTGCCGGTATAAATCCTCTTACCATGGAGGTCGGATAAACATTTGCCTGTCTGCCGATAACCGTTCCGGGGTTTAGAACGGAATTACATCCCACCTCTACGTGATCACCCAGCATGGCACCGAATTTTTTTAAACCGGTCTCAAGCTGCTCCTCGCCGGCTCTAACCACTACCAATGTTTTATCACTTTTGACATTCGATGTAATGGAGCCGGCCCCCATATGTGCCTTGAAACCGAGAATGCTGTCACCGACATAGTTGTAATGCGGCACCTGTACTTTATTAAAGAGAATCACATTCTTAAGCTCCGTGGAATTTCCCACGACTGCGCCCTTGCCCACGATAGCATTGCCTCTGATAAAAGCACAATGTCTGATTTCCGCTTCCTCGTCGATAATCGCCGGTCCATTGATACAAGCGCTGGGATAAACTTTCGCGGATTTTGCAATCCACACGTTATCGCCTTTCCTCTCATATCGTTCCTCGGGAAGCGTATTTCCCAGTTCTACAATGAATTCACCAATCTTAGAGAGCACTTCCCACGGATAGATTGCTTCGTGAAAAATATCTTTTGCAATCGTTTCGTCAAGTGTGTAAAGCGCTCCGATTTCGGTATCCCGCAAACTTGCCATCACATTTTACCTGCTTTCTACGGTTTTCATATTCTGCTGTGTATGTTTCTGATAAAATTGTGCCACATAGCGGAACCGATTGTAAAGTGCGGTCTGATTATTCATCTGTTTTACCGTATTGGTTCTTCTTGTCACAAAATCATCTAACTTCACCATATATTCATCCTCGGAGATTTCTCCGTCAGCCACTAAAGTAAGACCTTTCTCCCAGCTGGCAGTCAGTCTCGGATCCAACAACGGCTTGATAGAGCCTGCTACCACCTCGTAAATCATCTCACCAAGAAGCGTCGGCGTAATTATCTGTGTCTTCTTATTCAACGACAGATATTTGATATTCACCAGTTTCTTAAGTATCTCGGCCCTTGTGGCGGAGGTGCCGATGCCGCTTCCCTTAATCTGCGCCCGCAGTTCCTCGTCCTCTATAAACTGACCGGCATTCTCCATTGTTAAAATCATCGTGCCGGAGTTGTACCGTTTCGGTGGGGAAGTTTCTCCCTCTTTCTTATCAACACCGGTCATACGCAGTTCCTTACCCTTTTTTAACGACTGAATCGTCTCCATGAAAGTCTCGTCGCAGGTTGTTTCCTGCTCGTCAGCTTTCTCTTCGCCCTCATCACCCTCCGCCTTTTTCTTGGCAAAAGAGTACTTTGTCACCGGCAGATATCCTTCCTGTGCCAACACCTTAAATCCCGTGGAGAAGTATTCTCCCTTCATCGTGACACCAAGATTGATTTTCTGGTATACCGCAGCCGAATAAAAAATACTTAAAAAACGTCTGACAATAATTTCATACACTTTAGCCGAGGTGGGGTGCAGGCCGTTCAGGGCATTTAATCCCTGCCCTGTGGGAATAATCGCATAATGGTCAGTAATCTGCTTGTCATTGACATATCTGGACTTGGCAATCGTCTTATAACTGCCGCTGTCCAATACTTCCGACGCGTAGGATGCCGCAATAGGATAACCTCGGAGTCCTCCTATATTTTTATGTATTTCCTTCGCCACCGCCGAGGATAATACTCTGGCATCCGTTCTGGGATAAGTAGTAAGTTTCTTCTCGTAGAGTTCCTGCGCAATCCGAAGCGTCTCGTCCGGACTGATTTTAAACAGTTTGGAACAATCGTTCTGCAGTTCCGCCAGATTGTACAATAACGGCGGATTCTTTGTCTCTTTCTTCTTCTCTATTTTCTCCACAACGGGCGCAACCGTCTCATCTTCACGCAGATAATGTATAAACTCATCCGCATCCTTCTCCTGAAGAAAACCGTTGTCCTTATAGAGTAACGGCGATCGATAATAGCGTGAATCCTCCACCGCTTTCCACTCGCAGACGCATTCACGTCCATCTATGTCGACCTGTAAAAGCACTCTGTAAAAAGGTATTTTGACAAACTCGCGAATCTCTCTCTCTCTGTTTACTACCATCCCCAGCACGCAGGTCATCACGCGCCCTACGGACACCACTGCTCTGTCCGCCTTCAGATACGATTTAATCGGATTACTGTATTTTAAAGTCAACACACGGGAAAAATTAATTCCCATAAGATAATCTTCCTTGGCGCGTAAATACGCAGCACTGGAAAGATTATCATACGCCGACAAATCTTTAGCTTCTCTGATTCCCCGAAGAATCTCTTCCTCCGTCTGGGAGTCAATCCAGACGCGCTTTCTTGCCTTGCCGTGTACATTCGCCTGTTGTTCCACCAAACGATATATGTATTCTCCCTCGCGCCCCGAGTCGGTGCAGACATAAATCGTGTCCACATCCTCACGATTCAGCAGTCCGCTTACAATTTGAAACTGTTTTTTAACACCATCAATTACTTCATACTTAAATTCATCCGGAATAAACGGTATCGTGTCAAGTGACCATCTTCTGTACTTCTCATCATATGCCTCCGGATAGCTCATGGTTACAAGATGACCGACACACCATGTGACAACCGCTTCGTCGGATTCCATGTAACCGTCTTTATTCTTCATATTATATTTCAACGCCTTGGCAAATTCCTTTGCAACACTGGGCTTTTCCGCAATATAAATACTTTTTCCCATAGATTCCTCATTGTCAATCCGTTAACGCTATAAATCCGAAATCTGTACTAATTTCAAGTTGGGTTTCATCTTCGCCTCCAGATTCAGACGCTCGTCAAACCGATAAGCCGTGAACATATAGACATAGTCTGTGCCGATTTTAGACCTTTTCGCATATGCCAGCAGCTCCTCATAATCCTCATAAGCCAACGGTTTCTCCCAGCTGCACAGTCCAATCAGCGTATGACCTTCTTCATCCTGCGCGATGATATCCAGTGCACCGTCCTTGCCAACCCACTCACCTACAACATCCGGAAGAATAGGAAGTTTGTTCCTCTTGTTTAACTTAGTCAAATGCTGTCTGCATATTTTCTTGAAATAACCCGACACGTATCTTCTGAAATCAAGCATAACATAGCGGTTATAAAACTCTCCCACGGAAAGTCTCTGTAAATCACTCAGGTACGGGTACATATATGTGTAATAGAAATCCACGAAAGGATGACTAATCCTGTAAATACCCTTCTGCACATTCTCTTTGCCCGCTGTGTCGTAGGAGAATACTTTCTCTACCAGCTCCAACTCTATAAGATTTTTCAAATACACGCTAATTTTCGCGCGGGAAAACTCCGTATGCAGATACAGATTATTGAGCTTATGATTTCCCGCCGCAATCGATGCCATAATTGTATTGTATACACCCGGCTCCCGCAATTGATCCGTCAGCATACGTTCTCCCTCCTCGAAGAGAAAGCTGTTGGCATCTAAAATATTCCGGCATATATTCTGTTGTATTGTCAGTCTGTCGTCAAACCGATTCCATAATCCCGGGAATCCACCCAATATCGCGTACGCCTCGACACACTCTTCAATTCGGAAATTAGGAAACCTCTGCACAATATCTTCAAAAGGCATCTCTCTGATTTTGAGAAATCCCGACAGTTCATAGGCAGCTTCACCGATTCGTGTAATCATGCTGTTCTCAATCCAGCCGATGGAGGAACTGCATAACACTACCATAACCTCATCACGGTTCCACTGATTGTGTACGAAGGCAACCAATTCTTTCATAAACTGTTCGCTGGCCCTGACAATATTCTGGAACTCGTCAATTACAAGCACCTTCTTGCCGCTGCTGCGACGGGTAATTTTCGCAAAAATATCGTGGAAGGACGGAAAATCATCCAGCTCATACCCATCCCGTACAAGCTGCCTGCTCCATTGATACACCTGCTCTCTCTCGGAGCACGCTTTCGCAAGATAATAGTAGCCGTTTTTGTCCGCCATAAACTCTCTGACAAGGGCTGTCTTGCCGATATACTTCTGTCCGTATACGACCAAAATCTGACTGCCTTCTCTGTCGAAATAATTATTCAAATACTTTAATTCGGATGTTCTGCCAAGTAACATATATTACCTCACATATTTTATGCAGTCATATCAGCCAACAGGCTCTCTATCTTCTCCGACGGCATCGGTCTCCCCAACAAATATCCCTGTATATTATCACAATCAATCTCATTCAGATAGCGATACTGCTCTTCCGTTTCAACACCTTCGGCAATTGTCTCATATCCTAACTTCTTTACCATGTAAATAATGGACTCTGTTATAATTCTTGTATTTTCATCCGTCACTACCGTATCGATAAAAGACTTATCTATCTTGAGTGTATCAATGGGCAGCCCTTTTAAATAGGACAACGACGAATAGCCTGTTCCGAAATCATCCAGAGAAATCTTAATGCCGATATCCCTGAGTACTGCAAGTTTCTCCGTCACTTCAGTAAAATCATCTATCAGAACAGACTCCGTTATCTCCAATTCAATTTCCGAAGGCGCTACATCATACTTTTCCATTAAATGCAGCATTTGTTCTATAAAATCCGGCTGCCTGTACTGAATAGCCGAAATATTCAACGACATAACCAACGGATAATGATATTTGCGTTTCCATTCCGCATATGCCTGCAGACTCTCCTCAATTACCCACGCACCGATGGGCACAATCGTTCCACTCTTTTCCGCGATTGGAATAAATACAGCGGGACTGATCATCTTTCCGTCATCGTTTTTCCAACGAATCAGAGCTTCCACACCTCTGAGCTTTCTGTCGTTTGTTCTAAACTGCGGTTGATAGTACATGGTAAAACTCTGCTGGAAAGCAGCAGTTTTCAACTGATTCTCTATATTTGCGTTCTTAAGAAACTCGTCCAAAATCGTGCCTTCATAATACAGCACCTTATCTTTACCCATGGCTTTAGCCTTAAACATGACAATCTCAGCGCAATTGATTAACTCCAAAGTGCTCGTCGCCGCCTCAGGACATTCCGCCACACCTACACTTACCGTAATAAATATTTCCTGTCCGCCGGACAATCTGAACGGACGTTTGAGCCGTTCTCTGATTGTCTTATAAAGTGTTTCCACACTTCTTGCCCCGCACGGATCATAGATACCGATGCAAAAAACATCTCCGTTAAAGTGGGATACGACAATATGATCTCCCATCAACTCCGATAAAAATTGTCCGAACACCTGCACGAGTTCATCCCCGACAATAATCCCCATACCGTCATTGATTCTGCGGAAATCGTCGAAATCCATAAACATAACCGCTACAGTAGTATTTTCCTCCTGCGCTTTTCTGACAAAGTCACTCATCAGCCTGACAAAATAGTTACGGTTATACAGTCCCGTCAGCACATCATAATACGCCAAATATGTCAACTCATCATTCTGTGCGTTTAATTTGGTCACATCCCTAAAACGGACAATTTTATCCGTTGGATTTTCCGCCTCGTCATAGACAACGTTGACCTCCACTTGTACGCATATATGCTTATCCCGTAATTTCACCTCAATGGATTGGCTCTGTAATTTCTGCTGTTCAATAAACAGCACCTCCCTGAGTGGAATAACGCACTGTTCCTCCACACAGTCATACAGCCTGTTCAAATCACGAGCATCCGCAACCGTAAATCCAAAAAAATGTTCCCAGTTGGCAACAGTCTGAAATTTATCGTCGGCAAAATTGTAATACAGAAACGCACTGTTAGATGTCTCGCAAATAAGCCGCAGCATCTTCTCTTCCCTGCTCAGCTTCTCGTTCATTGCATTTAACAAATCTACTTGGTATTTCAATTCATCCATATGCCATACCCTTATACTCGTCCGAATTCCCCAAATACGGACGAATAACCCCATTATATTTTCTCTACTTTTTCGTAATGTAACCTTGTGCTTTCAATGTCTCGGCACAGAGTACCGCACCTCCGGCTGCTCCGCGCACCGTATTGTGTGAAAGTCCGACGAATTTCCAGTCATAGACACTGTCCGGTCTGATACGTCCCACACTGATTCCCATGCCGTTCTCATAATCTACATCCAGCGTAACCTGAGGTCTGTTATCCTCCTCCATCACCTGAATAAACTGTTTCGGTGCACTTGGAAGTTTAAGTTCCTGCGGAAGTCCCTTAAAGTTCACCAGTTTTTCCACAAGCTGTTCTTTGGTAGGCTGCTTTCTGAACTTTACAAACACCGCAGCGGTATGCCCGTTTAATACCGGAATACGAATACACTGGCAGGTGATAACCGGGCTGGTTGCCGGAACAATTTCACCGTTTTCTACCTTACCCCAAATCCTAAGAGGTTCTTTCTCGCTCTTTTCCTCCTCACCACCGATATAGGGAATCACATTCTCTACCATCTCCGGCCAATCCTTAAAAGTCTTGCCTGCTCCGGAAATTGCCTGGTAGGTCGTAGCAACCACTTCATAGGGTTCAAACTCCTTCCAAGCGGTAAGTACCGGCGCATAACTCTGAATAGAGCAGTTCGGTTTTACGGCGATAAAACCTCTGGTCGTGCCGAGACGTTTCTTCTGCGCATCAATGACCGAAAAATGGTCCGCATTGATTTCCGGTACAACCATCGGCACATCCGGTGTCCAACGGTGTGCACTGTTATTGGACACTACAGGAGTTTCCGTCTTCGCATACTCCTCTTCGATTTTCTTGATTTCATCTTTAGTCATGTCCACTGCGGAGAATACGAAATCCACTTCTGCCGCCACTTCGTTCACTTCATTGACATTTTTCACAATAATACTCTTAACCGCTTCAGGCATAGGAGTAGTCATTTTCCATCTGTCGCCTACCGCCTCGGCATAAGTCTTGCCTGCCGAACGCGGACTTGCCGCAATCGTCGTCACTTCAAACCACGGATGATTCTCAAGCAGAGCGATAAACCGCTGCCCAACCATACCGGTTCCTCCTAAAATTCCTACTCTTAATTTGTCACTCATATCTATGTATACTCCTTTCTAAATGTGTCTTTTTTATATCTCACTCACCCATAACCGGCATTTTTATATCTTCTTCGTCCTGCCAATTTTTCTGGAGATAATCTTTTTCCAAAGCAATCACCTTTCTCATTGCCTCCGGCCCCGGTCCTCCGGTAGTCAGCCTCTTCTCCACACATGTTTTAAGACTGATTGCATCATAGACATCCTCTTCAAAAACAGGACTGATTTCCTTAAGCTCCTCTATAGTCAGATCTTCAATACTACACTGCTTATCAATACAATAAAGCACCAGTTTCCCGATAATGCTGTGTGCATCTCTAAACGGCACACCGCGTACTACCAAATAATCCGCTGCATCAGTAGCGTTGGTAAATCCGTTCATGGCACTTCGCTCCATGATATCTTTGCGGAATTTCATGGTGCGAACCATACCCTCAAACAATGCCAGACATCCCTTCGCCGTATCAATGGCATCAAATGTCAGCTCCTTGTCCTCCTGCATATCTTTATTGTATGCAAGCGGAAGTCCCTTCATAGTGGTTAGAATCGAGATGAGCGCTCCGTACACTCTGCCTGTCTTTCCGCGGATTAATTCGGCGATATCCGGATTCTTTTTCTGCGGCATGATACTGCTTCCTGTGGAATAGGCATCATCAATTTCTACGAAACGGTACTCATCGCTGTTCCAAATAATAATTTCCTCGCAGAAACGACTCAAATGCATCATAATCATGGATAATGCCGACAAGAATTCAATAACGTAGTCTCTGTCCGCCACAGAATCCATACTGTTCAAAGTAGGACCTTCAAAGCCCAGCAATGAAGCCGAATAATTTCTGTCAAGCGGATAGGTTGTCCCTGCCAACGCTCCTGCGCCAAGCGGACAATAATTCATTCGGTAATATATGTCTTTAAGCCTTGAGCGGTCTCTCTTAAACATCTCAAAGTATGCACCTACATGATGCGCCAGCGTCACCGGCTGGGCTTTTTGCAGATGGGTAAACCCGGGCATATATGTGTCTGTATTCTCTTCCATAATGTGAAGCAATGTGACGAGCAGCTCTTTAATAAGCTCGTCCACATGAAGTACTTCCAATCTCGTATATAATCTCATATCGAGTGCCACTTGATCATTACGACTTCTGCCGGTATGCAGCTTCTTGCCTGCATCCCCGATACGGTCAATCAAATTAGCCTCCACAAAACTGTGGATATCTTCGTACTCCTCGGTAATCTGAAGTCGTCCTTCCTCCACATCCTTGCGGATTCCGGTAAGACCTTTCAGGATAACATCTTTCTCATCCTTAGTCAGAATACCCTGCTTGGCAAGCATGACCACGTGCGTAATACTGCCTTCAATGTCCTGTCCGAAAAATTTTTGGTCAAAAGAAATTGATGCGTTAAAGTTATATACAAGCTTATCCGTCTCTTTTGTAAAGCGGCCGCCCCATAACTGTGCCATGCGCTATTCCTCCACTATAATTAAATCTGAATTTGATGATACCACAAAATACTTTTCTTTTCAATCAAAACACATATTTTCTTCTAATTCATACAATAATTTATAACCATAAGGAGTTGCTATTCTATGCAGTTAATATTATCATTACAGGATATCTCCTATGCATATCACAACTTAAAAGGGGAAACGCCTGCTCTTTCTCATATATCTTTTGAAGTATTCCAAGGAGAATTTCTCGCCATCGTAGGTCCCAGTGGATGCGGCAAATCCACGCTTCTGTCCATTATTGCCGGACTGCTTACACCGGAAAAAGGAGATCTCTTCTACAAAGGTGAGTACATCACCGACTGCGGTCCCGGCGAAATAAAGCAAATCGGCTATATGCTTCAGCGAGACCATCTGTTTGAATGGCGCAGCGTCTACAAGAATGTCATTCTGGGATTAGAGCTTAATCACACACTGACGCAGGAAAATATTGATTACGTCACACAACTTCTCATAGACTATGAGCTTTATGCTTTTAAGGACAAGAAGCCTTCCGAATTGTCCGGCGGTATGCGTCAGCGGGCAGCCCTGATACGCACTCTGGCCACGCATCCCGATTTGCTGTTATTGGATGAGCCGTTCAGTGCGCTGGATTCTCAGACACGGCTCAATGTCTCCGCAGACATCGCTCAGATTATCCGTAAAACTAATAAAACGGCCATACTAATCACACATGACCTATCAGAGGCAATCACTCTTGCGGATCGCGTTCTGGTATTATCAAAAAGGCCTGCAAGTATCATATATGAGATGCCGATTCAGTTCTCCGTAGAGCGTCATGACCCCATGAAAGTCAGAAATACAGCAGAATATCAACTCTACTTTAACCAACTATGGGAGGTGTTGACGAATGAACAGCCAATTACGCAACCAATCTGACGGCATATCCGCCAACCAACGTCTGTATTTGAAGGCACACAGGCACCATCATCATATTATCAGTCTGCTCAGGATTCTTCTGACTGTTGCATTCTTGGGCATATGGGAACTGGCTGCAAGATTTAAATGGATTGATGTCTTCTTTTTCAGCAGCCCAAGCGGCATTGTTACTTATCTGTATCATATGTTGGCAGACCACTCATTCTTTACGCATACAGGAATAACACTGCTTGAAATAATAGTAAGCTTCCTGCTTGTCACACTATTAAGTCTTCTCACCGCAACAATTCTGTGGTATGTGCATGGCCTGGCTGAAGTTTTAGAGCCTTATCTTGTCACCCTCAACTCCCTGCCAAAATCAGCGCTTGCACCGCTTCTGATTGTCTGGCTGGGTACCGGAACAAACACGATTATCGTTGCCGGTATATCCGTGGCAATCTTCGGCTCTATCATTAACCTATACACCGGATTTTGTCAGGCGGATTCCGAGATGTTAAAGCTCATATACACACTGGGCGGGAATCGACGTGATGCTCTCCTGAAAGTAATCCTACCAAGCTCAATTCCGCTGATATTAAGCAATATGAAGGTAAACATCGGGCTGTCGCTTGTGGGTGTGATTATCGGTGAATTTCTTGCTGCCAGACGCGGTCTGGGATATCTGATTATCTATGGCTCGCAAGTCTTTCAGTTAAGCATGGTAATCACATCCATCATCATCCTGTGTGCCATCGCCATGGCATTCTATAAGCTGATTCAGAGTTTGGAGCATTACTATCGTAAAAAGTATTAATATTGCTTGAAAACATGAATCCGCGGGACAAAATGCTTCATTCCGCGGATTCCTCTTCTATCATATATTCATTTTCCTGTCCACAGTACCGTCTCGCCGCATTTTAACGATTCCTGCACCTGAATAATGCGTTGATTGGCTGAGCCTCGAAATGGTAAACTGATATCCTTCTGTGCCGAAATAAATTCTCCGTCCACAAGTACATCAATATGGGAAAGAAATTCTCTCATCTCCTCCCACCGAGAACAGAACTT
Organism: Lachnospiraceae bacterium; assembly: GCA_022510565.1. Taxonomy (GTDB): domain Bacteria; phylum Bacillota; class Clostridia; order Lachnospirales; family Lachnospiraceae; genus UBA3282. The sequence continues at coordinate 2,572 of JAFLTE010000007.1, read as the reverse complement.
ATCCAAAACATCCTCCTCAAAACGATACCCCGTATAGCACCAGATGTTCTTCTCCGGATACTTCTCTTTTACTCTGCGCACAAAAGGCAATAGAGCCTGCCAATTCACATATTCAAGGGGTTCTCCGCCAAGAAGCGTAAGTCCCGCAATATAGTCCGGTTCCAAATAAGTCAAAAGCAGTTTCTCCACATCCTCATCAAAGGGTCTGCCGTAATTAAAGTCCCATGTCACCTCGTTAAAGCACCCCTCACAACGGTGTGTACACCCACTCACAAAAAGCGTCACACGTACGCCCGGTCCGTTGGCGATGTCAATATTTTTTATCTCAGCATAGTTCATTTGTCACCTTTTCCGAGTTTACGAAGTAAATCTCGCAAACGAGCTTGCTCGTTTTGTTCATAAATGCAATACCCGCTCTTTGATTTCCTGTGTGCGCCCTTGATTCCAGAATTGGGTCCCGATATATCCGCAGGTACGTCTCGCCACATTCATCTTGTCCTGGTCTGTGTTGCCGCAGTTGGGACATTTCCAGACGAGTTTACCGTCCGTATCCGTAACTATCTGTATCTCCCCGTGATAATCACACTGTTGGCAGTAATCGCTCTTGGTGTTTAACTCCGCATACATAATATTCTCATAAATATACTGCATTACGGACAACACCGCATCCAGATTGTTCTCCATGTTCGGCACTTCCACATAGCTGATGGCACCGCCGGGAGACAATTCCTGAAACTGCGCCTCAAATTTCAATTTATCAAAAGCATTGATTTCTTCCGTCACATGCACATGATAGCTGTTGGTGATATAGTTTTTATCCGTTACGCCTTCGATGATACCAAAACGCTTCTGCAGACATTTAGCGAACTTATAGGTCGTGGATTCAAGCGGCGTACCATATAGGCTGAAACCAATGTTGGTCTCCTCAAACCACTCTTTACATGCATTATTTAAATACTGCATCACTTTTAACGCAAACGGTGTTGCTTCCGGATCCGTATGGCTCTTGCCCGTCATATATCTGGTACACTCGCACAGTCCCGCATAACCGAGCGAAATCGTAGAATATCCGCCATATAGAAGCTTGTCAATCTTTTCGCCTTTCTTCAGTCTGGCAAGCGCACCGTTCTGCCACAGAATAGGTGCCACATCGGAGGGCGTACCCTTAAGTCTGTTATGCCGGCACATCAGTGCCCTCTTACACATATCCAGACGTTCGTCCAGAATCTCCCAGAACCTATCCATATCTTTTCCGGAGGAACAGGCCACATCCACCAGGTTTAAAGTGACAACGCCCTGATTAAACCTGCCGTAAAATTGCGGTTTGTCGTCCTCATCATGATAGACCGATAGGAAAGAACGGCATCCCATGCAAGTATAACAATTACCGTCTTTGAGTTTCTTCATCACTTTCTCGGAAATATAGTCGGGCACCATACGCTTCGCAGTACACTGTGCCGCCAGTTTAGTCAGATACCAGTACTTACTGCCCTCACGAATATTGTCTTCCTCCAACACATAAATGAGTTTCGGAAATGCCGGTGTGATGTAGACACCTTTCTCATTCTTAACACCTTTAATTCGCTGATTGAGCATTTCTTCGATAATCATGGCAAGGTCATCCCGAAGCTGTCCCTCAGGCGCCTCGTCGATGTACATAAACACCGTGATAAAAGGTGCCTGTCCGTTGGTCGTCATAAGCGTTATGACCTGATACTGGATAATCTGCACACCTCTCTTTATCTCATCTTTAACGCGTCTCTCCGCAATCCGATTGATTTGCTCGTCGGTCGCTTCGATTCCGTTTTCTTCCATCTCAAGCCGAATCTCTCTGCGGAACTTCTGACGGCTGACATCTACGAAAGGCGCCAAATGAGATAAGGAAACACTCTGCCCACCGTACTGACAGCTGGCTATCTGTGCGATGCTCTGTGTAGCCACATTACACGCCGTGGAGAAGCTCTTAGGCGTATCAATCATAGTCTCACTGACTACTGTTCCGTTCTGCAGCATATCTTCCAGATTCACCAGACAGCAGTTATGCATATGCTGTGCAAAATAATCCGCATCATGGAAATGCAGAATCCCCTGCTCGTGGGCTTCTACAATATCCGGAGGCAGCAGAAAACGTTTCGTGATATCCTTGCTGACCTCGCCCGCCATATAATCTCGCTGTACACTGTTGACTGTAGGGTTTTTATTGGAATTTTCCTGTTTTACTTCCTCGTTATTACATTCCAGCAAAGTTAAAATCTGCTCGTCCGTAGAATTTGATTTTCTGACAAGTGCCCTCTTATAGCGATAAGTGATATAGTTACGCGCCATCGTGTAAGCACGGTATTTCATCAGCTGGTTTTCCACCATATCCTGAATCTCCTCCACACTCGGAGAACGCTTCATTTCTTCACAGTTCTTCGCTACCACTTCTGCAATCTCGTCGATTTCTGCTTCTGTTAATTTGTCTTCCTCTTTGACACTGTTGTTTGCCTTACAGATTGCTGCTATGATTTTCTCCAAGTCAAAGTTTACTTCCGCTCCGCTTCTCTTAATAATTTTCATCCCACAATACCTA
>JAFLTE010000069.1 GCA_022510565.1 Lachnospiraceae bacterium | reverse complement strand
CGGAAAAGAAAGAGATCGGCAAATGTCCCCGCTGCGGTTCCCCGGTCTATGAGGGGAAGAAAAGTTTTTACTGCGGGGGTAAGGATTGCCAGTTTGCCATGTGGAAAAATGACCGTTTCTTTGAGAGTAAAAAAGCCACGCTGACCGCCAAAGCCGCCGCTTCCCTGTTAAGCAAAGGCAGGGTGAGTATGAAAGGCTTGTATTCCGAAAAGACCGGGAAAACCTATGACGCTGATGTGCTGTTAGCTGATACGGGCGAGAAGTACGTCAATTACAAGATCGAGTTAAAACAGGGAGGGAAGTCAAAACCCAAGAAGTAACCAAGAGAAGAATAGCAAGCATAGGGATTGAGTACCCACACCGCCCCAAGAGGGCGTTTTTTCGTTTCCTCATATCCCGTCAAAGCCCCTCATTTCCCTAGTGGGAACCTGCGGGGCTTTTTGCTTGTTGGGAAGTTTCCCAAACCCTCTAAAAATCTAACAAAACCGAAAGGAGCATGACGCTATGAAAGATGATTTTTCTGTACTGATACAGAACCGTACCGAGTTTGAGAACAAAAACCCGGCGGGCGTGTGGCTTTCCCTGCCTGCCACAAAGGACGAGCTGCACGAAGCCATGACCGCCCTTAATATCACGGCAGACAACCCGCAGGACTTTTTCTTAAACGGCTATTCCACCGCTGACAACAGGCGTATTGACATTCCCTTTGAGTGGGTGCGTGACACAGACCTTGACAAAGTAAATTTCCTTGCCGCCCGGTTAGAAGAAATGACCCCGGAGCAGCTTGAAAAGCTGAA
>JAFLTE010000068.1:251-847 GCA_022510565.1 Lachnospiraceae bacterium | reverse complement strand
AATCCTTTTCCTTATGGGTTTCCACTCTGTATTTTGTTTGATGTACCTATAACTGACACACAATAGCAGATTTCAACACAGCCGCATATTAAATCATTTTAAAATACTTCAACGCTGCCTTAATAGCATCTTCTTTCTCTGGCGGACATTTCGGTTGTCTGGAATCCTCAGACTTCGACAGATTATAATTCACTCTTTCAATGATCCCACACTTTCGCTTTACCTGTGCAATATAGAGATTGCTGACCTGCAGACCTGTCTGCTCTTTCACATACGCCTTAATTTCCTCATATGTAGCCTTGCTCTCCGCAGCCGTCAAATCCATCTCGTCCAGATTCAATTCCACCTCAATATGATGCTCGACATTAAGTTTGGACAACAAGCATACCGTTTCAACATGCACCGTCTGCCCAAACTGATCCACAGCCCTGATTTTCCTAAGCTCATATCCCCCCTCGTTCAAAATCTTCAGATCTCTCGCCAGCGTCGCCGAATCACAACTTACATACACAATCTTTTCCGGCTGCATGGCAAGCATTGTTTCCAAGCATTTTTCATCACAGCCTTTTCTGGGCGGATCAACCACGATCACATCC
>JAFLTE010000068.1:0-241 GCA_022510565.1 Lachnospiraceae bacterium | reverse complement strand
CCGTAGCGGATAATCTTATCAAGCGCTTTGGGATGGATACCGTCACGCGGCGGATCGAGAATGATAATATCAGGTTTTTCTTCTATCTCGCCAATGACTTTCAATACATCCCCTGCAATAAATTCGCAGTTATGTAAACCATTTAGTTCAGCATTCTTTTGCGCCGCTTCCACCGCCTCCTCCACAATCTCTACGCCAATCACTTTCTTAGCAACAGGCGCCATCAACTGTGCAATTGTGC
>JAFLTE010000067.1 GCA_022510565.1 Lachnospiraceae bacterium | reverse complement strand
TTTAGGGGTTTGGGGGCGTCAGCCACCAACAAGCGGGCCTCGGTATATACCGAGGCATTGCTTGCCACTACTATCAGAACTTATAAATCGAGGTTGAATGTCGTTCGTATTGATGATATACTTTAGCCATAACAAATCGGCAAGTCGGAATTTGTGAAGGAGAAAGCTATACGATGAGGATAGGAGTAATCCAGGCAAGCTCTCAAAAAGGCAAAAACGAGATCCTATTCCACAATACTAAAAAGTATGCTATAGGGCATGAAATAACGAATTTCGGCTGTACCAATTCAGATATGGACACTTATTCATATGTCGAGATAGCTGTAATGATCGGTATATTGATTGGCAGCCAAGCACTTGATTTCATCATTACGGGTTGTTCTTCCGGTCAAGGCATGATGTTGGCCTGTAACAGTATGCCTGGTGTAATTTGCGGCTATGCTCCAACACCGAGAGACGCATATTTGTTTGCACAAATTAATAATGGGAATGTAATATCCCTGCCTCTTGGCGAGGATTATACTTGGGCGGGCGAAGAAAACCTCAGAAAAACGATAGAAGTACTGTTTTCTGAGCCGTTTGGCCAAGGATACCCCAAGGAAGAATCAGAAAGAAAACTGAGAGATACATTGTTGTTTAAAGAGATACGAAGAAAATCTCAGATAGAAACCGTTTCTTTGCTATGTAATATTGATCGTGCGATAGCTGATCATGTATTGAGAAAAACGAATGTAACTGACTTCGTGCTGAAAAATGGGACAAACGAAGAAGTAGTACAATGGATCACGAGAAGTATATCTAACTGCTGAAAACCTAAGATTAGCATGGAATATCAATATGAAAATATAGATTGTCAAATACCATTTGTGGGGGGAGTTTCACTTGGTGAAATTCCCCCTTGACAAAACTTCTCTGAGGACAACGCCAACGGAAAACTTTCTGACAGCAGATTTCAAATGCTCTC
>JAFLTE010000066.1 GCA_022510565.1 Lachnospiraceae bacterium | reverse complement strand
ATTCTTGCGTTCCGTAATATCCTGAACCGCGTAGAGAATCGAAATCGGCTTGCTGTTTTCGCGTTGTAAGCATATGATGGAGAGGTTTTCCCATTTATCCACTCCTCTGTTGATATGATACTCATATTGCAGATAATCCAAATCCTCCGTCATGGTTTTTTGGATATGTTCCGGCATGATCACCTCGGACATCGTAACATGATCTTCCTCAGGAATGTAGAACTGGCTTACATATCGGATGAGATCCGTATACTTTCCCTCCGGCGGCATTCCATCCGTCTTTGCAACGTAATAATAATAATCCTTCTTTAGATCTACGACTGCAAAGCGGCTGAAAACAGCGGTCACGCTCTCTACAATATTATTAATCTTCTCGTTTTCATTGGTCAGGCTGATCTCATTTCGTCTCTTTACGATCAAAAGAAATGCTATGTAAGCGAGAAAAGCCAAGATAATGCTGCCGCACAGCACGATGCCTGCATTATTCGCCCTATGTAGCATGCCTGCGGTAATCTGTGCCGGAAAGCTTTGTACCAGAATCCAGCCGTTGTATTCCAGAGGGGCAATGTAGGCATTTTCCGTTTCGGAATTATTTTCGTAGCTGAAAGAATGTGATTGGTGGTTTGCAAAAGCCTCAAAAAACGATTCCTGCGTTTTGCCGAAAAAATTGTCGGATTCCCTCGCAGCCTCCAGTATGTTACCGGGCGGCGAATCATCTCCCGTGGCGATAATTACCGTACCGTCACCTGCGCATAGATAAACGCTTGCCGTGGCACCGAAAAATTCATTGGATATGATACTCGTCATCCCTCCGGAATCATATAATCCGCAGAGAACGCCGATAATTTCGCCGTTGTAGTACATCGGCGTATAGAATGAAAGCATGGTGGAATTTGTAATCCAATAGGCATCGGCGCTGCAGACACCGGTAATCCCCTGCATTCCGTTGATATAAGACTCACGCTCCGTAAGATCAACGATTTCTCCGCTTGGGGTGACGAACTGACCGTCAGACGGAATAAATCTGATGTAGTCGAAATAATCCGGCGGACAGATCTCCATCAGCATATCCGTATCAACCGTCGGACTATCCATAGATTCACCATACAAAGCCGCAATCATCCGGATATTACTGATTTTAGATTCAAAACGATTGTTGACATGGTCAACGGAAAGAATCGTGGCGT
>JAFLTE010000065.1:1328-1617 GCA_022510565.1 Lachnospiraceae bacterium | reverse complement strand
TTCTGCGTGGACGGTCTGAGCGGGTTTGTGGAGGCCATCGGGGCAGTTTATCCCCACAGCCAGGTGCAGCGGTGCATCGTCCATCAGATCCGCTCCTCCACCCGCTTTGTCAGCTATAAGGACATCAAGCCGCTCATGGCTGATTTGAAGAAGGTCTACACCGCCGTTACAGAGGACGAGGCGTTGGAAAATCTCATAACATTCAAGGAAAAGTGGGGAAACCAGTATCCCTCCTGTGTGAAAAGCTGGGAGGAAAATTGGGATATTTTGAGTACCTTTTTCGCATATC
>JAFLTE010000065.1:299-1318 GCA_022510565.1 Lachnospiraceae bacterium | reverse complement strand
CCCACCGAGATTCGGAAAATCATATACACGACCAATATCATCGAGGGCTTGAACCGCCAGTTCCGGCAGATCACCAAAAACAAACCCAGCTTCACCAACGACGATTCCCTGCGTAAAATGCTCTATATGGCCAGCAGGAAAATTGTCGAACACTGGACCGCCCGGTGTCGAAATTGGGACATGGTTTTAGCCCAGCTCCAGATCATGTTCCGGGATCGTCAATCTGCCTGAACCCGGCTTGTCCTTAGTGTTTCCGGGACGAGAGACGGCATTCACGCTGCGCGTGCATACCGTCTCCCATCCCGGAACACAGGTGGGTAAGCCAGATTAAGACAACCTGTGCCCAGCACAGGCTGTCCCTCGATTTGCTCCCGTTCCCTTGACTGTCGCTTGTCTGATTTTACACAACTTTTTCTGCCGGACTAAGCCTATGGGGCCAAAGCAATACGCAGTTACATCGATTCACAGAATGCTGCCTATACAATTCCACCCCAGAGCAATGTCAGCGATCCATGGCCAATAGATTGGTATACCTACGAGGCTCATTCTCAGAAGCGATTCCATTGTTTCAAAATGTGTTCTTATAAAACTCTGAGGCCCGGCAGAAAAAGTTGTGTAAAAGCAGACAAGCGACAGTCAAGGGAACGGGAGCAAATCGAGGGACAGCCTGTGCTGGGCACAGGTTGTCTTAATCTGGCTTACCCACCTGTGTTCCGGGATGGGAGACGGTATGCACGCGCAGCGTGAATGCCGTCTCTCGTCCCGGAAACACTAAGGACAAGCCGGGTTCAGGCAGATTGGCGATCCCGGAACATGATCTGGAGCTGGGCTAAAACCATGTCCCAATTTCGACACCGGGAAGTCCAGTGTTCGACAATTTTCCTGCTGGCCATATAGAGCATTTTACGCAGGGAATCGTCGTTGGTGAAGCTGGGTTTGTTCTTGGTGATCTGCCGGAACTGGCGGTTCAAGCCCTCGATAATATTGGTCGTGTATATGATTTTCCGAATCTCGGTGGG
>JAFLTE010000065.1:0-289 GCA_022510565.1 Lachnospiraceae bacterium | reverse complement strand
GATATGCGAAAAAGGTGCTCAAAATATCCCAATTTTCCTCCCAGCTTTTCACACAGGAGGGATACTGCTTTCCCCACGTTTCCTTGAATGTTATGAGATTTTCCAGCGCCTCGTCCTCTGTAACGGCGGTGTAGACCTTCTTCAAATCAGCCATCAGCGGCTTGATGTCCTTATAGCTGACAAAGCGGGTGGAGGAGCGGATCTGATGGACGATGCACCGCTGCACCTGGCTGTGGGGATAAACTGCCCCGATGGCCTCCACAAACCCGCTCAGACCGTCCACGCAGAA
>JAFLTE010000064.1 GCA_022510565.1 Lachnospiraceae bacterium | reverse complement strand
TTTAAATCCACAGTCTCGTCCATTCGCACATCCTTGGCATGGACTTTCAGAATCTCCACACGCCCCTTTAAGTCGGGCTTATCTACGATAATTCTTCTGTCAAAACGTCCCGGACGAAGCAGCGCCTTATCCAGAATCTCCGGTCTGTTGGTCGCCGCCAGAATAATGATACCTTTCCTGCCGTCAAAACCGTCCATTTCGGACAAAAGCTGATTTAAAGTCTGCTCTCTCTCCTCGTTGCCGCCGCCATACTTGGAATCCCTGCTTCTGCCGATGGCATCAATCTCATCGATAAATACGATACATGGCGCGTTCTTCTCCGCCTCCTTAAACAAATCACGTACACGGGAAGCGCCCACACCTACATAGAGCTCAATAAAATCCGAACCGGACAGCGAGAAAAACGGCACATGTGCCTCGCCTGCAACCGCCTTAGCGAGCAAAGTTTTACCGGTACCGGGTGGACCTACAAGCAGCGCGCCCTTCGGTAGTCTCGCACCGATCTTGGCGTATTTGCCCGGATTGTGCAGGAAGTCTACGACCTCCACCAACGATTCCTTTGCCTCATCCTCTCCGGCCACATCCTGAAAAGTGATTCCTGTCTCCTTCTGCACATAAGCCTTAGCAGTACTCTTTCCTACGCCCATAGGACCGCCTTTGCCGCCCATACGCCTGAATAACAAACTTAAAAGTCCCCACATAAGAAGAATGGGCAGGATATAGTAGAGCAACACAGTCATGATCACACTGGAACTGTCAGACGTCTGCTTATTGACATCCACATCATATTCCAGCAGACGCTGTGTCAGCGTATCGTCCTCCTCCATCTTACCCGTATAGTAAGTCATGGTACCAAAGCTGTAGCCATATGCAAAAGGAGATGTTGCTTTATGCTCCTTCGGATAAATAACCACCCTGTCGGACTCCACCGTAACGCTTTCGACTTGTCCATTCTCTACCATGTCGATAAAGGCATTGTAGGTAATTTCCTGATTACTTGCGCCGGTGAGCATTTTCATAAACACACTGATACACAACAGCGTAACCAATGCTGCTATTATAAGCATGATCAGACTCTGCCTACGCGGGTCGTTGCCGTTGCCGCCTGATCCGTTATTTTTATTGTTGCCCGGCCCTCCCGGACCGTTAGGACCTCCCGGTCCGCGATTCGGACCGTTCTCATATGGATTATACTTGTCAGCCATAAGGCATCCTCACTTTCATTTTCACTATGTCTAGTATATATAAGGAAAAATCATAAATCAATATGCGAATTATGAATTTCAGGACACAAGTATTAAACAAATATAAACTTTTTTGCAAATTTTAACGTTTGCAGTAGATTTTTCTCATATTGACATTGTATAATAAGAGTAAATTATGAAGTTCGCAAGCTCCTTCATAATTAACTCTGCAAGAATCGCAAAGCGATTCTTGTATTGTGTTTTCTATTTGCAGAGCAAATCTTGCATAATACTTTTGAATCGCAAAGCGATTCTTGTTATCGAAATGGAGAAATTATGGCAGTAAAATACGTATTTGTAACAGGTGGCGTTGTGTCCGGTCTCGGCAAGGGCATCACGGCTGCATCTTTGGGGAGATTATTAAAAGCGCGCGGTTATAAGGTTACGATGCAGAAATTTGACCCTTATATTAATATTGATCCCGGAACGATGAATCCTATTCAGCATGGTGAAGTATTTGTCACCGAAGACGGCACGGAGACCGATCTGGATCTGGGACACTATGAGCGATTCATCGACGAGAATCTGGACAAGAACTCCAACGTGACCA
>JAFLTE010000063.1 GCA_022510565.1 Lachnospiraceae bacterium | reverse complement strand
AGCAAGAAAACCTGCTACAATCCAGAGGAAAAATAGCTTGTGTTCGAGAATACCCATGAAGCGATGATTGACAGCGATACATGGGAGCGGGTACAGGAGCTACGCAAGAATAAACGCCGTCCAACAAGGACAGGGAAAACGAATATGTTTTCCGGCATTGTGCGCTGTGCTGATTGCGGCGAAAAGCTCTACTACTGCACAAGCAAAAACTTTGAAGCGCGGCAAGACCATTTTGTCTGCTCTACTTCAAGGCTGAAAGGGAAAGACGTTTGCCCGACACACTTTATCCGTGCGGTGGTTTTGGAGCAAGGTGTGTTAGCCCACATGCGGCTTGTGATTTCCTGCGTCGCTAATCACGAAGAACACTTTAAGGCTGCTATGGGTGCGAAACAAAAAGCCGAAGCAAAAAAGGAACTGACGGCAAAGCGCAGACAGGCAATACAGGCAGAACGGCGCATTGAGGAACTTGACCGTCTCTTTAAGCGTAGTTACGAGGATAACGCCAACGAAAAACTTTCTGACAGCAGATTTCAAATGCTCTCTGACGATTACGAACAGGAGCAGGAAGAACTGCGGGAAAAGCTGTTGCGACTGAACGAAGAAATCAACAAGCAGGAAGAACAGGCAGAAAACATTGACAGGTTTATAGGCAAGGTAAAGAAATATCTTGATTTGGACGAGCTGACGCTTGCCGTACTGAACGATATGGTAAAGGCGGTGTACGTCCATGCACCAGACAAGTCCAGCGGACATAGGGAGCAGCAGATTGACATTTCCTATGACCTTGTGGGAATACTCCCTGCGTCCTTGCTCTATGACCTGCACAACGGAGAAACGGCATAGCCGAAGCTACGCCGTTTCCCGAAAACAATCTTATGCTGTTTTATTAGGGCTGCCTAAAAGCGGCATTTGTTTTTCTTGCGGTATTAACGAGCAAGCTGACTGCGAAGCAGGCGCATGAGCGCAATAGCGCGTGCTTGCGAGTCTATGGTGATACTACTTATGAACGCAATCACTTTAATTATCGTATATCTTATTGTTATCAATTTAATTAGCTTTACGGCCATGGGAGTGGACAAAGCGAGAGCAAGGAAGCGCTCATGGCGCATTCCTGAGTCCACTCTATTTGTGCTTGCCATAATCGGCGGCAGCGTCGGTTCCATCGCAGGAATGCACCTTTTCCGACATAAGACGCTTCACCGCTCTTTTCTGTACGGTATGCCTGCCATCTTGTTTGTACAGATATTAATCGTGATTATACTGGCGACATCGCCGATTGAATTTTTATTCTTTTAAAAGTCATTCCATAAAATATCAGGCTTCTTAGCCTTAGTAGATAAACCGGAATTTTGGAGTATAATGACAATGAAAGAAATATCCCTTGATGAATTTTTAAGATTAAGAAAGCTGGTTCACCGCAGCGCTAGGCCTCTTGACTATACGAAATGGAAATTCCTTTTTGAAAATGGCAGCTGCGACGATTTTCTGTCGATTCTGTCCAGCTACCAAAATGAAGACGGAGGTTTTGGACACAACATCGAATGCAACAATTGGAATCCGAACTCCGCTCCCTATACAGTATGTATTGCGCTGGATTATCTGGATACGACAGGGGAACACGAAAGCGAGATAAAAAGTAAAATCATCGCTGGTATCCTCAAGTACCTAGACTCCGGGGCATACTCATTGGAGGAAGGCTGGGTTGGGATGCAGGGAATCCCCAGCAATAACGACTACGCGCATATGCCATGGTTCCATTTCGATTCCAAGAAAGAACCATATGCCGATATCGGAGTGACCAAACGCCTTGCGGACTTTATCCTCAAACACGCAGACAAGGACAGCAACCTCTACTGTAAGGCGGAGGGTTTTAAAGAGCGTTATATCCAATGCGGGCAAGTTCTGCTCTGTGGTTATCCTGATTACGATCCAACGACATTGAATATTAAAGCATATGACCCGGCAACCTATCCATCCTGGCTACCGCTGCCGGTGTATTTCATTGGTTCGCCGGAAAGCAGCTTTTACCCGGAGTGCAGACGTACTGTGGATTTGAATTTGGACACAATCGTTGACAAGCTACGCGGCACACATGATTTTCAATTCCCTTCTGCCGAGGAACTTGATGCATATGAACAAGGCAATCCCCATCCGGACGGCAAGCGGTGGTGTGTGGCCGAACAGACGATTGGAAACTATTATTGGGGTAGTAATTTTATCGTACGCGATTTGGACATACTGAGGAAGTTTGGCAGATTAGATTTTGATTTGCCTGTTCTCATACAATGAGGATATACGGGATGCCCCGAACTATGCCAGTAGCATTGATTCAGTGGTAACTCTTGGCAGAAGAATCTGCATCGCAGTTAGAACAGGCTGCACATAGAAAAGGCAGAGGGGCGAGATGATCGCCCCTTCTTGTTTATACAATACTTATATTTTATCAGAATACTCTATCATTTTTCGTATAAGCCAATGTTCTATCTCTGCTGCGGTTTCCTCCGGGGTTTTATCACCCACTTTCAGTAGCTCATAATGTGTATTGCCAATCTTATCATGCTCTATAAAATACTTGTTGTATTCCAGAGAACTATGAATCCATCCGGCATCCGTTATACCTCTTCCGTCGGTCATCCTACTTTGCAGTTGTTCGTCCGAGCAGACCAGTGCAAGACAGGCTATTTCACTGAAATAACTATTTCCACTTGCGATAGATAGCTTGTCAATGTTCCCTGACTTTGTCCATACCAGCGGCTTGCCGCACTGCATAGCATTCCTGGAAAAATACAAAATCTGCTCCGTCAGGTTAAATGCATCCTCCTCCGTATTGTGAGGCATGATGTTA
>JAFLTE010000062.1 GCA_022510565.1 Lachnospiraceae bacterium | reverse complement strand
AATCGTAGTTATGAAGGACGGTGTTGTTCAGCAGGTAGATACACCTCAGAACTTATATCAGAAGCCTCAGAACCTGTTCGTAGCAGGATTCATGGGATCTCCGCAGATGAACTTCTTAGATGCTGTTGTAGAAGTAAGCGGCGATACAGCAAGCTTGAAAGTAGCTGGTCAGACAATTCCGCTTCCGGCTGCTAAGTCCAAGAAGCTGATTGATGGCGGTTACAATGGCAAGACTGTAACATTCGGTATCCGTCCTGAGGACGTATATGATTCCGGCGAGCATGTTACATCAGCTAAATGTACATTTGAGTCCACCATCAAGGTTTACGAGTTACTTGGTGCTGAAGTATACTTATACTTCGATCTTGCAGAGTTCCCTATTACAGCAAGAGTTGATTCCCGTACAACAGCAAGACCGGGCGACACAGTTAAGTTTGCTTTCGATGTTGACAAGATTCACGTATTCGACAAAGAGACAGAGCAGGCTATCACTAACTAATTAGAGTGATTTTGAGGGGGATGCCTAGACATCCCCCTTATTTTTTGTAATGACCTGACATTTTTATAGAAGAGAGGTACTGTATGATTTCAAGTCAAGTAATTAGGAGCAGTATTGAAGAACTTAAGGCTATTTCCAAAATTGATTTGAGCGTATGGGATTTAGAGGGTAAAGTAGTAGCGTCCACTTTTGAATCCGATGAGATAACGCCGGAACTGATTGCCGGTTTTGCGGCGTCTCCTGCGGACAGCCAGGTGATGGGTGTGCATCATTTGATGAAAGTGTTGGATGAGGAAGAGGTTCTTTATATTCTGGATGCTAAGGGCGGCAGCGAGGATACCTATATGTTAGGGAAGATTGCAGTCAGTCAACTTCAGCATCTGATTGTTGCTTACAAAGAAAGATATGACAGGAATAATTTTTTCCAGAATTTACTGTTGGATAATATGCTGCTGGTAGATATTTATAATAGAGCCAAGAAGCTGCACATAGAAGCGTCCGCACGCAGGGCGGTATTTTTGATTGAGACGGACAAGGAGAAGGATATTGCGACAACGGAATTGCTTAACGGCATGTTTTCCGCACAGGTGGGCGACTACATAACGGCAGTGGACGAGAGCAACGTAATCTTGATTAAAGAACTGGAGGCAGAAGAGGATTACACGAAACTGGACCAGGTAGCCAATACCATTGTAGACATGATGAGCATGGAGGCAATGATGAATGTACGCGTGGCCTACGGCACCATTGTCGGAGAGCTGAAAGAGGTTTCCAAGTCTTATAAGGAAGCGAAGATGGCGTTGGATGTGGGTAAGATTTTCTATGCAGAGAAGAAGGTGACGGCCTACAATACACTGGGAATCGGCAGATTGATTTACCAGCTTCCGATTAATCTGTGCCGCATCTTTATTGATGAGATTTTCGGCTCCAATATACCGAGTGAATTGGATGACGAAACCTTGACAACAATCAATAAGTTTTTTGAAAATAATTTGAATGTATCCGAGACTTCCAGACAGCTTTACGTGCATCGTAATACACTGGTCTACCGTATTGAAAAATTGGAGGCGAGTACCGGACTGGACATTCGTACTTTTGAAGATGCACTGACTTTTAAGATTGCCTTGATGGTTGTCAATTATATGAAATACTTAGATTCTCTGGAATACTAAACTGTAATGATAAATATTTACACGAAAAATGAGTTGGCATGAAAGCCAACTTATTTTTTTGGATAAGCATACGCTGCAATCGCATTTTTACTTGTCATGATGCATATATATATAGATAGGAATATATGGGGAGGAGAGTGAGGATATGCATCAGAAAGAAATCATATATATCGGATTATACAAGGATGGAAACAGGATAGGAAGCGCCGGTTTCTTAAAGGTAGAGAACAGAGAACGGGAAAGCAGACTATGTCTTAAAGTTCAGAACTTACCCCTCGGCATAAGCGGGCGTTTTCCGATACGTATCTATAATGGCAGCGACTGGAAAGAATTAAGCAGTTTGGCAATCCAGGATGGCGGCGGACAATGGAATGAGACTTTGCCGGACAATGTGGAAAAGGCAATTCTGCTTGTCTCCCTTTCGGGCAGATACACATTGGAAGGGCGAAGTAAATTTGCCTCCGGAATGCAGATAGAAAGCCAACAAGACCACGTGTTGGCAGAGCCGGTTGAAGAGAAAATCATTGTCACGGAGGAGCTGCCTCGCCGCTCGTCCGGTAATATTGATATTATGCCGCAAAGTGCGCCCACCTGCAATTTAAAAGAGGACAAGTGGGAACAGATTCTGGATACATATGACCAAATTCATCCTTACGGTGATGAACGTGTTTACATTAAACTTGAGCCCAAAGATTTTGTGATTTTGCAAGCAAAATATCAGCATTTAGTGAACAATAGTTTTCTGCTGCATGGATTCTATAATTACAGATACATTATTTTGGGAAAAGAAAAAGAATATTATCTGGGTGTACCGGGAGTGTTCTATGATCGTGAGAAAATGGTTGCGCAAATGTTCGGATTTGAAGCGTTTGAATGTCCGTCCGGCGATGTAAAAGCTGGAGAATTCGGATATTATCTAAGAAAAGTGGAGCTTTAGGTGTGGAAATATATCTACAAATGTGATAAAATGTATTTTACTATATTAGCATGATCTAATATTGTAAGTATCATGATGGACGGAAAAGAAAAAACATATGTGCAAGTAGGGGAGTTTCAGGATGAAGATAGCAGTTTTAATAGGCGGAACAGGATTCTACAATCAAAGGCGATTCATAAATGGTGTTTTGGATGCTGCACAGGCGGATGGAACGGATGTGTACATTTTTACATGCGACGCATGGGGTTACGGGACACGTTATAAGTATGAGAAAGGGGAATATAATATCTATAACCTGCCGGACTTTAAGCAGTATGACGGTATCATCATAGATACGGTCACAATACATGACTTGGAGACGGTAGATAACCTTACCCGACGTATTACGGAGAGCGGTGTTCCGTGTGTCTCACTGAATGATAAGTTTGAAGGCGCCATCAACGTGACCGTGGAAAACAGTGGGGGAACGCGTGCAATTGCGGAACATTTGATCAATGAGCATAATGTCGGAAGTATTTACTATATAGCGGGTCCGCTTGACAATCCGGACGCGCAAGAGCGGTTGGAAGTCTA
>JAFLTE010000061.1 GCA_022510565.1 Lachnospiraceae bacterium | reverse complement strand
TAACCATATATTTGCTTAAAGCCGCATGGTAAACAAATATCATACTGTGTTTCCATAGGATGCTGAACATTGTCATAGTCTTCCGCCTTGTCTTTCAAATAACCGCGTTTTAATAACTCTGTCGTTTGATATTTCAGACTATCATGCGATATTACCAAAAAGTCAATTTCTCCGTTCACATCACTTTCAAATAGCGGCTGTAACTCTTTTTCTGCTAAGTCAAGCATTTTCTCAAATATATGTTCATGTCCACTTTTTATACAACTGTTAAAGGAATCCCCGTCAGGTATGATGACACCGACAATATCACATCCTTCTTCAAATATATAAATATAGTCACCGGAAGCTTTTTGTCCTCGTTCATCTCTGTATAAAGTATCAATTCGGAACAGCAGGTCATCAAATCTTTCCGGCAACCAACATACCATATTTTTATTATCTCTATAGCAGTCTTCTAAAAAGCTACTAACTCTTTCATAGTCTTTTTGTATTTCAAATTTCTTTACAGTCATATCATAAAGTCCTCAAACCGGAAACATTTCTGTTATTATAACACAATATGAACAGGACATGAAAATTTACTGAAATGCAAAATATTAAAAATGCAAAAAGCAATTGACTTATTTTGTTATTTATCTTATTATGTGATTACGGAATTACGAAATGGCAAAATTATCGTTACAGAAAGGAATGGTGATGGATTTATGGAACGGAATTACGAAAAAGAGATTGATGCACTCAGAGAGCAGATGGAAAATCTTCAGAACACGATAACTCCGCAACTTGATGAATTGCGGACTATGATGCAGGAATTGCTTCCCAACAAATACTCGACGAAGAAGTTGGAGAGAATACATGTTATGAAAGGAATGCATCCGGACAGTCGTCTCAGTGAGCTGATGGAGGAGCTGTGTTATAAAACTGAGGAAAAAAACGGCAGTGGACTTGTGACCTACCTCGGGGTGTACAATTCCGGTGGACGGCAGTCTAACTGGATACGAAATAGTGTCCCCACCGACGAGTTACTCCCTCTCATTGAGAGCGGTATTGCAACTAAGGTATTGGCCTGTATCGGCAATTCAAACCGCCTTGCGATACTGTTGGAGATACTTCGCGGACCCAAGACAGTGGCATCACTCGTAGAGAAATGCGGTTTCGGGTCAACAGGACAGGTTTATCATCACATGAAGCCGTTACTCGCCGCCGATATAGTCGTGGAGGACGATCAACAGAAAGGCGTTTACGTCGTCCAGCCTCACAAAGTACAAGGCATAATCATGCTGCTGGCAGGTATCAGTGATATGGTGGATGAAACTTACACGCAGGGAACATGGGACGCTGCCGAGGAGAATTAGTGTTTAAAAAGGGGGGAGCTGCTGTTATAGCATAACCCCCTGCTACAACTTCCTATTGAATATCCTTCTTCATGTATTTCATATAAGCGGCAATAATACCAATCATTCCGATCGTTATACCGACAGCAACCATCGTTATATCCAGACTGCCGCTAGTGACAATATCGGCACCGTCACAGTAGCCGAATGGCGTTATGTATTTCAGGAACCCTGCCACTTCTGCTATATTTGCAATCAGATTTAGGAAGTACATGATTGCTGCGATTCCAAGACCTATACCTACGTTTCCTTTTCTCATAAAAGCAGAAATTCCGAAACAAATACCCGCAAGTTCCATTTGAAGAATATAGTACGCCAGGTGAAGCAGATTCATCTCCGCCCATGGAATATTCTCACCGATTGCCACCATAGAACCTACGGAAAGAGCATATATAATCACATTCATTGCTGTAATCTGAATCAGAACTGCAATCAGCTTCTCCGTTATAATGCGCACACGGCTTACAGGATGTGACAACAGAAACTCGGCTGTTCTGTCCCTTTCCTCTTTGGTCAGAATACCGACAGCACACAGCGCGGCATAAAACGCTCCTCCAAGCCCCAGAACATTGCCGCATTCTACAGCGTAATATCCCATCAATGTGCCAAAATTCAATTTATCCATACCAAACGCAGCGGTGAAAGAACCCATGGAGGAAAACAATTCGCTTACGCTGTCCATTTCCCCTTTCATTTCAGGGAACAGAAAAACGCAGACTGCCAGCAAAAATCCAACGGATGCCGTCCAAATCAAAAACGATGTCTTACCTTGACGAAGTTCGTGTTTTACAATTGTCATGCCCTGTCACCGTCCTTCTCATAATAATGCATAAAAATCTCCTCTAGATCCGGCTCTGATACGGTCAAATCGGTGATGTGACCTGTTGAAAGCCGCTCAAGCAAAATATTCATATCACCGCTGTAAAGGAAGGTTATCGATCCGCCCATATCCATCTTATCTCGGATACCGTCAAGTCCGTCCAAAGCTACACTGCCATGTACCGCTACCCGCTTGGCACTGGTTTTAGACAGTGCATCTACACTGTCACAGGCAATTATTTTTCCTTCCCGGATAATTGCGGCCCGAGTACAGTTTCGCTGAATCTCAGACAATACATGACTGGACATGAATATCGTTGCCCCGTCACGGTTTCGCTCTCTGATTATATCAAAAAACTCACGCTGCATAAGGGGATCCAGTCCTCCAGTCGGCTCATCAAGAATAAGTAATTCCGGGGTGCTTTGCAGGGCACAGACAATCGCGACCTTCTTTCGATTGCCAAAAGAGAGCTCGTCCACTTTGCGGGATGTGTTAAGCTGCAGGCGTTCACAGAGCTTTCGGGCTTCCTCAGCACAATTCATCTTTCGCATATCAGCAGACAATCTCAGCACATCTTTCACCTTCATGCCGGGATAAAACACCGCTTCGGAAGGAAGATAGCCGATGTTTTGTAAAATCGATTCCTTCTCTTTCGTAATATCTTTTCCGAAAATCTGCGCGCTGCCCGAAGTCGGAGAAATAAGCCCTAACAAAGTGCGGATTGTTGTGGACTTGCCTGCGCCGTTCGGACCGATAAAGCCGAAACACTCTCCCTTTTTGACGGACAGATTCAAGTTTACAATGCCTCTGGATTTCCCATAATATTTTGTCAGACTAATCGTATTAATTGCTTCCATGCCCTACTCCTTACGAAGATAAATACTTTTCCAAAAGTTTATCAGCTTTGTGAAGTCTTTCTCCATTTGATCCATATCCACATCACCTCGCTGCACCATTTCCCAGAGATACCCTTCAGATGCCCAATACATTTCCCGGTACATCATGTCGACATCCAGACCGGGAATGAACTGCCCCGGATCAAGATTAAGGCGCGTCATATCCGCTTTCAGATTGAAGTATCTATGATAGCTCTCTTGAACAGCCGCGTTAATTTCAGGATCCTTTTCATAAAAGGCTTTAATCGTAAAGGTTCCCATATCAGGGTACAGCCGTATGATCTCCATTTTGGCCCGCATTCCGAGCTCCATGCTCTCAAACAATTCCTTCTGACCATAGCAGCCGTATTTCGTCAGAAACTCTATGGTTGTTTCAGCACATTTGTCCCAAAGAAACAGATACAACTCTTTCTTGTTATGAAAATAGTGAAAGAGTAAGGATTTACTGATTCCTGCCGCATCAGCA
>JAFLTE010000060.1 GCA_022510565.1 Lachnospiraceae bacterium | reverse complement strand
ATGAGCAGACCATAAGTCCTGTTATAAATATTGCTATCACCTTTTTGAACATAAAGTCCCTCCCATTCTGATATTTGGAATCATTTATAGTGCAAATTGCCGTCCGCATCATAATAGAACTTCAAATATTGCCCTTAAAAACGTCATAATTATAAGCCATATAGTTACTATTTTTCAAGAAATAAATTTTTTTAAAAAAATAAAAAAACATTTGCAAAAAAATTTTCCTTGTGATAAATTATCAAAGGTAATTAAATATTTGCGCATAAACGACACAAGTGGTGCTACGCACGTAAATCTGATTACGGTAATTATGTACAACAGAGCAGCGTGGTGCAGGCTTGTGTTTTTTTGTGCAAAAAGAGGAGAAAGAGAGGAAAAATTTATGCCCCAAAATCAGTTTCAGCGAATGATGTTCGCACTACTTACCGTTATCATAACGGTGCATGCCTATGTATTTTACAGTCTCTACGTGATTAACGGCGGAACATTTATGGCTCTCACCGGCGAGACTGGTGTAATCAAAGCTATCAATGCGATGGGCGGCGTGTCTATGTTTGGACGGGCCCTTCCCATTTGGGCGATTGTTCTCATCGAATTTTGCTGCGCTTATTTACTTGAGAATATCCTTGGCAGTCCTCTGTCCTTTAAGCTGGCCTGCAAGGTGTTTAATCCGAAGGAGACGCATCCTGTACTGTTTGAGACTGCCATCATCTGTGCCACAGTAGGTATCATGTGTCCTGCCATGAGCTTTCTGGCAGCTTTCATGTACTATCCTTATTACAGTGGTTTTAACTTATTCACACTGCTGGCAAACTGGATGAGGTTGGTTTGTTACAACTTTCCATTTGCTTTTTTCACCCAATTGTTCTTTATCCAGCCATTGGTTCGCACTCTGTTCAAACTTCTCTTTGTCAGAAGTAAGGAGCGTAAAGAACATACAGTGCCGGCAAGTGCTGCATAAAGAGCAACGCGTGCTGATTGTTTTAATCATGAATAGCAGGGTATGGCCAGAGCTGTATCCTGCTTCTTTTTATTATTTTTTTGAAATTGTGCTTTTATAAGACAATCCCCATTGTTCCATAGATTCGAGAATCGGGCGCATGGATTCTCCCAATTCTGATAGGGCATACTCAACTCTTGGAGGAACTTCCGGATAAACGGTTCGGGTAAGAATCCCATCGGCCTCCATTGAACGCAAACTATCAGTCAGTACCTTTTGACTGATGCCTTCTAAATTTTTCTGCAGTTCATTAAAACGCCACGGACGAACAAGCAGATTTCGCATAATTAATAATTTCCATTTATTTCCAATCAATTGTACAGTTGTAGCAACCGGGCATTCCGGAAGTAAATCCGCTTTCGTTTTCATTGCAAACCTCCATTACTTCAAAAATGAATGTTACATTTAAATTATACTGTGTTGCAGTGAAAAGTTCAATAGTTACAAAAAAGTGCGTACTTGTTAAAGAATGCGACATTTGTATAATTAAAAAAAGGGAAATTTTCTTAAATATATATCAGAGTTGGTAGAAAAGTCATGAATCAAGCAGAAAGACGCAAATTTCTAATACAGAGACTTCTCGATGAACAGCCCCGGTATAAGGGAATAGTAATACCGCTTGATAAAACGGAACAACAACAGTTGCTCCGTTCCCTTTTTAATGTTCGTAACCCCAAGAAAATCAGCGATGATTTTCTAACCGTGCAGGACGAATATTTACAGGAGGAAACCGCTGCAAAAGGCATCACGGAGCTTGCTGATTTGTCACCTGTATCGAACGGCATTTATTTATGGCAGGGCGATATCACCACGCTTCGCTGTGATGCCATTGTCAATGCCGCCAACAGTGGTATGACCGGATGTTATGCACCATGTCACGGGTGTATTGATAACTGCATCCATACCTATGCCGGAATACAGCTGCGACTTGAGTGTGCTAAGATTATGAAAAGGCAGGGACACGAAGAAGAAACGGGGAAAGCAAAAATCACGCCGGCTTACAACCTACCCTGCAAATATATCATTCATACAGTCGGCCCGATTATTTTCGGTCCACTGACGGATACAGACAAAGAGTTGCTTGCATCCTGCTATCGTTCCTGTCTGGAGCTTGCCGAACAGAACGGAGTAAAAAGCATAGCCTTCTGTTGTATTTCTACGGGAGAATTTCATTTTCCTAATGACAAAGCGGCAGAAATTGCCGTGCGGACTGTGAAAGATTATAGGAAGCAGACAGGCAGCCATATGGAGGTGATTTTCAATGTTTTCAAAGATATCGATTACGAAATCTACCGAGGGTTACTCGATACAAATTAATAAATTGAAAGATGCATTGAAATCTGCGGATGCTGTTGTGATTGGTGCAGGTGCAGGACTTTCCACCTCGGCGGGTTTTGTTTATACCGGAGAGCGTTTCAGGAAATATTTTTCAGATTTTGAAGATAAGTACGGCTTTCACGATATGTATTCGGGTGCATTCTGTCAGTACGATACACCGGAACAACATTGGGCATATTGGAGCCGCTTTATCACAGTCAACCGCTATATGGACGCACCGAAACCTATTTATGAGGAGATTTTAGGGTTCGTAAAAAACAAGGACTATTTTGTGATAACCACGAATGTGGATCACTGTTTTCAAAAAGCAGGCTTTGATAAGAAAAAGCTGTTCTATACACAGGGGGATTATGGTCTGTTTCAGTGTGGCGAGCCGTGTCGGCAATCTACTTATAACAATGAAGATACAGTCCGTAAAATGCTTGAAGCACAGGGATATATCATTGATAAAAACAGTGAGTTGACTATTCCTGATGGTGTAACACCTAAAATGTCTGTTCCGACAGAGCTGATTCCCCATTGTCCTGTATGCGGAAAGCCCATGACAATGAACCTGCGCTCTGACAATCGGTTTGTGGAAGATGAAGGATGGCACAAAGCAGCAGAACGCTATGAGAATTTCCTGCGTACAAGAAAAGGCCTACGAATGCTTTTTTTGGAGCTGGGTGTAGGTTATAATACTCCCGGAATTATCAAATATCCTTTTTGGCAGATGACCGCGCAGAATCCAAAGGCTGTTTATGCCTGCGTTAACTATGGCGAAGCAGTTTGCCCTGATGAGATTAAGCAGCAGTCCATTTGTATTGATAATGATATTGCAAAGGTCTTAGAAGATTTGAAACGGTAATTTCCGGTTTGAAGTAATATATTCGGAGATTTGAGGTGACGCTATGCACGATATATGGAATCCATGGCACGGTTGTGTAAAGTGCAGTGAGGGATGCCAAAATTGCTATATGTATTTTCTTGACCGTGTCCGTGACCGTAACGGTGCCGATATTTACAGAACGAAGTCAGGTTTTTCTTATCCTCTTCAGGAAAAAAGAAACGGTGGGTATAAAATTCAAAGCGGAGAATTGATTCGGGTTTGTATGTCCTCCGACTTCTTTTTGGAGGAGGCGGATGAATGGAGGGATGAGGCATGGGAAATCATGCGACAGCGACCGGATGTGAAATTTTTTCTGCTTACTAAACGTCCGCAGCGGGTAGAGAAAAGTCTGCCGAAAGATTGGGGTAACGGATGGGAAAATATTTTCTTCAATGTTACCTGTGAAAATCAGCATAGAGCAGATGAACGGATTCCGATTCTGCTTGATTTACCATTTAAGCATAAGGGTATCATGTGTGCACCTTTGATCGGGGCAGTCAGTATAGAAAAATATCTTAGTGACGGACAGATTGAACAGGTGATTTGTGGCGGTGAGAATTATGACGGATCACGACCATGTGACTTTGATTGGGTAAAAAGCCTGCGGGCAGAATGTGTTGC
>JAFLTE010000006.1 GCA_022510565.1 Lachnospiraceae bacterium | reverse complement strand
TAAGTTCATCGTATGTAAACCAAAATGACGCATCAACTGCCGGCAACTCTGCAAGTTCATTTATGGATAAACCTGCCATGATATTTGCATTCACTATATCCTGTATACGCCAATGAAGATCCGGCATTACATCATGATAGGATTTTATGATTTTTGGTTCTTTCCAAGCTTCTCCGGAGAAAGGTCTGTTAAATGGATGCATGTCATACATAAAAGAAAATCCTTGATTTTTCAGAACCCTGTTTATGTTTTTATACATTCCGGTCAAGTCACTTATCCAAGAAAGTGTTCCATTTGAGGTATACACAAGGTCATAGGAATTATCTTTGATATGTTCTAATTCCATTGTGTTATCACATACAAACTCTATATCCAGACCTATCCTGTCTGCAATCGTTTTTGCATTCTCTAACTGTCTTTCACTGATATCTGCTGAAGTTACTTTAGCGCCCATAATCGCGAAAGCAAAAGCTGCATGATTATCTCCGCTGGATGGCAATAGGATGTGCTTTCCGCTTATTTCACCCATATATTTTTTTATAAGTTCAAATACTACAGGATGAAATGCCAAAGCAGGATTTTCTTGTAATCTTGATATTTTTTCATCTGTTCTTAATGACATATACCAATCAGAATCGGATACATCATCCCAGTGTTGTTTTACTTCTATAACCCAATCTT
Source organism: Lachnospiraceae bacterium (assembly GCA_022510565.1). Lineage (GTDB taxonomy): Bacteria > Bacillota > Clostridia > Lachnospirales > Lachnospiraceae > UBA3282. The sequence continues at coordinate 132,847 of JAFLTE010000006.1, read as the reverse complement.
CCATAGTTTTCCACCTTTTCAAGCTATTTTATATACCAAATGGTAGGCAAATATTTTCTTCATAACACTAACATTTCCATGAATTATAATTTAATAATCTATATAATAGGAAAATGATAAAAAGATACATTTATTATAATAACGTGACATTTCCGTGTCAAAGAAAAGTACGGAACCATGCAACTCTTCCTATATCCTTGCTGATTTAGGTGTTCAATAGTATAATAGCATTATTAAAAAGTTGATTATGGTCGGTTAGTAAATAAATATATTTAATACGGAAAGGCAGTATTTGTGAGATGTTGCAGATCAGGGAACAAGTAGATGTATGTGTAGTAGGTGCGGGCCACGCGGGATGCGAGGCCGCTTTGGCGTGCGCAAGACTTGGACTTGAAACTGTTATTTTTACGGTAAGTGTGGACAGTATCGCACTGATGCCCTGCAATCCCAATGTGGGCGGTACTTCCAAGGGACATCTGGTGCGGGAAGTTGATGCGCTCGGCGGCGAGATGGGTAAAAATATCGACAAGACTTTTATCCAATCTAAGATGTTGAATAAATCGAAAGGACCCGCGGTTCATTCCCTGCGCGCACAGGCGGACAAGGCGGAATATTCCAGGGCGATGCGCAAGGTTCTGGAAAATCAGGAACATATTACAATTAAGCAGGCGGAAGTATGTGAACTGTTGACGGAGGCTTGTGACAATTCAACTACGTCTGATGAAAGTATTGCAACAAAGAAAATAATCGGAGTTAAGACTGCGACCGGTGCAATCTATGAATGCAAAGCAGTTATTTTATGTACAGGAACTTATCTGAAGGCAAGATGTCTGTGTGGAGAAACGATTACCTATACCGGGCCCAATGGTTTACAAGCTGCCAATCATTTGTCGGATTCTCTAAGAAATCTTGGTATTGAGATGCGGAGATTTAAGACCGGAACTCCTGCGAGAATGGACGGTCGAACGATTGATTACAGTAAGATGGAGGAGCAGTTCGGAGACGAGAGAATCATTCCTTTTTCTTTCTCCACCAATCCGGAGGATGTGCAGATTGATCAGGTTTCCTGTTGGCTGACTTATACCAATGAGAATACACATGAGATTATTAAGGCTAATTTGGATCGTTCCCCAATTTATGCAGGAATTATAGAAGGAACGGGACCGAGATATTGTCCTTCTATCGAAGATAAGGTTGTGAAATTCGCCGATAAGGACAGGCATCAGGTTTTTATTGAACCGGAGGGCTTACATACCAATGAAATGTATGTGGGTGGTATGTCTTCTTCACTTCCGGAGGATGTACAGCTTGCCATGTACCGCACGGTTCCGGGCTTGGAAAATTGTAAGATTGTCAGAAATGCCTATGCGATTGAATATGATTGCATTGATTCAAGGCAGTTATATCCGTCTCTCGAATTCAAGGATATCAAAGGTTTGTTCAGTGGCGGGCAGTTTAACGGCAGCAGCGGTTATGAAGAGGCTGCAGCACAGGGTTTGATTGCCGGTATTAACGCAGCAATGTCTATTTTGGGAAAAGAGCCTGTTGTTCTGGACCGTTCCCAGGCATATATCGGCGTACTGATTGACGATTTAGTAACCAAAGAAAGTTTTGAACCTTATCGAATGATGACTTCCAGAGCGGAGTATCGTCTTCTGCTTCGTCAGGATAATGCTGATTTAAGACTTCGTCAAATCGGATATGAGGTTGGTCTGGTTTCAAAAGAGGTCTACGAAGCTACACTTCATAAGAAGGAATTGATAGAGCGTGAGGTACAACGTCTGAAGAATACGGTTGTGGGTGCGGCGAAAGAAAATCAGGAATTTCTGGTATCCCACGGAAGTGCTACGTTGAAGACAGGTACAAGTCTGGCGGAGCTTGTGTGTCGACCGGAGCTTTCCTATGAAGATTTGGCGGAGATTGATAAGGAACGCACTTTACTTCCGACAGATGTAATAGAACAGGTGGAGATTGAAATTAAATACGAGGGATATATTCTCAGGCAGCAGCGTCAGGTGGAACAGTATAAGAAGATGGAGAAAAAGCGTATTCCGGCTGACATAGATTATAATGACATCAGTTCTCTGCGTCTGGAAGCAAGACAAAAACTGATTGCCTACAAACCTGTGTCGGTGGGACAAGCTTCCAGAATATCCGGAGTGTCGCCTGCGGATATTTCAGTGTTGTTGGTGTATTTGGAGCGATATAGTAAGAGATAGCCTATATTTATAATAAAGGAAAGTACAAAGTGAACAATATTCTTAAACAATACAATCTACAATATTTTTACAAGGACTTACAGGAACTACGCATCACCTTATTTGATAGACAGGTAGAACAGTTCATAACTTATTATGAGATGCTTGTTGAGAAGAATCAGGTTATGAATCTGACTGCGATTACGGATTTTGACGAGGTTCTTAAGAAACATTTTGTAGATAGTTTGTCTCTTGTGAAGGCATACGATTTCAATCAGACGGAAACAGAGATTTCGTTGATTGATATCGGAACCGGCGCGGGTTTTCCGGGACTTCCCCTTAAGATTGCTTTTCCGAATCTGAGTGTTACACTTATGGATTCCTTAAATAAAAGAGTTGATTTTCTAAATGAAGTAATTTACGCACTGCAGCTTAACGGTATAGAAGCAATTCACGGTCGGGCGGAGGATTATGCAAAGCCTGATAAGTTAAGGGAAAAGTACGATTTGTGTGTATCGAGGGCAGTTGCGAATCTTTCTACTCTGTCCGAGTACTGTCTTCCTTATGTCAAAGTGGGCGGTAAATTTATTTCCTATAAGTCGGAGAAAAGTGCAGAGGAAATAGGTGGAGCGGAAAATGCGATAGATCTTTTAGGTGGAAAAATACATGAGCAGATTACCTTTATGCTTCCCGATTCGGACATATATCGTAACCTGGTGGTGATTGAAAAGATTAATGAAACGCCTCAGAAATATCCGAGAAAATCAGGAATGGCGAGTAAGAAGCCTTTGTAACATGGTATCAAGGCATCAGGTAAGTTTGCATGAACCGCGATACGCAACAGAAAGGAATATGGTGTTTTGTTTATAGAAACAACATACACGATAGAGATGAATATTTTACTTGTAGCAATCAATGCGAAGTACATACATTCCAATCCTGCCGTCTACTCCCTGAAATCCTGCGTGGGCGAATATGAATCTCATGTGAATATTATTGAGTTTACGATTAATCAGCAGAGCTCATATATTTTACAGGAAATCTATAGAAAGCATCCTGACGTGATTGCTTTTTCATGTTATATATGGAATTATAATCTCATCGACAGTCTTATCTCTGATTTACATCAGATTCTGCCGGAGGCCGATATCTGGGCAGGCGGACCGGAGGTTTCTTACGATGCGTCCGAAGTAATACAGAGATGGCAGCTTCGAGGGGTGATGGTCGGACCGGGTGAGTATGTTTTCCGTTATCTGGTATCCTCTTATGTTCAGAATACTTCCGATGAGTTACCCGCTGTTCTTGACGGGAACAATACACGTAGACTTTCTCTTGATGAAATTCCCTTTTGGTATGAAGATTTGAAAGATTTTGAACATCGGATCATTTATTATGAGAGCAGCCGTGGATGTCCGTTTTCTTGTAGTTATTGTATTTCTTCGATTGATAAGGCGATGGATTTTCGCTCTGTGGATCGCGTATGCCGGGAGCTTAATTTTTTCTTGGAGCGAAAAGTGCCGCAGGTGAAGTTTGTTGACCGTACATTTAATTGTAAAAAGGATCATGCGTTGTCGATTCTGCAGTATATTTTGGAACACGATAACGGAATAACCAATTTTCATTTTGAAATGGCGGCGGATTTATTGGATGACGACTATTTCGAACTGTTTGAGAGATTTCGTCCCGGTGCAGTTCAGCTAGAAATAGGAGTACAGTCAACCAACGGAAGAACTATTGATGAGATTAACCGCAAGATGGATTTTGATAAGGTTTCAGCTGCTGTCAGAAGAATTACAGAGCAGGATAATATTCATGTGCATTTAGACTTAATTGCAGGTTTGCCATATGAAGATTTGCAGACGTTTCAAATTTCTTTTAATGACGTATACTTTTTATACCCTAAACAGCTACAATTAGGGTTTCTTAAAGTATTAAAAGGCTCCAACATGGAGAAATGTGCTGCTGAGTATGAGTTGAAGTATACAAGTTTACCTCCCTACGAAGTGCTTTCTACTAAATGGCTTTCCTATGAGGATGTCTGTCGTCTTAAGCGTATAGAGGAGGTGCTTGAGATTTACTATAACAGCGGACAGTTTCATAATTCGCTGGAGTATCTGTGCTCATATTTTGATACACCTTATGCCATGTATGAGTTCATTGCTTATTGGTATGAGGAGCATAATCTGTTAGGAGTGCAGTCGTCACGTGTGCAGAAATATAAAATTTTGTTGGAGTGTGGGACGGCACATATTACTTCCTATATGGAAGGGCAGAAAGATATGTGCGGACAGTGTACTTCCGGATACAAATTGTTGGAAGAGAGGGCGACAGCTAAAGAGATGTCAGTATGTGATTTAGTGATTGCTGTTTTTCGAGAATATCTTACCTGTGATTTGTATTTAAGGGAACACATGAAAAACCGTCCGGTGTTCTTTTCTTCTTTGGAAAGTTGGAAAAACGATATTCATGGCATTCTGCATGAAGAGGCGGAGACTCACGCGCTTTTTCCCTTTTTACAGAATTGCAATTATCGTGAACTGACGAAAATTTTGCATGTGGAAGTCTTTGAATATATATTTGATTGCCCTACAGCAATGATTTTCTGCTATGAAAAGCGCAATCCACTGACGAATAACGCTATGGTTCAGTATGTTTCTATCAAATAAATTTCAATTTTATAAATGATGTTAATGGAAGAATAAAAAATGTGGAGGTATGATGATGAACGTTTTTGAAAAATGCCCTGTGTTTGAAAATGAAAAATATCTTTTGAGATTAGTGGTAAAGGAGGATGCTCCTGAACTGCTTTCTGTGTATTCCGATGAAAAAGCCGTGCCGCTTTTTAACAGCGACAACTGCAACGGCGATGATTTCCATTATACGACAATGGAACGTATGGAGAGGCAAATTGGTTTCTGGTTATTGGAGTATGGGAACCAAGGCTATGTGCGCTGGACTATTATTGACAAATCTATTCATAGTGCAATAGGTACGATTGAATGTTTTCGTCGTGATTCCCATGAAGATTATTTTGATCATTGCGGTCTGCTGCGTTTGGATTTAAGAAGTGATTATGAACATAAAGAGCAGATTCTTGAAATTTTAAATTTGATTGTACAGCCGGCTTTTGAGTTGTTTGATTGTAAAATAATTGCGACAAAAGTTGTGCCTGCTGCCGTGGAGCGTAAGATGGCTGTAGAACAAATGGGCTTTGCAGCTTCTGAAGAAAAGTTAATCGGTTATCATGACAGAAAAGTATATGGGGATTATTATGTTTTACAAAATATCTCCTAATTGGGTTACGGCACTTGACAAAAATATGAAATTACAAAAAATACCAGTATACCCGCTAACCTTATACCAATCCATGACATAAGCAATATGAAAAGTATTGTTTTAAAAGTTCTATTCATTTCGTTTTCTCCTATGTCAAGAAAATCTTAATCTGCTCTAGAATTTCATCGGGAGCTTCCAACTGCGGAAGATGTCTTGTATCGGGAATATATACTTCTTCGATTGCCGGATTATAATATTTATAATTATCGATTGTGGTTCTTATCTCGGGCTCTTTCTCTCCGCCTATCATCAGGATGCTGTTATTGATTTCCTTCAGCTCACGAAGAATATTCAAATTCATGTACTTTCCGACATAGCTTGCAAAAGCATATTTAGAATTGTAACCGCATGCATATGCGCCTTCCAAATAATTTGCAATATATTTGTCTCTAATCTCATTGAGACGGCAGAAGCACTGTCTTTGGAACATTTTTTCTACTGTTAATCTGTTCGTCAGTGCATGATATGTAAAGGTTCCCAAAATCGGTATCTCCAGGAATAATTTCATTAAAGTCGTTTGCTTGGACGGAATCTGATTCAGCGTATATAAATTCTGAGGATTGATGCAGATCAGTTTGTTAAAGATTTCCGGATTGTTGTGACAGGCCATAATAACAAACGGAACGGATTCGCCGGTTACAACTACGGAAGTCTTTCTTTTTATCACATTCATAACAAAATCATTGATAAGCTGCTCGTACAGATTACCCGTGTATGTCATGGACGGTTTATCGGACAAACCGTAGCCGAGCAAATCAATGGAGTAGATTTCATGGTTTTCGGTCAGGTTATTGATTAACCTGTGATATTCATAGTTGGAGCTGCCCACTGTCAAATCATGTATGAGAAGGAGCGGGCTGCCGCTGCCCTTCTTCTGGTATCTTACCTTACCAAACCGCCATTCATAATAACGGTTTTCCGAATTTCTCAATAAGCTCTTAGCTGTGCACATAGAAGTATGAACTCGGTTGATTACATGCATTGCCGCTATGGAAGAACCTGATAATACAATTGCGGTAGTCAGTTTTTTAGTCATAGGCTGCTCCTTTAACTTGTCCCCTGATAATATTTTGGAATCAGGTATATCAAGGTTGGGTATAATGTTACTTCCATTATAATGGATAATTTGATTTCTTACAAATATTTTGATGAAATATCTGATAATACAATAGACAAAGTAGTGACGATAACCTAAAATAACCATATATACGGATATGGGAGAAAGAGATATTTGTGAGAAGGGTAAAAGTATATGTATCAAATAAATATACTACACTTGGTTGAAGGTGCAAAACAGGCAGAAGGATTGACTGTCATTATTGATGTTTTTAGGGCATTTTCCCTCGAATGCTATTTGTATGATCTGGGTGTAAAAGAAATACGCCCTGTCGGCACAATAGAAGAGGCATTTTCTTTAAGCAGCCGTATACAGAATAGTATTCTGATAGGTGAACGTCAAGGAAGGAAATGTGACGGATTTGATTATGGGAATTCTCCATCAACCATTTCAAAAGAAGATGTAGCAGGGAAAACGATTATACATACAACCAGTGCCGGAACTCAAGGTGTTGTCAATGCCGTAGGTGCAAGTGAAATTATTACGGGTAGTTTGGTGAATGCAAAAGCTGTGGCCCGGTATATCATGACAAAACACCCCCAGACAGTTTCACTTGTATGTATGGGAAAAGCTGGTATGGAACCTGCCGCAGAAGACGAATTGTGTGCGGAATATATTAAAAGTATTCTGGAAGGTAAAGAATTTTCTGGTATTAAGCAAAAAGTTTTGAACCTTAAGAGTAATGCCGGAAGACATTTTTTTGACCAATCCAGTCAAGATGTTTTTCCTGAGGCTGATTTTTGGATGTGTATAGATTACAATCGTTTCCCTTTTGTAATTAAAGTTGAAAAAGATGAACTGGGCCTTACCACACGGAAGGAAGAAATGTTTCAAGGAATGTGAAGGCGAAACATTATGATTAAAATGCGCCTATATGGCTTAATGTTTTAGAAGCAATTCTCGAACCCTCATTCATCGCATTGATAATATTTGCATCATTTAAATAGGAACACAAAAAAGCAGCATGGTAACTGTCACCGCATCCGGTTGTATCAACAACTTCTCTGACAGGTACGGCATCGACTCTATATTCTTTGCCTTTGAAGTATGTAACACTGCCGTTTTCAGCCAGTGTTATATTGAATATGTTGTCATAATGTTTTGACCATTTATGGAATTGTGAAAGAATAGATTCCTCACCACTAATAAAAAAGAAATCAATGTATTGTACAATATCCTCTAATGTATCGAAATCTCTGATGACATTAAAATCAACGGCAAGCTGAAAGTTTCCATTTTTTCTTAGTTTCAGTACCTCATCAAAATTGGGGCAATTATAGGTAGTGAAAACAACATTTGAATTCATAATTTTTTCTTTGTCAGCATCGGTAAGACGATAGATGCCGTAAACACCGTCGTTCCATGAATCTTCTTTGAAATAGCGGTCGCCTTTTTCAGTAAGATAAATCCGATGACTGGCAGTAGCACCTGAAATAATGCGAATATAATTTTTATTTATACGCTTTCCATCAATAGACTTTAGCACCGCTGCGCCATAATCATCATCACCAATTGCTCCGAGAATATTAATGGAAACGTTATCATATTCTGAAGCGATTGCTGCAAAGTTCAACGCTTCACCTCCGGGACGGATTTCTCCTGAGACATCAAATACGTCTACACACATACAAGTCATAGCAATAATGTTCATTATTTTTCCGCCCTTCATTATATATTCCTAAAACTTTTGTTTATTATATCATAAAATATAAAAATTAAGTAAAATAAATATATATATTCTTTTCTAAATTTGAGATTTAGTATATGATTAAAATATCTGTACTTTTTATTTGGCTAATTATTTATAAATACATATAGCCGTGGAGAATTTATGGACGCAGAGAATTATGAGATTGTGCAGACAATGTACGATGAATTGAAAAAAGAACATGCACTCCTTCTGTCTGCATTGCAAGAGAAAAAAGATAAGATTGCAGAGATAGATGCTTATTTGAATAGTCTGCTCAACAAAGAGGAGAGTGATCTCCAAGTATTTCTTCCGAGAAAAGTAGAAGATGTATATCATGATGTTATAGAACAGAACAAACAGCAGAAAGAGAAATTACTTGCAGAGTGTGATGAATTAGAAAAGCAGCTTCATTCCGATGAGAATAATATAATGCAGTTGGAGAAGGTAATATCCGGTTCATCATCTATGTTACACGTGAAACAACTTTCTATTTTGGATGCACAGGAAAAGGAGCGGCAAAGAATTGCCAGAGATTTACATGATACTTCTTTGCAGAATCTTACTCACTTAGTTCATAAGGTAGAGCTGGGCTCTCTTTATATTGACGAGGATCCTGTGAGGGCCAAACTGGAACTGGCGACAGTGGCCAAGGGTATCCGCAAAGTTATTGAAGAGATTAGAAACAGTATTTTTGATTTAAGGCCCATGTCCTTTGATGACCTTGGACTTAAGGAAACAATAGAAAAACTGATTATCGTATTGAATCAGGATAGACAGTTTCGTATAGAGACTGATATTGATGAAATTACTGTTACGCAGATGAATCCTTCTACACATGTATTATTTATTTCTATTTATCGTCTTGTTCAGGAGTGCGTGCAAAATGCGATTAAGCATTCCGGTGGAAATGAGATTGTTGTGAAGTTGAAAGATTGTGGCAGTATATATTATATTCAGGTTCAAGATAACGGAACCGGATTCGATATGGATGTAGCATCGAAAAAGGACAGGCATTTCGGCTTGTCTGTTATTAAAGAAAGGGTACTTTTCTTAGGTGGAAAAATTAAATTCGATACTGATAACGGAACTTCTATTGAGATAGAAATTCCTAAAGCAGAGACGTTGGAGTAGGATTACAATATGGAAATTTCATAATTAAAATATAATTTGTAATGGAGGAAGAGAAAATATGAGCACGAAGGTAATGATTGCGGATGACCATAGCTTAATCCGCGAAGGTATCAAACAGTTGTTGGAGTTTGATGGAAGTATAGAAGTTGTTTCTGAAGCAGCTAATGGAGTAGAGTGTCTTGATAAACTTGAGCATCACATTCCGGACATTTTACTATTGGATATTAATATGCCGGAGAAGAATGGTCTGGAAGTATTGGATGAGATTAAGAAAAAAGAGTACGATGTCAAAGTTCTTATTTTGACAGTACATAATGAATTAGAGTATTTGTTGAGAGCAGTTGATATCGGAGTAGACGGATATATCTTGAAGGACTCTGAATCTGCTGAGTTGAAAAGAGCAATTCAGTCGATTATGTCCGGGGAAAATTATATTCAAGCGAGTTTAATTCCTGCGCTAAATAATCGGTTGGCAAACAGGGACATCGATAAAGACAAAATTGATCTGTTGACAAGTAGAGAACTGGAAGTGTTGATTCAGGTTGCCAATGGACTGATTAATAAGGAGATTGCTACCAGCTTAAATATCAGTGAGCGGACAGTGAAGAATCATGTTTCCAATATTTTTAAGAAGATAGATGTATCCGATAGAACGCAGGCAGCAGTCTTTGCGATTAAGAATAATATTATCACATTGTTCTAATGTTTCACGTGAAACATTTCCAAGATTTAGATTATGGACACAAGATAATGTTTCACGTGAAACAATTTTACCCAAGATGTAGTGAGTTTTCCGTGAAACATTTTCAAAATAACGCAAAACCGACCGTGAAACATTTGATATTGCTTTGGTTTAGTAATATATACTCGACGGGATAAGCCGGAATGACATAGGGGGAAATCATAAAATGGAAATACAAATACTGAGAGTAGAACAGGAAAGTTGTCCGGCAACACGATTTATAGGAAAACGATATGCAGACAATGTGAACTGGGAAGAGTGGTGGTCTAACAACTGGTTTGATGTGCTGGAATCTATCCCGAGTCTGCCAATAAATGATAACGGCTATATAGGCGCTGTCCACATAGTTGATGGTGTACCGGAATATTGGATAGGGATGTTTTTCTCAGTCGATACAGATGTTCCGTCCGGTTTTGAATATATAGATATTGAACCGTTGAACTATGCTGTCTTCTATTTGTACGGTAGAGAAAACAGCAGCGAGTTTTATACAATGAAAACTCATGATATGTGCTTGGAAGAATTGAAAGTACATAATCTAAAAAGAAAAGAAGATGACTGGTGTTTTGAAAGGTATAATTGTCCAAGATTTACTACCCCAGATGCTAATGGAAATGTCATTTTGGATTATGCGGTTTCGATAGAAGTATAAACTCAGTTCATCATAGAAAATTTTTCTATAGATTCTCAAATGGTTTAGTGCTATAATCGTAAACGAACAGAAAGATAGAATTGATTTTGGAGAGAAACGTTTTGTCGAAATACAAAACGAAAGGCAGAGGAAAAACAAACATGGGAAGAACGATTGCGATTGCAAATCAAAAAGGTGGGGTTGGAAAGACAACGACTTCCATCAACTTATCCGCATCATTGGCGGAAAAAGGCAAGAAAGTATTGGTGATTGATACCGATCCACAGGGCAATACTACCAGTGGTTTCGGTGTTGAGAAGAACGAGCTGGAGAACACCGTTTATGAATTGATCTTAGGAGAATGTTCCATTAATGAATGTATTTTGAGCGATGTCATTCCGGGCGTATCGGTTATTCCGTCCAATGTCAATTTGGCGGCAGCTGAGATTGAATTGATAGGTGTCGATAAGAAGGAGTACATATTAAAGAATGAAGTAGACTGGGTCAAAGATAAATATGATTTTATTATTATTGATTGTCCCCCGTCTTTGAACTTACTTACGATCAATTCCATGACAACAGCGGATACAGTTCTGGTACCAATCCAATGTGAGTACTATGCCCTGGAGGGATTGAGCCAGTTGATTCATACTGTTAATCTTGTCAAGGAGAGACTGAATCCTGAGCTGGATATGGAAGGTGTAGTCTTTACGATGTACGATTCGAGAACGAATCTCTCCATGCAGGTTGTGGAGAATGTCAAAAACCATTTTAAACAGAATGTATTTAATACAATGATACCCAGAAATATCAGATTAGCGGAAGCGCCCAGTTACGGAATGCCGATTGCCATGTATGATCCAAAGTCCGCAGGTGCCGAAGCATATATGTTACTGGCGGATGAAGTAATCAATAGAAAGGACGTATAGCGATATGGCGGCAAAAGTAAAAAGAGGTTTAGGCAAGGGACTGGACGCGATGATTCCCATTCCGGACAGCGGGGCTTCCGATAAAGCGGCAGCAGGTAAGCCGGAGGAGAAAGCGGCAGAAACTATTGTCAGAATCACGCAGGTTGAACCTAACAGAGAGCAGCCCAGAAAGAATTTTGACGAAGATGCTTTGCAGGAATTGGCGGACTCCATCAAGCAGTTCGGACTTTTACAGCCGATTCTCGTCCAAGACAGAAAAACATACTATGAGATTATTGCAGGTGAGCGACGTTGGCGTGCAGCCAAGCTGGCGGGATTAAAGGAAGTTCCGGTTATCATACGCGATTACACCGAGCAGGAGATTGTAGAAATTTCCCTGATTGAGAATATTCAGAGAGAAGACTTAAACCCTATCGAAGAGGCACAGGCGTATAAGAGACTCTTAACAGAGTTTAATTTAAAGCAGGATGAAGTTGCGGAGAGAGTATCCAAGAGCAGAACAGCAGTCACGAACTCCATGAGACTTCTTAAACTGTGCGACGAAGTGCAGCAGATGATTATAGACGATATGCTTTCCACAGGTCATGCAAGGGCATTGATTTCCATCGAAGATCCGGAGCAGCAATATACGATTGCGCAGAAAGTTTTTGACGAAAAATTAAGCGTTCGTGATGTGGAAAAATTAGTCAAGAACCTGAACAAACCGGAGAAACCTAAGAAGATTGCAGAGGGAGACAGCAGCCTTGACGTCGTATATCAAGATGTGGCAGAGAAGTTAAAACAGTCACTCGGCACGAAGGTGGATATTTCCTCGAAGGGCAACGGTGCCGGTAAGATTGAGATAGAATTTTACAATCACGATGATTTGGACAGAATCATAGATTTACTGACTAAATAGGATGCTTCTATTTGCCTTATTGAGGATAGGCATATACGGGTATACACCGTACGACGATACTGAGAGATACAGAAAGGTACGAGAGCGATGAATTATAATTTACTGGAAGAAATAGGAATCGGCAGTTTTGACTTATCTTATCTGTTTATTGGCGCGTATGCCATGATTCTTATTCTGCTAATCATAGCGGTCGTTCAGACAGTTAGGCTCGGTAAGTTATCGAAACGATATAAGAAATTTATGTCCGGTAAAAATGCTAAAAGCTTAGAGCAGGACATAGAAAGCATTTTTGAGGATAATAAATTTATCAAGTCGTCCACGGAGAAGAACCGCAAGGATATTCAGGCGCTTTACAGAAAATTTGAAGGCGCGTTTCAGAAGGTTGGCATTGTAAAATATGATGCTTTCAGCCAAATGGGTGGGCAGTTGAGTTTTTCACTGGCGCTGCTTGATGAAAACGATAACGGCTTTATCCTGAACTGCGTTCATAGCACCGAAGGATGCTATTCGTACACGAAGGAAGTCAAAAAAGGAATATGTGAAATATCACTGGGCGACGAAGAAAAGAAGGCGCTGGATATTGCGATGGACATTACTGATGTTACTTTAGGGGATTAGAAAATAACAGGGTAAAAACATGAAAAGATGTAATGTTGATGATCTAACAGGAACAGAGATTTTGGCAAAGGACGTTTTTACGCCGGAATATCAAATACTTTTGTCAGTGGGAATGCCATTGAAGCAGGAGTATATTGAGAAACTCAGAGAACTTGATATTAAAGAAGTGTATATTGAGGAAGATGAGCCACATACTAAGACCGTTGTGATCCTAAGGGAAGAAGTAGAGGCATCCCTTAAGTTTAAGGTAAAAAGTATTTTGGAGAAACATACTTACAGTCAAAATAACACGCTGGAAGAGCTAAGCCGGACGGCAGATCATATCATCATGAACATCCTCGAAGAGGATAAAGTGGTGGAGCAGATATATGATATCAAGGGGAGAAGCTCGGATATCTACGAACATTCCATCAATATCTGCAGCACAGCGACCATCGTGGCGCTCAAGCTGGATCTTCCGCCGCGGATGGTGCATGACATAGGTGTCAGTTGTTTGCTTCACGAACTGGGGCTTCGATATCTGACAATCGATTATGCGGATAGAAATCTTACGGAATTATCCGAATCGGAATATGCGGAGTACAAGAAACATCCAATATATGGATATACAGCGCTGCGCGGAGAAAATTGGATTTCCAATGAGAGCAAAAATATGATATTATATCACCATGAACGAATGGACGGCTCGGGTTATCCGCTTAAAGCCACAGATATTCCTGTAGAATGTAGAATTATTCAGGTATGTGATGCATTTGACGAAATGATTTGCGGCATTGGATGCAAGCGCGTTAAAGTGTACGAGGCTATAGAATATTTGCGAAGTTTTAAGGATGTTAAGTTTGACGGCAAAATCGTCGATACTTTCCTAGAGTTCACCGCAGTCTATCCGGCCGGAAGTACGGTGCGGACGAATGAGCGGGAGACGGGAATCGTCCTCTACCAGAATAAGGAATTCCCGGACAGACCGGTTTTGCGTATTATTAAAGATAAGGATGGTAGAAGCGTAGACATCGTCAAAGATTTGGTTGAGGTCAATAACGTATATATTGAAGAGGTTATTGATTAGTTTGGGTAAAGTTCCGATTCGTTTTCACAAATAGGCGGATTGGTTATGAGAAGGAGAGCATCATGATAGACATTAAATTTCTTAGAGAAAATCCTGATATTGTGAAGGAGAACATTAAGAAGAAATTTCAGGACAGTAAGCTTCCCTTAGTGGATGAGGTTATTGAACTGGACGCCGAGGTCAGAAAAGCACAGCAGGAAGCGGATGATATTCGCGCAAACAGAAATAAAATTTCCAAAGAGATCGGTGCGTTGATGGGACAGGGTAAGAAGGAGGAAGCCGAGGCTAAGAAAGCAGAGGTTGCCGCTAATGCTGCCCGTCTTGCTGAGCTGGAAGAAAAGGAAAACGATCTTCGCGAGAAAATTAAGAAAGATATGATGACCATTCCGAATATCATTGATCCGTCAGTACCAATCGGCAAAGATGATTCGGAGAATGTAGAGATTCAGAAATACGGCGAACCGACGGTACCGGATTTTGAAATTCCCTATCACACGGAAATCATGGAAAGATTTCACGGGATTGATATGGATGCTGCGGGTCGTGTGGCAGGCAACGGTTTTTACTATTTAATGGGCGACATTGCCAGACTGCATTCAGCGGTACTTGCTTATGCGAGGGATTTTATGATTGGCAGAGGCTTTACCTACTGTGTTCCGCCTTTTATGATTAGAAGTGCGGTAGTTGACGGTGTTATGAGTTTTGCCGAGATGGATGCCATGATGTACAAAATCGAGGGGGAGGATCTATATTTAATCGGAACCTCCGAGCATTCCATGATCGGTAAGTTTATCGATACAATTATTCCCGAGGAGGAATTACCCCACACATTGACAAGTTACTCTCCGTGCTTCCGCAAGGAAAAAGGTGCACACGGTATCGAGGAGAGAGGTGTTTACCGTATTCATCAGTTTGAGAAGCAGGAAATGATTGTGGTATGCAAGCCCGAGGATTCTCCGCTTTGGTTTGACAAATTGTGGCAGAATACGGTAGACTTATTCCGTACATTGGATATACCGGTGAGAACGATTGAATGTTGTTCCGGTGATCTTGCAGATTTGAAAGTAAAATCTTACGATGTGGAGGCCTGGTCCCCCAGACAGCAGAAGTATTTTGAGGTGGGAAGCTGTTCCAACTTAGGTGATGCACAGGCAAGAAGACTGCGGATTCGCGTAAACGGCAAGGATGGTAAGTACTTTGCCCACACGCTAAACAATACAGTGGTTGCACCGCCCAGAATGCTGATTGCATTTTTAGAGAATAACTTACAGCCTGACGGTTCTATCCGAATTCCGGAAGCGCTTCGTCCGTACATGGGCGGCATGACGGAGATTCGATAGTCTGTCATATGCGAATATAAAAAAATTGAGCTCCGCTCAATTGGGAGGTGGAATTTTTGCATAAATTTATGCGAGCTATTGGTTTTAGCAAATTGTCCGATCGGCATGAGCAGCAGAAATTGATTACCGATATCATTCTGAATGCGACACACCGCACATATACTTCCAACGGCGAAGAAACCATACTTGCAGAATTTTGTGAAGATTTTGCTAAGGATTTGGGAATCGCCGTTTGCGGTGAGTTCGATGAAAACGATAAATTTACTTACGATTATTTTTACCCATATCTGAGAGGCACGGGCATCAGTTCTTGCGAAGATGTGTCTGTGGAACGACATGCGGATAAGGAATCTTATGCCGGTGTCTGTGATGATATTAAGGTAGGCGTTAGTTTGATTTTCTACCTGCAGAACATGGTACCCTATGTCAAAGCGCTGTATGAAAACAGGCTTCCGATTAGGGGAACCACACTTACGCTCTCCGGTCTATCGCTCAAGGGCAATATTATACTGCCTATCAGCAAGAATGAGAAGCAGAAACAGAAAGTGCAGAGGGCTTCTCTGAACAGGAATCAGTTGATCGATGCTGCCAGAAAAGGCGATGAGGATGCCATTGAGAGTCTGACGTTAGAGGATATGGACACTTACACAGCCATTTCCAAGAAAATTTTGACAGAAGATGTCTTTAGTTTGGTAGATACTTATTTTATGCCTTACGGCGTGGAATGTGACCAGTACTCTATTATGGGAGAGATTCTGGATATTTCTCTGAGAGAAAATAAAATTACCAAAGAAGAAATCTATGTGATGCGGCTGAATTGTAATGACCTGCAGTTTGATGTGTGTATTAACAAGCAGGATTTGTACGGAGAACCGCAGGTAGGAAGAAGATTTAAAGGTATCGTATGGATGCAGGGGTATATCAATTATCCCAGCTCCTTATAGATAGACTGTCTCTGTAGCTCAGTAGGATAGAGCGTTCGCCTCCTAAGCGAAAGGCCGCTGGTTCGACTCCAGTCAGGGACGTTATAAGGCCGTAGGCTTTTAGGTAAAGGCTTACGGCTTAAACTTTAGGTTATGGGAAAATCATATGAATTACATCATTATGGATTTGGAGTGGAACCAAAGCAGTACCGGACAGGAGCAGGTATCGAAACTGCTCCCTTTTGAGATTATTGAAATCGGTGCCATCAAATTAAATAGCGACAGAAAAATGGTGGATGAGTTCAGCGAGCTCATCAAACCTCAGGTGTATCATGAGATGCATCGCGTGACACGCAGGCTGATTCATTTGCAGATGGAACAGCTTGAACAGGGACGTTCATTTACGGAAGTAATGGAACAGTTTCACGAGTGGTGCGGTGATGACTATATTTTCTGTACCTGGGGACCGCTGGATTTGACGGAGCTTCAGAGAAATATCAGATACTATGACCTGGAGCCGCTTGCGGACGGACCGATTAAGTTTCTGGATGTGCAGAAACTGTTCAGTATTGCCTATGAAGATAAGAAATCGAGAAGAACGTTGGAGTATGCTATCGATTTTCTGTCGATTGAGAAAGATATTCCCTTTCACCGCGCATTCAGTGATGCCTACTATACGGCCAAGGTGTTGGCGCTTTTGGATGAGAATGTGTTGGGCAATTATTCGTTTGACGTATTCCATCCGCCCAAGAATAAGGGATCCGAGATACATGTAATTTTTGACACCTATGCAAAATATATTTCACGGACGTTTACAGATAAAGCAGAAGCGCTTCAAGACAAGACGGTCATGGAGAGTAAGTGTTATCTGTGCGAAAAAAAGCTCCGCAGAAAAATCTACTGGTTTTCACCCAACGGAAAGCACTATTACAGTGTGTCCCATTGTGACAAACACGGCTATATGAAAGCCAAAATCCGTATCCGCAAAGCGGAAGACGGCTCAGTATATGTTGTCAAGACACAGAAGTTTATCACAGAGGCGGAGATTGCTGCGATTCGCGATAAACAGGACAAGACCAGACAGCAGAGAAAAGGAAAGAGAATCTCTAAAAATCGAAATCATCTAAATCAGAACGCAGCCGCTCCCGTCGATTCTGCCTCCTCTTAACGCGGTTTCTCCTGCGGCGGGCATTTCTGTTGTTCATAATAATCGCCCGAACAATGAACAGCAGTATAACGATACCGGCAAACAGAAGAATGCCCACAAGCACTTTTTTCACATTAATAAAAATAGTGTTGGTATGAGATGGCTCCGGTTCGATTCTTTCTACGCTCACGTCGGTAGTTTCTATAATTGTATCAAACTCATATGTGGAAGCGGTGTCCGATGCCAGATTGAGGTACGCGCTCCCGACATAAGTATCGTGATAGGAATAGCTGATTTGTGCAATACGATTTTCATCCGATATGCTATAGTCTATATCCGTGTCCAAGTCTTCAAAAGAAATCGTGTTCGGAATTATGACATAGCTGTCAGAATCTATAGATAAAATCGGCTTAGAGCTCCCGAATATGTCATTGCCGGTTTGCAGAAAGCCGGAGGGTTCTATCTGGTACCGGCTTTCGTTTTCCGAGATATTCATCACCTGAAAATTATTAAATCCATAATCAAACAATTTCACAGTATCTGTAAACTGCGTGGGAGATTCCTCCTTGAAAACAACGCAGACAAGCTTCATGCCGTTTCGCTCCGCACAGGTGACCAGCGTCTGTCTTGCCAAATCGGTGTAGCCGGTCTTGCCGCCCAGCACTCCCTCGTAGACAATTTCCCCATTGATCATTTGGTGTTTATTAACTTTATAGAAATCATCGGGCTGTGTTGCTGTCGGTTCAAAATGATAGCGGGCAGTGTTGCCGATTTTACACAGCATCTCATTCTGAAAGAAAGCCGATGCAATCAATGCCAAATCATATACGGTAGTGTAATGGTTGTCGTCGGGAAGCCCGTTTGTGTTTACGAAATGACTGTCCGTGCAGCCAAGCTCTGCAGCGCGCTCATTCATGTCAGAGACAAATTCATCGATGGAACCGGAAATGTACTCGCCTACCGCATTTGCCACCTCGTTGGCGGAACCCACCAGGATGCCGTACAAGCATTGTTCCAGAGTGATGGATTCTCCCTCATCCATGCCCATATGCGAAGAGCCTGCAGGCAAGCTGAAAACAGCCTCATGAGAAAAAGTAACCATATCGTCAAGATTGCCGCGCTCCATTGCGATCAGGCAGGTCAAGAGTTTGGTCGTACTGGCCGGATATGATTTTTTATGAATGTCTTTGGCATACAAAATAACGCCGGTATTGGCATCCATCAAAATCGCAGATTCCGCGCTGATGGCAGGACCGACCGGCCAATTATCTATTTCATTGGTTTGGATAGGGAGATATTTTCGTGCCTCAGCTTCCGCTTGCAGTTCTTCCAACGTTGCGTGCACGGTGATAGGAGCCAGCCAGAAGCCGCAACAGAGAATTGCAAACGCAAGAAAAAGACAGATAAATCTGTTTTCCCGCCGTTTTGAAAACAACATGGTTTTTGACCTTTCTATGATAGAGAAGTATATGTCAAAAAGCTATATCTTATGACAGTGCTTGTTTTGCCGAGTTATTCTTTATCATCATACACTATTTTAATCAAAAACTGTAGTGCTTTTCACAAAAAAAGGTGGTAAAATGAATGCAGCAGTTGTTTAGAGAGGCATAATATGAGACTTCGGAATATTACCGGTTCAAGAGAAATGATTGCAGCAAGCGATTACGTTATCCATGAACCGCAGCAATATAGAGGAAACTGGACAGAAATATTTGGGAACGATCATCCCATCCGTATCGAGATTGGTATGGGTAAGGGCAGATTTATTATGGACTTGGCGCGGATGAACCCGGATATTAATTATGTCGGAATCGAGAAATACTCCAGTGTACTTCTTCGGGGGATTCAGAAGATGGAGGCAGAGCCGCTGCCTAATTTGTATTTTATCCGTATGGAAGCCGAAGAGATTACGCAAGTGTTCGGACGGGAAGAAGTTGATAGGATTTATTTGAATTTTTCCGACCCATGGCCGAAGGACAGGCACGCCAAGAGAAGATTGCCGTCCCGTGAATTTTTACGCCGATATGACGAAATACTAAGAAAAGACGGGGTCATAGAATTTAAGACAGATAACCATGATTTATTTCGGTTTGCACTGGACGAGCTTGAGCCGGCCGGGTGGCACCTTGATCAGGTTACAGAGGACCTGCACCATAACGAAGAAATGATGCGGGGAAATGTGATGACGGAGTACGAGGAGAAATTTTCTTCCCTAGGTAATCCAATATATAAATATATTATTTCCAGATGAGAAAGGAGAAAACGATGGAACACAAATTTACAACTGCGAATTTTGACACAGAGGTACTTGAAGCCGATATTCCGGTACTTGTTGATTTCTATGCGGACTGGTGCGGACCGTGCAAGATGATGGCACCCGTTATAGAGCAGC
Source organism: Lachnospiraceae bacterium (assembly GCA_022510565.1). GTDB lineage: Bacteria > Bacillota > Clostridia > Lachnospirales > Lachnospiraceae > UBA3282. The sequence continues at coordinate 112,689 of JAFLTE010000006.1, read as the reverse complement.
TTGCCGGTGAGTATGACGGCAAGATTAAAGTAGGTAAATGTAATATTGATGAAGAAGAAGAAATCCGGGCCAGATATGGTGTCATGTCCATTCCGACTATGAAGATTTTTGTAAAAGGCGAAGAAGCGGTCTCCATGTTGGGCGCGATGCCTAAGGAAGAGCTGGAAGCGAAAATCAAAGAAGTATTATAGAATTTCTATCAAATAAAAGTCAGGCAGCAACGCCTGACTTTTTTTCGTCCCTTACATAGAGCAATTTCAATATAATCGGTGTTGCGATGGACGACACCAAAATTAATAGAATGACTGCCGTGAAATAATCTGCCGTTAACAGACCTGCAGCAAGTCCCTTCTGCGACACAATCAGTGCAACCTCACCTCTTGTCATCATACCCACACCTATTTTTAGAGAATCTGAAAAATTAAATTTACATGCTTTGCCGACCAGACCGCATCCGATAATCTTGGCACCGAGCGCCACAATAACAAAACAGATACAGAATGCGAACAGCTTACCGTTCATCGCGGCAAATGAAGTTTTCAGTCCGATACTTGCAAAAAAGATGGGGCCGAAAAACATATAAGAGATTACATCACTCTTGCGTTCTATGTATTCATTGTCGCTTAAGCTGCACAGCACGACACCCGCTATGTAGGCACCGGTAATGTCGGCAATACCGAAATATTTCTCGGCTATATATGACAGTGCAAAACAAAATGCAAGACTGACGATCGGGATACGTCTTGTGTGGGGATAGCGTTTATCCAATGTAGAAAACACCTTATATACGATATATCCACCGACAATGGCCACGGCAAAAAATGCAATGGTCTGTAACAATACCGTACCGGGTTTGGATTCGGGATTCTTGAAACCGATTACGAAAGTGAGCACAAGGATGCCGATTACGTCATCGATGATAGCCGCACTGACAATAGTGGTTCCTACCTTACTTTTAATTTTGCCGAGCTCCTGCAGAGAGGCGACGGTGATGCTTACACTTGTTGCGGTCATAATCGTGCCGATGAAAACCGCTTTGTAGAAGCTCTCGCTTCCCCAAGGTGCTGCGCCGTAGAATCCCATATATAATAGCGTGCCCATAACCAGAGGAACAAAGACTCCGGCGCACGCAATCAGAAAAGCGATCGGTCCCGTTTTTAGTAATTCTTTTAAATCCGTTTCCAGTCCAACTTCGAACATCAGTATAATAACACCCACCTCGGCAAGTTGGGTAATAAAATCTGTCTGACTGCTCAAACCCAATACACACGGGCCTAGGATTAGACCGGCAATAATTTGTCCCACAACTTGCGGGGCCTTACATTTTCGAGCCAAAACGCCGCAAAATTTGGCGAAGAACAGAATGATGGCAAGATCCCGCAGTACTTCATATGATTCCATAATTTACACCTTCATAGATAAATTTTCTAAAATCAGTTATACTCGCACCAAAGAGTACTGTCAACCCTGTACTGCCTTTTCCTTAAAAACCTTATCTATAAGCATTATAAAAATTACACTAATTACTATTGTTGTTAAAACAATAATCCCTATGTGTACTAACGTCAGTGTTAAATTATGCTCTTCATTCCATTTATCATCAATGCAGTAAAATACCCCATCTGTATTTACATCATACGCCACGCAAAGTTCTGAAATATTGGCAAGAACCTGGCTATGCGCAGGAGATTTCTGCCCTACCGGAAGAGTAATTTCTCTTCCGGCCGTTAACTTTCTGGCATCATCTGTCGACATCTGCGCCAGGATATAGGATTCATCAGGAAGTTCCAGTATAAAATATTCTGCATACTCATCCAAAACATCAAGTGCCGTGCTCGTAACATCGGCGCGTCTTCTGCTCCCTCTTCTTCTGGTGCTGCTGGTATAAGTATCAATCCAGGGATGACGGGTTCCAATTCCGGTAGATATGATTTCTATCGGTTCAATTGTCACATAACTGGTCTGCCAGGTATCCTCCCAAGTCTTAGCATTCTCAATCCTTGGGATATCATCACCTGCCGGTTTTCCTATAAAATCTTTCGGAAGTCCGGTCTCTGTCATGGCTAATGTGACCGGCGCTTCACTACCCTTAAGTATTGATTCAACGGAAATATTTTTTACCACATAAGTACTTATCAAAATAGCCGCAATTACGGCTATAAATTCTAAAGCTTTTTTAAACTTTTCTTTCATAATTATCCTCATTTCTCACTTTAAAATAATTATTTAGTGACTTTTATCTATAACGTCTCTTAATGTGATTGTCAGCGTGAGTATTAACTTCGGAATTTAGTATGTAAAGCTCATCCTTATTTAGCCTCCGCCTGACGTTTGGCGGCCTGCAGAAGTCCAACGAAAGTGTCTGCTTTGGAAACAGCCTCGGCTCCAATGCCGGATTTGGTGCTGACTACTCTGTTGGTCAGCAAGGTCGGCATAGTAATTTTCTTTCCGTCTAAATAAAAGACAAAACGGATTCCGGTTGCCCCTGATGCAATAGACTCTGCTTTGTCAATACGGGCAGCATTAAAAATCTGTATTTTCATAGGATTATAAGAGGAAATAAATCCAATCATTCCATTTTCCACATCAATGTACAATACACCGCCCCTGCTTCTAAAAGAGCTGTTGAAATTATAGGGGAGTGAATCAATACCCTTGGCAGTTTTATTTACAAAAACAGTAGTCAGCTTTCCATATGCAATCATCATGATTATAAACATCCAAGCTATAAATGCCCAAACAAGAGTCATGGACAATAGTATATCAACTCGTATTTCACCACTTGAGATACACGTACCCAAGGCAATAACAAAAGGCAGGACTACGCCGACACCAATTAACAATAGGTAAAAAAAACTTCCGTACTTTTCAAATTTTTCAGTTTCATGCGCTTTCATAATTTAAGTCTCCTTTTCTAGTAAAGTATTTGTACTGATACATTATACTGCCATAAGTATGAAAGCGCAACACTTTTAGCGCGTGATTAAAGTGCCCATTGCGCATATTATTAATTAAAATACACAATAAGCATAGGAGGATAACGCATGATTGAGGGATTACCGGATAAACTGAAAGAAGCCCGTAAAAATATCAACCTTTCCCAAAAGGAAGTTGCGAACTATTTAAAAATTTCGCCATCCATAGTCGCCGGTTACGAAACAGGCTACCGCACCCCATCAACAGAAGTTTTAATCAAATTATCAGGATTGTATCAATGTTCTCTTGATTATTTGGTTGGCAGGAAAAAAGAACATTTGATTGTAATAGACAGGGATGGTTTGACCGACTTTCAGGTATCAGCCATTCATATGATGGTTGAAGCCATGAAGCATGAGTAAGCTTTTTCGCATATTTTTATTTATATAATTTTTTCAGAAACATTGACAAAACCCTATAAAATATTGTATTATCCTAGTTGTCCGTATAAATATCGAAGCGTGGCTCAGTTTGGTAGAGCGCTGCGTTCGGGACGCAGAGGTCGCAGGTTCAAATCCTGTCGCTTCGATTTAAGCCTTATGGTTCTGGAATAGACCATAAGGCTTATTTTTGTATAATTGTAATTTCAATCTTTCAGCGGTATAATAACCCTAACATATATAAGGAAAAATCGCTCATGAATCCACAAGATGAAATGCTATGTAAAATACGGGAGGATTTACTTTCCATGGCGGAGCCGCAATATCGGGAGTTTTCTGCAAAACTGCTGCCGGAAGGAGAAAATCTGCTGGGAGTCAGGCTGCCCAAGCTGCGAAAGATGGCGAAGCAAATATGGAAAAGATATGGGCGCATGTATCTGGATACGGCGTTAGCGTCCTGCCATGGTGAAGAATATACGGAAGAAATCTTTCTGCAGGGAATGGTGATTGGAAATCTCAAAGCAGAAAAGGATATGCAACTTGCAGAAATTTTCAATTATATCGAAAGATATGTGCCGAAGATAAAAAACTGGTCTACCTGTGACAGTTTTTGTGCAGGCTTAAAGATTACGAAGCAGTATCCTGTGCAGATGTGGGACTTTTTGCAGGAGTATCTGACTGCCGAGCAGGAGTTTACGATTCGATTCGGGATTGTAATGATTATCAATTACTATATTAATGAAGAATATTTTGACCTTCTGTTTCCGATATTCAATGCAATCGGAGAGAGGAATCATACATATTATGTAGAAATGGGACTGGCTTGGGCGATTTCCATTTGTTACGTAAAAAATCCTACGGAAACAGAGCGCTATCTTCAAGATATGCGCGGGAATCCGGAAGTATTGAACGATTTTACTTATCATAAAGCGCTTCAGAAAATCGTAGAATCCCACTGTGTCTCTGCGGAGGATAAATCCAAGATACGCGGGATGAAGCGGTAAATTTCCATAAAATCTCAATCACATCTTACAATGGAGGAATAAGCATGGGTGATTTAAAATTTATTAACAGGTTTGACGTGACAGACGGTTTCTGGGGAAGGTACGAAAAGCTTATAAGGGAAGTTGTGCTCCCTTATCAGGAGAATGCATTAAATGACCGCATTGAAGATGCGGAAAAGAGCCACTGTATTGAGAACTTCCGCATGGCAGCAGAAAAACTGCGCACGGGAAGATGTGCCGGTGAGTTTTACGGCATGGTTTTTCAGGACAGCGATGTGGCTAAGTGGCTGGAAGGAGCAGCATACTCGCTGGCGCAGTGTCCGGATGCAGAGCTTGAGCGAAGATGTGATGAGATTATTGAGTTGATTGGGCAGGCACAGCATGAGGACGGCTATCTGAATACATATTTTACAGTTAAAGAGCCTGACAAAAGATGGGCGAATCTCCACGAAGCGCATGAGCTATACTGCGCAGGGCATATGATTGAGGCGGCTGTTGCCTATGCGGAATGCACAGGTAAGACGGAGCTTCTTAAGATAATGTGCAGCATGGCTGATCATATTTATCGGCATTTTATTGAGGAGGGCGCAGAGGGATATCCGGGGCATCCGGAGATAGAGCTGGCTCTTATGAGGCTGTATCGCTGCACAAGAGAAGAAAAGTATAAGGAGTTGGCATTGCATTTCATTAATGTGCGCGGTGTCAACAGCGATTATTACAGCCAGGAAAAAAAGAAAACTCCCTGGTCCGTGTGGGGCTTTGCCCCCGATCACCCTATTGATAAAGAGTACGCGCAGCATGCGGCGCCCGTCAGAATGCAGAGCAAAGCCGTGGGGCACGCGGTACGGGCTGTGTATCTCTATACCGGCATGGCGGATGCGGCTTTGGAGACTGGAGATGCAAGTTTGGTAGCAGCCTGCAAGACGCTCTGGAATAACATTACGCAGTGCAGGATGTATGTGACAGGTGCAATCGGATCCGCTTACGAGGGTGAAGCTTTTACCAAAGACTATCATCTGCCCAACGATACAGCATATGCAGAGACTTGTGCCGCCATAGGGCTGATTTTCTTTTCCAATAAAATGCTGTATCTGGACAGAAGCGGCAAATATGCGGATGTTATGGAGCGCGCCTTGTACAACTGTGTGCTGGCGGGGATGCAGCTTGACGGTACCAGATTTTTCTATGTGAATCCGTTGGAGGCACTGCCGGGTATTTCCGGGGAGGCGCAGACCCATCGGCATACGCTGCCTGTCAGACCGAAATGGTTTGCCTGTGCTTGCTGTCCGCCCAATGTGGCCAGACTGTTGTCCTCTCTGGCGGAGTATGCATGGCATATGGTTTCGGGCGTTCTGTATTCCAATTTGTTCGTGAGCGGCACTCTTGATTTAAGCGAATCATTGGGCGGTAAAATTACACTGCAGACGGAATATCCATACGATAATAGAATTGTTTACCATTTTGCGCCACAGCAAGAGGCTATGACCGTAGAGCTCGCCGTTCGTATACCGGCGTGGAGTAAAGAAACCACAATCAGTATAAACGGAGTTGCCGCCAAGTATGAGATGAAGGACGGGTATGCATATCTTCAGGGAAATTTCCGCACAGAGGATGAGGTAACGGTGGAGTTTGACATGTCTGTACGGAGAATCTATACGAGCAACAAGGTATCCGCCAACACAGGCAAGGCCGCAGTGGAGAGAGGACCTCTTATTTACTGTGTGGAGGGCGTTGACAATGACGACGATATTCTTTCCCTTTCTCTGAAAAAAGGCGGTGAGGTTACGGTTGGCGATTATCTGCCGGGTAAACTGTGCGGAATACGGGAATTGTATGCAGAAGGCTACAGAGAGCAGGTTGGCGATGAGCTGTACAGCTACGAGGCGCCGATAGCGGAAGCGTGCCGGATTACGATGGTACCTTATTACGCATGGGGAAACAGAGGACTTAATCAGATGCGGGTGTGGATTCCGGAAAAATTATGATTGTATCTGATTTTATTTCCCTATATACTATAACTATTCTCAAATGATTACATAGATTCAGAAAGGACTTATATTTATGAAAGTGGACACAAAGAACAATACCAAGAAAACAGAAAAGGAAATTGAAAAGCTCCTCGGCAAGATGACGCTTGACGAAAAGCTTTCCATGATTCACGGAGCGGCCTTTTTTAAGTCCGGCAGTGTGGAGAGACTGGGTATTCCGGGTATCGTGACTTCCGACGGTCCGATGGGTGTCAGGGAAGAATTTATGAGCGACAGGTGGTTTTCGGCTGGCAACAATGATGACAACGTGTCGTATCTGCCGAGTAACAGTGCTCTTGCGTCCACATGGAATCCATACATGGCATATGAGATGGGTAAGGTACTTGGCGCAGAGGCGAGAGGACGCGGCAAAGACGTTATTCTGGCGCCGGGTATCAACATTAAGCGCAGTCCGTTGTGCGGCAGGAATTTTGAGTATATGAGTGAGGACCCTAAGCTGACGGCAACGATTGCCGTACCGCTTATTAAAGGTGTGCAGGAGAATGATGTGGCGGCGTGTGTGAAGCATTTTGCGGCCAATGTGCAGGAGACAGATCGTCTGATGGTGGATGAGGAGATTGACGAGCGGACGTTATATGAACTTTATTTTCCGGCGTTCAAGGCAGCAGTGCAGGAAGGAAAATCCTATTCCATTATGGGTGCTTATAATAAGGTCAACGGGTATCACTGCTGCGAGAATAAGATGCTTCTGGATCGGGTGCTGCGCGACGAATGGGGATTCGACGGCGTAGTAATCAGTGACTGGGGCGGTGTTCATAAAACCAAAGAAGCGGCAGAGTGCTCTTTGGATTTGGAGATGTCGGTCTTCTCAGATTTTGAAAACTATAATTTAGCGAATCCGTTGAAAGAAGCCATTAAGAAGGGTGAGATTTCCGAGGAGGTAGTTGACGCTAAAGTGCGTAATCTTCTTCGGATGATGTATCGTCTCAAGATGATTGGCAAGGAGAAATCCGCCCGTAAACCCGGCACCTACAATACGCCGGCTCATCGAGAGGTGACTTTGCGCATTGCGGAAGAATCCATGATTTTATTGAAAAATGAGAATCAGTGTCTGCCGCTCAATGCTTCCAAAATTAAGAAGTTGGTAGTGATTGGACAAAATGCTGCTAAGATTCATTCTAACGGCGGCGGAAGCGGGGAAATCAAGGCGTTGTATGAGATATGTCCGCTGATGGGGCTGAAGTGTTATCTGGGCGGCAACACGCAGGTCCGGTACGTAAAGGGTTATTATGTCCCCGATAAGCTTAAAACCTTCGACCATAACTGGCAGGCGGACAGTCTGGATGATTTAAGCAATTCGGATGTCGGTATGTTGACCAGAGAAGATGACAGTACGCAGAATGCTGCGCATCGGCGTGGAGAAGAAGAGCGTTTGGCAAACCTGGAGAAAGAAAAGGAAGAGATTCACGAGAAGAATAAGGCGCTTTTTGCTGAGGCAATTGAGGCAGCTAAGGATGCGGATGCGGTTATCTTTGTAGGAGGTCTGAACCATGACATTGACAGCGAGGGATTTGACCGTACCGATATGAAGCTGCCCTACGAGCAGGATATGTTGATTGAGGCGCTTCTGGAAGTCAGAAAAGATTTGATTGTAACCTTCATCGGCGGTTCTCCGGTGGAGATGCCCTGGAAGGATAAGGCACAGGCGATTCTCTGGAGTTACTATGCCGGTATGGAAACGGGCAATGCTTTTGCAAAGGTTATCTTCGGAGATATTAATCCCTCCGGTAAGTTGACAGAGACTTTTCCCAATCAGTATGAGGATTGCGTTACGGCTAAGAACGGACAGTTTGGTGTGTGGGGTTCCATTAAATTGGAGGAAGGACTCTACTGCGGTTATCGCTATTTTGACAGACAGCGTATCGCACCGGCGTTCTGCTTCGGACACGGACTTTCTTATACCCAATTTACATATAGCGGGTTGGCGCTGAAAGCTGAAAAAGGCAGGGATGTAAAACTGACCTTTACGGTAAAAAATATGGGCAAACGAATGGGAGCGGAAGTTGCGCAGGTCTATATCGCGCCTATTATGCCCAAGGTAGACAGACCCAACAAGGAGTTGAAGGCTTACACGAAAGTGGAACTTGCTCCGGGCAGATCCAAAAAAGTAACCGTGACTTTAAAAGAAGAAGACTTTGCGTACTTTGACGAGTCTCTGCATAATTTTATCGCAGATGCCGGAGATTATGAGATTCTCATCGGTGCGTCCAGCGAGGATATTCGTCTGAAGGGAATTGCGACGCTGTCGTAAGCTATGCGCAAATATAGAAATTTATTTCTGCGTCGCCGCGCTATCGTATATTTTCCACAGGTTCCGTACATACTTTAGACAACGAAAATACTAAGTATGTTAGGAGGATGGAAAATGGATTACAATCAAATGCCGTTGGATTTAGGAATTGCCATTACATCAAACCGCGCGGCTATGGATCGGTTTGTAGATATGACTGATGATGAGAAAAGTGAGTTTATCGAGAGAAGCCGGGGCGTGATGTCTAAGAGTGAGATAGACAGATTAGTGGATTCTTTGGTACCGGAGGAAGAACAGCCGGATGTCCATCTGGAAGATGTCAAGGATATTTTTAAGGGACCAAGTATTGGATAAAGAGGAATGGGTATGCAGATACGGTTGCCCGATAAAGTAAATAGGATTATAGAAACCCTGACAGCAGCAGGCTACGAGGCGTATGCGGTGGGCGGCTGTGTCAGGGATTGTGTATTGGGAAGAACGCCCAATGATTGGGATATCACTACATCCGCAACACCGGAAGAGACGAAAAGTCTTTTTCCGCGGACAATCGATACCGGCATCAAACACGGTACAGTGACGGTCGTGTTGAACAAAGAAGGATTTGAGGTGACGACCTACCGTATTGACGGTGCCTATGAGGATAGCCGACATCCTAAAGAAGTTACTTTTACTGCCAGCCTCGAGGAGGATTTAAAGCGCCGGGATTTTACCATTAATGCCATGGCATATAATCAGCAGAGTGGATTGGTGGATATCTTCGGTGGTATGCGGGACATAGAGCAGGGGATTATCCGGTGCGTGGGCAATGCCGAGGAGCGATTTACGGAGGATGCACTGCGTATGCTGCGGGCAGTCCGTTTTTCAGCGCAGTTAGGCTACCAAATTCATGAGGAGACCAAGTGTGCAATCCGCAAACTGGCTCCGAATCTGAAATTGATTAGCGCGGAGCGCATTCAGGCGGAGCTTATTAAGTTGGTGACATCGGCACATCCTGATTATCTGCGTACAGCTTACGAAACCGGCATTACAAAGCAGATCTTGCCCGAGTTTGATTTATGTATGGAGACACAGCAGAATAATCCCCACCACTGTTACAGTGTGGGCGAGCATATTTTGCATTCCATGTCGGAGATCAAGCCGGAGAAGGTGCTGCGGCTCGGCATGCTTTTCCATGATATCGGCAAACCGCAGACACTGACTGTGGACGAAGAAGGAATTACCCATAACAAAGGACACGCTGTGGTAGGCGAGAAGATGACGAAAGAAATTCTGCGTCGGATGAAATTTGACAATGACACCATTGATAAGGTATCCAAGATTGTGCTATACCACGACCAGGAGATTGCTCTCACGGACAGCGGCGTCAGGCGGGCGGTCAACCGTATGGGAGAAGAGATTTTTCCGATGTTGTTTCCCGTGCGGTATGCCGACATTCAGGCACAGAGTGATTATCACAGGGAAGAAAAACTTCAAAAACTTGCATACATACAGGAACTTTACGAAGGAATATGTAAAAGGCAGGAATGTATGAGCCTAAGGGATTTGGCTGTTACCGGCAGCGACTTAATTGCATTGGGTATGCCTGCAGGTAAGGAGATAGGAGCTCTTCTTAAGGAGCTATTAGAGCTTGTCCTGGAGGAGCCGGAGCGAAACAGCCGGGAAGAACTGCTGTACATATGTAAGGAGAAAATGCAGAAAATCAGGTCATAACACGGAACTTCATATTGAAAATTTTACAAGACAAAACAAATTCATACTTTTAGGCCGCTTCACATAAGATAAGATAGACGACAAAGCGGAGGGTATTCGTGTGAATGACAGAGCGGTGAGTTTGTTTGATCAATATGAAATTGAAGTAAACCGCACATGGAAGGGACGGGGCGCAATTCTGTGCGACTCGGATCGGGGATTGCTCATCTTAAAGGAATATTGTGGACCGGTCGATAAAGTCAAATTTCAAGATTTTCTGTTGACGCGCTTACAGGAAAGAGGAGCTGTAAAGACGGAGTTTATTTTGCGCACCAGAGAGGACGAGATGATTGTCTACGATCAGGATCGTACGGCGTACATAGTCAAGACCTACTATGAAGGCAGGGAATGCAATCATCGGGATGTGGAGGAGTGTAAGCAGGCGGTCGCTACTCTGGCGAAGCTGCACGAGGCATCCGACCTATCAGCATATGAAGAGCTGAGTGGGCAGCCGGTTTTCAAGATTGAGAAAGAATATGAGAAGCATAACCGTGAACTTAAAAAAGTAAGGAAATTTCTGTGGGAAAAGAGTCAAAAAACGGATTTTGAAATATATTTGATGAAGCATTATGACTATTTTATGAATAATGCCTTGCAAATTACCGATGAATTGCGTTATGATGCCTATGGGGAAGATTCTTACGGATTTCCTGTCGTGTGCCACGGTGATTATCAGTATCACAATATAATGCAGACGGAGGAAGGAAGCGTCCTGATCAATTTTGAGAAGTGTGTGAGGGACTATCCCGTGCGGGATTTATATTTGTTTTTGCGCAAACTTTTGGAAAAAAATAACTGGTCGCAGACGCTTGGAGATATGCTTATAGAGAGTTATAATAAAGTAAGGAGTTTGACAGAGCGGGATTATAAGCAGCTCTATTACCGATTGGCATATCCCGAGAAATTTTGGAAGATTGTTAATTTTTATTACAATACCGGGAAAGCATGGATTCCCGGAAGAAATATGGAGAAGATAGAGAAGCTGTTTGCTCAGGAGAGAGATAAGCAGCTCTTTCTGGAGAGTATATTTAAGCTATAGCAATTAAGAAAGGATAAGGGCTAGGATGCACAGAAGAGTTACACAGGCGGCGGCAGTCGTCGCGATGTTGGCGCTGTTAATTACAGGTTGTACTTCACAGGCCAGTAATATAGGAATCGCCAAGGATAAAACGAATAATGTTGTGGATACCGGATTTAATGTCAGCACGGTGGGCAGTTACGATTCGGCAGATACAGCTGTCGTTGTATCCGTTGATTCACAGAATAATGCTGTCACGTTTATGAATATGGATGCGGGCAGACAATATACGCTGTACTATGACGGAACAACTTACGTGCAGGATAAATACAGTGGACCGATGGCGATTTCCCAGATTAAGGCGGGAGATGTCGTGGATGTTAATTTTCTGAAGGGCAAGAGGCAGATTGCCAGCATTCAGTTGTCACCCGGTGCATGGGTCTATGACAATATAGGAAATTATAATTTGGGCGGCATTAATAAGACAGCCAGCATCGGTTCCGCTACCTATTCCCTGCCGGATGATGTGCTAGTGCTTTCAGGCGGTAAGCGCGCGGAAGTGATGGACATCGTTGCGCAGGATGTGATATCGGTGCGTGGTATCGACCATAAGATATACAGTATTAATGTAGAAAAAGGGCACGGATATCTGCGTCTGAAAAACGATCAGGCGTTGATTGGAGGTTGGATAGAAGTGGGCAATACCGTAATCAGAGAGATTACGGAGGATATGCTTTTAGTTGTGCCTGAGGGAAGTTATCAGGTTGTCTTGTCCAATAACGGCGCGAGCTGCATCAAGGACGTTATCATAGAGCGCGATAAGGAAGTAGTGCTGGATGTGGGGGACTTGGAAATTATACAGGATAAAACCGGTATGATTTTGCTTTCCGTTACACCTGACAGTGCAAAAGTCAAGATAGACGGTAAGGAAGTGGATATCAGTCAAGCCATTGAACTGTCGTATGGTATTCATCAGGTTCGTCTGGAAGCAAGCGGATATGACTCCCTGACGAAATACATACAAGTCGGCTCGGAATATGCCAAGATTTCCTTTACGTTGGAGGAGACGAAAAAGCCCAAAGACGACGATTCCTACAGCCAAAATGATTTGACACAGCCGGAGTCGGACAAGGGAGAAGCTCCCTCTCTCAGTGAGAATACAATCAGCGCGGTCAGCGGCAACAGAGTATATATTGATGCCCCGAAGAATGTTGAGGTATATTTGGACAGCAATTATATTGGTATCTCGCCGGTCAGCTTTAAGAAAAAGGTAGGAAGCCATACAATTACACTGCGTAAGTCAGGCTATGTGACCAAGAGTTATACGATTTATTTGTACAATGACGGGGAAGACATTACATATTCCTTTACGGATTTGGAAAAGGAGAGCACTACGGTCAGCGGCAACGAAAGCAGTTCCGGCAGCAGTAAGAGCAGTACGGAAACGAATGACGGCACTGTAAGCGGTAATGAGAGCACCTCGTCGAGTTCCTCGCAGACTACGGAGAGCGGTAATGACACAGGTGATAAATCCGATTCAGCCGGCGACGATAACAGCGATAAGGAATAGTAATAATCAGACAAGGAAGCATAAAATAAGTGGACAAGTCGAATAAGAAGTATACTTATGAGGAATTTCTCAAGATCATTGAGGCGCTCAGAGGGGAGAACGGCTGCCCGTGGGACAAGGTGCAGACCCACGAGAGTCTCAAACCCTGCATGACGGAGGAGGCGGCGGAGCTTTTAGCGTCTATCCGCATCTATGAGCAGACGGGGAATCCTGAGAATATGATAGAAGAGTTGGGAGATGTGCTTCTGCAGGTTGTAATGCATGCGCAAATTGCATCGGAGGAAGGGCTTTTTACGATGGAGGATGTGGTTGACGAGGTCAGCCGCAAGATGGTGCGCAGGCATCCCCACGTATTTGGGACAGGCAATGCGGATACGCCGGAGGAAGTGCTCACCAATTGGGAAGAAATCAAAAAAGATGAGAAGAAAGATAAAGACTGGGTTGAATCTCCCTTGCGGGAAATACCGCAGGAGCTGCCTGCACTTACAAGAGCTGCAAAAGTGCTGAAAAAAGCGGACAAGTATTACGGATATGGCAGCACCTATGAGCGGGATGTGGAATCCCTGCAGGCATCTGTAGAAGCGCTTAAAGCATGCAAGCCTGAAGCTTACAGCAAGGAATTGGAGAAAATCATAGCGGATATGCTTATACAGCTGTCGGATATCGCAAGGATGGGTAAGATTTCTCATGAGCAAGCGCTCACCGACAGGATAGAAGATTTGATAGATCAGTATGAAAAGCGTAGGTTTGATTAGAGGCTAAACATAGTCATGAATGAGGAATATAATTTACATAACATATAACAATAATCATGAAATAAAAATATACCGAAAAATAGCGTAAAAATGGCATTTTTATGCTTGACAATCGAGGGAAAAACGTTTATAAATGTATGTAGGCTAGGCGTTTCAAAAGAGAAACATCTAACGACAATATGAAAACTCATTATTAAGAGGAGGAGTTCAAGATGAACAAGACAGAATTAGTTGCAGCTATGGCTGATCAGGCAGGCTTATCCAAGAAGGATGCAGAGAAGGCATTAAAGGCATTTACAGACGTTGTTGCAGGCGAGTTAAAGAAAGACGGCAAAGTACAGTTGGTTGGCTTCGGTACTTTCGAAGTTTCCAAGAGAGCAGCAAGAGAAGGTAGAAATCCTCAGACCGGTAAGGTTATGAAGATTGCAGCTTCCAAAGCTCCTAAGTTCAAAGCCGGCAAAGCATTGAAGGATATGCTCAACTAATCTATATTGAACGACGGTAAAAGCCTGTATGCATCGCATATGGGCTTTTATTTTTATGTTATAGAAAACTGTATGTCATAAAATAAGGAGGCAGCTATGAGACTGGATAAATATTTGAAGGTTTCCCGACTGATTAAGCGCCGCACGGTGGCGAACGAGGCGTGCGATGCGGGAAGAGTGCTTATCAATGATAAGCCTGCAAAAGCGTCAGCCAATGTCAAAGTAGGAGATACAATCACGATTCAATTTGGAAATAAAGAGGTTAAAGTGGAAGTGCTTGACGTACAGGAGACGGTACGCAAGGAAGAGGCGAAGGAGTTATTCCGGTACCTGACGTGATTCAGGCTGTGCAATGCAAGAACAAAGGCATATTCCAAGAGGTTTTCGCATACATTTAAGAAGTAGCATAACTGTCTGACACGCAATGCCCGGCAGTTAGAGGGGAGGCATGTATGGAAAACCTGAACAATGCAAGCAGAAGGCCGCACAAGCTGATGCTTACCGATAGAAAGACGTGTACGTTAAGCGGTATCAACGATGTGTTGTCCTTTGATATCAATGAGATTTTGCTGGAGACAGAGCAAGGAATGCTTATGATTAAGGGAAATGAACTGCACGTCAGCCGCCTGTCTCTCGATAAAGGAGAGGTGGATGTGGACGGACGCATCGACAGCTTTACTTATTCGGAGAATAACGGATACGGTGCCAAAGGTGAATCGCTGTTAGCCAGATTGTTTAGGTAACTCTTGGGGGAAGCCATAGTTTATGAGTCAAGACATTGTGCAGGAAGTTACTTTTTTTCTACACTCCATTCTTATGGGTCTGGTCATTACATTTGCTTATGACTGGATCCTGATTTTCAGGAGATTGTTAAAACACGGCAGGATTTTAATGTCCGTGGAAGACCTTATCTACTGGTTTATATGCGGAATCGGCGTGTTTTATATGTTATACAGAGAGAACAGTGGCGTTCTGAGATGGTTTGCCGTGATGGGAGCAGCCCTTGGAATGTTTTTTTATAAAATAACTCTTAAAAATCGTTTTGTATATATTATGTCAACATATATCCACAAGATAATGTGGTTCATGTTTCGTGTGATACAAATTGTGCTAAAACCTATAAAATGCCTATTTTCTGCGGTTCGAAGGTTTGTTCGATTCCTTTTGCGAAAATTAAAAAAAGTCAAAGAATTTGGTAAAAAACGGTTGACGGTTTTCATAAAAACCCTTAGAATGGTTTTATGTAAACAGTAACGACGCATAGAAAGAGAGAGGTATCGTTAACAACATGGCAAGAAAAGCAGCATACCGTAGGAAGCGCCAGAACAGGATGGGCATGCTTTTGGTTACCACAGTTGTTTTAATGATGCTGATTGTGGTCGCGGTTAAAAGTGTAGAACTTCGGGAGAAACGCGCAGCCTATGCGGCAAGGGAAGAGGCTTTGATGCGGGAAATTGAAGCGGAAGAAGCCAGAGCGGAAGAAATCGCGGAGTATGAGAAGTATACACAGACCAAGAAGTATGTGGAAGAGGTTGCCAAGGATAAGCTTGGACTGGTGTATGAAGGAGAGATTATATTTAAAGATGGAAACTAAGCGGGTTTTGGACGAAGTTCCGGAATCTGCTTTTTTGTAATAGGAAAATGATGTAATAATTCGGACAAGCCTCTCATATATTGATTATTGACTAAAAATGTTTGTAACTATTCAGAGCTGTGAAACAGCGATTTTGCGAATGGAGTTCTGAATAGTTACAACTAACAATGAGGGAGGCGTGCAATGAGAAGACAAGCTGGGGTCAAGGACGATAACAGAATAACAGTCATACCGGAGTATGGCAGACAGAGGCTCTTAAATTATGCGGAGTCATTCAGGGATCTGGCGGATTTGTTTGAAGGGGATGAAGAATCGCCGGATAACGTGAAGAACATAAGAGCAGACGACCGGAGAGATTATTTATTACAGCGCAAATTACAGGAAAATCAGGAACTTCTGGCGGGGCATCTTAAAGAGATGGCGCATATCATGGCGGAAGTGGCAAGAGAAACCTATGCGTACCGGCCCATGAGTGAGCGGAAATTCAGACAGATGTCCAAGCTGCTCAAGGAATCCGGTATTATGCTCAAAAATTTCTTCGAGCTGGAGCATGAGGACGGTCATGTTGAAATTAGTCTGACGATGCGGACTGCCTCCGAGAAATATATGAGGGCAGGAGAGCGGGAGCACATATCCGTGGAGGATGTTGCGGATTATATATCGTCAGCGACCAATACCAAGCTTCGTGCCGCAAAAAACGCACCCTTGTATCTTACGCCGGAATGGAACACCTATTATTTTCTGGAAGAACCGAAATTTTATCTGCTGACGGGAACGGCTAAGGCGGTTAAGGAGACGGAAAAGATATCGGGAGACAATTATTCCTTCTATGAAGGGGACGACGGCAGAATGGCAGTGATTCTCTCTGACGGTATGGGATCAGGAGAAAAAGCGTGTCGGGATTCGGAGCGGGTAATTGAGCTGACTGAGCGTCTTCTGGAGGCGGGATTTCGCAAGGAGGCCGCCATACAGATGATCAACGGAGCGCTTGCGTCGTCGGGACAGGAAGAGAATATGTCCACATTGGACCTCTGCGATATTAATTTGTATACAGGAGAATGTGAATTTATTAAAGTAGGTGCGGCATGTACCTATATCAAACGCGGACGCCTGGTGGACAGGCTTTCGGCACAGAATTTCCCCTTAGGGGTATTCGGACAGTTGGAGCCTGAGGTGATGTATCGCACACTGCAAAACGGCGATTACGTGATTATGCTGTCCGACGGCGTGCTGGATGCACTTTCTCAGGGCATTGGCGAAGAAGTGCTGCCGGAGATTATCGGCAAAATGGATTACAGCAACCCTAATGAGATAGCAAACCAGATACTGACATACTGTCTTGCTCAGAGCAAAGGGCAGATTAAGGATGACATGACGGTTCTGGTGACAGGGATGTGGAATTACGATGGCGGAGAATACGTACAATAAGGTTGTAAATTTCATAAACAAGCATCACATGATTGAAAGCGGCGAGCTGGTGGCAGTGGGCGTGTCGGGCGGAGCAGATTCCGTTTGCCTTCTTCATCTTTTATGGAGGATGTCTAAGGAAATGCCGTTTAAGTTGCTGGCTGTGCATGTAGACCACAGCGTTCGTGAAGATTCTGCGCAGGATGCCGCATACGTTGAGCAGCTGTGCAGTGAGTTGGATATACCCTTTTACCTTCAAAAAGTGGACATGAACGGCTATGCCAAGGAAAGAGGACTGTCTGCGGAGGAGGCGGGCAGACAGCTTCGGTATACAGCGTATAATGAAGCATTGAGCAAATATCGCCAAAAAGAAGAAATCTGTAAGATTGCGGTGGCACACAACGCCAATGACAGGGCAGAAACAATGTTGTTTCATATTTTCAGAGGAAGCGGCCTCAAGGGATTTTCGTCCATCCGGCCCGTCAGGGGAGAGGTGATACGCCCCGTATTGTGTCTGGAGCGGGAAGAGATAGAACAGTATCTTGCAGAGCAGCGACTCCAATATTGCCATGACAGCACCAATGAGGAGGACGAATACACACGCAACAAGATACGACACCATATTCTGCCTTATGCCGAGCAGGAAATATGCCGCGGTGCGGTGACGCACATGGGTGAGTTGGCGGATATTCTGACGGAGACGGAAGACTATCTGGAGAAACAGACGCAGGAAATATACGGCAGATGTGTGAAGGAAATATATTTCGGGGAAACATTATCCGATGAAAATATAACGGGTGGACGTATCCGGCGCATATATATTCAGTGTGGGCGGTTATCGGAGGAAGCCCCTGCCATGTATAAACGAGTGCTTTTAGCATGTATGGAGCGACTGACGCCCCATAGAAAAGACATCACCGGACAACATATAGCGGATCTTGTGAAGCTTATGATGAGCAGCGGCAGTAAGGAGCTGTCACTGCCTTACGGAATCAGAGCATATAAGGAGTATGAACAATTGATTCTGTGTCACGGTACGGATGCGGAGGAGTTTCGGGATGTGGGCAAAGAAGGCATGGACAAGTCCTATAAGATTGAACCGCCGACGGAAATTTCCGTGCCCCATGAAGGAGAATTCGCGTTTACTGTCTTGGATAACAATACGGTTTTTTGTGAAAAACAGCAAAATATTCCGGAAAATAGATATACGAAATGGTTTGATTATGATAAAATAACTACGTCTTTGGTGCTTCGTACAAGGAAGCAGGGCGATTATCTGACGATTGATGAGGCGTTACACACAAAGTCCGTCAAGCAATATATGATTGACGAGAAAATTCCGAAAACCCGTCGTAACAATATTCACATACTGGCTGACGGGGCGCACATTTTGTGGATACCGGGTTATCGAATCAGTGAGCGCTATAAAGTGGATGAAAGTACAAAGCGTATTTTACAGGTACAGCTAAGAGGAGGCTATTATGGCGGAACGAATTGAAGTTTTATTGAGCGAGGAAGAGGTGGACAAGAGGATTCAGGAGCTTGGCGACCAGATTTCCAAAGACTATGCCGGAAGACAGGTGCATTTAGTCTGCGTGCTCAAGGGTGGCAGTTTTTTCATGTGTGAACTTGCCAAGCGGATCACCGTGCCGGTGTCTATAGATTTTATGTCCGTATCGAGCTATGGTGGAGATACAAAATCCAGCGGCGTAGTCAAGATTGTTAAAGATTTGGATGAGCCGTTGGGGAATAAGAATGTCATAGTAGTGGAAGATATCGTGGATTCCGGACGAACGTTGAGTTATCTGCTGGAAATGCTAAAGGACAGAGGACCTGCGGATGTAAAGCTGTGCACATTGCTTGATAAACCGGACAGAAGAGTAGTGGATGTCAGAGTGGACTACACAGGTTTCCGGATTCCGGACGAATTCGTGGTAGGCTACGGTCTGGACTATGACCAGAAATATCGCAATCTGCCATATGTCGGCGTTGTAAAGTTTGATTAACGTATTGATGAAAGAGGTATACTTTGAGCAAAAATAATAAGAATTTTTACCTATATTTTGTAATTATAATCGGACTGGTATTTTTCACTGTTTGGATTGGTACATTGCGGGTGCAGAACAGCGGCTACACCAGAGGGCAGTTTGTGCAGCAGTTGGAAAATAACGAAGTTGCAATGGTCAACATATGTCCCAATAGAGATACGCCGACGGGTTCTTTGGAAATTACGCTTAAGAGCGGGGAAGAGCGAACGCTGTACGTAACCGATGTGACGGAGATAGAGGCCTTAGTCAGAGACTATGGGCTTGATCCCCGTGTGGAGAGTGTGCCTGAAGAGAGTTGGTTCCTAAACAGTGTCTTTCCGATTCTGATTATGGTGATTGCCTTCGTTTTCTTATTTGTTATGATGAATGCACAAAATTCCGGCGGCAACAGCAACGGTAAGATGATGAATTTCGGCAGAAGCCGCGCCCGACTGACGCTTGGCGGTGAGAACACGATTAAGCTGGACGGTGTTGCCGGACTGAAGGAAGAGAAAGAGGAGCTGCAGGAAATCGTTGAGTTTCTAAAAGAGCCCGGTAAGTTTACGAAAGTGGGGGCACGTATTCCGAAAGGAATCCTTCTGGAGGGTGCGCCGGGTACCGGTAAAACGCTGCTTGCCAAAGCGATTGCAGGCGAGGCGAATGTTCCCTTCTTCAGTATATCCGGTTCCGATTTTGTAGAGATGTTTGTGGGTGTGGGAGCTTCCCGTGTACGAGATATGTTTGCGGAAGCTAAAAGACATTCACCATGTATTATTTTTATCGATGAAATTGATGCTGTGGCGAGACGCAGAGGTACCGGTATGGGCGGCGGACATGACGAGCGTGAACAGACGTTGAATCAGCTGCTGGTTGAAATGGACGGTTTTGGTGTCAATGAGGGTATTATCGTGATGGCAGCCACAAACCGTGTGGATATATTGGATCCCGCGATTTTAAGACCCGGTCGTTTTGACCGTAAACTTACGGTGGCGCATCCGGATGTGCGCGGCAGGGAAGAGATTCTTAAGGTACACGCAGAGAATAAACCGTTGGGCGATGATGTGGATTTGACGCAGATCGCACAGACAACCGCCGGATTTACCGGAGCAGATTTGGAGAATCTTCTGAATGAGGCGGCCATCAATGCGGCGATGGATGAGCGCGTATTCGTAAAGCAGGATGATATTAAGAAAGCCTTTGTTAAAGTTGGTATCGGTACGGAGAAGAAAAGTCGTATCATTTCCGACAAGGAGAAGCGTATTACGGCATATCATGAGGCGGGGCATGCAATACTGTTCCACGTGCTTCCCGATGTGGGACCTGTGTACACAGTATCCATTATACCTACGGGTATTGGGGCAGCAGGATACACAATGCCGCTTCCGGAGAAGGATGAAGCGTTCACAACCAAGGGTAAGATGTTGCAGGATATTATGGTATCTTTGGGTGGGCGTATTGCTGAGGAGATTATCTTCGATGATGTTACTACGGGAGCGTTGAGTGATATTAAGAAGGCAACGAAGGTTGCCCGCAGAATGGTTACCCGCTATGGTATGTCGGAGAATATCGGCATCATCAACTATGATGACGATGACGATGAAGTATTTATCGGCAGGGATTTGGCGCACGCCAAGAGCCACAGCGAGGAGATATCTGGGCAGATTGACAGAGAAGTGAAAGCAATCATCGACGAGTGCTATATGAAGGCAAAAGAAATTATCATGGAACAGAGCAGTATCCTGCATAAATGCGCAGAACTTTTGCTGGAGAAAGAAAAAATCGGCAGAGACGAGTTTGAGGCGCTTTTCGATAAAAAGTATCCGCAGCCGGAGGAAATATCGCCGACAATGGCATAGAGTTGTATAAATTGCACAAAAACAGAGGTGAGAATTTGTAATATTTGTGAATCCTTTGTATTGTCGATATTTGGGGGCTATGCTAATATACACTTGTAACCCCCAATACATTATATAGTTTTTTGCTATACCCCATAAGAAAGAAATACCTTCTCTAAAAAAGACAGTTTTTATCAGCTGTCTTTTTTACCGTTTAAGAGCATCTAACGCCAAATCTAGCGAAATTATGATTAAAATCCTTGAATAAACACAATATATAGTATACAATAACCATATATGCAGTTTTTCGGAGGAAAACATAACACATGGATATCAGTCAGTTTCAGAGAGTAGAAAAGAATCATCAGTACCTAACGTCCATGCGTCCGGTATTCAATAGGAAAGCGTTGTTCTCGGATATGACGGAGGATTATGTGTACCCGCCCGAGCCGAGTGCTTACGGGGAGGTCAGTATTCGTTTTCGTTCAAAGAGAAATAATATTGACCGAGTATTTTTGGTGAGCAAAGGGGAGAAGCACCTTATGCTCAAGACGGAAACTGATAGTAGGTTTGATTACTATTCTCACTCTGTACAGTTGGAGAATGAGACATTAGTCTATTATTTTGAGGTGCATGTCGGTAAGATTTCCTGTTATTATGACATGCGGGGTGTGTGCAAGGATATCAATGAATATTATCATTTCCGGCTGATTCCGGGCTTCAAGACACCGGAATGGGCGAAAGGAGCGGTTTTCTATCAGATATATGTGGACCGTTTTTATAACGGAGATCCTTCCAATGATGTGTTGACGAATGAGTATCAGTATATCGGTGATAAGACGGTTAAGGTTGAAAACTGGGATAAATACCCTGCAACCATGGGTGTCAGAGAATTCTATGGCGGCGATTTGCAGGGCGTATTGGATAAGATGGATTATCTTCAGGAGCTTGGAATAGATGTGATTTATTTTAATCCGTTGTTCGTGTCTCCGTCCAATCATAAATACGACATACAGGACTATGATTATATTGACCCGCATTTCGGTAAAATTGTTCATGATGAGGGAGAACTGCTTGCACCGGAGCAGCAGGAGAATCGTTTCGCGACGAGATATATTGACCGCGTATCCAATAAAGAAAACTTAGAGGCAAGCAATGACCTCTTTGCAGAGGTTGTCAAGGAAGCGCACAGAAGAGGAATTAAGGTCATTTTGGACGGTGTGTTTAATCACTGTGGTTCTTTTAACAAGTGGATGGACAGGGAGCGGATCTATGAGAATGCACCGGGGTACGAGAAGGGCGCTTACATTGCGCAGGACAGTGTGTACCATGACTATTTTCAATTCACGGATGATCATAGGTGGCCTTACAACAGCACATACGATGGGTGGTGGGGACATGATACACTTCCCAAACTCAATTATGAAAATTCCAGACATCTGATAGATTATGTTCTATATATTGGGCGTAAATGGGTTTCCCCGCCGTACAATGTAGACGGTTGGAGACTGGATGTGGCGGCGGATTTAGGTCATTCCCCCGAATTTAACCATACATTCTGGAAGGAATTCCGCAAGACTGTCAAGGCGGCCAATCCCAATGCCATCATATTGGCGGAGCATTACGGCAGTCCCAAAGACTGGCTTTTGGGTGATGAGTGGGATACTGTTATGAACTATGATGCGTTTATGGAGCCGGTGACATGGTTTTTGACAGGTATGCAGAAGCACAGCGACGATTACCGTGAGGACCTGAGGGGTAATGTGGACAGCTTCTGGGGTGCTATGCAGCACCACGGAGCAAGTTTTACGACACCTTCCCTGCAGGTGGCGATGAATGAGCTTTCCAATCACGACCATTCCCGTTTCCTGACCAGAACCAACCGCAAAGTCGGCAGGACAAATACGCTGGGAGCGGAAGCGGCGAATACAGGTGTCAATAAGGCGGTGCTGCGGGAAGCGGTAGTAATTCAGATGACGTGGCCCGGCGCGCCTACCATTTATTACGGTGATGAAGCCGGTGTGTGCGGATTTACTGATCCGGATAACAGGCGGACCTATCCGTGGGGACATGAAGATCATGAACTGATTAATTTCCACAAGGATATTATCCGTATTCATAAGACGTGTAAGGAATTTTTGACAGGTTCCCTCAAACACATGGAAGGCGATTACAATGTGCTCGGTTTCGGCAGATTCACCAGACAGGCGCAGTCGCTGATTGTAGTCAATAATAATGACTATGAGATTACCAAGGAATTCTCGGTCTGGTATCTGGGTGTTCCGATGGAGTGCGCAATGAAGCAGTTAATTCTGACTACGGCGGACGGATATACGACGGAGGAAAAGGAATATGCGGTTGTATCGGGTAATGTGACGGTAACGCTTCCGCCAACTTCCGCAATTATTCTGCGCTATGAGAATCCGGTTGTACAAAGTTTTCTGCAGTTTAGTTAGTAAAGTACAATAATTTAAACGGCTTATTTTTGGCAGTTATGAACAAAATTGTTTATAGCTGCCTTTTTCATGTTATCAGGAAACGCAAAAAACAAGTATGTAATAGCAAGGGTTGAGTTGCGAAAAAGACAAAAATTTATGTAAAATTTATTAAATATTTGTACTTTTTACATAAAAGAGTTTATCAATGCGTGCGCATATCTGGAGGAAGACATGAAATATTACGGCAAAAAAATAATTGCAGGAGCGGCAATTGTGGCAGCGATTGCAATTATTGTCATTCTAATCACACGAAACGAAACGGAAAATTTCAGTGACAAATATGCAGGACGTGATCTTTCTGCCGGAGTGGAAGGTATGGAGAGAGAAGGTACTTACACGGAATATTTGTCTGTACATGCGGATGCGGCCTATCCTGACTGCAACATCGACGTCGATTTGTTTGATTATGAAGATGCTCAGGATGTAGAGGTATATACCGATTATGAAGGCGTTGATAAAGTTCTTTATACCGGTGTCGCGTCCACGGTTACTTGGAATGTGAATGTGCCGGAGAGCGGTTTTTACAATTTCTACATAGAATATCTTGCACCGGAATCCAGAGGTGTGGCTGTAGAACGAGGTGTCTATATAAACGGTGAACGTCCTTTCGAGGATGCGGCCAATATAACTTTTACAAGGATATGGACCAACGGCGGCGAGGTCAGAGTGGATAATCAGGGCAATCAGATTCGTCCCACACAGATAGAAGTATTCGACTGGCAAAATGCTTATTTCAAGGATGATATGGGTTATATTACAGATCCCTATTTGTTTTATTTAGAAAAGGGCAATAATCAGATTACGCTGGAGGCGGAGAACGAGCCGTTAGTTTTAAAGAAGTTTTCGGTTGCAGGGGTACAGACGCTGCCCGACTATGCGGAGTATCGCGCATCGCAGCCCGCAACAAGCGCCACGGGTCCGGGACTCGACTATCTGCATGTTATTCAGGGAGAAGATTCCACCTATCGTTCAGAGTCATCCCTTTATGCAAAATATGACAGATCCTCACCGTCCACACAGCCCAACAGCGTGACCAATACTGTACTGAATTATGTCGGAGGAGAGGCATGGAGAAGTTCGGGTCAATGGATTGAGTGGGAATTTGAAGTGCCTGAAGACGGATATTACAATATTATGATTAAAGGACGCCAGAACTATTCACGAGGCAGTGTGTCCAGCAGAAGCGTGTATATAGATGGGGAAATACCTTTTGAAGAGATGAAGGAAATTTCCTTTGCATACAGCAACGAGTGGAATTGTAAGAATTTGGAAGATGAAGAGGGCGTGCCCTATGAATTTTATCTGACCAAAGGGGTACATACCATCAGATTGGAAGCGACTCTGGGAGGCGCAGGTCCCATTCTGGAGGAGTTGGAAGATTCTATTTATCGTCTGAATCAGATGTATAGAAAGGTATTGGTGTACACAGGCGCCACACCGGATAAATACAGGGATTACAACATACATCAGGTATATCCCGAAGTAATGGAGGCCATGGATCTAGAGTCCAAGCGTCTCTACAAGATTGTGGATGATATGGTTGCCTACAGCGGACAGAAAGCAGACAGCATTGCTTCCGCGCAGACGGTGGCCCAGCAGCTGGAGAGATTTGTGGAGAAGCCTCAAAAGGTTACGCTTGAGTTTGTCAGCTTTAAGGATAATATAACGGCTCTGGGAACCGCTTCCCTTAACATGAGTTCGACTATGCTGGATATAGATTATCTGGTGGTAACCGGCGTGGACAGCAAGCCCGATAAAGATACGGAGACCATGTTTGCGAAGCTCTGGCATGAGGTCAAATCTTTCGGTGCTTCTTTCGTGGTAGACTATGACGCAGTCGGAGATGTATATGACGACACGGATGAAGTTGTAACGGTATGGGTGCTGACGGGACGTGATCAGGGTACAATTCTCAAGTCCATGATAGACGATACCTTCACTCCCAACACGAACATTAAGGTCAACGTAGAGATCGTCGCGCCGGATGCGCTCTTAAATGCAGTGGTTGCGGGACGGGGACCCAATGTGGTGCTGTCGGTCGGCGCAGATCAACCCGTGAACTACGCACTCAGAAATGCAGTGGAGGATCTCACGCAGTTCTCGGATCTACAGGATGTATTGCAGCACTATGAGGCAAGTTCTTATGAGCAGTATCGGCTGGATGAACATATTTACGCAATACCTGAGACGCAGACTTTCAATGTAATGTTCTACAGGAAGGATGTGTTGGAGGAGCTTGAACTGGAAATACCCAACACATGGCAGGAGTTGATTGAGATGCTTCCGACCATACAGGGTAACAATATGTCGATAGCGATACCCACTGCCGCGGGAAGCAGTAGTACGTCTACGCCAAGTACTTCCGTGGCATCCAATGCCCCTGATTTGTCCATGTACTTTAGCTTGCTGTTCCAGTACGGCGGCAATTTGTACAACGATGAGGGTACATATACGATTGTAGATGAGGAAGCAGGCGTAAGAGCTTTTGATGATTACACAAGATACTTTAACGATTACGGAATTCCCAGCATATATGATTTTGTCAGCAGATTCCGTTCAGGGGAGATGCCTATAGGCGTTATGGCATATTCCAATTATAATACGCTGATGGTATCAGCACCCGAGATTCGTGGGTTGTGGGATTTCACGTTGATTCCGGGTACGGAACGTGTGGATGAGCAGGGCAATGTCTACATTGACCGTTCGGATATGATTACCGGAAGCGCTACGATGATGATCAAGACAGAGGATGAACAGCTTAGGAATAATTCATGGGAATTCATGAAGTGGTGGGCGGATACTGATACGCAGGTGCGTTTCGGACGTGAAATCGAGGCGCTGCTCGGATCCTCCGCAAGATACGCCACAGCCAATAAGGATGCTTTCTCGAATCTGTCTTGGAGTGCTGACGATATTGAAGTTTTAACCGAACAGTGGAAATGGACAGTGGGCATCAGAGAAGTACCCGGCGGTTACTATACAGGTCGTCACATTACCAATGCGATACGTAAAGTAATCAATGATAAGGACGACCCGCGTGAGACGATCATCGATTATTCCATAACGATAGATGAAGAGATTACCAAGAAGCGGATAGAGTTTGGATTGCCGGTCAAGTAAGGGAAAGAGGGAGAAGGCATGAAAGATTTTTTTAGAAAATATATGATATTGCGTAGGCAGAACACACAGATTGCAATAAAGAAAGCCAAGCGAAGCAAGATGTGTTATGCGTTTCTGGCACCGTACGCGATACTGTTCACTTTGTTTTACATACTGCCTGTGGTGACTTCCATATTTTTCAGCTTTACCTACTACAATATTTTGGAGAGCCCCCGGTTTGTCGGATTACAGAATTATATCAGCTTGATTCTGGAGGATGACATCTTCCTGATCGGTATCAAGAATACATTTATGATTGCGGTAATTACCGGTCCGCTCGGCTATATTATGTCGTTTCTGTTTGCGTGGCTGATTAACGAGCTGCCCCGCTGGGTCAGAAGTATTGCGGTAGTAATATTCTATGCCCCGTCTATTGCGGGAAACTGTTACGTAATCTTCTCCGTGTTCTTCAGAGGAGATGCCTACGGTTATGTGAATGCTTTGCTGATTGATCTGGGCATTATTGACGCCCCTATATTGTGGCTCATCAACCCTGACTATATGCTGCCGATCTGTATGCTCGTTATCTTGTGGATGAGTCTTGGTACAGGATTCCTATCCTTCGTGGCCGGACTTCAGGGTGTTGATAAGTCCCAGTTTGAGGCCGGATATATGGATGGTGTGAAGAACAGATGGCAGGAGCTGTGGTATATTACGCTTCCCAACATGAAGCCCATGTTGATGTTCGGCGCGGTTATGGCAATTACCCAGTCTTTTGGTGTGTGTGACGTAACAATGGCGCTGTGCGGTTATCCCAGTACCGATTACGCGGCACGAACAGTAGTAACCCACTTGTTTGACTACGGTTATTCGAGATTCGAGATGGGTTATGCGTCAGCAATAGCAACCATGCTGTTTTTGATTATGATTTTATGCAACAAGGCGATTCAGAGTATGCTGAGGAGAGTAGGAACCTGATATGAGCAAGAAGAAGAAAAAAGAACAACCAGAGGTATATCGGAAGAAGCTGATCAAGCGCAGGAAGCCAAACCGCTCCATCGTCGGGGACATCTTTTTATATCTGTTTCTGGTCCTTGTGGCTGTTGTCATGGTCTTCCCGATTGTGTATGCAGTAAACAATGCAATGAAGCCGCTTGACGAGTTGTTTATGTTCCCGCCCAAGATATTTGCGAGGAATCCAACCTTTGATAACTTTTCGGATTTGTTTGTGACGATGGGCAAATCATGGGTGACTTTTTCCAGATATCTTTTCAACACCGTGTTTATTACGGTTGTGGGAACTGCCGGACATCTAATCATCGCGTCCATGGGTGCTTTTGTACTTGCAAAGTATGATTTCCCGGGCAATAAAACCTTTTTTGGTCTGGTAACGGTGGCCATGATGTTCAGCGGTTACGTAACGGCGATTCCGAACTATTTGATTATCAATGCATTGGGCTGGGTAGACACATACTGGGCAATTATTATCCCTGCATTTGCTTCCCCCATGGGCCTTTTCCTGATGAAGCAGTTTATGGAAGGATTGCCTATGTCCTTGATTGAAGCGGCCAAAATAGACGGAGCCAGTGAATGGAAAGTGTTTTATGGTATCGTAATGCCCAATGTTAAACCGGCATGGATGACACTGATTATCTTTTCCGTGCAGGCACTCTGGAATAACAAGGCAGCAACATTTATCTACTCCGAGGAGAGAAAGACTCTTGTATATGCGTTGCAGCAGATTCAGAGCGGTGGTATTGCGAGAACCGGTCAGGCGGCAGCCGTACTGGTAGTAGTAATGATAGTTCCTATTTTGATATTCGTCTTCTCTGAGAGTCAGATCTTGGAGACCATGGCAAGTTCAGGTTTGAAAGACTAAACACGAGGTGGCGTATGAAGAAGATGAAAAGAATAGCATCATTAATTTTATGCGTGTTTTTGCTGTCGGTAAGCAGCATGACTGTCATGGCGGAGAAAGGGTACACCTATTGTTATGATTATTGGGGAGACGTACAATACTCGCCCGATGCCTACAAGATGGTAGGAGTGTACACATCAGTGGAGCTTGGGTTGGACGTGGGCTTAAGCTCGCCGCAGGGATTGTTTATTGTGGATAGAACTATCTATGTGTGCGACACGGGTAACAACCGTATTCTGGAATTGGAGAGAACTGACACGGATACCATTACATATGTCCGTTCTATTGACAGTATCACCGGAGATGTGGAGGTGAAAACTTTTAATTCCCCCACAGACGTAGCGGTTTCCGATGATGGTTATATGTATGTGGCTGATTCGAATAACAACAGAATTCTTAAGCTGACTATGGACGGAGAGTATGTGATGGAATTCGACAAACCTACGGATGCCACATTTGATCAGTCTTTAAGTTTTCTGCCGAGTAAGATTGCCATTGATACGGCCGGAAGAGTTTACTGTGTGGCTACCAATGTCAACAGAGGTTTGATTAAGTTTGAAAATGATGGCGTGTTTTCCGGATTTGTGGGCGCGACTCCTGTTACTTACGACTGGACGGATTATATTTGGAAACGGTTGGCAACTCAAGCGCAGAGAGCGCAGATGGAGAGCTTTATTCCCACCGAGTATGACAACCTGTATATGGACTATGAAGGCTTCATCTACGCCTGCACCTCTAGGGTGACAGAAGAGGATGTGGACAATGGTGATGCGACTCCCATCAGGAAGCTGAACATGATGGGAAGCGACATTATGGTACGCAACGGTGAGTATCCGGTAATCGGCGACCTCTATTTTGGTTCCGGCGGCGGCTATGAGGGTATTTCCCTGATAACTGATGTGACGGCTATGGACAATGATGTATTTTTCGGGCTTGATAGGAACAGAGGCAGAATTTTCGCCTATGACGATCAAGGCAGAATGTTGTTCTGTTTCGGCGGTAACGGTAATATGAACGGTTACTTCAAGCAGCCGACAGCGCTTGATCATATGGGGCATGATTTGATTGTTTTGGATGCATTGGATCGAAGCCTGACACTCTTTACCCCTACGGAATACGGTAATAATATCTTTAACGCGATTGAACAGTTCCAAGACGGATTCTATGAGGAATCGGGAGAAAGCTGGCGTGCAGTTATGGATATGAACGGAAATTACGATCTGGCATATATCGGATTGGGTCGGGCCTTGTTAAGACAGGAGGAATACGAGGAAGCGCTTGATTATTTCAGACTGAAATATGATGAAGATAACTATTCCAGGGCATTTAAACAGTACAGGAAGGAATGGGTGGAGGAACATATCGTTGTTATTTTCTTAGTGGTATTTGTTCTGTTGGCCGTTCCGCTTGCCATAGGCAGGATTCGTGAAATTAAGCAGGAGATTGCGAGAGCTGGTATTAAGTAGGCATTGAAACGATCGGAGGCAGGTATGTTAGCAGCTTTAAAAAGAAAAGAAACATATGAGCATTATTTTAAAACACTGAAGTTTTCCTTGTATTGTATTACCCATCCGCTGGACGGTTTTTGGGATTTATCCCACGAGAAGAGAGGATCTATCGCAGCGGCCAATACAATTTTGATACTTGTACTGGCGGCGAGGATTATGAAGCTTCAGTTTACCAGCTTCCTCTTTATGAAGGTTTACTGGCCGAAGATTAATATCTTCATGTATTTGGCAAGTATACTGTTTCCTTTGGCACTGTGGTGTGTGGGCAACTGGGGACTCACCACGCTGTTTGACGGCAAGGGCAGGCTCTCTCAGGTATACATGGCAACCTGTTATGGTATGACTCCGTATCCGCTCATTCAGTTTCCGCTGATTATTCTAAGCAACGTGGTGACGGTGCAAGAAGGAGCATTTTATTATGTGTTAAGTGCCTTTTCCATCATATGGTCGGCGATATTGATTTTAGCGGGTATGTCCCAAATTCATGAATATAAAATGAGCAAAAATCTGCTATTTACGGTGGTTACCGGCTTTGCCATGCTGGTTATGGTTTTTATCCTCTTATTGTTCTTCAGTATGATCAGTTCAGGCGTAGCATATTTCATATCATTGGGAAGAGAAATTCTGTTCCGAATGTAGGAATTAATTGAGGTAGGTAAATAAAGTTAGGGAGAAGTCGGAATGAAAAAGGACAAAGCGGTCAGAAATGCTGAAATGAAAGCTGCATTAAAAAATTGGATAAAGAGTCTGGCAGGTCCGATGGTTATCTTGCTTATTATTGTGGCAGGTATATTAGTGGTAGCCTTATATCGTGACGAGGATGAAGTTGCAGAGCCGATTGAAGTTAAAGGATTTGTAGGTGATGAGGAGATATTGGTTTTAGAAAACGACAGCCTCAAATTCGAATTGGATACGGCTACTACGCAGTTTACCGTAACCAATAAGAGTGACGGAGCGGTCTGGTATTCCAATCCGCCGGAAGCGGATGAGGATCCCATTGCGCTGCCCTTGGAGAAATCGAAGCTTAAATCCACGATTGTATTGACTTACAGCACAGTAAACGGCGTTGATACAATTTTTAACAACTATGATTACAGTATGTCCAAGGGCCTGTACGAGATAGAGCAGGGAGATGATTATATAAAAGTATGTTACTCCATCGGTAATGTACAGAAAGAATTTGTCATTCCCAAGGTAATCAGTGAGGCGCGTATGGATGCGCTGACCGCTGAGATGGATAATACAACGAAAACACGTGTAACGGGTTACTATAAGAAATACGATATTAACAAACTGGGCAAGAAGGACAATAAAGATGAACTTCTTGCAGCATATCCCATACTGGCGGACGAAGTGGCATATGTCCTCAGAGACAGTGTCGGCGATAACGTTAAAGGAATGCTTCAGGATATATTTGAGGAAGCGGGATATACCTATGAGGAATACTTGGAGGACATGGGTGAAAGCGGAGAGCAGGAAGCGGCAGAGACGCCCCTGTTCAATATCAATATGGTTTATCATCTGGACGGTGATAAACTTGTTGTTGAAGTTCCGTTTGACGAGATTGAATACAGAGAAAAATACCCTATTTATTATTTGAACGTATTGCCATATATGGGCGCCGGCGGAACACAGGATTCCGGATACATGCTGGTGCCGGAGGGCGGCGGCGGCATTATCAACTTCAACAACGGCAAAACCGCACAGAGTGCTTACTATGCGAATATGTACGGTTGGGATTACGCACAGTACAGAGATGCGGTGGTACATGAGACCAACACGTATTTCAATGCATTCGGTATCGCCAACAACGGCTCTTCATTCTTATGCGTACTTGAGCAGACTGCACCATACGCCGGTATTACGGCGGAAATCAGCGGAATGAACAATAGCTACAATGCTACATATGCTCAGTATACGATGGTACATAGGGAAGTGTATGAGGTGGGAGAGCGCTATGAGAGTAAGATTTATATGTATCAGGACGGACTGCCGTCCGAAACTCTGGTACAGAGCTATCGGTTCATAGATTCTGCGGACTATTCCGACATGGCGCTTGCCTATCGTAAATATCTGCAGGAGGAGTTCGGAGAACTGCTGACGGAACGGCAGGACCAGAGCACTCCCATGGTGATCGAGATTGTGGGTGCGGTAGATAAAGTCAAGCAGGTGGTCGGTATCCCCATGACACGGCCGCTGGAGTTGACTACATTCCGTGAGGCGCAGGACATCCTAACGCAGCTGCAGCAGGACGGCGTGCAGAACATGAGTGTTAAGCTTTCCGGATGGATGAACGGCGGCGTGCAACAGAGAATTCTTAACGATGTACATCTGGTTTCGGATTTGGGAAGCAAGAAAGATTTGAAGAACCTGACGGCTTATGCAAGAGACAATGACATTGACTTATACCTTGACGGAATTACAAACTATGCATATGACAGTGATATTTTGGACGGATTTGTGACTTTTAGAGATGCAGCCAGGTTTGCCAGCAAGGAGAAGGCTGAGATACATCCCTACTCCACTGTCACCTATTCGGCAAGAGAGGGTCAGGAACCCCATTATCTGCTGAAATCGACATTGATTCCCGAAATGGTGGATAATTTGGCGGCGGCGGCTGACACCTATGGGGCAAATGTTTCTTTTTCGGATATCGGTAAAGATTTGAGTTCCGATTTCTATAAAAAGAATCCGGCGTCCAGACAGAGCATGTTGGATAGTCAGGTGGCGAAGCTTAATGAGATTAAGAGCGACGACAAGAAAATTATGATAAACATGGGCAATAATTATGCAATTGGTTACAGCGATATTGTAACCAATATGGATATGCAAGGTTCAGATTATACCATATTGGATGCCACCGTGCCGGTTTATCAGATGGCGATTCACGGATATGTAAACTATACCGGAGAATCCTTAAATATGACTCAGAATCAGGAAGAGGAGTTGTTAAGGTCTGCTGAGTACGGTGCGGGGCTTGCCTTCACATTGATGGATGAGTCGGCGTTTACTTTGCAGAATACACTGTATACGCAATATTTCGGTGCAGAGTATGATACTGCACGACCGAGACTTTTAGAGATTTATAACAGATATAATCAGGAATTGGGGCACGTCTTTAATCAGAAGATGACCGACCATACGATGTTAAGCGCCAATCTGACCTGTACGGAGTATGAGGACGGTACCAAGGTATATGTGAACTATGGCTATGATGTGTTAGAGACGCCTGAAGGACAGAGTATTCCGGCGAGAGATTACCTGGTAATTCGCTGAGACTGATAAGCTGCAGAGTGGTTGGATAGAA
Organism: Lachnospiraceae bacterium; assembly: GCA_022510565.1. Lineage (GTDB taxonomy): Bacteria > Bacillota > Clostridia > Lachnospirales > Lachnospiraceae > UBA3282. The sequence continues at coordinate 79,260 of JAFLTE010000006.1, read as the reverse complement.
AGGAATTGGGTATGAAGAAGCGTAAAAAACTGGTGGGTCTTGAAAGAAGAAAAGCGATAGCAGGGTATCTGTTTATTTCGCCGTTTATCATCGGATTTCTGGCGTTTATGATCACACCGCTGTTTAGGTCTCTGTATATGAGTTTCTGCAATGTGCAGGTAAGTCCGTCAGGAAATACCAATACCTTTACGGGATTATCAAACTATATGCAGGCTTTTACCATTGATACGGAATTTAATCGGTTGCTGACCGAGGAAATATCCAGAATGTGCATCAATTCTCTGGCAATTATGGTGTTCAGTTTCTTCGTGGCATTGATTTTGAATCAAAAGTTTAAAGGCAGGGCATTGGTGAGAGCAATCTTTTTCCTTCCGGTTATTCTCTCCTCAGGAGTTATTCTGGGTGTGGAAACCAATAATGCGCTGCTTGCCAGTGTGCAGACGATGGTGGAAGAGACTACCAATACCACCAGCATTACCACAGCCGTTGAGAATATTCTTATAACCTCCGGTATCGGTGTCTCCGCGTTCAGACAAGTATTTAAGATTGTGGATACCATCTATGATGTGGCAATCGCATCGGGTATTCAGATTATCATCTTTCTGTCGGGACTGCAGACCATTTCGGTAAATATGTACGAGGCGGCGGATATCGAGGGTTGTACCGCGTGGGAGAGCTTGTGGAAGATTACTTTTCCCATGATTAGCTCCCTGTTCTTGGTAAACTGGGTATACACCATAGTAGATTTCTGTATGAGATCGGATAATGAATTGGTGGAAAAAATCAGCGAGCAGATGATAGGCTACATCAACTACGGCTTCGCCTCGGCCATGTCTTGGATTTACTTCGTGGTGGTTATTGCCATTATCGGTATCAGTTCATTTATTATATCGAAAGGGGTTTACTACTATGATTAAGCATAAAGATGAGAAAATTTCCAAAGGGAATTTCTGGGAGAGAAATAGGAAATCGGGAGGATATTTGCTCAGAAAGACCTCATTTGACGCTGCCTATAAGGTGGTGCGCTTCTTCCTGCTCTTCGGTATGTGCTTTTTGATTTTGCAGCCCATTCTGATGAAAATATCCGTAAGTTTTATGGAGGAGCGAGATTTATATAACCCCATGGTAATTTCCGTTCCGGAGCACTTTACTACGGATAATTATTTGCTGACATCCGATTTTATGTCGTATCAGAGTTCTCTGATTAATACATTGCTTGTATCCTTGACGATTGCACTTCTGCAGATTGCGGTATGCACGCTTGTCGGATACGGTTTTGCCAGATATAACTTTCCGTTAAAGAATCTATGGTTTGCATGCGTGATTTTGGTAATCGTAGTGCCTCCACAGACAATATCGACTTCCTTACATCTGCATTTCAGGTATTTTGATGTCTTGGGAATTATTAAACTTATCAGAGGTGAGGAACTCAATCTTCGAGGTTCGGTGCTTCCCTATTATCTGATGAGTGCGGGATGTATGGGACTGAAGAACGGACTGTACATATACATGATCAGACAGTTTTTCCGCAATATTCCGAAGGAGCTTGAGGAGGCGGCATATGTGGACGGCTGTGGAACATTTATGACATTTGTGCGAATCATGTTGCCGGATGCAAAACCTATCCTGACATCCTGCTTCCTGTTCTCCTTTGTGTGGCAGTGGACGGACGGATTCTATTCCAAGATGTTCCTTGGAAACCTACAGCTTCTCTCCACACAACTTTCGGTGCTTGCCGACAGAATGGATGTATATGTAATTAATGTGCTTAAGAATCCGGGCGGTGCATCCGTCGGGTATACCAACTGTATTGTATCCACCGGAACACTTATGGTGATTGTTCCCTTGCTGATTCTGTATTTGTTTGCACAGAAGGGCTTTGTAGAGAGTATCAGCAGTTCCGGTATTAAGATGTAGCAGGCTAAAAAGTACTGAAGGTGCGAGTCTGCGAGTATAAATTTCAAGCGTATATATTCTTCATGGTGTGCGGACATAATCCGGTATAAACATCAGGAGGTATATAATATATCCATAAACTAAAAAGGAGGATTAATTATGAAAAGAAAAACGCTGAACAAAGTGTTGGCGGCTTCTCTGGTTGTTTCTATGACGGCAAGTCTTGCCGGATGTGGCAATGATTCTACCACTCCCGATGCAGGTTCTGCCGGCAATGACACTCAGGAACCTGTCGCAGACACAACCCCTTCCGATACGGAAGGTACGGATTCGACTGACGATGGAGCCGAGGAGGGCGGCTACGTTGCTTTAACGGATGAGAATGGCAACGTGTACGACCTGGGAGGTATGGAAATCGTAATTCGCGACTGGTGGAGCTCAGGCGAGGAAGAAGAGCCCACAGATGCATTCGAGGAGGCTCGTCAGGAGTACCAAGAGTGGGTTCAGGACACCTATAATTTCAAAATTACTCAGATTGCGATCAGTGACTGGGGTTCCACTCCTGAGGATTACCTGAACTATGTTACCAGCGGCGGTGATGACAACAATTATGTATGGATTCTGCGTAAAGGTCCTGAGTTCGTATCTGCAATGAACAACGGTTTGATGTATGATCTGTCTACATTGGATTGTCTTGATTTCTCCGAGGCGAAGTGGGTCAGCGGCGTGCATGAGCTGTGTTCTAAGAACGGCGCTATCTATGCTTGTTTCCCTGAGATTCCGGAGCCCAGAGGAGGAGTTTTCTTCAACAAGAGACTTCTGGAAGAGGCCGGCATTGATCCTGCTGATATTTATAAGTGGCAGGAAAGCGGCGAGTGGACATGGGATAAGTTCGAGGAACTCTGTGAGACGATCACAGCGGATACCGACAATGACGGCGTAATCGACCGTTGGGGACTTGTAACAGATGAATCCCTGTTTAAGAATATGTCCGTATGGTCCAACAATACAGAGTACATCGGTATGGAGAACGGTAAGTATGTCAATAAGACAGAGACTGACGAAACTCTTCAGGCACTTAACTGGGCAATTGACATGATGTCTAAATATCTGTACAAACCTGAAGGTGCTGAGTGGGATTGGTGGAAGACCGCTTTCCCGGCAGGCAATGCCGCATTCCTTGCAGGTGAAGTATATATGGCTGCAAACGAGTTTAAGGATATGGAAGACGATTTTGGTTTCGTATGCTTCCCGATGGGACCCAATGCGACAGATTACACCAATCTGTACAACGACAATCCGTTTGCAATCCCTGCTTGCTATGATGCAGATAGGGCATGGAAGATTGCTTTTGCGCTGAATGTATACAAGAACCCTGTACCCGGTTATGAGGATTACAATGACAGACTTAGCGGATACTACAATCAGTTTAGGGATATGGAATCCGTTGATTTGACCATTACGAGATTGTGTGAGAACGGCATGAACTCCTATCATGAGTTGATTCCGGGTCTTGACCTTGGTTCACAGTTTATGTGGGGCTTAAGTGTTGATAATCCGCCTGCAGTAGCAGCCGAGGCAATCAGAAATCAGTGGGCTAGCTATCTGGCATATGCTAACGGAGAGATTGATGAACTTCCGGAAGAGCCTGCTGAAGATGCGGCTGAATAATATTATTCAGATAATTTAGATTTACAACAATGAGAGGATGGTGTTTTATGACATCATCCTCTTTCTAAAAAAATGATTTATAAGATCTCACGTAAAGAAAGGCTGAAAAGAATGAGGAACAAAAAAGAAATATATTGGCATTTACCGGGCTTTTGTTATTTCAGGCTTTTGAATCAAGTGATTCTTAATATGATGAAGGATTATCCGGATAAATTTCGTGAGGGCTACAAAGTGGGTTCAGTCTATGGTACTTTTCCGGGTGCTATCTGGAACGGAGGACGAGCCGTGGCGGGTTTCACCGGAAAATCTGAGATGGAATCCGTTCTTAAGATTTACAACAGCAGGGGAATTCCCGTGCGTTTTACGTGGACCAACAGCCTGCTTGAGGAAAAGCACATATACGACACCTATTGCAACTTGATTATGAGATTGGCGAATAATGGACTGAATCAAGTGCTTGTGAATTCGCCGGTCCTAGAACAGTATATACGACAGGAATATCCAAATTATAAAATGATTTCCTCGACCACCAAGCGAATCCTGAATACGGAGAAGCTCAAAGAGGAGTTAGAAAAAGATTATTATCTGGTGGTACTGGATTATGATTTAAACCATGACGAGAAAGCATTGGAAGCCATCGGACCATATGCCGAACGCGTGGAGATACTGGTAAATGAGGTATGCTATCCGGGGTGCGACTTAAGAGAACAGCATTATCTGCAGCAGTCCAGATTGCAGCTTGAATTTGATACGGACACAAGTTTTCCCTGTCCGAACCGCAGCAGACAGCGGACATTTGAGGAATGTAAGAAACGTCCTGCTTTTATTTCCAATGAGCAGATTGGCGCTTATATAGAAAGAGGATTTCAAAATTTTAAGATTGCAGGAAGAGGAATGCCAATAGACTATGTAAAAGAATCTTATTTATATTTTCTTGTTAAAGAGGAACATCAAGCGTTCATCCGTGGTAAAATTGACGGATTGCTTTTGCAGTTTCAGAATGCCAGGCAGGTAAAGAAACAGCGATAACAAGATCGCGGGGAACAGAAGTGGCAAAGACAGAAAAAGAAACATACAAAAAGTATAATCCTATTATCAAGGCAGACTATCCCGACCCGGATGTGATTCGTGTGGAAGACACCTATTACATGGTGTGTACTACCATGCACTTTTTACCGGGTGCAGTGATTCTTAGATCCTATGACTTGGTCAACTGGGAGATTGCTTCCTATGTATTTGATTCTTTTGGAGATAATGAGGAAGCCAAGATTACCTATGAACATAGCGCCTATGGATGTGGTATGTGGGCAGGGTGCCTGCGATATCATAAAGGGCACTTCTACGTGAGTTTTGGAGCTAAGAAGACGGAGAAAACTTATATCTTTTCTGCTGTCAATATCGAGGGACCGTGGGAGAGGCGGTGTATTGATAATTATTTTCATGATGCTTCCCTTTTTTTTGACGATGACGACAGAGTGTACCTAGTATACGGCAACACCGAGATATGGATTAGGGAGCTTTTACCGGATCTAAGCGGTGTCATGCCGGAAGGCTATGAGCGTATGCTGATTAAGGATACGGAAGATGTGATTGTGGGATACGAGGGCTCCCATTTTTACAAGATTAACGGGAGATATTATCTGTTCTTGATTCACTGGCCTCGCACAGGAACAGCCAGGAGAACACAAGTATGCTTTTTCAGCGATTCTCTCGACAGCGAGTTTACCGGTGGAACCGTACTTGATGATGACATCGGATTTCTCAACTGTGGCGTGGCACAGGGAGGAATTGTGGAGGCTGCCGACGGACATTGGTACAGTATTCTGTTTCAAGATCACGGTGCGGTTGGGCGTGTTCCCGTGCTGGTACCCGTGTATTGGAAAGAGGGACAGCCTGTTTTCGGAGAAAACGGGAAGGTGCCGTCAGAGATTTCTGTTGCCAGTAACAGACCCTCTTACGAATATGAACCATTATATACGTCGGATGATTTTATATATCATCCGGAACCGGGAGGAACCTTCCGATTGAAGAAACAGTGGCAGTGGAACCATGAACCCGAAGCCAAGCTGTGGACGATTCTGGAAGACGGCGGTCTGCGTATTACCACGGGAAAGCTCAGTACCAATGTAACCCAAGCGGTTAACACCTTAACTCAGAGACTGATGTTTCCTTATTCCGGTGTGGAGGTGACGGTGGATGCAGAAGGTTTGCAGGATGGCGATTACGCAGGGCTATGCGCATTACAGGGATGCTACGGTATGCTTGCTGTCACGAGAGAATTGGGAAGATATTATCTGGTTTTGATTCAACGGCATAAGACGGAAAAAGACAGATTTATGGGATGCTGTGATTATTTGCCCGGAACAGTGACGGAAAAGATTATGCTGACTGATTCCAGAATTCGTTTGAAATTGGAGGCAAACTTTGACAACGGCACGGATACGGTGGAGTTTTATTATAAAAAATCGATAGACGAAGCAAATTGGATTCATATAGGAGAGAAGCACAGACTGTTTTTCGGACTTGATCATTTTACTGGCTGCCGATGCGGGCTTGCCGTTTATGCAACAAAAAAAATAGGTGGGTTTGCTGATTTCTATCAGTTTGATTATGTATGGCGGGAGTTACGTTGCTGATTCTTCTCACGGTATTCGGTGGGTGAGCAATGCTTTAACTGACGGAATACACGATTAAAAGTAGATAGGCTGACAAAACCGGACTGCATGGCAATCTCCGTGACAGTGAGATCCGACTGGTTCAACAACTCTTCTGCAGCCTTAATCTTGCGATGGCGGATATAATCGCAGAATGTAAAACCTGTGTACTGTTTAAAGAGTCTGGAAAAATGAAATTTACTGAAATCTGCAGCAGCAGCAACATCTTCCAGACATAAATCGTACATATAATGGGTGTCAATATATTCGATCACGGTATTGAACTTGTTTGTATAAGCACGCTGTTTGGAAGGACGCATGGAAGAAAGAAAATTCAAGCTGTTCAGGTGGTTTGTGCCGATGATTACAAACAGATTTAACAGCAGTGAAAAAATGGAAAGTTCTGCGAAGTCCTTCTCACTGAAATACTCGTTCCTCATCTGCATAAGAAGCTGATACACATCATCGTAAATCTGTGGATGTGTGGCTTTGGTAATGCACTGGGGGGGGGTGAAAATAGATTCTATTTGTGAGAATCCATGCAGTGTGGCAATGGAAGAAACGTCAAATAAAAAGATAAAACGAGAACCGCTCTGGGGAGCCCTTAAGGAGTGCAATGCGCCGGAAGGAATAATCAGAATTTCACCGGGGAGCACATGATAATCTTGGTCGTCAATAGTGGCGTCATACCAGTTTTCCATAGGTACAATAATTTCCAGAGCAGAATGCCAGTGAGAGTCATAATCCGTACTGTGGTCGTTATACCAGATACGGACGGCATCTTCAGCATGATACTCCACGAATTCCTGAAAAGACTGCAGGGAACGTGAGCCGGAAAAATCATTATTTATATTATAGTTAAGAGAATCAGGTTGTCTATATGTCATAATTATGTCCTTTTTTTATTATTTTAGCACTAATTTTGTAAAAAGTAAATGGGATGGAAAGGGAGGAAATATTGGGTTATGAAGAAAAAGATAGCAGTGTGTATGGCGGGCATATTAGCAGTATCGGTTCTTATGTCCTGCGGCAGTCAGGTTGGAGAGCGCGGAGCAGAAAGCATTACGGATGTTACAAACGAAAATGCGGATGCGCCCGATCAAGTTGATGCAGGCGCGGAAACAGAGGCGGAAGACAGCGATGATGCAGAAGCTTCCGAAGGTGATGCGCAAGATGCCGAAGCAGAAAATGATGAGGAGGAAGTTGTTATTTTGAAGGACGGAGTTGAGAAGCAGCTTGGATGTTTCGTGGGAACGGCAATCACCTCGCAAGAGCTTGGGGATACTAAAATTTGGGCATTAATCACCACACATTTTAATGCGATTACTCTCGGCAATGAATTAAAGCCTGACTGTATGTTTGGATACAGCAATGGTAGGTGCAAAGGCACGGAGGAAGCGGACTTAAACGGTGAAACAATTGTTGTACCGAAGCTAGACTACTCCAAATCGGAGAAGATTCTGGACAGAATAGTAAAGTGGAACAATGAAAATCCCGACAATGTGATTAAGGTAAGGGGTCACGTGCTTGTATGGCATGCGCAGACTCCGGAATGGTTCTTTCATGAAGATTATGACAAAACCAAGGACTATGTAGATACAGAAACCATGAATAAGCGTCTCGAGTGGTATATTAAAACCATGCTGACGCATTATACGGGAGAAGACAGCAAGTATAAGGATTTATTCTACGGATGGGATGTGGTGAACGAGGCAGTCAGCGATGCCACGGGTACTTACCGCTCTGACAGTGAAAATTCGGAGGAGCCGCTGACCAACGATACACACAACAACAATTCCAGCTGGTGGCATGTGTACCAGAGCAACGAGTATATTATCAATGCATTTACTTATGCCAATAAATATGCACCGGCAGATCTTGAGCTATACTATAACGATTACAATGAATGTATGCTTAACAAGCAGAAAGGAATTATCGAACTTCTGAAGGCGGTTAAAGAAAAAGAGGGTGCGCCCGGTGAAGGTACCCGTATTGATGCCATGGGAATGCAGGGACATTACCAGATGAGTTCGCCCAGTATGGTTGACTTTGAAAATGCGATTCGCGCTTATGCTGCCGTGATAGGAAATGTACAGATTACGGAGATGGACATGAAGTCCAGTGACAACTACGACGGAAGTGCAGAAGCTAAAGAGCGTGAGTTCACAAGGCAGGCGGAGCGATACAACACTCTCTACTGGGTAATGAAGACGCTCAATCAAGAAGATGACATCAATATCACCGGATTGACATTCTGGGGAACCGTAGACCATTATTCTTGGCTTCAGAGCCGCTCCGATGTGGGCGGCGGCAATAAGGAAGGGCTTCCGGAGTGTCCGCTGTTATTTGATGAGATGTACCTTCCTAAACCTGCCTTCTATGTTTTTGCAGGAGAATAAAGTATGTAGTAAAGCTGTCTGTGGATTGAAAGTTGATAGAAAAAGGAGACACTATGAGAGTTAAATTTCATCTTCCCGGATTACGTTATAATTACCCGTTAAATATGACATTACTCAGTATGTTGAAGACTTACCCGGAGTTTTTCCGACCGGGTCTGGAGATTGCATCATTTTTCGGTGAATTCCCCACATCCAAATGGAACGGTGGACGCTTTTCGAACGGGGATCAGTGTGATGCAGGTTTTATACAGAACGTGATACGGTCTATTAACGAGCAAGGGGTGCCGATTCGTTACACATACACGAATCCACTCTTAAACCGCAGCGATTTGGACGACCCATATTGCAATTTCTGCATGAAAGCGGCAGATAACGGCATGAATGAGGTGTTGGTGGTTTCGCCTGTTCTGGAAGAGTATATCCGTAAGACTTATCCGAGCTATAAAATCAACAGCTCAACTTGCAAAGAAATCAGAGATATTGATGGGTTGAATGAAGAGTTGGAAAAAGACTACGCGCTGGTAGTATTGGACTATAACCTGAATAATCAGTTTGAGTTGCTTGAAAAGATTGTCCATAAGGAAAGATGTGAGATTCTGGTGAATGCCTGCTGCGTGCCGAACTGCTCCAGACGAGGTGATCATTATAAACAAATCGCCAAGCAGCAGAATGTAGTGCTCACCAACAGAAAGATGCCGCCGGATAAGCAGATTCCCGTACCGGGCTGGTACTGTGAACATGGTGACAAAAATACCTTTTACAGTATTCAAGATTATTGCACATTTGTGTCGCCTGATGACATCTGGGAAAAGTATGCGCCCATGGGATTTGAGAATTTCAAGATAGAGGGACGTACCGCCAATATCTTTGGCTTGATCGACAAGTATGCTCACTATCTTATGACGGCTGAGCGCAGAGACGAGGGACGATTACTTCTCACCTTGAATCTGGAGAAGAGCAAGGTGATCACTGTAAACAGGCCCCGCAAGGGAACGTGGCCGTAATTCATATTTTGCTGTTTATTATCGGTCAGTAAAAGTTTATGACAAAAATGTATTAATTCATTACAAAATGCCCATAATAAAGTCTTTTTTGAGGAAGCGGTGAAACTTTTCCGCTTCCTCATTCGTATTTAAAGTAGAGGAGACTTTATTTATGGGCAATATTTTTTTGGATGCAACAACACGATTTTACTTAAATATGCTTCGCGCTGCGCAGGGAACAATGGGTTCAGCAGGAAATACGAGCACCGGAAAATCGTTCCTACAGGCGGTAGAAGATGCTGCCTACAAACAAATGAAAACAGAGCAAGGTGCGGATGCAGCTGCCGGTGTGCGGACTTATTCCACCGCTGACATGACGATGGATGAGTACAAGCAGTATATCTATGACCAAATTATTAAAATGCCTGTGAATTATTCCCAGATACAGGATGCGGTTTCCATCACCATTTCGGAGGAAGGGTTCAAAGCAATGAAAGCGGATCCCGAATATGAAAAGTGGGTGCTTGACACGATTCGACGCGACCTTGCCGCTTACAATCCTTGGGGTACGGTGGGAGAAAGCACATACCGCTCTCATTATTTTGGGGCAACCAAGAAGGAGTATCGGGGATATTGTTTTGCCAAGGATAATCGTGCTAAAAGGCTGGCTGAGCAGCAACGGGCGAAAATAGCCGAGCAGGAAAAGCGCAGAAAAAAGCATAAGGAATATCTGCTGCTCCTCGAGAAGCTTTGGCTCAAGCGGGAAATGGAACAGGATTATTTGGACGAGATTGCCGAATGCAGACGAGAGATTCAGAGCCGCATGCTTCAGTGCTATGCGATAGAGCGCGCAACCGGCGAAGAGCAGGAGCTTGATATCAATCCGTGCGTATTATCCAAGGCGGCGACGGAATATGCGCAGAAATTTATCTTTTTCAAGCTTCCGATGAGCGGGTTTGGGAAGAAAGTGTAGGAGGACACAAAATGAACATCAATGGAATAGGAAATTTATATGACAGAACAAACACAACATATCAATCCGGTAAGTATGCACCGTCTTTTACAGAATTTCTGGATAAGATAAATGAAAATAGAGACGATGTTTCCGATATGTCTGTAAAAGAGAGCACGGAGGAAAAATCAGGCAGTAAGAAAGAGATGCCCGATGAGGAAAAAACAAAAACAGAGGTTGTCGTAAGACCTGACGGTTCCAAAATTCTGATGATTACCGTGGATGTCGGCGGTACGGAGGCCGTCACAAGCGTGGAACTTGCCAAACCAACGCCGGAGAATATTCCGTGCAAAGACATCACAGGTGATGTGGATATAAATAACGTCACGGAAGAGCTTGCAGAGAAAATGGACAAAATATAAGTTGGAGAGCTAAAGAATGAATGTAGGTGCGTATTTATATAATTTAAATACTAATGCAAGGAATTTCTCCCCAAACGCCACAACCAGAGTAAACCGCGGCAGTGGGGATCAGTTTATTGATGCGCTTCTGTCGAAAACAAGTGCAGGGAGAGATTCATTTATACAATCAGGTCAGGACAGAAGCTATTTTATATATGACACCAAAATCAGGAACTCTCTTTTCCAAACAAAAGGGCAGCCGTACACCGGAGAAATTCAGGATGTAGAGACGGAAAGATATACTATCACGTCACAGCACAGGGGAGAACTGTACATTCATGATAAATTGCGCGACGAGAATTTTATATGGAACTTAAATAAAAATCAAGTTCAGGTAGATGCCAAGACAGGAAGCAAATTCTTAATCAATGATTTAGGCGCCGGATTTTTTATCATGGCGGCAGTTGACAGCGAATTAGAGAACGGGTTAAAGCAGGCGTTAGGCGTAGATGCGTTAGAAGAAAAAGATCTGATAGGATTTACGGTTCATCAGGATCGGAAGACAGGAATCCGATATATTACCGCCAATGGGTATGAGAGTCAGGGCGGACAGATCATCATGGACAATAATGCACATACACAGCTTGATTCTCTGGCAAAAGAGTATATGAAACAATATCCCGGGTTAATGAGGACGTACAACGAGGCATTGTTCTATGCATCTTTTGAAGTCCGAGGTATGGCAAAACGGGTTTCGGACGGCATTATGATGCTTGGTCCTAACTCACTTTCCTTTAAAAGTGTAGATGGACAAAATGATTGGTTACTCATCTTTGATCAGGAGTATTGGGATACGATGAAAGCGATATTCGATCAGGCTGAGAATGATGAAATAAGAAATAAGGATTTCTGGGAAAACATGATGATTGAGAGAGGATATAAATAGTGAGCATCAACGAAATATTAAACGGCTGCATGGCAGGCTATGAAACCGAAAGAGTACAAAATACCATAATTGAAAAGCTTTTGCGAACGTATAGAGCTGATTTGTTAGCTGCCGGAAAAATAATTGATGCGAGAGCGATAAACAGAAACAGTGCTATAGAAGCGTACCGGGAACAATCCGCACAGAGTGCTCCTGCCTATGAAATTAAAGTAATGCATAATATGGAGGACAAACATGAGTATCAGTAAAATAGGAGAGAGTTACACATACATCTACAATGCACAAACGGGCAAGTTGAGGACGAAAGACGGGGAGCAGGATGACTTCGTCTATTATTTTAATGGTGATTTGAAAGGTGAAGATTCCTATACGCTGAACGGCATTGATGCGGCGAGAAAAGCAGATTTTGATAGGTTGATCAATATCTTCGGTGTCCATTTTAACCTATTCAGCGGGTCCGAGACAGGCGAATACGAGATTACTACAAAGCAGGTCGATGCCATGACCGCGGAGAATTCGGTGGATGGAAAAAAGATTATGACACGCTACGTCGGGGAGGCTTACAGTCCCGATGAAATCAAACAATTTATGACAAATTCACCGCCGTTTAAAACGCGCACATCAAAAGCTTATGATTCTGCGGACAATAGTATCAATCTGGCAGTTGGGGACAGGTTTGATTTAGGAAACGGCAGTTGCCTGGTTGTGGGAGATAGCCGCGTGTATGTCGAAGGAAAAGAAAATGATGCGACAAATCGGTTGATGTGGGCACTGAATAATCTAATCCATTTTGCAGACCAGCAGATGGCCGCCAGTTGGATCGACAAGGAAAGCACCCCGATGCTTCTTGATCTACTTAAGGAGCTGGGTGTGGACACAGACAGAGAGTTCATCATCAATGGGACGAAATGTGAAGTGCGTGATGGAAGAATACGGGAAGTTGGAAATAACCATTTTGCACCCAGCTCTGTTTATAATTCGATGGTTAAGAAATATGAGGATTGGCTTTACACGCCGCTGTCAGAGAGGAAACAAAATGGGTATTAATGGAATATCAACGGGTTATTATCCAACAGGATATACGAATAACAAAACTACAAAAACAACAGCAGGAGCAAGTTTTTCTAACCAGATAAACAGTATTGCGGGTAATGTAGGAAAGGGACATATCGTTTATATGAAAACAGACGATATGTTTTATTCAGAGGGTGCCGGAGAAATAAGATTACATGACAGAAGTAATTTTATGGAAATGTTATTTGCAGGAAAACTTGCAAGCAACCGTTACATTGGGTGTAATAGTCCGTATTTTTGCAAGTTTATCGCAAGATGATTGAAAAATGACCAAAAGATTTATTCTGAAGTTAATAAAAATATGTCTGCACCAGGAATAACAAGTGATACACAATATTCGACACAAATAACGCTAATTATTATTTCTGATTTAAAGCAACGAGGCATCTGTCAAGAAAGGAAATGATTAATATGGATATCGGAAGCTTATACAATGTTTTGATCGGTGCAATGACAAAACAAACTAATGCAAGTACAAGCATAAGCAGAAATATCAGCAGCAACGTTTCATTCGGTGATATTCTGGCAGCAGTGAGCAACAAAGATACCGTGTCTGCGCAGGATATGTTTTCCGTGGCATTTCAGGATTATTACGTTAATGTGAAATCGGGAGACTGTAGTGTTCCGCTTTCCACATGGGAGCGAAAGGATTTTCCGGCGTGGAAATTTTTTCAGGAGGATACAGGCGCGGACTGCCTGAATACATGGAAACCAAAAAGAACACAGCCCACGGGAGCGGAATCATATATCCAGAGTGAGCTTTCCAAAATCGGATATGGGCAAATGGCGGTAATCATACCGGACGAGCTGCGGGAGAAGATGGAAGCTGGCCCGCAATATGCGTGGGAGATTGCCGAGAAAGTACAGAAGTACAAAGAAGATTATGACAGAAAAGATAACGCTCTGGCAGCCACATATGGGTATAATTCATCTTTGCATCAGATGTCGAAAAGTTATTGTTTTAAATTGGACGAAAACGGCGATGTTAAAATTTGCTGGGTAACGAGTGGCGGACTCGACTCGCAAAAATCCAGTGAAGTAAATGGTACAAATGTTTCCAAGAGGCAAAACAATCAGCAGACACAGCAAATACAAAGGCGGTTTGCCACCACATCCGGAAGGCGTAACAGCAGTATACAAACCATGCCGATTGATGCGTTGTCATTACTGGCAACGAATACGGACTATTTAAATACTGCTTCGTATTTAGGTTCATCGTATGCTTATAATGATATACTTAAAAATTTATGACTTTGGTTTGTCAAATAGAAGAGCGGCAGCGTGGCTGTCGCTCTTTGCTATTAAAGCTTTGTCTTATAATTTTCTAACTAATGAAATATACCCACTACATTCACAGTATCTGAGTTTATGCTGAAGATAACAATATAATCCATTTGAGAAACAATCGCTTCATGATAACCCATGCTTGCTAAATATGCGTCTTGGCTGGGTCGAAATTGTCGTGGATTATTTTCCAAACGATTATATATTTCTTCAATTTCATCCAGTAAATGTTTCGCTGCCTGCTGATTTTTCAACCGGTATAGCAGGTGATATACAAGATTATCGAGCAGTTCATCGGCATGTTCTGTAATAATCAATTTATATGCCATATTTTGTCCTCATATTTGCTAATGCGCTTCTGGCATCTTTTATCTGACCGTTTCTCAGCTGTTTCTCTGAGATTTCAATATCTCCGTAGATGGCAAGTTGACGCATGACGTTCTCGTAGTTTTCCATACTCATGATAACCATATCGCCGTATCCGTTTTTTGTAATATATATTGGCTCGTCTGTTTTATGGCACATATCAGAAATTTCAGAAGTATTCTTCAAATCTTTAATTGGAATAATGTGCGGCATTGTGTCTACCTCCTGTCAATTATGGATAAATTATACCATAATTATCCCATATTTTCAATTAGAATATTCATACGTTTAAAAAAGGAATCCTTTGAAACTAAAAAAATATTTTATCGGAATCACATAAGTGATATACTTAACGCGGAATAAATCAAAACTGTAGATTTTTGAAGTTCGGCATGTATATGTAGCAACTAGAGGGAGCGTAGCATATGGAGAAACGCATTTTAAATTACAGAAAGTACATAGATGAGCTTCTTACGCACAGCGATTTGAATTGGGAAGCAGTCATTAAGGAACATCTGATTCAGATTTCCTTCTTCCAGCATGAGAGGCTGATTCATCTAATCGTGACAATCACTTTTGCGATTCTGGAAGTCATTGTAATCGGACTGTGCGTGGTGTCATTTACGTTAGGAGTCGGATTGCTGGCAATCGCGCTGCTGATTTTACTCATTCCGTACGTACGGCATTACTACATATTGGAAAACGAAGTACAGAAGATGTATTGGCAGTATGATAAGATGGTGGAAAAAAGAGATAAATAATTATCAAAGCGGAAAATGCTTTGGAACGGAGGAAAAAATGAAGAAAAAGACACTGGCAGTATTGCTGGCGATCAGTTGCACATTATCAATAGCAGCATGCGGAGCAACAGGCGGCGATGAGACATCGGCATCTGAGGAGAAAATTTCAACAGAGTCCGGCGGGACCGGACAAAATGCCGAGAAAAAAGCGCTTAAAGAGCCTGCGGAGGTGCCGGCAGACTTATCGGACAATCTATATGATTTCCAGGTTGCCATCAATGGCACGGTATATCAGATTCCGATGTGGTATTCTGATATGGAGGCGTTGGGTTGGCAGTTTAAGGGCGGGTTGACAGGTACATTGAGTGCCGATGAACATACCCGAGAGAAATGGAGAAAGGATGGGATTGATATCTATACGTACATGTTTAATCCATCTATCAATACAATTGCCTATTCGGAGAGCATTGTATGTAGTATTGAGTTAAGAAGGTTATATTTAAAAGATTGTGACTGGGATATTATACTGCCGGGAGGGATTCAGTGGGAAGTGTCAAGTTATGACGATATTATAGCGGCGTACGGCAATCCATCTTTCGAGAGTGAGAGCGATTTCTCTTATCATTTGAGCTATGACCTCGCTCCATATCGTCAGTACGTTACGCTGATTGTATCCAAAGAAGATGGTGTATTGGAAGAAATTGAGATTGCCAACAGGGTGGAATTGGAGGGTCTTGACAATTCTGTCAGTGAAGAGGTTCCCGATATTGTGAAGGCATATCAGGCACCGGAGTCTTTAAGCGATGACCTCCATGAGTACAATGTACAATTGGAAGGTGTCGTGTATGCTCTGCCATGTCCGGTATCCGTTCTGGTGGAGAATGGGTTTACCATAGTCACCTCTAAATCTGACATGGAGCTGGCAACAGGTGCCTCCGGTTCGGTCGTTTTTTGTTACGGCGACCGGATATTGTCTGTGAAAGTGAAGAACTATGCAGATTACGCAACAACGATAGAGAATTGTTCTGTCACATCGCTGGAGACATGGGGACTGAAAACAGATGTTGATATCGTGTTCCCCGGCAATATTAAACTTGGCGATTCGGAAGATTCATTGAAGCAGGTATTAAAGGGAGTGGAGTATTTCAAGGAAAAAGATGGTGATTATACTTATTACTGGATGACGGATGCCAAGAATACTTCGCCCGAGATTTATACCTTTATCGTATCTAACAAAAAAATAATATATATGGATATTAATTATAGGGAAAATCCGGAATACTAAGCCCACAGATTTTTTTAAAAATTTTTGCAACCTTTTATATCCCTCAAAGGTATTATCTTTGAAAGGGTCGGTATAAAGCCTTTTTAGCAATGGGGATTGCTTGAACAAAAATGATTATCAAAGCGGAATCGCTTTGGAACGGAGGAGAAAATGAAGAAAAAGACACTGGCAGTATTGCTGGCGATCAGCTGCACATTATCGATGGCAGCGTGCGGAGCATCGGGAGATAATGGAGACACATCTGCAGCGGATGAAGCGAGAGAGGCGCTGGCGGAAGAATTTGAAGAGGAAGAGCCTGAGGAAGAGATTGAGGAAGAACCTGAGGTAGAAGAAGAGCAGGAAGAAGAGGAAGAAGAGCCAGAGGAGGAAGAAGTCGCAGAACCCAAGAAGGCAGCATCGGCACCGAGCGAGCTGTCAGACGATTTGTACGATTTTCAGGTATCTATCGATGGCATTGTATATCAGTTCCCTATGTGGTATTCCGATTTTGAGGCACTTGGTTGGGAATTCCAAGAAGATGCAACAGACACTTTGTCCTCCAATCAGTATACATTTGGTGCGACATGGAAGAAAGACGGTTTCAGAGTATCCACGAGGCTTGCGAATCTGTCCATGAACACTGTACCGTTTTCAGAGAGTATGGTCGCGAGCATCACACTGGATAAATTTCAGTTAAAAGACTGTGATTGGGAGATTATTCTGCCGGGTGGCATTCAGTGGGGCGTATCAAACACTGATGATATCATAGCTGCATACGGAGACCCCAGTGATGATTATGAAGGTGATATGTATTATAAGATGACCTACGAGATTGATTCTTACAGTGAAATTAATCTGTATGTATACAAGGAAGAGGATGCACTGCTGGAGATTGAGATTGAGAACATGGTAGCATTGGAGGGAGCCGATAATTCCGTTAATGAAGAAGTTCCCGATCTGGTAAAAGAGTATAAAGCCCCGAAATCCTTAGGCAGCGATTTCTATGCTTACACTGCCGAGCTGGAAGGTGTTGTATATTCACTTCCCTGTCCTGTATCGGTTCTGTTGGAGAATGGATTTACTATTGATACATCCAATTCCGACAGTGTAGTGGCAGCAGGCAGAAACGGATGGGTTAATCTGCGATATAACAACCAGACACTTCGTACGATGGTGAAGAACTACGCAGACTATGCAACCACGGTTGAGAACTGTTTTGCGCTGTCCATGAAGTCGAGCGTCAACGGACCGGAATTTGATTTGGTATTCCCCGGCAACATTAAGGTTGGTGATGCGGAAAGCGCCGTGAAGAAAGCGGTAGACGGTTTTAACTGTGAAGTGGAAACTTCTGACAGCGGCTATACTTATTATGAAATAGCAGACCCTGACAAGAGTGTACTGGATAAATATACGATTGTTGTCAAGGATGGCAAAGTACAATCCATGGAGATTGAGAACGCCACCAAACCGGAATATTAACGCCATAGTGGATACGGCATTATAATTATTCTGTTCATAAAATCCCCTATCGTGTATAATGAAATAAATGTGCATTATTTGATAGGGGATTTTTGTATGCCTAAAGAGGAACAGATAACGGCAGAATCGGCGATTGACAGGTACGCTGACATGGTGTACCGGCTGGCGCTGTCGCAGGTAAAAAATACAACAGACGCAGATGATTTATTCCAGGAAGTATTCGTGCGGTTGGTAAGTCATGTACATGAGTTGGAATCTTGGGAACATGTTAAAGCATGGTTAATACGAGTGACAATCAATTGTGCCAAGAAGCATTTCGAGCAATACTGGAACAAAAATGTGGATTTTATAGAAGAGCCGGAGCGCATGGCGGATGAGAGCGGTGGATATGAACTGCCGGAGGAGCATCCGGTGCGGGCGGCAGTGCAGAAGCTTCCGCCGAAATATCGCCTCGTCATTCATCTGTATTATTTCGAAGGACGGACGGTGGCGGAGATTGCCCAGTTGACAGACCAGAAAGAAACCACTGTGAAATCGCAGATGCATCGGGCCCGAGAGATGCTTAAGGAACTGATAGGGGAAGAATTATAGCAGAAGGAAATCCTAATTATGATGGAACAATATAAGAAAGAAACTTCACAAATACATGCTCCTGCCGAGTTGATTCGTAAGACCAAGGAAGCCATGTGGGAAGAGGAACAGCGGCTTAACAGAGAGGGAATGCAGAGAAACGTTACAGCGCAGCCGAAGCCTTCCTATAGCAAAGTATATAAGTGGGCGTTTCCCATAGCAGCGGCTGCAGTATTCTGTGTGATGCTGTTTAGCGTCTCGATGATGAGATTTGGCAGCGGCAGTGGTACAGCTAAATCGAACAGTCCGATGGATATGGCATCGGGAGCGACTGAGGCAAATGATATGGGCTTGCAGTTTGGGAGCGCCGATATAGCGGAGGAGATGGAAGGCGCAGCAGAGGAACCTATCGAAAAAGGCGGAAGTAAATATGACATGACAGCGGGTGCTGCAGCGACAGCAGAAAATAATGTCAATTGGGATGCCGCATCGAAAGGCGACGGGTATACAGATGCCGAAGTTCAAAGTGAGGACAAGAGTTATATAGACAGCCTCTACGGCAATAGTGATTTATGGGTTGAAGAAGTGAAGGAGATTCCCGCTTTTTATGGCAATCCTGATACAGAGTGCATTGCGGTGCAGGATACAGAGTTGTATGTGGGGAAGGATTCTGATGGGGCCTGGATAGCCTATGTGCAGGTGGACAGCAAGATGTACGTAATCAACACAGTGCTGACAGATGAGGTTATCAGTCGCGAAGAGTTTGCAGACAAGGCATATGAACTGCTCATGGAGGAAGAAATTATATGAAATTTGAGAATGATTATATACGAATTGAGATTGAGAAAAAAGAACTGACAGAGGAACAGAAAGAGCTGCATCGTGCGAAGAGAAAGAAACGTCGTCCCTATGCCATCACGGCAGTTGTACTTGCTGTAGCAATACTCAGTGGTGCGTTGTACGGACATTTCCACACAGCGCAGGAGGAAATCAGTGATACTATGGTGGATGCAGGGCAGGAGACAAACCAGCCTGTAAGCAGTACCTCTGATGACAATGCGGGCGTGGAGCCAGCACTGCAGGAGCAGGATGATTACGATTTGCTGGCGGATGCAAGTTATGTGACATCTGTTCATTTGGCATCGGCTGCCAAAGATAAATACAAGGACACTCCGCTGTACGGCTATAGTTATGGCGATGCAATAGAGGAGCTTGGCAGAAGTGATGCAATCAAGGTACATATGGAATACGACCCTTATGCGATGGAAGATCTTGATAACTGGAGATATTTCTGTAAAATCTTCCAGAATCCCGATTTGACGGGAGAGGTTGTTGGGTCTTCTTATGACTGGGATGAGGCTACAGGGACGCTCTCGATTGCGCCGCCTAACTGGGGACCTTGTCGTATTGCGACATTGGGACTGGACACAGAGACGGTAAACCGTTACGACCATTCACAGAATGTACTTTTTGATTTTGGCAGCGGCATGACATGGGGTAATGTGGGAACATTGTATCTTGCCTGTTATTATGACGAGAAGACCGGTGAGGAGTTGGAGGAGCCGCAGGTAAGCATTATTACGTTAGCGGCAGAATTGGAAGATACTCCGGTACTCGACTATTCAATCTTAGATGACGGAAGACCGATGTTCCAGTGGACATCCGTTGAGGGTGCTGCAGAATATATTATCTGTAGAGTAGAGTGGAATCCGGAGAAAGGATATGAAAGTTTAATGTATCCTTTGGGCGCGACCGAGGACACAACATGGACTACAGAAGCGGTTGAATTCAGTAATTTTGCGTACGCAAACAAAGATTTTGACATCTATCGTGTAAGCGAGGATGATTGGAAAAACGAAACTACATACAATTATTATATAGATGAGTATGAACCCAATACGGTAGTGAAGTGGCAATGGGCGGAGGAAAATGACAGAGCGGTCTGCGTGATTGCAGTCGGTCAGGACGGAACTTCCATGATTAGCAACACGTTTTTCTTCAGCGAGATGGCACCGAATTTGCCTAGCTCCGTGGCAACCAACACGGAGAAAGAGAACGGTTTTACCAGGGAGTATGAATCCGTAGAACAATTTCCTGCATATGATTATGTGACCATGTGTGACGGAATCACAAACCAGAAACTGATTGACTACCATACCGAGGAAGCAAGCGTCGCACCTAAAAGGGTGTGGTATGTAGATGATGAAGGAAACTTCGTGGAAGGTAAAACGGAGAACTGCCTGACAGTACCGTATGTCGTAGAAGGCACACCTTTTTCCTATTCGATGGAATTATTAGATTATGATGAAGCGAACTTACAGGCGGACATGAAGTTCTTGGAGGACAGAGAGGCACAGCTGCGAAAAAAAGCGGGAGGTAAGGCCTTTGGTGTACTGCGGGATGCGAGAGAGGAAGTGAGTGAGCAGCCGCAGCAGGAAGTCCGCCAGATGGAAGATATAGAGATTTTTGCCAACAGTGCGCTCGGAGAATATCTGGCTGCCAATATGCTGGCGGGAGTTGAGGTAATTGATTTATCAGAATTTCCGGAAGCGAAAGATGCGTCTTTAGTGGAAGATGTTCTTATGGAGGCGTTTTATCAGAATCCGATGATTCTGGGACTTCGTGGCTATCAGCTTAATCGTAAGAGAATGCTGCTTCGTGTAGCTTATGATGATGACAGTAAGACACAGGCGAGAAAGCAGAAAGAGATTCAGGAAAAGCTGGAAGAGGTTATCTCGCAGATTGTGAAGCCCGGTATGACAGACGAAGAGATTGAACTGGCTATTAATCAATATCTGTGTGACACAATCTCGTATGACGAGGATGCGCTTGCAAATGCGGAAGAAAATAATTTCTTATATGTTGATGATAGCTTCAACGATTCCTTTACCGCATACGGTGCATTGATTAACGGCAAATGTGTATGCAGCGGTTATGCGGCAGCATTCAAGCTGTTGTCGGATGCTGCAGGCTTGGAAAGCATCGTGGTTACAGGCATCTTGGACGGCGGATTGGCTCACGCATGGAATAAAGTTAAGCTGGACGGCGACTGGCAGATTGTAGATGCCACGAATAATGATATGGAGTATATTCCGAATGCTTTGTTGAATCTTCCGAATTTTGCCGGAGAAAGGATTCTGGTGGAAGATAAGACATATATGACGGATAAGCTTCTGGATAATTACAAAGGTGAAAGCGAAAGCTGTGAGTATTACCATATCACGGATCGGTACTTCCCGGCAGAAGAGGCGGCAGAGCAGCTCGCCAAGGACTTGCAGGAATCGGGACAAGCCATTTTGCGTACGGATTACGATTTGGACGATGAGAGATTTTACGAGATTACGGATGCTGTCTATGCAATTATGGGTGATGACGTAGATTTATATGGATTTTACTGGTTAGGTGTCATCTATCTGGATACGGGCAGATTCTGATTCGTATAAAAATTCATAAAAGCTGAAAATTTTTTACAAATTTTGCAACCTTTTCCTCTTATTGGGGGTATTCATAGTAGGAGCATATTGCTCCCAAAGGAGGAAAGGGTATGAAAAAGAAAAACTATTGTGCAAAAGTTTTGTCGTTGGTTATGGCGGGGGCCATGCTGATGACAGGCTGCGGAGGCAGTTTGGACACCGCAAGTGAATCGGGCGGCTCTACGGCGGCGGCAGATGGAGCGTCTGAAAATTATGCGCCGACAACAGGTGCTGCGGCAACGCAGGATTCAGGTTATGCATATGACGAGGCTGCCGAAGCTCCCGCATCGGACGGCTATGTCTATGACGGTGCTACATCAAAAGCCGATGTGGATTACAGTGACAGCGCAAGGCAGGACATTATGAACGGCTATACAGAATCCTGCTATGAGTATGATTGGGAGCCTGATTATCCCAACACAGAGGAGTACAGCCAGTGGGAGGAGCAAGGATTTTCGCCTGTTATGAAAGCGCCGTTGTCTACTTTCGCGGCGGATGTGGATACGGCTTCCTACAGCAATTTGCGCAGATTGATTAACAGTGGTTACGAGCTGGATGAGCTGCCTCAGGGAGCGGCGAGAATTGAGGAGATGATTAATTATTTCTCCTATGATTACAATGCACCGAAGGGTATGGAGCCTTTCGGCGTTACAACCCAGATTAGTACTTGCCCGTGGAATGATGATGCAGAACTTCTTATGATTGGGTTAAAAACCGAGGATATCGATTATTCTCAGGCACCACCCTCAAATCTGGTTTTTCTGTTGGATGTGTCAGGTTCCATGTATTCCGATGATAAGTTACCGCTTCTTCAGGAATCTTTCAGCTTGTTGGCTGAAAACCTGACTAAGAAGGACAGAGTATCTATTGTGACTTATGCGGGGGATGACAGAATCGTGCTGGACGGTGTACGCGGTGATGAGACCAAGAAGATTAAGAAAGCACTGAATTCATTGAAAGCCGGCGGCGGAACATATGGAAGCAAAGGAATAGAGACGGCTTATAAGCTTGCAGAGGAAAACTTTATTGAAGGCGGAAATAACCGTATTATCCTTGCAACTGACGGTGACCTGAACATAGGACTGACCAGTGAGGAAGAGTTGGAAGAACTGATTTCCGAGAAGAAAGAATCCGGAATCTTCCTGTCGGTACTTGGATTCGGTACCGGAAACATTAAAGACAACAAGATGGAAACACTGGCTGATAAGGGCAACGGCAACTATGCGTATATAGACAGTCTGCGGGAAGCCAACAAGGTTTTGGTGGAAGAGATGTCAGCGACCTTACTTACCATATGCAAGGACGTGAAATTTCAGGTAGAGTTCAATCCGGCGGTTGTGGAAAGCTATCGACTTCTTGGCTATGAAAACAGAGCACTTGCTAAAGAGGACTTCAACGATGATACAAAAGATGCAGGTGAAATCGGAGCGGGACACAGTGTGACGGCACTTTATGAGATTGTATTAAAACAGCCGATTAACGGAATGACTAAAGGAGAAGTTGACGAGTTAAAATACAGCAAACAATATAAGGAAGCACTGGGTAAACAGTTAGGCACGCTCGATCTCGACGAGTGGCAGGACATTCAGGAGGAAGAGTGGCTGACTATCAGCATCCGCTATAAGAAACCGGCTGAGGATAGCAGTAACCTGCTGCAGTATCCGGTAGGATATGAGAGTTATACGAGTACGCCGTCAGATGATTATGTCTTTGCGGCAGCAGTAGCAGAGTTCGGTCTTCTGGCATCCCACAGTGAATATCCGGAGAATGCTTCGGTAAATCATGTGGAGAAAGTGCTGAAATCTATTGAATTGTCAGATGAATATAAGGAAGAGTTCTTGGAACTGATTCAGACAATCAAGTAATGTTAGGAATAAATATTATATATATTGGTAAAACAAAAATCCCGCCGGATTCCAGCGGGATTTTCATTAAGATTACTTCACTTCGATTTTCTTCACTTCTTCTTTGGCGGCAAGTTCTTTCTTCGGGAATTTGACTTCCAGGATGCCGTTATTGTAAGAAGCGTCAATATCCCCGGCATCCACATCGT
Source organism: Lachnospiraceae bacterium (assembly GCA_022510565.1). Taxonomy (GTDB): domain Bacteria; phylum Bacillota; class Clostridia; order Lachnospirales; family Lachnospiraceae; genus UBA3282. The sequence goes on along the minus strand of JAFLTE010000006.1, from coordinate 55,055 downwards.
TTACGCGGAAACTTCTGGAATAAGAACTGTAGTAACGCTCCTTGCGGATGTACTTATTCTTATCTTCCTCATCCTTCTCTTCCTTATGAGAAGCCGAGATAGTAAGCAGATTGTCTTTCAAATCGATGTTGATGTCGGACTTGTCGAAACCGGGCAGCTCCGCTTGCAGCAGATAGTTGTCACCCTGATCGATGACGTCGGTCTTAAACGCATCGAAAGTGGCAAGCTCATTGTTGCCCCAGAAATTCTTGAAAGCATTGTCAAACATCTCATCGAAGGAATCCTCGAAAAACATGGGTCTGTAGGTACGGTTGTTAAATAATGCAGGTCTTAACATAATAATCACTCCTTTTCTATTCTATGCTATCAGTATGACCGAATTGAGAAATCCGATTCATAGCTGATAGGTGTTTCTTTGTTTATATATGTTATACATCAACTATAACAATGAATCAATTATAGAATTATGAAGTGTTTATAAAGAAAAAATAAAAAACCGGCCTTCCTGAAGCGAAGACCCGTCTGCACCCAATGAATAGCTGCCTATCTTTTCCCATGCCGTTGCATTAATGTCGGATTGGTATAGGTTGTAGTTGTAGTGGCTGCCGTCATCTGTCTCATATTCCAAGAATACATACATGACGCCGTTATTCTCATCCAAAAGCGGCACATAACCATATCGGTAATAACCCTCGTCTACCGAAACGGAACTCCAATGCTCGCCTCCGTCGGTTGTCTCAAACAGATATCCGTTACTGCGCATCTGCGTTCCTATGTAAACATGTTCCGGCGACAGTGCAGAGAGGCTGGTCGGATATCCGTCTATGAGAGAACTGATGTCCTTTACATCGTAGGTAGTCCAGCGGTCTTCCGTGACATACAGATATTTCATCATTATTCCCGCAGCCGGAGTACTGCAATATAGCAGATAACCGTTGTTCTCGTCCGTCATACTTATAACTAACGTATTTTTTCAAAGGGAATGGGAATCGCGCATAAAGCGGTACCGCCATCCGATTCCGTAATGACATTATTCGTATCGGCAGACCTGTTTGCGCAGCCGCCAATCAGACATGCAATGCAAAGCAGGTATAATAAATAAAGTTGTTTCATAGATAGTCCTCTTTTATGATTTACTAAGGAATGTATGATAAGTTAAATATAGCTTGTAGATGGTGAAAAGCAAGATTACACCTTTGTATTTTGCGTATAAGTCTGGGGGCAATATGATCTTAAGTGTGAGTCGCAGGACCGATATTCCGAATTATTATTCCGACTGGTTTTATAATAGAATTAAAGAGGGATTCTTGTATGTAAAGAATCCCATAAATCCCCACCAAGTCAGCAGAATCGATTTGTCACCCGACTTGGTTGACTGTATTGTGTTCTGGACGAAGAATCCGGAACCGATGTTGGACAGATTACATGAGTTGGATGGTTATGCCTACTATTTTCAATTTACCTTGACGGGATACGGGCGCGATATAGAGCCGAATGTTCCCCACAAAAAGGATAAAATGATACCTGTTTTCCAAAGATTATCGAGTACAATCGGCAGTAGCCGGGTCGTCTGGCGTTACGATCCGATTTTCTTTAATGATATTTATACTGAGGAGTATCATTTGCGGGCGTTTGAGCAGATTGCTGATGCGTTGGCAGGATATACGAAGAGATGTGTTATTAGTTTTGTGGATACTTATGCAAAGAATAAAACAGCTATGAGAAAGTTAAAGGTTCAAGAGCCGGTTCCGGAGGATGGTCAAGTGGATAGTGACCATATTCAGAAGTTTAGGGTTTTCGCAGCGAGGCTTAGCGAAATTGCACACCGCAACGGCATGGAAATAGCGACATGTGCGGAGAAGATTAACTTATCGGATTGTGGAATAGCACATAGTAGCTGCATTGACAGAACACTTGTGGAAGAGATTACAGGACATGACATTCATGTAGGAAAGGATAAGAACCAAAGAGCTGAGTGTGGTTGTGTAGAGAGCGTTGAAGTGGGTACATATCATACATGTCTGAACGGGTGTAGATATTGCTATGCCAACGACAGTTGGGAAAAGGCAGAGAGAAACTTCGAAATGTATAATGCAGATTCTCCGCTGCTATGCGGACAGATAGAGGACGGTGACAAGATTACGGAGCGGAAAGTTAAGCGGTTAGGATCTTAGCATGCAACTAAAAATAGTTGCATGTTTTTGGTCATAGGAGTAAATTATATATAAAGGAGCAAAGTGGATGAGTAAAATTGATAAACTAATCAATAGATTATTAGACAAACCTAAGGATTTTACTTTTGATGAAGTTATCAGCTTTCACAGACCTCATCCTACCGGCATATTAAAACGTTATATTCTGGATCAGGTTATAGAAAAATTAAGAAAGGGTAACTTATTATGAGTAATCTATTGTCATACAAAAATTATAATGGGACTGTTGAGTATTCAAGTGAAGATAATTGTCTCTTCGGAAAAGTTATCGGATTAAAATCATTGTTATCCTATGAGGGAGACTCTGTGCAAGCATTAGAACAAGACTTCCATACAGTAATTGATGAGTATTTGGCAGATTGTAAAGAACGGAATGTACAGCCGGAGCAGCCGTACAAGGGAAGCTTTAATGTTAGAATCAGTCCTGAATTGCATAGGAACCTTGCTGCCTATGCTTTAGGATGTGGGAAGTCTTTAAATGCGGCTGTTGAAGAGGCTATTAGAGAATTATTATATTTAAAGCAACGGCAATCATATACTAATAATATTATGAGTTTAAAAGGATTAATGGCAAGAGAGCTACCCAATTATACGGTTAAAAGCAAGGATGAAGCAGGTCCCTTATCCTCCATAGATCCAGAAAAATTAAAATCAGAGAAGTAATCTCGAAGAAGGCAGGAGATTTTTATAGAACTTATCTAAAAGTACTTCTCCATCAAATAGAATCTTCCTTTGCGCCAGTCGGCATAACCGACTCTCGAATACTGCAGTGAATCGTACAGCTTGAGGGAGAACGGATTATTGGAGAAAGCGTCTAACCTGATTGCATGAATATCATTTTGTAATAATTCCGCTTCTATATGCAGCAGCGTGTGTTTGGCAATTCCTTTATGCTGGAAATTAGGATGTACACATAATCTGTGCACGACATAATAAGGTCTGTCCGGATATTTCCAATTACCGTTTTGATATTCTTTATCGCTTTCCTGATTTAGGGCGTACACGACCGCAATCTGATTGTCCGTCAAACCGACGTAAAGTTGGTTTCTGTTGATATCGTCTCGGAAATCTTCCTTGGTTGGATAGATTTCATCCCACTGCAGAATGTCTTTCCTTATCAAATCGTCTACGGCATGGGAAACCAGAGCGTATATTTCTTCTAAATCGTCTAAAGTTGCTTTTCTGTATTGTAGTGTCATAATTTACTTACCTGTCATATGAGTTTTTGCATTATAAGCGTTTTATCATTATGTACTCTTCCTCAGTTTCTTCAACAATTTCAAATCCTAATTTTAAATACATTTTGACTGCATAGTTGGCTTTTTGCACTGAGAGAGAAACTCGTTCGTATTCTGCTTTTTTTAGAGTGTTGAGCATTTCTTTCATCATGACAGTGCCGATTCCCAAACCTCTGTATTCTTTATACAGCGATATAGCAAAGGAAGGAGTCTTATCATCAATATGCCCGTAATCATTCATTATGCGTACCCATACGGCGCCTATTACTTTTCCATTTATCTCAGCAAGCAAAGCTCTGTCATGTTTTTGTGTTCCGAAGTCAGCAACATAGATTTGTAGTTCCGGAGAGTTAATAATAGATCGAGACGGAGCATCAATGCCTTTAGGAACAAAAATTGCTTCGTATAGGAAATCTTCTAACAAAGAATACTCCGTTGTTTTCATTTCCCTTATTGAGTAATTTATTATATTAAATTCCTTTATTAGATAATTTGCAATCCCCTCAGTATCATTAGTCCCTATTATTACATCAGCTATATCTTTGACATCCTGTATAGCATTGCCCATAGCAACTCCCATACCACATAACTTAAGCATTCCTATATCTGAGTAATCATCCCCAAATGCTATAATATTTTCTGGGGTAATATTACATGCCAAACAAATCTCTCTAATTGCATTTTCCTTCGTTATGCCCTTTTTGGTAAATTTATACCAGTAACCGTCAGAAAATCTAATGCAATCGCAATCTGCTAATGTGTTTTTTAGTCTATCGGCAGTATTAGAATCAAAGATTTCCACGCACATTTTTAATGCAGTTTGATTGAAGTTATTAAAGTCTGTATAAATGCTATCGCCCCAACTTTGATCCTGTTGTTTTGGGTCAATTTTATAATTCCAATAATGGTTATCTATCGTATCAATTGTTATCTCACTGTCCGGACCGCATATCTCCCTGACAGTTCTGATCATTTGCTTTGTTTCTTCAATTGAAAATTCAGCCTTATAAATATATTTCTTATTAAGTTTTACCAATGCTCCGCCGCTGGAAATGAGAATATCCGGCAGAAGTTGTGATAAAAAATTTATAGAGTTTTGTTCACTTCTGGAAGTAGAAACACCTATCAATAACCCCATATTCCGGCATTTATCCAAAACAGAAAGAGTATACGCTGAAATACTTTTATCACTATTTAGTAATGTGCCGTCTAAATCAAATAATAATAATTTATATTTCATTGCTGTTTACCTACACATTCTGAATTTCAAACACATATCGCCCATCAATATGTTGGAAACCATTCCGGCTATAATATTTTATAAGCGGTTCATTCTCCGCTATAACTATAATATATAAATAGTTCTGGTACTTTATCTTAATCTTGTTTAATAACTCACTTCCGATTCCCTGTCCCTGATACATAGGATTTACACACAAGTAATGAACATAGGCAGTCAGTTCACTGTCGTCTATGGCATTAACAAGACCTACCAGTTTTTTATCATCCCATGCGGTAAATACCGTTTCACAATTATCCAATGCCATTTTTAATCTGTCAGGATAATTAGCCGATAACCAATTGACAGATTGGAAAAGTTGCTGCAAATCATTTGCCGAAAAATTTTTTTGGTTGGTATATGTTATATTCATGATATTCTCCATCCTGAAACGTATGTGCAATATATTATTTGATCCGACGAGCCACTATTTTATTGGAGGCATGTAAATGTTTGGGAACATTGGGATGTTCATCCTCAAAAACATAGGATTTAAATGAAATAATGTCCCAATCAGAATACAATTCCTGTATTTCACCATCATCAGACAAGCCTACAGCATAAGGAGCGATATCGCTACTGGCAGGTACTTTGTTGGTAAATATCTGTATAATGTTAATACCCCCAACTTCCGTTGCTTTTTTTGCCTTAACAATAAATCTATGCCAATCTTCTTTGGGAACAAAGTGCAGTGTTCCGAAAGACATAATTAATTTATATTTCCTATGAAATGAGAATTCGCAGAGATTGTCTACCCATGCATTAATGTTGAGATGGTCTTTCTCTGCGAATTTATGGAGTTTGGCAATTGCATTTTGGGATAAGTCAAACGCATCAATATTTTGATATCCTTGTTTAGCAAGATATAACACATTGTGACCGTCTCCACATCCTGCATCGATGATATTATCCGAGGCATTAAGAAACTCTTCTGCTTCAACTAAAGATGCATTCGGTTCCGGACCGAAGGTAAGAATATCATTGTTTTTGTAGGATTCTTCCCAAAAGGGTGTTTGCATTTTATTTCCTCCTTTACATTCACTATATTGTTCTGATTATATTATACCCACTCAAAAACCGCAATCCCGATTCCCCGGAATTGCGGTTTCTCTTTTCTTATTTTATACTTCCGTCTCATGCTTCTATTTGGCACTATTATTTCTTTTGGTAATCCGGTCAATATGGGCTGACAATTTTACTTTTCCCCGTTTCAGAAAATAAGCAATCAGTAGTAGTACTGCTGCGCCTGCAGTTACTGCAATAATTATAAGCAGTACATTAAGTTTTTCTTCCACAATGCAAAAAGCTTCCTTTGGGCCTGTCATTTCTACTTGCAGATATTGGCCTCTTGTTTTGCTGTCCAGTTTGATCCAGTTTCCGTTCAGGAATCCCCAGACCTGTGTATTTTTCGTGTAGGGATTTAAGAGCCTGATTGCAAAGCTTTCTTTGACTCCGATGTCTGCATTTTCCAGAGCAACATCGTAAATGACATAGTCTTTGCCATGAGCCTCTGCCGGCGGTGTCTGGTCGCTCAGTGTCACATTGAGGAGAGTATCTTCTGTAAATGTCTGTTCAACCAATGCATAAGGTTTTTGCCGGTTTTCGACTCCGGCAGCCGCTTTTTCCGCGCTCTCCACGACGGTGACAGTATCCATATAAGTTCCATCAATGAGAAGATTGCATGTCATAATCTGATCGGAGTAATCAGGCCATACGCCGTAATAACCCTCCTTGGCGGGTATTGCGGGATAGTCCAAGTCGGCTAAACTTTCGCCGAACTTCATTTCCTGAGTTCCAAGATAGGTATCTTCTACTCGATAGGTCACTTTTAAATGCCAGAAAGCCGTGGGCAGATATTGTACGGTCAACAGTTCGTTATAAGAAATCGGTTCTGCAACACCTGCGTAGCTGATGTTGTCGATTCCAAAGATGTCATCACCCACGTAGTAATTATCGGTAATGTTCTCAGTGGAGTCGGCAGTAATCTGTCCCGCAATCGCACCCTTTTTCCCGATGGAAGCATCGACAGAAACGATAGCATAACATTCGCGGACAGTATTGGCATATCCGGCGATACCACCGATGTTTTTTCCACCGGCAACAGAACAGAGTGCATAGCAGTTATTGATTACGGTTAGGGACTGTCCTGCAATACCACCGACATAGTCTCCCTCCGTGCTTTCTACACCGCCGTAGCCTTCGCAATTGGAGACGATACCGTGTTTCATATAGCCGACAATTCCTCCGGCACCGTCTTTTTTCGCTGTCACGTAACCTTTGTTAATGCATTCCGTAATGATGCACTTAGTGATGAAACGACGACCGATCTGATAGTTTATGCTGCCGGCAGCATTGTCTTCCGGATCTTCCTCGTCTATGGACATAGCACCGGCGATACCACCGATATTGATGTCGCCTTTCACAATGCCGTTATTGATACAGGAATCGGTTCTGCCGGTGACAATGGAATCTATGTCATCCTCATCCACTTCTTCATAGAGTTCCTCGACACTGAGATCTGAGGAGTCCGTTAAATGATCGGTTAATAAATTAAATACAATGTTAAGCTGGTCGTTCACCGCTTTTAGATCTTCATTTACAACTGCAGAGTAATCGGAGGCATTATTGCTTAAGCTTTTTAAACTCTCGGAAATTCCCATAAGCTGAGTATGTAATTCTTCCCTATTTACATCAAATTCGGGACCAAGCAAGGAAAATTGTATATCCGGCTGAGCATTCATGTAGCTGACAATGCCTCTGACGTTTCTTGATGCTTCTCGTATGGAATTAATCATGCTCTGAATCTCGTCGGTTGCTATGTCGATATCTTTTGCCGCAGCCTCCATCGCATCACGCATGTAGGGGGACAAAATATTGTAAAGTGTACTTAGATTGCTCAGGACAGAGGACGCAGAGGAGGACATCTGGCCAAGATAACCGCTCATTTGGACAACTTCGTCAATTACTTTATCTCTATCCGCTGGATTTTTCTTGACCTCATCCCATGTTCGACCTGCCATAATTTCGTCAATATTTTGCAGGCATTTGTCAACATGCTCGGCGCTTTCCTGTAAGTCACGCATAGATGCCTGAATATTATCCATGGAGGTATCCACGGCGGAACTTTTATTCTGTTTTAAGAAATTGATTTCAACTTTTACCGGTGAAACAGCCTCTGCTTCCACGTTGAATTCATACTGATAGGAGCCGCCTTGTGTTCGGGTGACAGGCAGGGTAATACCGTTTGCATCCGTTGCGGTGGGCACACCGTTCACTGTATAACCAGAATCGGGCCTTACCGTCAATGATACAACCTTGCCATTTATTTGGTAGGATGCATTGCCGCTCAGATTGGAATGAAGCATAACCGTCATGTTGGCATAAGTATCCACACTTGTAACAGTATCATCTACCTCTTCCTTTGGAGACTCATCTTGCGGGGCATCATCATTCCGAATTGTATCGGAAGTATCCTCCAAGGTGTTTTCCGAAAGTGAAGTAATAGATTCGGTGGAAGATTCAGGCTCATCCGCAACATAAACGTGGAATGTGCCGTCAGCATCTTTATGTAGAAAATAAGCCGAAACTTTTACGTTGGCGGAGGGCATGGTAAAAGTATATTCGCCGCTTCCGTCTGCCCCCGGATTGTTGTCATTAAAGGGGACAGCGGTACCGTTGGCATCGACAACTGATAGAGAGGTCAACACATAGTCTGAATCGGGCGTAACGGTAACGGTAACAACCTCTCCGGCGGCCGGATCGGAAGAACCGGCAAAAAGGTGACCGCCGACTGTGGAGAGCAAGGAGATTCTGTTGTAATCCGTCTCATCATAGGCGCTGTCATCCAGAGAATCCATGAAATTCAAATCCTTCACCAGTTGGTCAGCCACGTCAGTCAACCGTATAAATGCATCTCCGGAAGCATCAATATCGTCCATAATATCGGGAAGCAGATCCATTATATAATCCATACGGTCAGTAATGGACTGTATTTGTTCCATATTATCATCGACAAAATCTCCCATCTGTCCGGCCAGTGCGTCTCCGGAAGTCAGAGCTCCGTCACCGTACACACCGAGAGCATCCAAATCCGTTTTGATTGTACTTGTACCATCCTGCATATCGTCGAGAGTTTTGTCGATTAAATCGTGCAGCTTGTTGACAGCGTTTCGCAGAGACTGGGCTTCATCAATTTCAATGTCGGGCTCCATCTGTCCCACAATACCGCCCACATCTTTTCTGCCGTAGACTTCGCCGTTGTTCGTGCAAAGTAAAACGATACCGGTCTGTCTGCCGGCAATGCCGCCGATATTATAGCCGGTGTGCTCATAGCCTACTGTACCGTTATTGTTACAATACTCAATCAGACCATCAGAGTAACCTGCAATTCCTCCCGTGTCCACTCCGCTGTACAGTTCCACCTCATCCTCATTTACCTGAAAGCTGAAAAACAGACCTGTTCCCATTTCATCATCTTCTTCCACCCAGGCAGAATTGTCATTGATTCCCGAGTAGTTATTACAGAAGGTGATAATACCGTGGTTGGAGCCGACGACGCCGCCGGTAGAATAATAAGCTGTAATACGGCCGTCGGATGTGCAGTGGGTAATATTACCCGACCACTCATTTATTCCGGCAATACCGCCCACCGTATCCTGGCCGCTTACAACACCTTGAAAAGTGCAGTTTCTGATTGTCCCGTAATTAATGCCGCATATACTGCCGACGCACTTTTTCTCATTGACCGTATCAATGCGGCCTTTTATCGACAGATTCCTGACGATAGCACCCTCTTGGATGTAGCGGAACAAGCCGACAATATATCCTTGCTGCGTAGGATGAAAGCCTGTGATTGTATGTCCGCCACCGTCAAAAACACCTGCAAAAACAGGAATTGTTTCAAAAGAAGTGCCAGACAAGTCAATATCCTGTTCCAGATAAACAATCTTATTGACTGACCATGAATCAAGATGACATTTATCGGCAAATGCCAGAAATTCTTCCGTGGAATTTATATATATATTTTCCATCTTCACTGCATCGGAAGTCTCGCTATCTTCCGAGGTTGTGTTTTCCGTGTCTTCACCCGTGGTATTATCATCCGGAGCTGCAGACACTTGCATAATAGGAAAAGTACTTATAGTCATGGCAGCCGCCAACAAGACAGAGAGGATTCTATATTTCTTCATCGTTTAAGGCCTCCTTTTCCATCTGAAGCAGCGTTTCCGGATTGCTGCCGTCGTCGTTACGCTGTTCCAACTTGCCTGTATTAATAAAGAGACTTGCATCACCGCGTATAAATCCATGCATTTCTCCGATAATAGTGCCGTTGACCTGACCCTGAACCATACCGTCAACCCGAATCAGACCGGAGACTCTCTCCAGTTTAAGCGGAATGGATACGGCAAAGGAGGTCTTGTCAATGATTTTTTCACCGAGGAGCAGAATCTGAGGCAATACGAACATAACGATAATAATGGAGATAATCGTACCTCGTCCAAGACACTGTCCGATACCACAGATTGCGCCGTCAGAGGACATCCTTCCGATGAAAATACCTGCCAAGGCCAGCATGGAACCGGAGGTGACAATGGTCGGAAAGGCAAAATTCATGGTCTCAATAATAGCATCTTTTTTGGACATCTTATCCTTCAGTTCCATAAATCTGCCGGATATAACGATAGCGTAGTCAATGTTGGCACCCATCTGAATGGAGCTGACAATCAGGTAGCTCATAAAAAATAAATTTTTTTCTTGAATGGCAGGAAACGAGAAATTGACCCAGATTGCACCCTGGATAATCATGATTAGGAGAACCGGCATACCTGCTGACATAAAAGTGAATAGCAGTACAACCAAGACCGCCAGGATGGATACCACGTTGACTACCAAGTTGTCGGTCTGGAATGTTTTATATAGGTCATATTGGCTGGTTGCCTCGCCCGGAATCAGGATTGTATCTTCATAATATTTGCCGGCAATATCATGCATTTTATCTAAGAAAGCAAAAGTTTCATCTCCCTCTTCCGGCAGGTTCAAGTAGACCAGCATTCGGCTGTAATCTTCTCCCTGAAGCTGGTCGAGAGCAATCTGCATTTGTGTATGAGCACTTTCAAGCGTATCCATCATATCGTCTTCAAGAGTTACATATCCTTCGTTCACCTCATCATAAAGGAACATGAATATATCAATCAACGGTACACTGTAGGTAGACAGGCCGTTGACAATCTTGGCATAGTTTTCATCGTTCACCGCATAGGCCATATACAGAAGTTCGGCAACCTCGTAATCCAGCTCCAAAAGTTCCGAGAAATCTCTGGCAGTAAGCTTGTCGGTCAACATATAACCATCCAAGGCTTCGGTGTTGGACAGTCCCAGTGTGCTGTTCACCTCCGGACATAACTCCAGTTCACGAAGAAGCGCTTTCTCTTTCTCATAGTTGCCCGCAGGCACAACAAGCGCCACCATATTGGATGCTCCGAAGCTTTCCTCTATCATTTCGTCGACCACCATGGCATCGCTTTGTACAGGAGTTTCCAGCATGGAATAACCATATACATACGGACAGTGGGAAGACACCAAATAAGCGGCTACAATTACAACTAAAAACAAGGGCGGCATGACATATCTGGTGTTGTATGCAAATTTTCCTACAAAAGGAATCTGGGGAATAAAACTCTTATGGTACGTTTTATCCATTGCATTGCCAAACAGCATAATCAGTCCGGGCATTAATAGGAATACGGCCAAAAGGCTTAAGAAAATAGCTCGAATCAGGCAAAGTGCCATATCGCTGCCAATGCCGAACTGCATAAACATCATGGCGATAAGTCCGCCTACGGTTGTTAAGGAACTGGAAGAAATCTCAGGAATCGCCTTACTGAGCGCCACAATATCTGCCTCTCTGATAGAGAGATGCTGATGTTCTTCCTTATATCTGTTACAAAAGATAACCGCATAATCAATGGAGAGCGCAAGCTGTAAAACGATTGTGACTGAATCCGATACAAAGGAAATTGTGCCCATAATGAAATTTGTGCCCTTTGTAATCAGCGCGGCGGAAACAAAGGTAAGAAGCAGTACGGGAACTTCTGCCCACGTCTGGGATGTCAACAGAAGTACGGTGACGACTACCACAGCCACCAGCACACTGATGACCTGCATTTCACTGGCTATCTGTTCCGCGGAAGCATTGCCCATACTTGTTGAAACATACAAGTCGTAATCCGAAAGCATATCCTTCACAGTATCCAGGGCTTCCAATGCTCTTTCGTCTGTTTCTTCGTAGCCGAAAGTAATATCATAGAGCGCGGAAAAATTATTATAGTGTTCCGTTGAGTTATCGAAGGTCAGCATAATTACGGAATCCAACTTCTCAATCTGCTCTGATATCTCCTCGGCTCTATCATAAGGAATGTTGGTCACCATCACCTTGGCGGTGCCATATGTAATAAACTGTTCTTCCATGCGATTAAGCCCCTGCCGCGTCTCGGTTGTTTCAGGCAGGTAGGCAGACAATGCATTTTCTACTGCGACCCAGTTCATAGCCACGACTGAAAAGAGAATGGCGATGCCGAAAAGCAGAAAAAGCAGGTTACGCCTGTCAACTATAAAAGTTGCTACCTTTATCATAAATCCTGTGTCATCTTGTTGTTTTTTTGGATTTTCCACTTGATTCACTCCTTTGGTGTATATTCCGTCACGTATTATAATACTGTCAAAAGCCGGGCACAATGAACATATTTTATACGAGTGTACAATTTTGAACAAATGGTTGAAAATTGTTGTAAATCTAGAGTAAAATATTATTATATAGAAAAGATATGCAAAGGAATGGAGAAATAATATGGCACAGAAAGCTGAATACAGAAATGCTATTCGCTCAAAGAAGCTGATTAAAAATGCTTTTATTGAGCTCCTTCAGGCGAAGACTTTGGATAGGATTACGGTTACTAATATTGTAGAAAAGGCAGAGCTGAACAGAGGTACATTTTATGCGCACTATACGGACATTAATATGTTAATTCAAAGTATAGAAGATGAAGTGGCGCAAAGCCTGTACAATTTACTTTCGGATGCGGAAAACCCCTATCTGTTCAAGAACCCACGGTCGATGTTTCTAAAAATTTCTCAATATCTGGAGGAGAATAAAGAATTGATTCTTGTCCTAATGGGTTCGCAGTCAACGAATCTGTTTATTGAGCGATTACCAGAGCTGATCGCGAAGCATCTCGCTTCCTCTGAGGATATTGATGAAGAAATGCGAGGCAGCATCTCCTTCAAAGAAAGGTGTTATTTCTATGCAGGGGGAGCCGGCAGTCTGTACATGGCATGGTTCAGAGGCACTGTGTCCGGCAGCCTTGAGGATGTAGCTTACAGACTTGCGGATATTATCAGGCAGGGATACTAGAGAATAACTATTGAAATGGACATTTGCAATACAGTAATGCTTGTACTATAATAAAACATGGATTATGTACAGTGAAAGGAGTTCGTCTGCCGTGCAAAGAAAGGTATCTTTTGTCATACCCGCTTATAATGAGGAAGAATCTTTAAATGAATTATACAGTCAGATTATGGCAAATATAAACTTATGTCTGTCGGAAGAATTATTGTCGGATTATGAATTCCTTTTTATAGACGATGGCTCCACAGATAATTCTGCGCAGGTGATGAAGGAACTGCGAAATCAGGATGAAAAAGTCCGTTATATTATTTTTCGCAAAAACTTCGGGAAATCCATTGCACTGCAGGCTGCTTTTCGTAATGTTACGGGTGACATTATTATTACAATGGATGCGGATTTGCAGGACGACCCGGTAGAACTGAAAAACTTCCTGTTAAAAATAGACGAGGGATTTGATATGGTTGTCGGATGGAAAGTGAATCGTCTTGACCCAATGGAGAAAAAGCTTCCCTCGAAACTGTTTAATAAAGTTACATCTAAAATGTCCGGACTTAAGTTACATGATTTTGACTGCGGTTACAAAGCATTTCGCAGAGAGGTGTCGGACAGTTTGGATGTTTATGGTGAAATGCATCGTTATATTCCGGTTCTGGCATATCGCAAGGGCTTTAAGATAACGGAAATACCGGTACATCACAATAAGAGAAAACATGGGAAATCCAAATACGGGATGGAACGCTATATGCGGGGATTATTTGATTTCTTGTCTGTTGCCTTTTTATCCAATTACCATGACAGACCGATGTATTTCTTCGGTAAGGTTGGTGCAGGATTTTTTGGAATCGGTTTTCTGATTTGTTTGTATCTGACTGTACAATGGTTTATGGGATTTCAGATAGGTACCAGACCACTTCTGCAGTTGGGTATTATGCTGATTTTTCTCGGAGTCCAGTTCTTATCGATCGGATTCATCGGAAATATGCTGGTTGATGTGACAGTACGGAATAATTATTCAGAGGCACATATTAAAGAAAAAGTGTAGCCTGCAGATATGAGGAGTAGGCATGATAAAGTTGATTCGCAGGTTTTTGGATAATGAAATAATACGATATGCCATTGCGGGTGGATTAGTTACATTAACAAATGCCGTCGGATACTTTCTGTTACGTGAAATCGGCATAATCTACACGGTAGCGAATATTGTCAGTCTTGTTTTATCTAAAGCTGTCGGATATCTTCTCAATAAGTTCTGGGTTTATAAGTCCATCAATGATAGTCTGCTGCAGACATTCTTGGAATTATTGCGCTTTATTTTGGCGAGAGGATTCACGGGTCTGGTGGATTTCTTCGGTTTGATTCTCATGGTGGAATTATTCGGATGGAATGACCGTATTTCCAAAATCATCATCATGCTTTTGGTGATTGTTTTAAATTATGTGCTTGGTAAAAAAGCGGTTTTTATAAAAAAGGAAAAAAAGGAATCGGAGCCCGGTTGATGGATTCAAAGACAATGAATGGCAATATAAAAGCATTATTTCAGAATAGAAAATTCTTTTGGCTAATATTTATTTTATTTTTGGCTGTTTATCTGTTAGTCGGAATCTCTGTATTTCAGGACTATAATGTATCTGTGGATGAGCCTATTCAGCGGGAGCACAGCAGAGTTGCATATAAATATATAAATGACAAATTATTTCATAGGGAAATAGACAGCATGATGAACGTGGACGAGCTGGCGGAGTATGAGCATAAATACTATGGCGTTGCCATGCAGCTTCCACTTGTGTTTGTAGAAGATATTTTACATTTTGAACTTTCAGTAAGGCGTATTTTTCAAGGTCGGCATCTGTATAATTTCTTCATTTGTGTTTTGGGATATATATGTTTCTATTTTGCCCTTAAAAAAATTTTGGGGAACAGATGGTATGCTCTGGCCGGTATGGCGCTCATTTCTTTGTATCCAAGACTCTTTGCATATCAGTTTTATGACATCAAAAATATGATTTTTGCAGCCTTAAATATGGCAGCGCTGCTAACCCTTGTCAATGTGGTGGAAAAATGTAATTTCCTGAATATCTTGTTATTTGCTTTCGTGGCTGCACTGACGACGAACCAGCGTATTATGGGTGTTTTATTTCCGGTTCTTTTGATCGGATATTTTATCGTAACGGATATTACGCAGGCGCGAATTGCCCATAAAGAGCATGCAGACGAGATACAGCATTCGGAGTTCGGATGGAAAAAATATCCGTTGATTATTTTTTTATATCTTCTCGCCTGGTTTGTGATTACACCGGCGGCATGGGAAGAACCTGTCCGGACCTTTTATGAAACCTTTGTAGGATTTTCACATTATGAGAGATGGGATGGTACGATGCTTTTTAACGGTCGATTGGTTACCTGTGAGGAAAGGCCTTGGTATTATCTCTTCGCATGGTTTGGCATCAGTATCCCTGTATGGTATCTTGTGTTGTTCGCTGCGGGGCATGTTTACGCGGTGGTTTCTGTCCGGAAGTCAGAGAATAAGTGGATTGATATTCTTGGGAAATATAAATGGCTGAGCTGTTCTTTAGCTCTCTTTTGGGGTTCTGTGGGAGCCGTGGTTATTTTAAATTCCAGAATTTACGAAGAATGGCGGCATATGTTTTTTGTTTTTGTACCGTTTTGTTGCATTGCGGTTTACGGGTTGGTCTTTTTGCTGCAAAAAATCAATAGAAAAGTTATATACGGTATTGCTGCCGTATGTCTGCTTTTGCAGGTTGTGTGGCTCGTTCGAAATCATCCTTATCAGGCCGTGTATTTTAATGGGATAGGAAGAAATATTGCAACAAAATTTGACAGGGATTCCTGGTATATGTCCAACCTTGAAATGCTTAAATGGATTGCGGATAATGACGATGGTGAGCAGATAACCGTGGACGGTTATTTTATCGAAATGGCGGAACTGGTAATGGATGACGGGGATGCAGGCAGAATTCTTCATATACAGGATGATGCGGAATACATTATTGCAAATTATACCAGGGTGGTTGGAAATACACTGGAATATGAAGGCTATGAGGAAGTATATTCAGTATGGGTAGATAAATATAAGATTGGGTCCGTTTTCCGTAAAAAAGAAATGTAAAAAAGGTATGCCGACATTCGGCATACCTTTTCTTGTTATAAAGTTATGTTTATTTCTGATTAGCTGAAATATCTCTTTAACAGACCTTCAAACGCCTTACCATGACGGGCCTCATCTCTGGCCATCTCATGTACTGTGTCATGGATTGCGTCAAGGTTAGCAGCTTTAGCACGTTTTGCAAGGTCAAATTTACCTGCTGTAGCGCCGTTCTCCGCCTCAACTCTCATTTCCAGATTCTTCTTGGTGGAATCTGTTACTACTTCGCCAAGTAACTCAGCAAATTTAGCAGCATGCTCTGCCTCTTCCCAAGCAGCTTTCTCCCAGTATAAACCGATTTCCGGATAGCCTTCTCTGTGAGCAACTCTTGCCATAGCAAGATACATACCTACTTCTGTACACTCTCCGTTGAAGTTAGCGCGCAGATCAGCAATGATGTCTTCGCTGACACCCTGAGCAACACCTACAACATGCTCTGCAGCCCATTCTCTCTCGCCGCCCTGAGCCGTAAATTTCTCTGCGGGTGCATTACATACCGGACATTTATCCGGTGCAGCATCTCCTTCGTGAACATAACCGCATACCTGACATACATACTTCATAATTGTATTCTCCTTTTCTCTTAATAAATTTATTGTAAGACACTGCCGAAAATTAAGCATGTCTTATCGTTCGCTTACAAGTAATAATTATATATGATTGTAAAAAAAGCCGCAACATAAATCAGAGGCACAGGCTATTTATGACAATCACCGCACACGCCGTAAAAATAAGTGACATGTCCCTGTATTTCACCGTCAAAATCTGTGTTGGCAATATCCATGATATGCTCAATGCCGTTTATCTTTAAATCCTTTACGCTTCCGCACTTTGTGCAGATGATATGATAATGTTGGGATGTATCTGCGTCATAGTGATCGACACCGTCTCCCACCCGCAGGCGTTTGATTTCTCCAATATCGGCCAGCAATGAAAGATTACGGTATACAGTGCCAAGGCTTATATTGGGATATTCGCGCCTGACGTTCATATACACCACATCAGCGGTAGGATGGTCTTTACGTGTCATCAGGAAATCCTTGATGACTTGTCTTTGTCTGCTGTATTTGAGTGCCATCTTGATTACCTCTAAAATGATAATGATTACTATTTTTAATTAATATAGCAAATAAAAACGGACATGTCAATTTTTTATAAATTTTTTATAAGATTATAAAATATGTTTTATTTCTATCCCGCAAAAGTGTGGTATATTAGTGATACAAGAATAGAGAGGGGAAATTCCGGTGAAGTTTAAGACAAGGCTTTTAATTACGTCAATAGCGGTTGTGTTGGTGCCTTTTTTACTGACGATTATCGCATTTATAGTTGTCGGAAGCCATGTGGAAGACGCAGGAAAAGAAATTGGACTATTAGACAGACAGAACCTGGCTATTGCATATACGATAGAGAATTACAGCCGTATGACAGAAGAGGTGCTGGAGGAAGTTAAGGAGCAGATTGAGCGAGAGCCATTGAAATTGGAAGATACCGATTATCTGGGCGCAATCAGCGGTGAACTCAACAGCAAGTTTTCTTACATTATCGTGAGAAAAGGAGACGAAATCTATTATACGGGCAATGATACTGCTGCAAGGCGGATATTCAGCGTGCTGCCGGAGTACGGTAACGAACTGCCGGATTCGGAGACAGGTTTATATTATAATGATATGAAGAAGTTGGTCAAACAGCTCGACTTCCGATTTGCGGACGACAGCGACGGCAGTTTTTTTATCGTGACAAGCGTGCGTACTCTCATATCGAGAAGTGCGCTCAAGGAAATGTTGTTTGCACTTATTCTTGTATTGTGCATTACCAGTATGGTATTGACATGGTGGATGCAGAAAGGGCTTTTCACACCGATCAATCAATTAAATACTGCGATGCAGAATATAGCGGAGGGCAATCTGGAATATATGCTGACGACGCAGGAGAAGGGCGAAATCGGGGAACTGTATCGCAATTATGAAGATATGCGTCTTCGGTTAAAAGAGTCCACGGACGAGAAGTTTGAGCACGAGCGGAAGAACAGAGAGTTGGTCAGCAATATATCCCATGATTTGAAAACACCTATTACATCAATTAAGGGTTATGTGGAGGGAATCATGGACGGTGTTGCCGACACGCCCGAGAAGATGAATAAATATATACGAACCATCTATGATAAGGCGAACGATATGGATCGCTTGATTAACGAGCTGACCACTTACTCGGGAATTGATACGAATCGAATTCCTTACACCTTCCGTCGTATTAACGTAGCCGATTATTTCGGAGACTGCGTGGAGGAGGTCGGTTTGGATCTGGAATCCAAGCATATAGAACTAAATTACGATGCGCTGGTGGAGCCGTCCACACAGATTATCGCAGACCCGGAGCAGCTTAAGCGTGTAATCAATAATATTATCAGCAACAGCGTAAAATACATGAATAAAGAAAAAGGTGTAATCGATATCCGCATTCTGGATGAACTGGACTCCATCAGGGTGGAGATTGAAGATAACGGCATGGGAATTGCGGCGAAGGATTTGCCCAATATTTTCGAGAGGTTCTACCGCACGGATGCCTCCCGCAATTCTTCTAAGGGCGGCAGCGGCATAGGTCTCTCCATTGTGAAAAAGATTATAGAAGATCACGGCGGCTATATATGGGCGACCAGCAAGGAGAACGAAGGAACCTGTATGCACTTCGTAATCCGTAAGTATCAGGCGCCGCAGGACTAATACTTTATACAGAAAGGATGCAGCATATGAGCAAAATATTAATTATCGAAGATGAAGAGGCGATTGCCGATTTAGAGAAAGACTATCTGGAGCTGAGCGATTTCGAGGTAGAGATTGAAAACAGCGGCGACAAAGGATTACAGACCGCGTTGACGGGAGATTTTGATCTGGTAATCTTAGACCTTATGCTTCCGGGTATAGACGGCTTCGAGGTATGCAGGAGAATTCGCGATGAAAAAAACGTGCCTATTATCATGGTATCCGCCAAGAAGGATGACATCGACAAGATAAGAGGATTGGGGCTGGGAGCGGATGATTACATGACTAAGCCGTTCAGCCCTTCGGAGCTTGTGGCGAGAGTCAAGGCACATATGGCGCGCTATGACAGATTGGTAGGAAGCAATCAGAAGGTTAACGACATTATTGAAATCAGAGGACTTAAGATAGACAAGACGGCAAGAAGAGTTTACGTGGATGGGGAGGAAAGAATTTTTACAACCAAGGAGTTTGACCTGCTGACTTTTCTGGCGGAGAATCCGAATCACGTATATTCCAAGGAGGAACTGTTCCGTGAAATCTGGGATATGGATTCCATCGGCGATATTGCCACCGTCACCGTTCACATTAAGAAGATTCGTGAGAAGATTGAATTTGACAGCGCCAAACCGCAGTATATAGAGACAATCTGGGGCGTGGGATATCGGTTCAAAATATGATTTAGTATGCACCTCCTTTTGGAGGTGTTTTTATGTCCTAAAAACCCAACCTTTTTCTTTTGTTACTTGTCATTATATAATAGGGGATAGGCCCATACAGGATGACTAGGAGGAAAATACGAATGAGTGATACCGATATTTTGAAAGAATTGGTACAAAAAGCGGCGACAGGAGATAAGGCAGCTTTTGAAGAACTGTATCAGGAAACCTGCCGCTCTGTATATTTTACTTGTCTTGGGTTTTTAAAAGATGAGCAGGAGGCTCAGGATGTAACGCAGGAGGTTTATCTGACCGTCTTGGAACAGTTGGGCACGCTGGAGGATACGGGCAAGTTCAAGCGCTGGCTTTATCGGATGACCGCCAATAAATGTATCAACTGTCTGAAGAAAAAGCAACCCTCACTTCCCGGTGATGAACAGCTTCAGAACATGGAGACGGAAGAGAATGAAAACTTCCTGCCGGAAGAGTATGCGCTCAATGCGGACAAGAGAGAACTGGTGCTAAAGATTATACAGGAGACTTGCTCAGATGTGCTTTACCAGACAATTTTGCTGCATTATTTTAACGAGTTCTCCGTAGCGGAAATCGCTGAAATTATGGAATGCCCGGAGGGTACGGTCAAATATCGGTTGAGCGTGGCTCGCGCAAAGATTAAAGAAGGCGTGTTGCGGTATCAAGAGAAAAGCGGCGACAAGCTCTATTCCGTTGCTGTTATTCCTTTCCTTACGGCGTTGTTTACCGCACAGATGCAGGATATGCATATGCCTGTACTTCCGCTTAACTTTTCGGGGGTGCGCCCCAAATCAGCGGTTGCCGCACAGACGGCAAAGGCAGGAGGACGTATTATATTAAAAGGTGTGCAACTGAAAATTGCCGTTGGTATTGCGGTGGCGGTAGTGACAGTGGGCGGTGTTGCCGCAGCAGCGGTGCTCATTACCAATCAGAAAACAGAGGAGGCTTCTGTAGGAGCGCAGGAAGAGAGTGCGTTGGATGCAGCTAATGCAGGGGACAGTGAGGATATGGACACTTCTTCGGAAACGAATCCCGATATGACGGAATCGGATAAAGACACTCTACAGGTAGAAACGGAAACTGCGGATGAACCTGAAATGGCAGATGAATCCGAAGGCACTGAAAAAGCGGAAACCGGGGAAGCTGAGAGCGCAGAGGAAACAGAAACGGTAGAAACAGCCACCGAACAGACAGCAGAACCAGAATATACTTACACTGATATGAGTGCGACAATGTACGCAACCCAAACCGTTAATATCAGGACAGCACCAAATACAGACGGGGAAAAGGTCGGCTCACTTTCCACCAATGAAGAGATTGCAATCACCGGATAGTGTAACGAGACTAAATGGTATCGTTTTGAATATAACGGCTCAACCGCTTATGTGTCTAATAATTATGTGAGTGATACTAAGATAGAAGTTGCGGCGGCTGCGCCTGCGGACAGTACAGAAGCTGCGCCTACACAGGAAACGGCAAGTGTCGGTACATCAAGTGGTCTTCCTGCAGGAGTACTTGACCTTACAACGATTCCAAGGGAACAATGGGTTGACAGGGGCGATTGGATTGGAACAATAACACAACACAAAATGAATCAGAGAAAAACGGGGGCGGTTATTGCCCCCGTAATAGTTTTTTTTGTAACAAAAATTACGTAGGTCCAAGACTGCATATTGCTTTATATAAAGAAGCATAATAAAAGCATGTCCTACGATATTATACGAAATAACAAAATTATTAAAATATGTCTGATTTTTGCGGGAGTCTGGTTTTTCTTTCGATATTTGTTTAACCTTACCGCGCCCTTTGTGTTTGCGTTTCTTCTGATGACTCTGTGCTATCCGCTCCTGCAGCGCATGCAGCGCCATATTCCGATTAAGAAGAAGTTTCTGGCGGTGGGTATAATCCTGCCGCTTATTCTGGCTATGATGGGAATTCTGTGGATTATTGTTATCTTGGGCGGCAGACAGCTTCAAGGACTTCCAGCATTCTTCACGCAGGCGAGTGAACAGATCGAGCTTTTCTTTCATCAGTGCTGCGGTCAACTGGACGGTAAATTCGGTTGGAATGGGCAGCAGATTGAGAGTTATGTTATAGAGCAGTTGACGCTGGTGCTGGAGGATGTTCAAGTGCAGGTGATGCCGCGGCTTCTGTCATCATCCTATCAGTGTTTCAAGGGTCTTTTTGCTGCATTGGGTTTTCTGGCGATTACATGCATCGCGGCTATTTTATTGGAAAAGGATTATGCCAATATTGTGGCACAATTGAAGAAATCGGAGGAGCTGAGACTCGTTTGGGCGGTGGTGGAAGGTGTTCTGTCATATATCATAACTTTTCTCAGGGCGCAGGGACTGATTATGCTTATTATCAGCCTGTTGTGCAGTATCACGCTCAGTGTAGTGGGTATCGCGGGAGGAATTCTGTTTGGTATTCTTGCGGGGGTTCTGGATGCGCTGCCTTTTATCGGAACAGGTATCGTGTTGGTGCCGTTGTCTGTCTGGCAATTGCTGAACGGACAGTATGTACGGATGACGGTGTGTTTGATTTTGTATGTAGTCTGTATTGTGACCAGAGAGCTTATGGAGCCGAAACTGATTGGCAAGCATATCGGTGTTGCACCTGTTTTCATGCTGTTTGCAATTTATGCAGGTGTAAAGCTTTTCGGGGTCGGAGGAATCGTCAAAGGACCGCTTGCGCTTATTGTGAGTATTGAAATTCTTAAAGTAATAAAAAACAGTGATGCGGAATTTGACGAAAGAGATTCCTTAGATTATGATTAAAAATATGGTGGCATTGGACGAGAAAGAGTTAAAACATACAGAACTGAATCATTCGGACGGTTGGCACAGGGATATTTGTCAGGGCATTATTATGGCATATTTTCTTGTGATGGCTCTGATATACCCTTTCTATGCGCCGGGCGGATATACGCGTATCGGGGCGGTGAAGTATGAGTTTTTCCGCAACGTCAGTCTGGCAACGTTGGCTGCGTCGGTATGTGTCATTATCTTATCAATCGCCGTACGTCGTGACAGCCGGTGGATTATCAGAAACTATCGTCGATTGTCTGTCACGGATTGGTTTGCCTACGGTTATTTGGTGGCGGTGATGCTGTCCTATCTGTGCTCTGCCTATAAAGAAGATGCTCTGTGGGGTATAACCGGATGGCAGATGGGTGTTATGACCCAGATGATATTTGTTCTGACGTATTTTCTTTTCTCAAGATATTTTCATGGTGACTTGAGATGGCTTATCGTGTGGCTCACAGCGGCGGCGGCGGTATTCTTACTTGGGATATGCAATCGGTATTCCATCTACCCGATTGCCATGGAAGGACAGACGCCGGTCTTTATCTCTACCTTAGGTAACATCAACTGGTTTTGCGGTTATTGGTCTGTCACTGCCTCCATCGGCATGACACTGTATTGGTGCAGCGATAGGATGTGGCTGCGAATTGCGGCAGGCGTTTACAGTTTTATCGCGATGATTGCCGGTGTGACGCAGGGAAGCGAGAGCGCATATCCGGTCTTTGCTGTTATGTTGCTGACGCTGTTTGTGTTATCTCTTGGCAGCAGCAAACGGACGCATCGTCTTCCGGAGTTGTGTATCATGTTTGCAGCAGGCTGTCTGTTAGGAAAATATATGCGGTTTTTGCCGCATCTGCGATATAACTATACGTTGACAGATGATAGCGGCAGTGCCGGCGTTACGGCAGTTTTACTGACGGGAAATGCAGCTTGGTGGATTTTGTGTATTGCGCTTGTATGCTATGTGCTTCTGTGGAACTTGGCAAAGAGGAACATCCTACATATAGAAAAC
Source organism: Lachnospiraceae bacterium (assembly GCA_022510565.1). Taxonomy (GTDB): domain Bacteria; phylum Bacillota; class Clostridia; order Lachnospirales; family Lachnospiraceae; genus UBA3282. Next base: position 31,485 of record JAFLTE010000006.1, on the reverse strand, counting down.
AGCTTGCTTAAAAACAGGCGGCTGAAATATATTGTAGCGGCAGCAGCAGTGGGGAGCTGTTGCATAGCGGCAATGATTCTGATGAATGTAAGTGGTGCATTTGATGGGAGTGAAGTTTTTCAGGAAGACTGGGGTCATGGCAGAGGTGCGGCGTGGAATTGCGGCATCAACGCATATCGGAGCTTGGATGCCTTACATAAAATCGTAGGAGTCGGACCGGACTGTTTCGCAGACTATGTGTATGATGTGCCGGAATTGGCGGACAGGTTGGTATGGCAGTTCACGAACCAGAAGCTTACCAATGCTCACAATGAACAGCTTACACTCCTTGTCAATGTAGGTGTGGTTGGATGGATATGTTTTGCGGGACTCTTTTTGACAGCTTTCGTGAGGTATATGAGACGGGCGCACAGGCAGCCGATGCTATACTTATGCGCTGTCAGTATGTTAGCCTACACAGTGCATAATTTAGTCAGCTTTCAGCAGGTATTGAATACGCCATATATTTTTATCGTGTTGGGAATCGGTGAGAAACTATATCGCAATACGGCGGAAGAATCTGTGTATGATTGCATCGGTCATAGAATTGTTTCAGAGGAAGATGAGAAGGTACGCCCTCTCGCTTCCGGACTCAGGATTACGGGGCAGATTGCGGAAAATCTGTTTGCTGTTTTGGCTGTCGTTCTGTGTGTGGCGTTGACCTTCTATACCAAGGACGGTTATCACCGGATAGGGGACGCTAAATTTGCCGCGTACAGAAACATTATGCTGACAGGCTGTGTTGTTTTGTTCGTCGTGGTGATACCGTATTTGGTTTTCTTTATAAAGGAGCATGGAAAGGTACGGGTGTCCGTCACTGACGGATGCGTACTGGCATATTTGATTTTGTCATGGATTGCAGCAATTTTCGGTGGATTTTATAAAGATGCCTGGTGGGGCTATTCCGGATGGAGTATGGGTATGATGTCCCAGATTAGTTTTGTGCTGCTATATCTTTTCGCATCGCGGTTTGGAAAATACTATCGATTGATATTTGCAGTGCTGCTGGCGGCAGCGTGCGTTGTGTACGGAATCGGTATTTTGCATAGGCTTCTGATCGATCCGATTGGTTTCTATGATGAGCTTACCGATTTGCAGAAAACCCGATTTTTGTCCACATTGGGACAAGCCACTTGGTATGGTAGTTTTCTGGCAGTTACATTGCCTGTGGGTATGGGCATATTTCTTTATAGTGATAAAAAGGTGTGGGGAATATTAAGCGGCGTCTTTATGACAATTGGCTTTTGTACCTTGGTGACGCAGAACAGTGACAGCGCATATTTTGGTCTGGCGGGTGCGATGGTTGTTTTCGTTATGATTTCAGCGAAAGAACGTGGCATGATGTGTCGGTTTACGGGAGCACTCACTCTGCTTTTTGCATCGGGCAAAGTCATGTATTACCTGATGCAGATACATCCCAATCCGGCGTTTGAGGCGGACTTCGTGACAAGGATGATGTGGACTTCGCCGGTGACGTGGGGGTTGCTTGCAATTTGTCTTATTATAACTGCTGTATTGTACTTTATCGGGCTTGATTCGGGTTCACACAAATATCCGTCCTCTTTGATGGTGCGGCTGTGCGGGTACACTCCGGCGGCAGCCGGTGTTGTGGTCGCAGTCTTGATTCTTCTCATTGTATTGCAATCAAGGGGAAGTCTTCCACAAGGGATTTCCGACAGACTGGCGGATATCTACTATTTTAACTGGAACAATGATTGGGGTAACGGAAGAGGCAGGATATGGCATATGGCCTTTAAGATGTTTACGGAGGCAAATCTTAGGTACAAACTGTTCGGTGTGGGACCGGATTGCTTCAACAGTTATTTAAATGCCTATTATGCTGAGGAGGCCGCTTTATTCTGGGTAGACGCGCAGTTGACTAATGCCCATAATGAATGGATGAACAGTCTGATTAATGTCGGAATTATCGGGACACTTGCCTACGTGGGAATCTACGTGACGGCAATCCGCAGATTTTTCCGTGAACATCGGAGCGATTCTCTGCTTGTGGGTATTACAGCGTCAATCGTATCTTATATGTGTTACAATTTCTTCTGTTATCAGCAAGTGCTCTGCACGCCGTTTATCTTTCTATTAATGGGTGTAGGGGAGTATATTCTCAGAGAGACGGATAAGAGGCAATCAAGTCAGGTAGTGGTTGACAAAACACTGCCAAGCGTCTAGAATGGATAAAAATGTAACTGAACAGCAAATAAAAGCAGTTACTATACAATTTAACGTGACGATGAAGAGAATAGTACGGATATGAAACGTGCCAGAGAGAGAATTATTGGTGGGAGATTCTTACGGGAAGTATTCGGAACCGGCCTCGGAGTCCTGGGTGATGAGCACAGCGTAGCACCGGCGATAACGGTATGTTGAGAGAGCATGTATAGACATGCTAATTAGGGTGGTACCGCCGAGATTTCGGTCCCTTTGGGGGACAGAAGTTTTGGCGGTTTTTTAGTTGTGCAGTGCATGAATTTACAAAACATATCAAGAAAGGAAGTAGGAAAAATGGCAGAGAAGAAATTAGTAGAAGCGATCACTTCCATGGAAGACGATTTCGCGCAATGGTACACCGATGTAGTCAAGAAAGCGGAGTTGATAGACTACACCAGCATCAAGGGATGTATGGTATTTAAACCGGCGGGTTATGCAATCTGGGAGCTGATTCAACAGCAGATGGATGCGATGTTCAAAGCTACGGGAGTGCAAAATGTATATATGCCTATGTTTATTTCGGAGAGTCTTCTGAATAAGGAGAAAGACCACGTGGAAGGCTTTGCGCCGGAAGTGGCATGGGTAACCCACGGCGGTATGCAGCCTTTACAGGAGAGACTCTGTGTAAGACCTACTTCGGAGACACTTTTCTGCGATTATTATAAGAATGTAGTGCAGTCTTACCGTGATTTGCCGCAGCTGTGTAACCAGTGGTGTTCCGTGGTGCGTTGGGAAAAAGAGACCAGACCTTTCTTGCGGAGCCGCGAGTTCCTATGGCAGGAGGGACATACCGCTCATGCAACAGCACAGGAGGCGGAGGAGAGAACCGTTCAGATGCTCAACATATACGCCGATTTCTGCGAACAGGTGCTGGCGATTCCTGTAATTAAGGGACGTAAGACCGAGAAAGAAAAGTTTGCAGGCGCGGAATCAACCTACACAATTGAGGCGCTGATGCATGACGGTAAAGCGCTGCAGTCCGGCACAAGCCATAACTTTGGGGACGGCTTTGCCAAAGCATTCGGCATTCAATATACGGATAAAGACAATACCCTGAAATATGTACACCAGACGTCATGGGGTGCGTCCACACGACTGATCGGTGCCGTGATTATGGTTCATGGCGATAATTCCGGTCTGGTTTTGCCTCCTCGGGTAGCGCCCACACAGGTTATGATTATTCCGATTCAGCAGAAGAAGGAAGGGGTATTGGATAAGGCGTATGAGCTGCGGGACAAGTTAAGCAACTTCCGTGTAAAGGTAGATGACACGGATAAGAGCCCCGGCTGGAAATTCTCCGAGCAGGAGATGCGCGGTATACCGATTCGCGTGGAGATAGGCCCTAAAGATATTGAGGCAAACAAATGCGTAATTTGTCGCCGCGATACAGGAGAAAAAATAGAAGTATCGCTCGATGAATTGGAAGCAAAAACAGCAGAGATTCTGAATAAAATACAAGTAGAGATGTTGGAGCGCGCGCGGGCGCACAGAGAAGAACATACTTATGAAGCTAAGAATATGGACGAGTTCCGTAAGCTTTTCACGGAGAAGTCCGGTTTCGTTAAAGCTATGTGGTGCTGTGAGCAGGATTGTGAGGACAAGATTAAGGAAGAACTGGCCGTTACAAGTCGCTGTATGCCTTTCGAGCAGGAGAATATCGGTGACACATGTGTCTGCTGTGGCAAACCCGCGAAAAAGATGGTATACTGGGGTAGAGCTTATTAAAAAGGAGGTTACAAAATGAATATATTAGTTATTAACTGTGGTTCTTCTTCCCTGAAATATCAGTTAATCGACAGTGAATCGGAAGAAGTGCTGGCTAAGGGATTATGTGAGAGAATCGGAATTGACGGCAGTGCAATCGTGCATCAGCCTAAGGGCGGCGACAAGGTTACGACGGAAGTGGATATGCCCAATCACACAGCAGCTGTGAAGCTTGTGATTGAGAAGCTGACCGATCCGCAGGTGGGTGTGATTAAGTCTCTCGATGAGATTGGTGCGGTGGGTCATCGTATCGTACATGGCGGCGAGAAGTTTGCCACATCGGTTGTGCTGAATGATGAAGTGCTTGCAGCGATTGAGCAGTGTAATGATTTGGCACCGCTCCACAATCCGGCGAATTTGATCGGCATTAACTCCTGCAAAGAGATTATGCCTAATGTACCGATGGTAGGCGTGTTCGATACAGCTTTCCATCAGACGATGCCGAAGAAAGCGTATCTGTATGGACTTCCGCTGTCCTATTATGAGAACCATAAAGTGCGCCGCTACGGATTCCACGGCACCAGCCATGATTTTGTATCCAAACGTGCCGCACAGATTTTGGGCAAGGATATCAAAGAGTTAAAGATTATTGTATGTCATTTAGGAAACGGCGCTTCCGTATCTGCGGTTAAGTATGGCGAGTCTGTAGATACTTCCATGGGTCTGACTCCGTTAGAAGGTTTGATTATGGGTACGCGTTCCGGCGATTTGGATCCGGCAATCATTACTTTTATTGCGGAAAAAGAAGGTATCAGCGCAGACGAGGTGATTAATGTATGCAATAAGAAATCCGGCGTTCTCGGTTTGTCCGATGGTGTTTCCAGCGATTTCCGTGATTTGTCTGACGCGGCATCCAAGGGAAATGATGCAGCTAAGACGGCTCTGGAAACATACGCTTATCGCGTAGGAAAATATATCGGCGCTTATGCTGCGGCGATGAATGGTGTGGATGCCATTGTTTTTACTGCCGGAGTAGGAGAGAATGACTCTGCAATGCGCGCATCAATCGCACAGTACATTGGTTTCTTGGGTACAAGTATCAATTCTGAGAAAAATAAACTTCGCGGCGAGGAAGTAATTATCTCCGAGGAAGGTTCCAAAGTGGCAGTGCTTGTGGTTCCTACCAACGAAGAGCTGGCGATTGCCAGAGAGACCGTACGTCTGACGGGAGCTTAATATGAGCAGAGGCAGGAAGAAAAAGAAGAAAGGCATCGGAACGATAATTATGCTTCTTCTTGTCATTGTCGTATGCGTTATTGTTCTGATTGGGCTTGTCAGCGGCAGTTTCAAAGACGGCATTCAGTCTGCAGTAACCGGGAAAGTGACGGAACAGTTCATGCAGCAGGCGATTCAGAAGGCGTTGGAAAGTTCCGGCGACCCCGAGGCGGCAGCCAAGGCCAAAGCGATTGTTGACAGCATAGATGAAGAAGATAAGAAGATGGCCGAAGAAATTATCGGTAAATATGCCAATCAGGATACGGTGTCCGATCTTATAGATATCGCAGGGGACGGAATTAACAGCGATTCCGTCGAACAGATAAAAGACTACCTGCAAAACAGTATGTCGGAAGAGGACATACAAAAATTACATGAATTATATAAGAAGTATGGAGAACAAGTGCCCTAGGCTTTTAAGCCGGGCACTTTTTTCTTGAGGCAGGTGGTAGCAAACTGTTCAAAAAGAGGTTGACAGGCGTATACCTATGGAGTAATATTAGAACACAAAGGTAAACAGGGGTATACCAAAATTTAGCAGTGGGGGTAGTATGCACCAATACATAAAAAGCTGAATCATGCAGGAGAACAACAAGAAAAGGCAGGTAGAATATTATGGTCAATTTATCGGACGGAGAATGGAAAATCATGAATTGGCTCTGGGAGAGTGAAGGCAGAACAATTACTGAGCTGACGGCGGCGCTGCAGGAGGAGACGGCATGGGATAAACATATTATCATTACCATGCTGAACCGTATGGAAAACAAGGGCGCGGTAGCTCATAGAAAGGTTGGGCGTGCCAAAGTGTTCTACCCGATTGTGCCGCGCGGGGAAGTGTCCATGCAGGAGACACGGGGATTCTTGCAGAAAGTGTACAGAGGAAGCCTGGGCATGATGGTCAATGCTATGGTGGAAGATAAGGCTCTGTCGGCAGAAGAAATACAGGAGCTGTATGATATTTTAGAGCAGGCGAAGCAAAAGAAGAAATAGGGCGGGATAACTATATGAAAGAGATTATTATCACATCTTCTGTTTTGATACTGTGTATCATGTTGATACGAGTTGTTTTTAGAGGGAAAATCAGCAGCAGGCTGCAATATGCGCTGTGGCTTCTGGTTGCGCTTCGCCTTATGATTCCGGCAACGGCCCAGATTTATATGGCTATCGGATCCGTACAGGAGTTTCGAATTATGGATTTAGTCGAGATGCTGGAGTCGAGGTTTGGCGATGTGACAGAGCAGTTGGAGACACCTGTCTCTTTACCGATGTCTTTCGCGATGTCAACCGATAATACTTGGGCGGGGCGTGTGGCAGGGTATGTGTTGGGGGAAACGCTGAACCTATCCGGCAGCACAGACGGTCCGACCAGTGTTTTTGTGGCGGGTAAAATAGGATTCAGCCTATTGGATATCTTTCGTGGAATTTGGGGCGGCGGCATGATAATCATGGCGTTGTGGATGCTTATCACCAATATAATCTTCTCGCGTAGACTGCATAAAGGACGCAAAGAATTTTTGCTGCCGGAGTCAGTGTGGTCAACAAAGATAAATCTGCCGCAGGATGAAGATGTTCCGGGGATAGAAGATGATAAGATAAGCAGAGCCGTGCGTAAGGCTAAAATCTACACAATAGAAGGACTCGCATCACCCTGTCTGTACGGACTTCCCTTTCGGGAATCAATTTATCTGACGGCGGATATTGCGGAGGATCCGGACAGGCTTCGCCATGTACTGACCCACGAAATGTGCCATAAGAAGCATGGTGACAGTTTCTGGTCGATTGTGCGCAGTATTTTGCTCATTGTTTATTGGATGAATCCGCTTGTATGGGTGGCGGCAGTATTATCCAAGCGAGATTGTGAACTTGCCTGCGATGAGGAGGCGCTCCTGCTGTTGGGAGAGGAAGAACGAATCTCCTATGGCGAGACTTTGCTCTCCATCATCACCAGAAAAAGCAGGTTATCGGATATTGCCTGCACAGCGACGACCATGACGGGAAGCGGTAAGAGTGTAAAGGAGCGCATTAAATTTATAGCCGACAAACCCCGCGTGTTAGGTGCAGCGGTGGTGGCAGCGCTTGTTCTGGTCATCGTGGTATCGGTATTGGTGTTTACGAAGAATCCGTTGTTCCACGGCAATATGTGGGAGGGTGCATTGACGCTTATCACGGGAGATATGCAGATTCGATTGCCGGAAACCATTGCCGGGATTAGCGGTTATGAGACGGACAGGGATGATAATGTGATTATCTATCAGGCTTCATCCGGTGAAGAAGTGGGTAGATTCTGCACGTTGTCTTACGGTGAGGCAGTGCTGCTTATAGAGCAGGGAAGAGAAGTTGTTCCGTTGGGAAATTATGGACGGAATCCGTATCTGAGGCAGTATATGCTTTCCATCACTCCGTCGTCGGGCTACGAAACGACAACCCATACATATACCCCATATACTCCTTCAAATGGTGAAGGTGTGCCGGGAACAGACAGTAACATCGGCGGGGCAGAAGGCGTACCGGGTACTGCCGGCATTATCGCACACGAGGATATGTACAGCGGTGAAGATATGCCCGATGAGATGACTAAAGTGACAGATGATGATACAACATATATTCTGGAAGAAGGCTCGACGGATAATTCAATGGCCTCCGAAACAGACTTGTCGGAGGTTACAATCAGTTATGAGTTCGATGAATTAGCGATGACACAACCAATTGAATATCTGCCTAACGAAGAGATTATAGTGGTGAATAGACCGATAACATCGGAAATCTCAGCGGCATCTGCGCGGTGTTATATCTATGTGAAGGGCGATTACTCTGGGGTAAAAGATGAATATATAAGTGAGATGGACTATATCAACAGCGAGCTTGAGGCAGTTACAGAACAGGTGATTGTACTGAGCATCAACCGGGCAGTACGTGAGGAAATGATTGAGGCGCTGGCGGCAAACAGGACAGAGTATCTCGGCGAGGCATATAAAGTCGTGGCATTGGTGAGCGCATTGCCTCAGCCTGACGGATTACAATATGTAGATATCGCAATCCATACACTCCAGACCGATCCGGAGACCGGCTTATCTTTGGATGTCAATTATCGACAGACTGCGACCGACCGGGAAAACGTGGATGAGGGTGCGATGTATTTCAATGCGGTCATGCTCTTTGCCACTATCAAAAATCTGGATACATGCAATTTTGTCATAAGTCCTGCGGAAGGCTCCGGAAATGAGATTGTGACATATGACAGAGCAGATTTGGAAGAGGTATTCGGTCCGCTCTGGTCAGACGAGGCGGCAGAATCACAAGAAGATTATGGTGTACGGCTTAAGAAGTTGTATCATTTTGTTATTCTGTATCTGGACAAAGGATCAACTATTGATTTTCATTCCTCGGACAGTTAGATTCTGTCTCCCGAATAGTCTTTTTCAAAGGGAGCAGCGCGCCCGGCGCAACGCTTATCGAGTCTACACCTATGGTGAGGAAAGTCTTTGTCAGAGTGAGGTCTGCGCCGGATTCTCCACAGATGCATACAGGAATGTTGTGCCTGTGTGCAGCCTGGGTGGTCATTTCAATCATACTGATCAGTGCAGGATGATGGGGGTTGTAGAAAGTGTGCAGGAGCGCATTGTTGCGGTCCAGCGCCAGTGTGTATTGCGCCAGATCGTTGGTGCCGATACTGAAGAAATCCACTTCCTTTGCCAGAGAGTCAGCTATCATTGCGGCAGCAGGAGTCTCTATCATAATGCCTATAATGGGGTCTCCGTAGGGGACTCCTTTTTCGGTCAGCTCTTTCTTGCAGGTTTCCAGTAATTCCTTGATGCTCTGTATTTCCCATAAGGAAATAATCATGGGAAACATAATGTGCAGTTTGCCGTGAGCGGCAGCACGAAGCAGAGCCCGAAGCTGTACCTTAAACAGTTCAGGCTGACTTAAGCAAATACGGATGGCGCGATAACCCAGTGCAGGGTTTTCTTCCGGTTCCAAAGTCAGATAGGGGCTTTTCTTGTCGGCACCGAGGTCAAGTGTGCGGATTACGACATGCTTGTCTTTCATCTGCTCCAGAACTTTCTTATAGATTTCATACTGCATCTCCTCGTCCGGATATTCGTATGTGTTTAGATAAAGAAATTCCGATCGGAATAAACCAATGCCCTCCGCGCCATTCTCTGCGGCGGCAGACAGGTCGGTGAGGGAGTTTGCATTGGCATACAGCTTTACTTTGTGTCCATCCTGCGTAACGGCAGGCAGGTCTCTGAGTGCCAACAGTTCCTCCCGTTTCTTTTGTTCGGAGTATTGTTTGGTCTGATATTCACGAAGCAGTTCTTCGTCCGGGTCTATATAAAGACATTGTTTTTCGCCGTCAATAATGGCAAGGTGTCCGTCCCAGTTCTCATCAATATCTATGTGCATCAGCGCGGGCACGCCCATCGTTTTAGCCAGAATCGCAGCATGACTGTAAGGGCTTCCCTGATGGGTGACAAAGCCCAGCAGATTGGGGGAACGCATCTGTACCGTTTCGCTGGGTGTCAAATCCTGTGCCATAAGAATAAAAGGCTCAGAAATGTGGTCGAAGGAGCTTGCCTTCTTGCCTGACAAAGCGTAAAGAAGCCGATTCATAACATCCTGAATATCAGCGCCCCGCGCCTGAAGATACGGATCCTCCATGGCAATAAAACGCTCCCACAAATCCTGCCCCACACTGTAAACAGCATATTCCGCGGTTTTACTTTGTTTTATAATGGCCTGTTCGATTGCGTGATGAAATCGGCTGTCAGCTAAGAGCATCCGATGCATTTCAAAAATATCCGCCTCTGCAGCACTAATCTCCAGCTTCGTCTTATGATAGAGATGTTCAAGCTGATCCATGCTGGTCTGATAGGCAGACTGATAGCGTATAAGCTCTGCCTGCGAGTCTTCAGCGACGGTATCGCCGATAATATTTTTGATATGTCGATAGAATCGAATCGTTCCGATTGCCAACTCGGAAGAAATCGATTGACCTGTGATTGTAAGCATAAACAATATAATATCCTTTCTATTTTTACTTTAATATATTAAATTGTATAAGTAAAGAAAAAAGCAGTCCTTTTATAAACCATAACCTTTTTAAAAAAAATCGTGGAAACCATTACTATTTAATGGTACAATATAAATAACTATAGCTTTGCACAATATAGAGATGAGGAAGAGGACATGGAGGAGAAGCAGAATATATTATTCGAACAATCGAATGAGCAGACGAACAGAAAACATATTTTGATTATCGATGATGATGTAAATATGCTTAAGACGTTGCGTTACTATTTACAGGATGCATACAAAGTAACGGTGATAAATTCAGGCAAGGTGGCGATAGATTTTCTGTTGAAATATACACCTGATCTGATTCTTTTAGATTACATGATGCCTATGTATAACGGCGCTGCCGTGCTCAAGATTATCAAGAGCAGGGAAGCTACCAAGGACATACCGGTCTATTTCCTGACAGGACAGACGGATAGGACTACGGTCATGGAATGTTTGTCTCTGAAGCCGGCGGGATATATCATTAAACCTGTGGCAAAGGATGCTCTGCTTGACAAGATGGCAAAAGCACTTTCGAAGTAAGACTACGAGCGGTAGCATATATGAGGGGAACTTCTAATGGGGAAAAACGAAAAGGATAATATTCCGCGCTATCTGTTCGGAGCTTTTTGCTTCTATTCATTATATGTTATAAGTATTATTTTCTATCTTAATCTGGATAGAAGATGGCTTATTATACCCTTCTTCGGTCTTGTTCTAAGCCTGATAGTACAGAGAGTACATGATGACAGAGTCGACATTCAGGCATATACAATGACGGTTTTAACATTTATCAACATATCTGCGTATGGTATTATGCTGCATGAATTCACGGAGATTTTTACCGTGTTTTGTGCGGCGGTCTGCCTTATCTCTTTTTACCATTTTTTAAAAGCGAATTATCTGATGGTGGTGCTTTTCACTATTTATGTTATGTACAGATTGGTTGTGCAGGGAGAATGGCGGTATTATATCGTGCGCGACAGCTCCATTGCAATTACCATTCGCATTTTCAGTGTGTATTTGGTGCAGTTTCTGTTAATTATGCTGATTAAACGACAGCAGAGAATTCAGATGATGGTAGAGCAGAAAGCGAACGAGGCGGAAGCGGCGGCGCAGGCGAAGGAAGATTTTCTTGCCAATATGAGCCACGAGATCAGAACGCCGATGAACGCAATCACCGGAATGGTGGAGTTGGCGCTTAGTAACGATTCGCTGCCTGAACAGGAGAAAGAATATCTGTACAATATTCGCGCGGCAGGAGATGAACTCGTATCTATTATTGAAAATATCCTTGATGTCACGAAGATGCGCTCCGACACGCTTGAGATTACGGAAGAGGAGTATGAGATAACGTCGCTTGTGCATGATGTCGTGAATGCAATACAGGTGATACTCGCAGAAAAACAGGTCGTATTATTGGTAGATACGAATCCGAATATTCCTTCCCGCCTGCGAGGCGACGATGTACGAATTAAGCAGGTTATCATGAATCTGTTAAGCAATGCGGCAAAATATACCGAGAAAGGTACAATACACCTGGAAGTGGATTTCACGCCGGTGAACGGGCAAGATAAAGAGATTGAACTGAAAGTCTGTGTGACAGATACCGGTATCGGCATCGCGCAGGAGCAGTTGAAGGACTTGTTTACTAAATTCAGACAGGGAGACAGCAGCAGAAACCGCGCCAAAGGTGGCAGCGGTCTGGGACTTGTTATCTCCAAGAGACTTGTCGATTTAATGCGTGGTACGATTCTGGCTAAGAGTGTTCTGGGGAAAGGTTCCGAATTCTCGTTTACGGTAATACAGGAAGTAATAGATGCAAGACCGTGCATTGAAACGGATCCGCAGATGGTACTGCAACAATCCATCAAGCAGGAGGAGCGTGGAGCTACCAGAGTAAATTCCCGCAATAAAGAAGAGAAGCATACCACTTTTACTGCACCGGACGCGAGAATATTGCTTGTTGATGACAATAAGGTAAATCTGAAAGTGGCTGAAGGGCTTCTTCGCCCATATAAGATGCATATTGAGACGGCAGACAGCGGCCCAATGGCAATAGAGATGGTAAGAAATCGAGAATACGATCTGGTTTTCATGGATCACATGATGCCGCAGATGGACGGTTCCGAGGCAACCAAAATCATACGTGGGTTGGAGGAGGAGCGTTTCCGCGCGATGCCTATTATAGCGTTGTCGGCCAATGCAGTGCGCGGCGCCAGGGAGATGTTTATAGAAGCGGGCATGAACGATTTTGTTCCGAAGCCCATTGAAATGCGTATCATGGACAGGGCACTTCGTAAATGGCTGCCCGCTGACAAAGTCATATCAAACAGGGGTTTTGAGGAAGACGGATATAAAGAGGAGAACTCTAAAACGCCGACCGGTTCTTTGTCATGGAAGATGGAAGGTATCGATGTGGCGGTGGGTATGCAGTATTCCGGAGACGATGAAAATCTCTACAGGGAAGTGCTTTCCGATTATATGGATACAATAGAAGAGAAAGCGAACATTATCGAAAAAGCGGTGGAAGCAGGAGATCTCGAGACATACACGATTGAGGTACATTCCCTCAAGAGCATTTCCAAATCCATAGGAGCCATGGAATTGTCTGAATTGGCGAAAGATCTTGAATTAAACGGCAAGAACAGTGAGTGGGGACCTATTATCGCGCGAACACCTACGCTGCTTGATATGTATCGGAATCTGTATGACGTGATTTTGCCATATCACACAAAGGCGGGACAGGAGCCCGGAGAAAAGGGTGCGATTGACGACGAAACGTTAAAGGGGATTTTGGAACAGCTTCTGGAAAGCGTCATCACTTATGATTCAATCCGCGGAGAGGAGATTATAGAGGAACTTTCCAAGTATGATTTGGCACAGGAATGGGCCGATTACATGAAAGAAGTTTCCGAGGCGATGAATCGAATTGATTATGATGTCTGCAATGAAACGGTAAGCCGGTGGCTGGAGCAGCTGGCAGCAAAGATGCAGGAGGCAGCAAGCAAATAGTATATGGAGAAAGCGTATAAATTGGAGTTTGCCGGAGAGCAGACGGGAAGTCTTTACGTGAATTGCTGTGGATTGTCGCGTACGGAAGGGCTTCACAGTTTCGGACCGGCATTGAAACCACACTATCTGGTACATTACATATTAAGCGGTAAAGGCAGGTTTGTAATCGGCGGCAAGGAGTATCCCTTAGAAGCGGGTTACGGTTTTCTGATTACGCCGGATGAACTGGCATTTTATCAGGCGGACAAGAATGACCCGTGGACTTATGTATGGGTGGGTTTCAGCGGCACACAGGCCGCGGAGTATATCGGTAATATTGGGCTGTCCGTGAGACAGCCTATTTTCAAATCCGAGGAGTCGCAGGAGCTGTACCGAATCGTGAAGGATATGATGGAGCACAATACGTTCGGTCTGTCCCATGACCTTCGGCGCAACGGGCAGTTAGGCGTTTTTCTGTCGATTATAGCAGAAGGGACGAAGGTCGCCGAGAATGAGGCGGACAAGGCAAATAACTATGTGCGCAAGGCGGTTTCCTTTATACAGAGCAATTACTGCAATCCCATTAAAGTGACGGATGTGGCGGACTATGTCTGCATTAACAGAAGTTATCTCTACACCCTTTTTCGGAATTCTATAGGTATGTCACCGCAGCAGTTCTTGGCTACTTTCCGTATTACGAAAGCGACGGAGCTATTGCAGCTTACCGCGCTGCCCATCGAGAGCATTGCACTTTCCTGCGGTTATCAGGATCCGCTGGTGTTCACTAAGGCATTTAAACAGATGAAGAAGATGTCGCCGACAAGCTATCGTAAAGAGATGCAGAAGGGGGAGACCAGGCGCAACAAAGAATATCTGAAACAGGTGGAGGACTTTATCGATCAAATCAATAGTCTCAATTCAGATTCCAGATAACATTTTGACAGGTTTATATAACAATGAGATATTTAACAACCCGCAAATATTTAATATGATAACAACATAAAGTTATGTATGGGAAAATAAGAGAAGGAGAACGGGGTATGAAAGAAACAGTACTGAACAAATTTGCACAGCTTTACGGGAACAGTGAAGGAGCAAAGGTTTACTTCGCACCGGGACGCGTCAACCTGATCGGCGAGCACACTGATTACAATGGGGGACATGTTTTTCCGTGTGCACTGACTATCGGTACATATGCCGCTGTCAGGAAAAGAGGAGACAGAAAATTAAACTTTTATTCCATGAACTTTGAGAGTATGGGTGTGATCGAGAGCAGCTTAGATGACCTGACACCGTCGAAGGAAGCAGATTGGACGAACTATCCGAAGGGTGTTATGTGGGCCTTTGCAGGCAGAGGCATGGTGATGGACTGTGGGTTGGATATTGTATTAAACGGCAATATTCCTAACGGTTCGGGACTTTCGTCTTCCGCATCACTTGAGGTGCTGACGGGGTATTTGCTGAAAGAGCTGTACGGGTTTGATGTGACGAATGTTGAGTTGGCACAGATCGGTCAATACTCCGAGAATAATTTTAATGGTATGAACTGTGGTATTATGGACCAGTTCGCCTCCGCCATGGGCAAAAAGGATCATGCGATTTTCCTTGATACGGCGGATTTATCTTATGAGTACGCACCTCTTAAGCTGAGTGGTGCCAAGATTGTGGTAACAAACAGTAATGTAAAACACTCTCTGGTTAACTCTGAGTACAATGTGCGCAGAAGCGAGTGTGAAACGGCACTTTCCGAGCTGCAGACAGTGACTGACATCAAAGGACTGGGCGATCTTACCGAGGAAGAGTTTGAAGCGAATAAATCTGTCATCAAGGATGAGGTACGCGTCAAGAGAGCAAAGCACGCAGTGTATGAGAATCGGAGAGCAGTCCGTGCGGTAGAGGCGCTGAAAAATAACGATTTGAAACTGTTCGGGGAGTTGATGAATGCATCTCACGTATCACTTCGGGATGACTATCAGGTATCCTGCGAGGAAATTGACGTGCTGGTGGAGGAAGCGTGGAAGATTGACGGTGTTATCGGTTCCCGCATCACAGGCGGCGGTTTCGGCGGCTGTACAGTCAGTATCGTAAAGGATGAAGCGGTTGATACATTTCAGGAAAAAGTAGGTACGGCTTACAGAGAACGTACCGGCAAGACTGCTGATTTCTACGTAGTGGAGATTGGTGACGGACCGAGAGAATTGTAAGTAGGGGGATGATAAAATGACGATTCAGGAAGATATTAATAAATTGGTACAGTACGGACTGCAGACCGGACTGATTGAGGAAGCGGATAAGATTTATACAACGAACAGACTGCTTGAACTTTTTAGGCTGGATGAACCGGAAGAAAGCGCCACGGATGTCACAATGAGTGTTGATGAACTGGAGTCGGTACTTTCCCGCATGATGGATTATGCTTATGAGCAGGGCATCATGACAGAGAACAGCATCGTGTATCGGGATTTGTTTGACACGAAGATTATGAGTATGCTTGTGCCGAGACCGAGCGAAGTGATTTCCGCCTTTGAGGAGAAGTACAGTCGTGACCCGAAGGAGGCAACGGAGTATTTTTACAAGCTCAGTCAGGACACCGACTATATCAGAAGATACCGTATTAAGAAGGATCAGAAGTGGATAGCGCCCACCAAGTACGGTGACCTGGACATCACCATCAATTTGTCCAAGCCGGAAAAGGATCCGAAGGCAATTGCCGCAGCCAAGAATGCGAAACAGAGCGGATATCCCAAGTGTCTTTTATGTATTGAGAACGAGGGCTATGCAGGGCGTGTCAATCATCCTGCCAGACAGAACCACAGAATCATTCCGGTGACAATTAACGGCAGTAAGTGGGGATTCCAGTACTCTCCTTACGTATATTATAACGAGCACTGTATCGTATTTAATTCTCAGCATATACCGATGAAGATTGAGCATGATACGTTTTGTAAATTATTCGACTTCGTAAAGCAGTTCCCGCACTATTTTGTGGGTTCCAATGCGGACCTGCCGATTGTGGGCGGCTCTATCTTAAGTCATGACCATTTCCAGGGCGGCCACTATGAGTTCGCCATGGCAAGAGCTAAGGTAGAGAGAACCTTTACCGTCAAGGGTTTTGAAGATGTGGAATCCGGTATTGTCAATTGGCCCATGTCGGTGATTCGTATATCCTCCGAGAATTCTGACAGATTGATTGCGCTAGCGGATGTCATCTTAAATGCCTGGAGAGGCTATACGGATGAATCTGCGTTTATCTTTGCCCAGACGGACGGAGAACCGCATAATACAATTACGCCGATTGCCAGAAAGAGGGGCGATAAATTCGAGTTGGATTTGGTGCTGCGCAATAACATAACAACCGAAGAACATCCGCTCGGTGTATATCATCCGCATGCGAATCTACACCATATTAAGAAGGAAAATATCGGTCTGATAGAAGTGATGGGACTGGCAGTGCTTCCCGCCAGATTAAAGGACGAGATGGAGCTTCTCGCAGATGCCATTCTTTCCGGCGCGGATATCCGCAAGGATGAAGTGTTGGAAAAGCATGCTGACTGGGTGGAGGAATTTCTGCCTAAATACGACAACATCACGAAAGAGAATGTGACGGATATTCTGCATAAGGAGATTGGATATGTGTTTATGCAGGTGTTGGAAGATGCAGGCGTGTATAAGAGGACACCTGAAGGGCAGGCGGCATTCGACAAGTTTGTGGAAAGTTTAAATAACTAATGTTGTAGAAGATGTGAGGGCGGAATGATTATATTCCGCCCTTTAGACGTGCCTCACATAAGTGGGTACACGCAGAACAGATATGACAGGAATGGTAGTTTGCATATAGGGTGGTCTGTCAATCTGTCAGAAATGCTATATTCGGATGTTTAGCAATTTACATCGTCGCCCATTATACTACGAACGAAGTTATAGCAATCGTGCTGCTGTTTGGGTGTCATTTTCTGATATAAGGAAATAAGGTGCTGATATTTCTTGAGGTGATGCATGTTGTCTGCTAAGAGTAAATCTGCACTTTGACGCTGCTCGGATAGATACAAGACATAATCTGTTGAGACATGAAAGAAATGTGATAAACGTAATAGAAGCGTTGCGTCAGGTGTAGTTGATTCGTTTTCCAGTTTACTTACAGTGGCTTGATTTACGCCCAGATGCTTTGCGAGGGACTCTTGTGTTAAATTTTTTTCCAATCTTAGTTCCTTGATTCGTGTTCTCATACGCACAGTGTTATTCCTGCTTTTATTTTAGACCAAATTCACTCCATAAAATATTCCAATTTGCAATAGGAATATTCTATTTGGAATATTTTGGTAAATATCCCTATTAAACAGTAGGAAAACAAAATATATACTATATATATCACGCATACTTGATTTAATATACAATATATTTAGCATTACACGTTTTCTTAATTTAAAATGTAATTACAGTTTATAAATTTAGAGTAGATTAAGTGCAGGGCGTGCGATAACTCCGGAATATGATAAAATGTCGTATAAGGATTAGAGGAGATACAATGACAGATTCATATGTTTGCATTGATTTGGAGACGACCGGGCTGAATCCGAAAACAGATAAGATTATTGAGATTGGAGTCGTCAAGGTAGAGAATAACCTAATTGTGGAAGAGTGGGAAACTTTAGTCAATCCCGACAGAAAATTGGAGGAACGGATTGTCTCGTTGACAGGAATACGCGATGAGCAGTTAGCGTCCGCGCCGAAGATTGAGGAAATGCTTCCGAATCTACTGGAAATGATCGGAGACTTTGTGCTTTTAGGACACAGCATACTGTTTGACTATTCCTTTATAAAAAAGGCGGCGGTGAATCAAAAACTAAGCTTCGAGAAGCAGGGCATTGACACATTAAAAATTGCCCGCAAGTATCTGGCGGATTTAGAGAGTAGAAGCCTGCCTTATTTGTGTAAGCATTACGGCATCGAACATAGTGCGCACCGGGCCCTTCACGATGCAAAGGCTACCGTGGAATTGTATCGGAAGTTGGCAGAGCAGTTTTATGATAAAGAAGAGATGGAGCAAGATAAGAGCCTGTTTCGCCCGAAGACTCTGCGCTACCAAGCGAAACGGGACACACCCATCACTATCCCTCAAAAAGAGCAGTTATATAAATTAGTGGACAGGCATAAACTGATAATAGATTATGACATTGAAAAGCTGACACGCAGCGAGGCTAGTCGTCGGATTGATCGGCTTCTTGCAGAGTACGGACGATAGACTTCTGCATAGCAGAATTCAGCATTTCCGCTATGGGATAGAGGTTGCTGATTTTTTCGGGGGTATTCTGTTCCCGGTAAATTTGGCACAGAAGACGATAAGTAGCACTCACATCGGTGCCGGTGGAGACGGAGAACTCCAATAACTGACGAGCTTCATCTATATACCCGTTATCATAGAGTACCTGTGCCCACTGCTGTAAAGTACGAACCAAGAGAGTATAGTTCTGGTCATAGGAAATCAAAAGATCAATGTTGGGTGCGCCGTAGCGCAGTTTCAACTCTGTATTGCTGATGCCCGTAAAATTTACGATGGGCAGCTCGCTCAATGAGAGGATAATTTGCTTATAGTCCTCCACTTTAGGGACATCCTCGAGCAACGTCATGGGAAACTGTTCTACAGGAAGTTTGATATAGTCCAAATCGTCCAGCGGTTTGCGTCTGGTGCTGTTAGCCGCACGCTCCCGCTCCCAGAAATCGTCCTGAGAATGAGCATCTTTTTTATTGCTTTTTAAAATGTACAGAAAGACTGCGGCGGAAAATATGAGAGCGCTTGCATTTAGTATGAAATTCATATATAATATCCTTTCAGAAAGTGGGGAGGATTCACTTTATGCTTAATCGAAGAAAAAAGAAGATTATTTCTTCTATTATTATTGTATTACTTGTCATTGCAATGATTGTTCCGCTTCTGCTCTCGGTAGTGCGGTAAACAGAACTATTATATTCTATCACAATTTTCCCGCAGGGGCAATTATGCGGGGGAAAGGATGGCTTTTATGAGAAAAATGTCAAAGGCGGTTCTGCTCGCCATAGCCGTGTCGGCGGTTATCACGATGCCTGTCAGCGCACAAGAGAATAAAATTGAATCAGGCATTTATGCAGATGATATTAATCTGTCCGGAATGACGACTCAGGAAGCCGGAGATAAGATTAAGGCTTATGTTGATTCTTTTGGTGAATCAGAGATTACGCTGAATGCAGTAAACGGAGGTACGATAGTCACCACAGCTTCCGAACTCGGGCTTAAGTGGGCCAATGAGAGTATTCTGGACGAGGCCTCCAATTTCGGTCGGGACGGCGATATCCTGCAGTGCTATAAAGAATTAAAAGACCTCGAACATCAAAATAAAATATATGAAATAGTATTTGACTTTGATAAAGAGAAGATTAAGACTTTGATTGAGGAAAATGCGGGACAGTATAATCAAGAAGCAGTCAATGCCACCATGATTAAGACGGAGGAAGGCTTTGAGATTACGGAAGGAAACTCCGGCGTTATGGTTGATACGGAGGCTTCCGCGAATGCAGTGTATGATTATCTTACCGGTGATTGGAACGGCGAGGGCTGTGCTATCGATTTGGTGATTGTTGTGGACGAACCGATAGGCAAGGCGGAGGATTTGGCTCAGGTTAAGGATGTACTGGGTACTTTTACCACCAGTTATTCCACATCCGGCGGTTCCAGAAGCGCTAATGTGTCGAATGGATGCAATCTGATTAACGGTACGACTCTGTTTCCGGGAGAAGAGTTCTCCGCCTACGAGGCAGTAGCCCCGTTTACCGAGGCGAATGGTTATTATATGGCAGGCTCTTATCTGAACGGGCAGGTGGTGGACAGCCTGGGAGGAGGAATTTGTCAAGTATCTACGACGCTGTACAATGCCGTGCTTCTATCGGAACTGGAAGTGACGGAGCGGTATAATCATTCCATGATTGTGACCTATGTGGATCCTTCTGCAGATGCTGCAATTGCGGAATCCTCCGGTAAGGATTTCAAGTTTAAGAACAATACGGACTATCCGATTTATATAGAGGGCTCAACGACACCTGACAAGCATATTACGTTTACGATTTACGGTGTGGAGACAAGAGACAGCAATCGCGAAGTTATCTATGAGAGCGTTGTGTTGGAGCGAACAGTGCCGGAGGAGGAAGTTATCTATGTGGATGAATCCCGACCGGTAGGGTACTGTTCTGTGCAGTCGGCGCATATCGGATATAAAGCGCAGTTGTGGAAAGTGGTTCGGGAGAACGGTGTGGAAGTCAGCAGGGAACAGATTAACAGCAGTTCTTATATGAAGGCACCGAGAAGTGCAACCGTCGGAGTTGCCACTGCGGATGAAGGGGCGCGCAATGCCATTATGGCGGCGATAGCAACCAACAGCATTGATGAAGTCAAAGCGGTAGCAGGTTCTTACAGAGCGGCGGCAGATGCGGCAGCGGCACAAGCTGCAGCGGAGGAAGAGGCAGCGGCGGCAGAACTGCCGCCCGAGGAAGTGCCGCTGGTGTGGTAGATTAATACAGTCAGGCGCAAAGGCATGAAAAGAGGAAAAATATCGGAGAACGTGCTGAAACGTTCCGTTCTTAAGAAAATTCATAACAACAGAGATGAAGTGATAAATGGCGCAGGTGTAGGGGCAGACTGCGCCGTTTTATCGTTTGGGGAAGGATATGACGTGGCGCTGTCCGTAACCCCCGTGAGCGCGCCGATCGAAGACATTTGCGCCTATGCCATTCCGATGGCGTTAAACAATATTGCGGCAGTAGGCGCACAACCGGTGGGCGTTATGCTTTCCGTTTTGCTTCCGGAGAAGGCGGAAGAGACTCAGCTGCAGCAGATGATGGAACAGGCGCAGGAGATTTGTAATGGGTGCGGCGTGGATATTATAGGCGGACATACCGAAGTAACAGCGGGAATTGAAGAACCGATTATGACGGTGAGCGGCATAGGAAAACAGAGCCCGGAGGACACAAACTCCATGCGAGCCATAGGTCCGAACCAAGATATTGTAATTAGTAAGTGGATTGGACTGGAAGGAACGGTGCGGCTAGCCAGAGAGCGGAGAGAAGAACTGAGCACCAGATATCCGGCACGCATGATAGAAGAAGCGGCGGCATACGACAAGTATCTGTCTGTCATACCGGAGGCCGCCACCGCCATGAAGTCCGGCGTTTGTGGGATGCACGATGTTTCCAGAGGAGGCGTTTTCGGAGCCTTATGGGAGCTGGCACAGAGAGCAGGCGTTGGACTGGAAATCGATTTGAAGAAAATTCCTGTGAAGCAGGAGACAATAGAAATCTGTGAATTTTTTGGGCTCAATCCCTACGAGTTGTTATCAGGTGGCTGCCTGATTATGGTGACGGATGACGGCGAAATGCTTGTCGAGTCGCTGGCGCAGGAGGGCATTCCGGCTGTAATTGTCGGAAGAACGACTAAGGGCAATGACCGGATCATTTACAATGAGGATGAGAAGCGTTATCTGGACAGACCCAAAACAGATCAGATTTACTGTGTATAGAATAAATTGCAACATTACATAAAACATAAAATATAACATGTAAGAATGGAGGATTATGATGAGAGAAGAACTGTTAGCAATCGTAGAAAGAAACAGCCGTATTGATTTAAAAGAGTTGGCGGTTATCTTAGGCGTGGAGGAAATAGACGTTGTCAATGAACTGGCTGCATTGGAAGCGGAAGGAATTATCTGCGGCTACCATACGATGATTGATTGGGAGAAGACTTCGATTGAGAAAGTCTCCGCGCTGATTGAAGTGCGTGTGACACCGCAGCGGGGACAGGGATTTGACAATATTGCAGAGAGAATTTACAAATATCCGGAAGTGACTTCCGTGTATTTGATTTCCGGCGGTTATGACCTGCTTGTCACGCTGGAAGGTAAATCACTTAAGGAAATCTCAGGCTTTGTAACCGATAAGCTCTCTACACTGGAGTCTGTGTTAAGTACGGCGACCCATTTTATCCTTAAGAAATATAAGGATCACGGCACAATATTAACCAAGAAATACGAAGATACAAGAGAGAAGGTGACACCGTGAGAAATCCTTTATCAGACAGAATTGTAGCTTTAAAGCCTTCCGGCATTCGGAAGTTCTTTGACATTGTGAGCGAGATGGACGATGCAATTTCCCTCGGTGTGGGTGAGCCGGATTTCGACACGCCGTGGCATATCAGAGACGAGGGTATTTATTCCCTGGAGAAAGGACGTACCTTCTACACTTCCAATGCAGGACTGAAAGAGCTGAAAGAAGAAATTTGTCATTATATTAAAAGAAAGCAGGGCGTTACATACAATCCGGCGAATGAAGTGTTGGTTACGGTAGGCGGTTCCGAGGCGATCGACATCGGTCTGCGTGCCGTGCTGAATCCGGGCGAGGAGGTGCTGATTCCCCAGCCCAGCTTCGTGTCCTACGAGCCGTGTGCACTTATGGCGGGCGGCGTGCCTGTGATTATTGAGTTGAAGGCAGAGAATGAGTTTCGTCTGACGGCGAAAGAGCTGGAAAATGCCATCACGGATAAGACGAAAGTGCTGGTACTTCCTTTTCCGAATAATCCTACCGGTGCAATTATGGAGCGGGAGGACTTGGAAGCGATTGCGGAAGTAATCAGAAAACATGATATCCTGGTTATGTCTGACGAAATATATGCGGAGCTTACTTACAAAGAAAAGCACGTATCTATTGTGGAGATCGAGGGCATGCAGGAGAGGACGATTCTGATTAACGGCTTTTCCAAGGCCTTTGCCATGACCGGGTGGAGACTTGGATATGCGTGCGGTCCGAAAGCCATTATCGAGCAGATGGTTAAGATTCATCAGTTTGCGATTATGTGTGCGCCTACCACAAGCCAGTATGCTGCTGTGGAAGCCCTGCGCAACGGGGATGGAGATGTACAGGAAATGCGGACGGCATATAACCAGAGACGACGCTACCTGATGAATGCTTTTCGCGAGATGAATCTGGAATGCTTCGAGCCCTTCGGTGCGTTCTATGTGTTCCCGTGTATTAAAGAGTTCGGCATGACGAGTGAAGAGTTTGCAAACAGATTTCTGGCGGAGGAGAAGGTTGCCGTGGTACCGGGAACTGCGTTCGGCGACTGCGGTGAGGGATATCTTCGAATATCCTATGCATATTCTCTGGATAATCTGAAAATAGCCATCGGCAAGCTGGCGCATTTCGTAGAGAAATTGCGGGCGGAAAAAAAGTAAATGCCGCAGACTAAATACAGACATTAACTGTACGCATGGGGGAGGCATCATGCACATTATATTACATCAGCCGGAGATTCCGGCTAATACAGGAAATATCGGCCGTACCTGTGTCGCCACAGGTACGAGCCTTCACCTGATTGAGCCGTTGGGGTTCAGATTGGACGAGAAATCGATTAAGCGCTCCGGTATGGATTACTGGGAGCAGCTTGACGTAACCAGATATATGAATTACACAGAATTTTGTGAGAAACATCCGAATGCAAAAATATGGATGGCAACCACAAAAGCAAAGCGTGTCTATACGGAAGTATCTTTCAGTCCCGATGACTATATTATGTTCGGCAAAGAGAGCGGCGGGATTCCGGAGGAGATTTTAGTGGAAAATGAAGAGACCTGCATCCGCATTCCGATGATGGATCAGATTAGGTCCCTGAATTTATCCAATTCCGTGGCAATCGTACTCTACGAAGCACTCAGACAGAATCATTTTAAGGGCATGCAGACCGAAGGGGAGCTGCACCGTCTGCAGTGGCATGAGTAGCACGCAGATACATGGATGTGTGGGCAATCAGTCGTCATCTTCCACTTCGGATTTCGGAAGAGAGAAAATAAATTCCGTTCCCACACCTTCCGTGCTGATTACATTTATATTTTCTCCGTGGGAGCGGATAATTTCTTTCGTGATGGACAGACCAAGCCCCGTACCCTTCTTATCTTTACCGCGTGACAAGTCGGATTTATAGAAGCGGTCCCAGATCAGTTTCAAATCATCTTTCGGGATGCCGATGCCGGAATCCTTAACACTTACAAAAACTTTATTGTGCTTCTCCGTTGTCTCCAGTTTAATGATGGAATTGTGGTGACTGAATTTGATGGCATTGTCCAACAGATTATAGAGCACCTGCTGAATTTTGTCCATGTCGGCAACGACGTACATCTCATCGCCTGTCAGTACCAGTTCAATGGCAATCGTTTTGGCACGACATGTGCCTTCAAAAGAAGCCGCCACGCTGCGGATTGTCTTGTTGATATCAAAATCCGTTTTATTTAACATCATTCCCGCCGTGTTCAGATTATTTAAGGTTAAGAGACTGTTTGTCAGTTTGCGCAGACGCTCTGTCTCGTTCAAAACAATCGTCAGATACTTCTCGTGCATCTCTGGCGGAATCGTGCCGTCAATCATGGCCTCCAGATATCCCTTAATGGAAGTCAATGGGGAGCGAAAGTCGTGAGAAACGTTGGCGACGAATTTCTTCTGGTCATCTTCGGAGCGGGCAATCTCGCTTGCCATATAGGACAGCATAGCCGCCAGATAGCCCATCTCATCTTCACTTTCCACGCTGAATTCGTAGTGCATATTGCCGCTGGCGTACTGCTCTGTGGCCAGCGTAATTTTTCGGAGCGGAAGATAGACAATCTCCGTGAAGAAAATCAGGATGATAAGTGACAGTAAAAATAAAACCACCAACGTAATATAGGAAATGTTGAGAAACGTGTCCGCCTCTGAACGGATGTCCTGCATGGAGCTGTGAATAACCACGTAGCCCTTTACCTTGTAATCGGAGGTGATGGGTGCAAACACGCTGAGCATTTCTTCCTTAAAAGTGTTAAAAAAGTTACCTGTCGTATAGTAAGAACCCTCGGTGACAGTTGGGTCAAAATTCTCAATCACAACCTCATTTTCCACATCCAGAGGAGAGGAGGAATCGAGAATCATACGTCCCGAAGGGTTAATAATCCACAGAGTGGCATTCAGGTATGCATCCAATGCATCAAGCTGTGATTTAACCGCTTCCAGCGATATTTCACTGTTGTACAAGTCGCTGGCGTAAGTGTTGGCAATCAGCACGGCCTCCCTGTAGAGAGAGTCCGCTTTCCCTTTTTTCAGGTGATCGATAGTCATGTTGGACGCAAAAGTAGCTACCACCATAAAGCCAAACATAAAAAAGATGATATAGGCCAGTATTAGTTTGAGATAAAGCGTTTTTCTCATAGTTACACCTATCTGGATTCAAATTTATATCCGATACCCCAAATTGTGGCAATACGCCATTTCTCGTGGTCGTTAATCTTCTCGCGCAGACGTTTGATATGTACATCCACGGTACGTGTATCGCCGATATATTCGTAGCCCCAGATTTGGTCTAAGAGCTGTTCTCTTGTGAATACATGGTTTGGTGAGGAAGCCAGAAAATAGAGCAGTTCCAGCTCCTTGGGAGGCATCTCGATTGTCTTGCCCATGTATATGACAGAGTAGTTGGTCTGATTGATAATCAAATCCGGATATTCTACACTCTTGACATCCGATGCCTTCGGCTCTGCGGCAGCAGGCTTGTAGCGGCGCAATACCGCCTTGACTCTCGCAACCAGTTCCTTGGAGTCAAAAGGCTTCTCCATGTAGTCGTCAGCGCCCAATTCCAGCCCCAGTACTTTGTCAAAAACCTCGCCCTTAGCGGAGAGCATAATGATGGGAAGTGTGGATTTGGAGCGTACTTCTCGGCAAACCTGATAACCGTCAATGCCCGGAAGCATCAAATCGAGAAGCATCAGGTTCGGCTCGAAGCTTTCCACTGCGGTGAGTGCCGATTCGCCGTCATTGACAATCATTGTCTCAAAACACTCTTTTGTCAGATACAGGGAAATCAACTCCGCAATATTGTTATCATCGTCTACGATTAAAATCTTCTGCTTACTTACCATACCTTACACCTCTTTTCTAGTCCTTAAACTCCGCAATTGTGACTCCGGCATCTCCCTCTCCGAATTCACCAAGTCGGTAACTTTTCACAATTCTGTTCTTACGCAGATAGTTGTGCACCGCGCTTCTGAGAGCGCCCGTACCCTTGCCGTGGACAATACGGACATTCGGAAGATGCGCCAGATAAGCGTCGTCCAAATATTTATCCAGCTCCGAAAGAGCCTCATCCACTGTCCTTCCCAGAAGATTAATCTCGGTGGAAACCGAGTAAGATTTAGACATTTTCAGTTTGCCGGAAGAGGAGCGCTGCATCTTACCGGTGTTAATCGTCTCCTCCTCGGTCAGAACGAGGTCGTCCAAAGATACTTGTGATCGAATAATACCGCACTGTACGAAAAGCTTGCCGTTCTTATCCGGCAGGGAATTGACGGTGCCTTTTAATCCCATGGAAATGATTTTGACACTGTCCCCCAGTTTGATTTGATTGGGTTTCAATATCTTATGGGTAGGCTGACTGTTTTTCAGAGCCAGTTTGTCATTTTTCTCGGAAATCTTGTCACGCACTTTCTGACGCGATTTTTCCAGTTCCTTGATGGAAGTGCCGTCGCCCGCTTTCTGGAATTTACGGATTGTCTCATCCGCAACATCCTTGGCATTCTGCAGAATCTCCCGTGCCTCTTCGTTGGCCTCGCGCAGAATGCGCGCCTTGGACTGCTCAATCTTCTCCTGCTTGGTTTCCAACTGCTGTTTTAAGGTTTTGATTTCTTCCTTGTAGGCATTAATCTCCGCCCGCTCTTTCTCGATTGTGAGACGACTGTTTTCCAGGTCCGCCAGCAGGTCCTCGAAACTCTCCTTATCCGCCGTGATATGTCGCTTGGCGTCCTCAATAATATACTCCGGAAGTCCCAGCTTGGAGGAAATCGCGAAGGCGTTACTCTTGCCGGGAATGCCAATCAAGAGACGGTAAGTCGGGCGCAGCGTTTCCACACTGAACTCACAGCTGGCATTTTCCACAAAGTCAGTAGACAGGGCATAAACCTTCAACTCGCTGTAATGGGTAGTCGCCATCGTCCGAATTCCCCGATTATGCAGATAATCAAGTACTGAAATAGCGAGAGCGGCACCTTCCGTCGGGTCGGTACCTGCACCCAGCTCATCGAACAGACAGAGAGAATCGGCATCCGCTGTCTGCAAGATGGATACAATATTTGTCATATGGGAGGAGAAGGTACTGAGACTCTGCTCAATACTCTGTTCATCCCCGATATCCGCGTATACTTCCTGAAAAACAGATAACTCGGAGCGGTCAAGCGCCGGAATATGAAGACCCGCCTGCCCCATCAAAGTGAGAAGTCCCACTGTTTTTAAGGAGACCGTCTTTCCGCCCGTGTTGGGTCCGGTAATAATCAACAAGTCGAAATTCTCGCCCAGCTGAATGTCGATGGGAACCACCGTCTTTTTATCCAAAAGAGGATGCCTGCCCTGACGAATCCGAATCCGATGCTCTGTGTTGAAAATCGGCATGGTGGCATTCTGCTCCATAGCCAGAGATGCTTTGGCGAAAATAAAATCAAGCGCCGTCATGGATTGCTGATTCGCTGTCAGAACTTCCGTGTATGCACCCGCCTGCGCACTTAAGTCGGCGAGAATCACTCCGATTTCTTCCTGCTCCTTGAGTTCCAGTTCTTTTAATTCATTATTCAGACTCACAACCGCCGCAGGCTCTATGAAAAAGGTGGAGCCGGTGGAGGACTGGTCGTGCACCATACCGGACACCTGCCCCTTATATTCGGATTTGACCGGAATACAATAGCGGTTATTCCGCATCGTGACAACGGCGTCCTGAAGATAGGTACGATAGGAGCCGTTAATCATGGATGTCAGCTGTGAGTGAATCTTGTCGTTGGTAATCGACATGCTGCGTCGGATATGCTTGAGCGTGGGACTGGCATCGTCCGCAATCTCTTCCTCCGACAGAATGCATCTGCGAATCTCGTTGGCAAGGGGCGTGAGAGGTTCCAACACATCGAAATACTCATCCAGAGAATCGGCAGGAGTATCTTCTCTGTCCCTTCGCCCATAGGCTTTGATGCGGTTGACATTTTCCAAGAAAGCCGCAATGCGCAATAACTCGGCAATCGAGAGAGCGCTGCCCACCTCAAGGGATTTAATGCACATACCTAAATCCTTGTTGCCGCCAAAAGACGTAGAGCCTTTACTAAACAAACGTCCCAACGCATCCGAAGTTTCTGTCTGCGCTTTGGCTATGTCATCCAAGTCTGTCATGGGAACAAGGGAGGAAGTCAGTTTTCTGCCCTGTTCCGAGGTGGCTTTGTCGGTAAGCTTGTCGATGATTTTGTTATATTCTAAAACGCGTAATACTTTGTCGTTCATGGTGGTTTCCTTTTATAATTCGGTGTACTGATAGTATTAATTTAATACTCAATTTATTTAACTGTTTATTATATTGATAAGTTTATCATAAATCGGGGGAAATTACCACGCTCTCGTTCTTCTTTACAATAAAAGAGAAAAAAGATATACTTAATTCAGCAAGAGGAAGGTTATATATTCTATGGAAGAGCAGGAAAAAGAACAAAACAACATAGATCAGGACGGAGTCAAGGAACAAGCGGAATATACGCCGCCCGTGCAGCCGGATTTTTTGCGTGAAACGATAAAGCAGAAACCGGTCAATAAAAAGAAGCTTCTGCGAAGAACGTTAATCACAGTGGCGATGGCTGTGGTATTCGGTTTGGTAGCGAGTTTTACCTTTTTGGTGTTGGAGCCGGTTATCAGCAACCGTCTGTATCCGGAAGAGGAAGCCGAAGAAGTTCGGTTCCCCGAAGAGACGGAGACGGAAGAAATGAAGCCGGAGGATATGCTGATTGAGGAAGATATAGAACCCACCGTCGAAATTGTACAGGTGGGGTTGGAGGACGAGCAGATTGAGGAATTGCTGTCTCAGGTGCAATTCGGTCTGAGCGATTATCAGCTTCTCTATGAGGAGATGGCGAGACAGGCTCGGAAGGCGAGCCGCTCCGTAGTTACTGTCACCAGCGTCGTGTCGGATGTTGACTGGTTTAATGATATCTATGAAAACGAGGCATCGGCATCCGGTATTATTGTGGCGAACAATGGCAAGTCCCTTCTCATTTTAGTCAGTGCGGGAAATCTAAACGATGCGGACAGCATTATTGTGACATTCTACGACCAGACCAAAATTAATGCGGAACTGGTTCAGAAGGATGTCGATACGGAGCTGGCGATTCTGTCTGTACCACTGATGGATATAGAAGAAGAGACGATGGACGTGATTAGTATTGCAACTTTGGGAAGCTCCAATAACAACAATCTGGTGGGTACGCCCGTGATGGCGCTCGGAAGTCCCATGGGAACAAGCGGTTCTGTGTGCTACGGTGTAGTGACTTCCGCAGGAGCGGTAGTAGACCAGGTCGACTCTGCGTATAAGATGATTACCACAGATATATACGGCAGCCGTAATGCTACGGGAGTCCTTTTCAATATGGATGGGATGGTCATCGGCATTATCGACAATATTGATACGAGCAATGACATGGGAAATCTGCTGACAGCTTACGGCATAACTGAGCTGAAAAAAACCATTGAAAAAATGTCCAACGACAGAGCGAGGGCTTATCTGGGTATTCATGGTGTCGACATGCCCAGAGAAGCGGGGGTAGAGTTGGGAACGTTGGAAGGCGCATATGTCAAAGGAATTGAGATGGATTCTCCGGCAATGGCTGCAGGAATTCAAAACGGTGATGTGATTATACGTGCCAACGAAACAACGATTACATCTTACAGCAGATTGCTGGACGTGCTGTATGATTCCAATCCCGAGGACACGATGGAATTTGTATTGATGCGTCAGGGACGTGAGATGAATGCGACTGTGACGCTCGGAACCAGATAGACTTACGTGAGAAAACAGCTTGGGGAAATTTACACTATGTGCGGAAATGAGGTTGGGGCATGAAATATATTAAAGATTATAAAGAAGGCGACAGAGTATTTGATATCTATCTGTGCAAGCATAAGCAGTCGGCGGTGACGAAGAACGGCAAACCATATGATAATGTTATTCTTCAGGATAAAACCGGAACCGTGGATGCGAAAATATGGGATCCTAACAGTGCGGGAATCGAGGATTTTGATTCGCTGGATTATATAGAAGTGTACGGCGACGTGACCAGTTTTCAGGGTGCAAATCAGATTAATGTGAAACGAATCCGCAAGTGCCGCGAGGGAGAGTACGATGCGGCTGATTATCTCCCTGTCAGCAAGTTCCCGATTGACGACATGATGCAGGAATTATTGGGTTTCATTCATAGTATTGAAAATATTTATCTGAAAAAACTGCTGCAGGCATTCTTCGTGGAAGATGAATTGTTTATCAAAGCTTTCCGCCAGTCCTCTGCGGCGAAAACGGTACATCACGGTTTCGTGGGCGGGCTGCTGCAGCATACTTTGGCAGTGACAAAACTGAGTGATTTCTTATGTTCGCAGTATCCTGTATTGAACAGAGATTTACTTCTGACTGCGGCCATCTGCCATGATATCGGTAAGACCAAAGAGTTGTCACTGTTTCCCCAGAATGACTATACTGACGACGGACAGTTCCTCGGACACATTGTAATCGGCAGTGAGATGGTAGGTGAAAAAATAAAGGCGATAGACGGCTTCCCGCCGATTCTTGCCGGCGAATTGAAACACTGCATCCTGGCTCATCATGGGGAGTTCGAGTTTGGCTCTCCCAAAAAGCCTGCGATTATAGAGGCTGTGGCGCTGACATTCGTGGACAATACCGATGCCAAGATGGAGACTTTTACGGAGCTTCTGGAAAACAGTACCGAGACAGGATGGCTGGGATATAACAGACTGTTTGAGTCCAATGTGAGAGGGACGAGGACGGAGTAAAAATATGGAAAACGGAACATACAAGAAGAATGATATTGTATCGGTCGTGATAGAGGATATCGGAAATGACGGAGAGGGTATCGGCAAGGTTGACGGATATACCCTGTTTATAAAAGATGCGGTCATCGGAGATACGGTACAAGCGCGTATTACGAAGTGTAAGAAGAATTACGGCTATGCGAGAGTAGAGAAGGTGGTGACACCTTCTTCTTTTCGTGTGGAACCAAGGTGTGGGTTCCACAGACAGTGCGGCGGCTGTCAGATTCAGGCGATGAACTATGACAGGCAGCTTACCTT
>JAFLTE010000059.1 GCA_022510565.1 Lachnospiraceae bacterium | reverse complement strand
CCTGCGAATTGCAGCAACAGTGCGAAAACAATCTGTCCGCTCCTATATCCGGCGGCCTTAAGCACGCCGAGATTTTTCATATTTTCCTGAATATAGTTGATAACATTGGAGCCAATTACAACCAATGTAATCAACGTTACAATAAATGCCATAGCTATGACGATTGCCGAACAAATCATCTGAGAAACATAACGCGTTGCAGACACAAGCATGTAGGAATTACTTAAAGTGAGGATTCCGGGATACTTCAAAGATACTGCGTTTTGCAGCATTGCCTCAAAATTCTCACTGTCTGATTTATCATCAATTCGCACCGATACTAAAGTAGACCGAACGGCAAAACCCTGCTCTTCCAACTCCTCATACAAATCCTCGGTAAGTATAAACACTGACATTGAACAATTATGAGAGCCTGCCATGACACTGTTTAAAAAACCGATTACGGGATAACTTACAACATTGTTGCCAATCGTAATATCTATTGTATCGCCGATAGATATGCCATTATTATAGAGCATAGGCATATAGACACCACTCGTTCCACCGCCATCTTCTACAATTTCAATCTTTCCTACTGAACGATTTAAGGCACTATCTTTTTTAAGAAAAATGAAATCATTGTTGAGATCGCCTCCGTTATACGGAAACGAACCGACCATAACTAACGCATCAGCTATTTCGTATTGGGTCGTGCGATTATCATTTTCAAGGGTCCCCGCAATATACTCCCGCAATCCGGTATCGTCGCTGTAGAGTGCCATCGTAACATGCTCTGCATTCAGTTTATCATGATAGCGGTCAAAGTTTTGCTTATAATCCATGGACAACATAAACCATAAATTCATCATCAGTGCTGCCAACAGGATAAGAACAATAATTGCGACCGTCTGCCCTTTTGCCTTACGGATATTGGAGCGGGCAATCAGAAAACTTTTTTCCATGATTACCACCCCATTTCCGTCAAGAATGCAGAGAGTTTTGTATGTCGCTCTGCATCCCCATGCACATATTTACCCAAGTCACATTCGCCTAAAATCACGCCGTCCTTTAAATACAGAATACGGTTGCCACGTCTGGCGGAACGCATATCGTGCGTTACCATCACAACACTTTGACCTTGATCGTTGAACTTTGTAAGCGTATCAAGAACATCCAAGCCTGTCTTGGAATTGAGTGCTCCTGTAGGTTCATCGGCAAACAGAATTTCCGGTGAGTTGATCAGCGCACGTACAATACCCACACGCTGGGCTTCACCACCCGAAATCTGGGTAGGAAATTTGTTTTGTGTTTCTTCGGATATATCTACCGCACTGAAAAACTCTTCTGCCTTTTTAACTAGTGCCTTTTTGTCCTTATTGACAAGAAGCCCTGCTGCCAGCACATTGTCCATGACGCTCATCCCGTCAATCAGATAAATCTGCTGAAATACAAATCCGCAATGCTTGCGCCTGAATACGGCAAGCTCGTCGGAATTGAAGTCGGATATAACCTCGTCTCCGAAAGTGATTGTGCCAAGCGTTGGCGTATCCATTCCCGAAAGTGCATATAAAAGCGTGGATTTTCCCGCACCACTTGCTCCCATGATTACAGTAAAATCACCTTTGTAAAGCTGCAAGTCAATGTTCTTAAGAACGTGCTGCAAATTTCCGCCGTTGGAAAAGGATTTGCTCAATTTTTCGGTTCTCAATAATATTTCTCTCATAAGTGAAACCTCCTTATTTGCACGTCCTATTCTATTTTTTCAATTCTTAAGTGTCTTTAGTTAATTCTTAAATATCCCTTAAATTTAATCCTAAATTAAACCACTCAAGGGAATCCTAACAGTAACTCTTAATCCGGTTGATCCGTTTTGAATGTCCAGTTGTCCTTGCATTTGCTGCATAAAATATTCGGAAATATATAGTCCCAAACCCGCACCGTCCATATTCTTTGCGTTACTTCCGCGTTTAAATTTTTCCTTCAAAATCGGCAGCTCTTCTGTCTCCACACCACCACCGTAATCTTCAATCTCGACCGCAAGACTATCATCGTCTCTTCGCAATGTTATATCTATTTTTGTATTTGCATATTTATAGGAATTGACGAAGATATTATCGAATACCTGTTGCAGGCGAAGCCTGTCCGCATAGATCAGACAGTCGGGAATGTCCGGAATGATTGCCCGATTCAGATAATCGGCACTTTCCAATAATATGCCCAATTCATTGCTCTCGATATCCGTCGGCATTACGGGCAGCTGCTGCAGTTCCTCCAATGTTGCCGTGAACAGCTCGGTTACAAGCGTATTGATCTGGTCAGCCTTGCGGATAATCTGTGCATAATTGTCCTTGATTTTTTCGTCGCTTGTAAAAACCGCACCTACTTCCGAAGCCGCCTTGATACTTGCAACGGGTGTTTTGATGTCATGGGATAGTTTCGCCACAAGCTCCTTTTTACTCGCATTGGCTTCTGCTTCCGCTATTCGCGCTTTCTTAAGTTCGGCGCGCATGATATCAAAACTCTCGGTGAATGCACCGAAAAGATTATGTCTGTCCATTTCAAGGGGAACGTCAAGATTTCCGCCCGCAACACGTTCAGCAAAACCTTCCAGTTTATGAAATGGCTTTATGACCGTGCGGTTTAAATATATTGTGTATCCAATACAAATACCGCCCTGCACAAGTATCGCTGCCAATAAAATAATGACAGCCGACTGTTTTCTGTTTTGCATAATCTGCGCGCTGTCATTGTATAGAATTATTTTGCCCACAATTACGTTATTAACATTTATGTCAAGAACAGTATCCCTGTGTATTACCGCCGCGTTAATGCTCTCACTTAGTCCTTCTTTGGTCTTGAATACGACTGCCCCCTCCATATCCAGCACGACATATTCAAGATCTGTCTGATTTGTATGGGTTTCCATCGTATTCCAATCGTTTTGCACCGACTGTATCGCTTCATTGATTGCGACAGCATCCTGCGTATTGTCAATACTCTGTGCCGCAAAAGCAATGAGAGTCACAACTTCTGCTGCTAAAACAAGCAGTAGACCAATTAAGAAAATATGTTTCTTCAAACTTCTCACCATTCCTCCCCAAACGCGAACGCATTGTGAAAGTTTTGTCAACTTTTCTCACTCTTTCACTCCGCTGAACTTGTAGCCGTCGCCCCAGACGGTGATTATATATTCGGGGTTACTCGGTTCACGTTCAATCGCTTCACGTATTTTGCGGATATGCACATTTAACGTTCCGTCGCCTGTAAACTTATCTTCCCAAACATTCTCAAACAATTCTTGTTTGGAAATCACCTTATCTCTATTTTTAATCAGATAAGCCAACAACTTAAATTCAAGAGATGTCAGCTTGACAGGACTACCCTCAACCAACACCTGCCTGGCATTAAAATCCACTGTCAGTCTGTCATCAGAATATTTATCAAAATAATTTGTATTTACACTTTGTCCGTAACGTTTCAGTACCACTCTGACCTTGGCAAGTAATACGCCGAGAGAATACGGCTTCTGTACATAGTCATCGCCCCCGATATTTAAGGCAATAATCTTGTCATCATCACTTGTCCGTGCAGAGATAAACAGAATGGGAATCTGCGTTTTTTCACGGAGTTCTCTGCACAGTTCAAAACCGCTGCCGTCTCCAAGATTAATATCGAGCAAAAGCAGCTGCGCTGTATTTTCCTTAAAAAATTCGCGGCACTCTGAAGCACTGTACGCAACCGCCGTGTTGACACCGAACAGATTAAAATATTCCGCGGTGCTGTCTGCAAGTAATTTCTCATCGTCTATGATCAAGCAATCGTACTTCACTTCATATCACCTCTCTTTTGTCTATATTCTACTATGCATTGAAATTCAGTCAAGATTTAAAAAGAAGTTTATTTTCGCTGCCAATCTGCTGCATTATTTAAAGAATATATCTTGATAACATATGATTTCTATTATATAATCATAACCGACCGGCGGTCGGTTTATAAGAATAAATGAAGGAGATGTCATATTATGAAAAACGGTAGTTCAGGTTTTAATAAATTTTTATTATTATGGGCGGGAGAGTTGATCTCATCCATAGGCGGCGGTCTTACAAGTTTCGGTTTGG
>JAFLTE010000058.1 GCA_022510565.1 Lachnospiraceae bacterium | reverse complement strand
AGCACAGGCTGTCCCTCGATTTGCTCCCGTTCCCTTGACTGTCGCTTGTCTGATTTTACACAACTTTTTCTGCCGGATCTCGAATTGATTTACAATATACAATAGAAATGAGTTTATAGCGGTAGCGGGTCAGTTCCCGCAGAATGCAGATGTCCCTGGCTGAGATAAAACTACTTTTCACCAGACCGATACAGAATAGCTTCCCGATCCATTTGGAATCCTTTGTGTCATCCTTGTTCTCTTTCACCGCCTTGACCCATTTCGGGTTGGCAATTACGACATGGATGCCCCGCTTTTCCAGAATATTAAAAATCGGGATCCAGTATTTCCCGGTGGACCGTGCAGACATCAAGGTATTTGTTTCCGTGAAGCCAGTCGGCAAAGCGGTTTAAGTCTGAGTTAAAAGTAGAAAAACGTTTCCTTTGATAGCCTGACTGTAGGCTATCGTTGGCGTGGTGATGATGGTAGCGACCAGAAATCGTTTATGCACATCAACGCCGCAGCAGGTTGGGAATACAACCTTCAATTTACACCCTCCTCATTGCAGTATAGTGAGGAGAAAGCAGCGACTGAATCACCAGGTAATTAGCATGTGTTAAAACAATTTTTAGTGTGCAGGGCTCAAAACGCCACTTATTTGTGCTTGAAATGGTGATCTTAACACTGATTTACATACTTTTTTGAGTGCTGAAGCAGTCTTCGACTTACCCCGCTGTACGTTGTAGTGTGCTTCCCCCTCAAAATCTATTCTACAAGAAAGGCAGCCGCTCGTCAGCACTCTTTCATTACTATTTGTGCTGGACACCCAGCGGCCAGAATGGTTATTTACATGTATTTCTTGCATATTTCTGACATGCACTTTGGCTTGGAACGTGGTAAAAGCATGGGCGCAGCGGGTAGTGCGGCGCGAAAAACCTTTATGCAGTCCTTGACTGAGAAAATTTGTACGATAAACACGCAGAAGAAACTGGATTTTATAGTATTGACGGGGGATATCGCGTGGGCGGCGACAAAAGAAGACTATTGTGACGCAAAAATTTGGTTCGATGAATTGATAAATAAAACGGGTATATCAAGAAAATGCATATTGCTTTGCCCCGGTAATCACGACATTGACCGGGAAGAAATGGATGATAAGTGTTATCCTGATGATCAAAAAACGGCAAATCGTTTTTTACGAATTGAGAAACTGGATAGACTTCAGCAGAGATTCACTCAATATATCAACTTTTGTGACGAGCTAGGGTTGGAGAAATATACCATAGCAACAGAAAAAAGCCATCTGATTGGTTGCCGGTATATCGGGAACGTCAGGATTGTCTGCCTTAATACGGCATGGTATGCCATGAATAATTCTACGAAGGACAAAATGTGGATTGGTGCTGACCTTTGGGAGCTTATCAAAGCCCAAATCAAAAGCCAAGAAAAATTCACCATTGCCATTATGCACCATCCGAGCACATCTTGGCATGAGTCGGAAAGAACAACCTATCAGGGTACAACAAATATATATTCTGAGTTGTGTGAGCGATCGAATCTTATACTATCAGGACATACGCATGAAATCGGCGGCTCGATGGAAATGAAAGGATCCGCATTGATTTGTGCAGGCGGCGCTCTTTACCAAACGAAGCATTATCCGAATTGCTTTTATACATACGATTTCCCAGGTTCAGGCCGTCAAACCAGGGTCAAATATATCTGGAACGATAATAAATGGATACCAGATGAACAAGATATCCCGAACACGCATTTAGGCAGGGCCATTTGGGGTAATCACAAGAGAAAAAATGATACCATTGGCACGAAACCTGAGGAACTAAACACACCAAACCTGTTTTGTATTGGCGGTCATGTAATAAGATTTAAACCAATTATCGGTTCTTGGAATAAAGGGGAAGGTGAATACTTCTTAGGTGATTTCATTGTGCGTCAAAATTCTGAGGAGTATAAATTGCCAGTTGATATCAAAGAAACTTTTCAGTCTTATTATAAGGATTATGAAGGGAATATAAATGAGAAAAAAGTCAGGCTTGATCACTTTGACGTCTCATTGTTAGGCGGAATTCGGCCACACCAAATTACTTTATACGTTTCAGAAGCAACATATCGGGATTTTCTGATTGTAAAAAAGGTCATGGACCAGTCACTCCCATCGGGAGAAACGGTACGTCAGAAATATCTTGATGAAAAATCATCGCTTATATCAAAGGATTTGCCCAATATATGCGGCGTTGGAATATATATTATTACATGTGACAATAAAATTTTAATTTCTAAGTCGTCTTCCTATGTCGCTGTCAGTCCAAATCAGTATATCTATTCTGCAAGCGGCAGCATGAATTGGAAGGGCAGCGAAACAAATCCATTTTATGATGTTATTCGAGAATGCAAAGAAGAGATTGGATATGAGCCCAGCATAGAAAGGCTTCGATTGTATTCTATTGGTATGGATTATGAAATGGGTTATTATCAATTTTCTTTTTATGAACGATCGAATAAAAAAGCGGAAGATATCATTAAAGACGTGAAGATGGCAAGAGATTTTCAGCTTGAAATAAACAGTATTATAGCCATAGACTTCACATGTGAAAAAATCATGACATTCATAACAGAGAATGAACCGTGGGATGAAACAGCAAAAGCAAATTTAATTATGCTTATTGTCAAACACTTCGGCAAAAAAGCAGTAGAAAGTTTTTTGGCTCCAGGAAACATGAAAACAAACTACAGGCAGTCCGTTGCAAGGGAATGGGATTTACGGGCGGAAAGAGAGGGAAGGCTGCCTGTGCTGAGTATTAGATATCCCGCTAGAAATTTGATACAAAATTCTGACAATTATATTAAGGCAGTCCTTGAGTTCATTGATGAAAATTTAGCTGACAAGACAGTGTTGGAATTAGGCGGCGGAATCGGTCTATTTACCAAGCATTTTGCTACAAAAGCAAAGGCCGTTACCTGCATTGACGTGAGTGAAAAAATGATTGCCAAGAACAAGGGTCGGCTTGGGACAGAACTGGCGCAGCGAGTTGAATATGTAAATTGCTTCTTTCAGGATTATCAAGAAGACAAGCACTTTGACGTGTTGATTTGCTCACTGGTTCTCATTCATAATGCGCCGGAACTTGACGAGATAGCAAATAATATGAAACGTCTATCTGATACGCTCTATCTGTTTGAACATACGGACGATGGCGCGCAGGTCAGCCAGTACACTGAACCGAAAACAAAGGAAGAATACATCGCGTTATTCCCGGAATATTCTGTGGAAAAACTGTCTTTCCA
Source organism: Lachnospiraceae bacterium (assembly GCA_022510565.1). Taxonomy (GTDB): domain Bacteria; phylum Bacillota; class Clostridia; order Lachnospirales; family Lachnospiraceae; genus UBA3282. The sequence continues at coordinate 948 of JAFLTE010000058.1, read as the reverse complement.
CATGCTCTGCCAAGACAATATATCGTTTATAAAACTTAAAAGGAAGCATTTAGGAGCCTCATGAACGCCGTTTGCACAGAGCCGGTTCCGATAGAGGACGAGGACTTCATACAGGCAACAGATTCCGAAAAGTTTCGAAGGTACCAAGAAACTGTATTCACAAAGACGTAGAACAGTGATACAATAGAGGCTATGGAAGAAAAAAGGCGAAAGTCGTACCCAAGCGACTTAACAGATAGGCAGTGGGAAGAAATAGCACCACTGTACACGGGGATGCGAAACTGCACGTGGAGCAAGCATAAACGCTCCCTCCGTTTCAATAAACCCCCATATACATTATCGCTCCTTCTGTTTTTTCGTTTTTTTCCTGGGGGGCGCTTTGTGTTGGGCCGGTTTCTGCTGGGGAGATTTTGTCATGCCCTCCGCTTTCTGCCGCTGCCCCGTTTTGATCTCATTCAACTCCTGTCGGACAGAGGGGCGGGAACGCTCCTGCGGTTCAGAAGCACCCGGCGCGGTTGGCTCTTTGGGCTTTGAGGTAGGCTCGGACTGACGGGATTTTGCAACCCAGCCTTCGGTAGGGTTTTGGGTCTGGCCTTCCTCTCTGTTGGGGGAATTGCCCAGCACCGCCGCCAAAAACTCGTCCTCGCCCTTTTCGGGGGCCGTGCGCTCCGGGACGGGCAATTCGTCCGGGGGCGGGGACAGCATAGCGTCCAGCAGTTCCTCGGTTTCCTGCTCGGTCATCGGCCCCGCCGCCGCTGGCGCTTCCGGGGCGTCCTCCTGCCGCGCCTCTCGGCTCTGTTCGATCTCGCTCCTGATTTCAGCCATGTCCACGGTAGCCAGGTCGAACCGTTCAAAAATACGGTTGATCTTGCTGGCGTCCTCGGCCCGCACCATGATGTCGGTGAGACCGTCTTTGGCGTTCTTATCCTTTAAGACACAGTAAAGGAC
>JAFLTE010000057.1 GCA_022510565.1 Lachnospiraceae bacterium | reverse complement strand
ATCCCCTGAGATGATCCTTTCCTGGTCCTCCGGCGAGGTGAAAAAGCCGGAGACCATCAACTACCGCACTCTGAAGCCCGAGCGGGACGGCCTGTTCTGCGAGCGCATCTTTGGACCCACCAAGGACTGGGAGTGCCACTGCGGCAAGTACAAGAAAATCAGATATAAGGGCGTAGTCTGTGACCGATGCGGCGTTGAGGTCACAAAAGCGAGCGTACGTAGAGAGCGCATGGGACATATTGAACTGGCAGCTCCGGTTTCCCACATTTGGTATTTTAAGGGTATTCCGAGCCGTATGGGTCTGATTCTCGATCTGTCCCCGAGAGTGCTTGAGAAGGTGCTGTATTTTGCATCCTATATTGTACTTGATGGCGGCGAGAGCGACTTGGAATACAAGCAGGTTCTTACCGAAAAAGAGTATCAGGACGCCAGAGAGACATGGGGCAATAAGTTCCGTGTGGGTATGGGCGCAGAGGCAATCAAGGAGCTTTTGCAGGCAATCGATTTAGAGAGTGAGGCTGCAGAGCTTAAAGAAGAACTGCGTGAGTCCATGGGACAGAAGCGTGCGCGTATTATCAAGAGACTGGAAGTGGTAGAAGCTTTCAGAGAGTCCGGCAATCAGCCCGAGTGGATGATTATGGATGCAATTCCGGTTATTCCGCCGGATCTTCGTCCGATGGTACAGTTGGACGGCGGCCGTTTTGCGACCAGTGACTTAAATGATTTATATAGAAGAATTATCAACAGAAACAATCGTTTAAAGAGACTGTTGGAGTTGGGCGCACCCGACATTATTGTCCGCAATGAGAAAAGAATGCTGCAGGAAGCGGTTGACGCGCTGATTGATAACGGCAGAAGAGGTCGTCCGGTAACGGGACCGGGTAACAGGGCATTAAAATCCTTGTCTGATATGTTAAAGGGTAAGGCCGGTCGTTTCCGTCAGAACCTGCTTGGTAAGCGTGTGGATTATTCGGGTCGTTCCGTTATTGTGGTAGGACCGGAACTGAAAATATATCAGTGTGGTCTACCTAAGGAGATGGCGATTGAGCTGTTTAAGCCTTTTGTAATGAAAGAACTGGTGTCCCGGGGTATTTCCCAGAACATCAAGAACGCCAAGAAACTGGTAGAGAGATTGGACACACAGGTATGGGATGTGCTGGAGGAAGTTATCACAGAGCATCCGGTTATGTTAAACCGAGCTCCTACATTGCACAGACTTGGTATTCAGGCATTTGAGCCTATTCTGGTGGAAGGTAAGGCAATCAAGCTGCATCCGCTCGTATGTACGGCGTTCAATGCCGATTTCGACGGTGACCAGATGGCTGTCCATCTTCCGTTGTCCGTGGAAGCGCAGGCAGAGTGTAGATTCCTGCTGCTCTCCCCGAATAACCTGTTAAAGCCGTCTGACGGTGGTCCGGTGGCAGTTCCCTCTCAGGATATGGTACTGGGCATTTACTATCTGACTCAGGAGAGACCGGGTGCAATAGGAGAAGGCAAGTTCTTCAAGAACGTGAACGAGGCAATTCTGGCTTACGAGAACGGTGCTTGTACACTGCATACGCGAATTAAAGTCAGGGTTACCAAGGAGACAGCCGACGGTGAAACAGTGAGCGGTAACGTGGAATCCACGTTGGGCAGATTCTTATTCAACGAGATTCTTCCGCAGGATTTAGGATATGTGGACAGAACCAATCCGGAGGATTTGTTGAAGCTGGAAGTGGACTTCCATGTAGGTAAGAAGCAGTTAAAGCAGATTTTGGAGAAGGTCATCAATATTCACGGTGCCGTTAAGACGGCGGAAGTGCTCGACCTGATCAAATCTACGGGATATAAATATTCTACCAGAGCGGCTATGACAGTATCTATCTCCGATATGACCGTACCGGCCAAGAAAGAGAGTATGCTTGAGGCGGCTCAGGCGACGGTAGATAAGATCTCCATGAACTACAGACGAGGCCTTATTACGGAGGAAGAGAGATACCGTGCCGTTGTAGAGACTTGGAATGAGACGGATAAAGAACTGACGGAAGTATTGCTTTCAGGTCTTGATAAATACAACAACATCTTTATGATGGCGGATTCCGGAGCCCGTGGTTCTAATCAGCAGATTAAACAGCTTGCGGGTATGCGTGGATTGATGGCGGATACAACGGGTAGAACCATTGAGCTGCCTATTAAGTCCAATTTCCGTGAAGGTCTGGATGTATTGGAATACTTTATGTCCGCTCACGGTGCGCGTAAAGGTCTGTCCGATACGGCGCTGCGTACAGCCGACTCCGGTTATCTGACCAGACGTATGGTTGACGTATCTCAGGAGTTGATTATCCGCGAGACAGACTGTTGCGAGGGTAAGGATGAGATTCCGGGCATTGTCGTTAAGGCATTTATGGACGGCAAGGAGACGATCGAGGGCTTAAGCGACAGAATTACGGGTCGTTTCTCTTGTGAGGACATTAAAGATAAGAACGGCAACATGATTGTCAAGAGAAATCATATGATTACACCTGCCCGCGCAGCCAAGATTTTGAGCGTGGGTGTGAACGAGAAGGGCAAGCCTATTGAGGAAGTTAAGATTCGTACAATTTTGACCTGTCGTTCGCATGTAGGTATCTGTGCAAAATGCTACGGCGCCAATATGGCGACCGGCGAAGCGGTACAGGTCGGTGAGGCAGTCGGTATTATTGCCGCACAGTCTATCGGTGAGCCGGGTACACAGCTTACCATGCGTACCTTCCATACGGGTGGTGTTGCCGGTGACGATATTACACAGGGTCTTCCCCGTGTAGAGGAGCTTTTTGAGGCGCGTAAGCCTAAGGGACTTGCGATTATCGCAGAGTTCGGCGGCGTGGCGACCATCAAGGATACCAAGAAGAAGAGAGAAGTCGTAATCACCAACAACGAGACGGGAGAGTCCAAGACTTACCTGATTTCTTACGGTTCCAGAATTAAGATTACAGACGGAGCAGTGTTGGAGGCGGGCGACGAGTTGACAGAAGGTAGTGTAAATCCTCACGATCTTCTGAAGATTAAAGGTATCCGTGCAGTACAGGATTATATGCTTCGCGAAGTACAGCGTGTATATCGCCTGCAGGGTGTTGATATTGCCGATAAGCATATTGAGGTTATCGTACGTCAGATGCTTAAGAAGGTTCGTATTGAGAACAGCGGTGATACAGACTTCCTGCCCGGCACGTTGGTAGATGTGCTTGATTATGAGGATTTGAATGAGGAACTGGTGAAAGCCGGTAAAGAGCCTGCCGAGGGCAAGCAGATATTGCTTGGTATTACCAAAGCGGCGTTGGCGACGGATTCCTTCTTATCGGCGGCTTCTTTCCAGGAGACAACCAAGGTGTTGACCGAGGCCGCAATCAAGGGTAAGATTGATACCCTGATTGGTCTGAAGGAGAACGTAATCATCGGTAAACTGATTCCTGCGGGAACAGGTATGAAGCGTTACCGCGATACCAAACTCAGCACGGACACTAATCTTCTCAGCCGGTTGGCAACAGAGAATGAGTTGAGCTTTGACGATGGGTTCGATGAGGAAATGCCGGATGACAATATGGATGAGGCAGATGACATCGATGAGGTAATGGATTTCGACGAGTCCATGGATGAGTACGACGAAATTGACGTTGATAAGGAAGCAGAGGAGATGGAAGTCGTAGAGTAAACTGAATAAAATTCAGTTGCCGGAATCAGCCGTAAAATTCGGTAAAATCCGTGAAAAAATGTATTGACAATGCATTCGCGTGCAAGTATACTATTTTAGTGTGCACGTGAATGCATTTTTTTAGTGATGCGTAAAATGCATAAAATATGGGCACATATACATTTTACATTATAGGAGGTGAAAAGAATGCCAACATTTAACCAGTTAGTCAGAAAAGGACGTCAGACATCTGTTAAGAAGTCAACAGCACCTGCTTTGTTGAAAGGTTATAACTCCCTTCACAAGACAGCGATTGATACTGCTTCTCCGCAGAAGAGAGGTGTCTGCACCGCTGTTAAGACAGCAACTCCTAAGAAGCCTAACTCCGCTCTTAGAAAGATTGCCAGAGTACGTCTTTCCAACGGAATCGAAGTAACAAGCTACATTCCGGGCGAAGGTCACAATCTGCAGGAGCACAGCGTTGTTCTGATCCGCGGCGGCAGGGTTAAGGATTTGCCGGGTACCAGATATCACATTATCAGAGGTACACTGGATACTGCCGGAGTCGCTAACAGAAAGCAGGCTCGTTCCAAGTACGGCGCTAAGAGACCTAAAAAGGCT
>JAFLTE010000056.1 GCA_022510565.1 Lachnospiraceae bacterium | reverse complement strand
ATATGGATAAAGGAAAGAAAGTATTGGTGGCTTACTTCTCTGCGACGGGAACAACTAAAGCCGTAGCCGAAGATTTGGCAAAGGTTATGGATGCCACCCTCTTTGAGATAGAACCAGCCGAACCATATACGTCCGCGGACCTTGACTGGCAAGACGACAAAAGCCGCAGCTCTGTGGAGATGCACGACCCGAATTCGCGTCCCGCTGTGAAAAACAAGGTTGATGATATTGCACAATACGATGTAGTCTTTATTGGCTATCCCATTTGGTGGTATATCGCCCCGACTATTATCAATACTTTCATTGATGAAAACAATCTTGACGGCAAGAAAGTGTATTGCTTTGCCACTTCGGGCGGTTCTCCCATTGCCCCATGCGTCGATGCTTTGAAGAAGCAATATCCCGATATCGATTGGCAGGAAGGAAAACTTCTTAACCATGCATCCAAGGAAACACTTGATGCATGGAAAAAAGAGATAGGACTTTAGGCATTTATGATAAATGCCTTTATAAGGAGTCCGGCATGATCCTTTGAAATTATTTATTGCGGGATGCAAGGATATTAGCAAACCATGTGAGTAAAAGAAGAACACATAGATTCAAACCTTGAGTAAGGAGGCTAAAAGATATGAAAACTGAAGAAAAATGAGTAACTTTGCGGAAATAGCTAAACCCCATGAAACAACTAACCATACTGATATCAATGATTACTTTGTTATTTTGCTCCTGCAACAATAACAAAGAGCCCGATTTAGAGATCAATCTTCCTATCAATTCAGAATTTATTCCTGCCTCAATTGAAATCGATAGAGCTGAAATGAATGAGCAGGAAAGAGAGGAGATAAAGAATTTAGTTAACAATAAACATATTGTTAATGATATTTCCGAATTACCGGATGACCCAATAGGCCAGAATGAGGCTTTCTATAAAATCAATTTTCAAGAAAATACATTGCTTATAATGTATGCTTATCACAGATGGAGTATCGACACCTACGCTAATCGATTTTATAGAAACACCGGGGATAATAGCTATAACTGGATAGTTAAACTCGGAATCACAACGGATGAGGATAATGAAACGGAAGTAGTCCAGCTTACGAGGTTTGCAATTCTTGTAAGGAAATTACCCGCAGACGCTGATATAGAAATATGGCGGAGTCTGACAGAATTTTGACTCAGCCCCTTGAGGTGCGTATTTTTACACACCGCCCTTTATGATGAGAGGCGATTGAGCGGTAATAGAAGGCTGCTATTTGTGGAGTCTGGTTTGTAAATATTGCGCTAATCCGAAGAAATATCGCCTAAACCCGGGTTGATAGCCCAGCAGTCTGTCAAACCAATCAAGCCGCTTATTTATAAATTTAACTGCCATCCCACAGTAAATTGCGGCAAACAATGTCCCCACTCCAACGATATTCCATCTCCAGGTTCCGAAGAATATAAACATTGAAATTATAGCCGAAAGCACGAGACATAAATCGACATTAATCTTCATGTTTGCAAAAGGTTTACCTGTCAACTTGCTTAATGCCGCAGGGAGTCCCTCGCCCGGCATCGTGATTGAGGCGCAACGTATTTCCATTGCCACTCCCAAGGCCATTATTGAGCTTCCCGCTACCATTTCAAGAAGCTGGACCATGATGTTGGAGGTGATGAGAACAGTTGTCATTATTATCGAGAGGTCAATTAAGACCCCGAATACTACACCAATAAACAATTGCAGAAGCTGAATAGGATTGAAATTTTTTCGCAATACAATAATTTGCCCCAGCACAAGCAATACGTTAAGGATGTTCGTGTACATGCCAAGCGTGAGCTGCGGCACCAATCCGTCTTCTCCCGCTAAAGTGAAAGAATAGGGGAGAGCCGAAATCACACTGCTTCCAAGGGAGGACCGGATACATATAGCAACACCCAATGCTAATAGGAATAATGACAACAAGAGCAGAATGTGTTGCCATATAAAACCTATTATTCGTTGTTTGTCAACAGCAATATCCATACTTTTCATACCCTAGAAATTCACTGCAAAATTACGAAATTTTGCTGAGAGATAGTCTCCTGGAAGGCGGCTAAATATCGATGATATTCGGAGATTGTAGAAGACTATAATCTCCGTTCATTATGGCTCCGTTGGAGAAGATGGTGCCGTTCTTTCTGAGGACTCCATGCTGTGTGTGGATATGCCCAAATAAATGCGCTTTAAGATTGAGAGAAGGGAGTTTGGCAAGCAGTTCCTCAGCGCCGTAATTGATGTTGTCATCGAAATCTAAAATGCCATATGCGGGAGAGTGCGTAACAAGCACGTCAGTGTCGGAGGGAATGCCGGTATAGAATTTCGCTTGGCTGTCTGAGACGCAATCTTCCATAAACATCGGCACTCCATAGAATTTGACTCCGTCAATTTCTATTCCGGTGTTGCAAAGGTAATGAACATTCTGGTCCAATCCGTCAATATTGGCTCCGTAAAGACACGCATCGTGGTTGCCGCAGATGAAGATCTTTTGCTTTTGTGGCAAATCGCAAAACCAGTTAAGGAAGTCGAGCGCCTCGGCTTCCGAACCGGTCATCGTGAAGTCTCCCGAATGAACTACGACATCAGCCTCGGGCAACCCATGGAGGCGCCGATGCGCTCCGTGGGTGTCTGATAAATGTAGGATTTTCATTCGTGGTATTCTAATATAGAAGCAACGATATCTATGGCGTTACTGTTAATCTTGAAAGAAGAACCATTGACAGGCTCCAATAATCTGCAAATTTCAAATCCTTGTTGATTGGTAGTTGGAGGGGCCTCCATTCTTCCAATTGAAAACGATTTTGTATCAATGTCAAAAATAAGATATAAGTTTTCAGAAATGTTGTTCTCGTCAATTGCTTTCTGTACTATTACCTCAATCTTCTCTTTGAAATCATTATGATTGTATTTTTTATCATTCATTTGCACAGCTATTGAAGATTTTGACAATTTTGTCAAATTGCTCTTGCCCTAAACAGTTCGGAGAAAGGTATTGCGCTCTGTATGTGTTAGGCAGATGAGGAATAATGCGACCATCCTTTTCGAGGGAAGTCCATTTGTTACCGAGAAATTCTCGCCAAAGATTTACTGCTCTTGGGACGATGAATATTGTTTCAGGGTTATTCAACCTTATAAAGTCAATCAGTCTCCGTGTGAATATCTGGGATGGGAGAAGTACACCCTTTTTTAAGGGAGCAAAATTGATTGATGAGTAAGGGAGATATTGAATGACGGCAATGTTTTTATAGATGGTTTCTTCGTTTACACCTGCGTCAGTAAGGAAGTGAAAACGTTTCTTCCAATACCAGTCGCTCATTGCGTTGTAGGCATCGCGAGCTGAAAATCCGAGGGATTTGTTCCAGTCTTCGGGCATAAAGCTGTTGTATTCCAAACAAAAAGTGCGACGGAAAAATTCCATCACTTCTTCAGCGATGCGAGGTTCATGTTGAAGCATTAAAGGTATAACCCTGCCTGCCGGTTCAACCCATCCTGGGTTTTGGCTTAAAACAATAACCTTAGCTTTAAGTGGATTGCCAAGCCAAGGATAAGGAACGGTGTTCAAAACAAAACGTTCATTATCTTTATGGGTTTCGTTAAATTCGCGTATAAATTCTTCGTCGCCGGGATAGATATACTCTTTCCCTGACAAATCATAAAGCGCAGCATTGCCGTGAAATTCGGCAACTACTTTCTCCCAGCCATTGGTTTCTTTGAGGTCTTGCTCTGTCTGTTTCATTGGGTCTTTTAAATAATGAGGTTTAGATGTATCAATAGGTAGATGATAATAACGAAGGAGGTGGGAAAATAATTCGTCGATGATCCTATCAATTGTCCAATACTGATGCATGGACTCGACTGTATCTATTCGTCCGCCCCAAAGTTCTGCAAGAAGAATGTTTAAGGTATGCTTCACATTATCTTCTGTCACAGTAAGATGCTCACGATAGGTGGCGTGAATTTCAGATCGTACATCGTAGCCAGTAGTGAGCAAATAACCGATATCAAGAAGTTTTTGTTCCTTGGTGTTGTAACTAAATTCAGTTCCTATCAGTCGAAGTAGGTTCTTCGAGAATGCGGAAAACCGAACTCATAAATCTTTTCGTAGTTTCATCCGATAGAGATTTTAATATTTCAGATGCAAATTTAATAATTTGGTATCTTAAAAATCAATACAAGTTGAAAATTCGTAAAAATTTTCCATGTATCGACATTAGCGACAAGTGTATATAAACTTTGTCGCAAAACTCTAATAATAAATAGTATGGAAGAAGATAAGCAAAGAATTAAATCTCCGGAAGGAGTACAAAAGTTGATGGAAGAACTGTGGCAACGTCATAAAAATGGAGAGGC
>JAFLTE010000055.1 GCA_022510565.1 Lachnospiraceae bacterium | reverse complement strand
ATTTTCTTCTTCATACGCACTCTTTTCTTTCTTATCGCTCTGCTTCTTCGTGCTGCGTCTGCGTGTTACCGCCGGTGTCTCATATATTCGCTTCGCAAATCTGAATACGTTGGTAAATCCTGCCAGTGCACCTACAAAAAACAGCGTCACCATCCAGAAAGAAGTCTCGAATTTCCAATCGAGGAACATTCCAACAAAAGAACAAACAAAAATGGGAACAAGCATATTGATACCAAACTGACTTATCATCATAAGCGCCTGATAAACATTCTTATTATACTTCACAGCCATTCCCTTCTTTAAACGTTATTACCGATATAATTAAGTATGTAATGTCAAAGACAGCCTACGTATAAAATTATAACCATTTCTGGTACTTATGTCCAGTAAAATTGTTAAAAATAGATAAAAAGTAGAATATTTTGGCATAATTTACATTGACTTTTTACTAACGTCCGTGTAACGTATCATATAAGAATATTGATATAGCCGCACCATTCACAGGAGGTACCATGGCAGATCCGATTCTATATCGCAAAAGACTGATCCCTGAAGAATGCATTTTATTAAAAGATGACCACATCCTTGTGCGTGACGATGACAAGATCATCACCGGATGGCATACCATCAAGCCGCGCAAGGACTTGCATCACGGCTACTCCTGCTACTATCTGCGGGAGGGATTTAAAGTCAGTAAATTCTATCGCGAAGACGGTTCTTTACTCTATTGGTACTGTGATATCGTATCCTATGAGCATGAGGCAGATACGGACACTTACATAGTTACCGACCTTCTGGCGGATGTTATCGTATACCCCGATCATTTTGTCAAAGTGGTAGACATTGATGAGCTTGTAACGGCACTGGACGAAAAGCTTATCAACGAGGAAACGCTTAAAACTTCCCTAATGAACTTAAACAGGCTGTTGGAAATCATCTATGCGGGAGAGTTTAGCAGGCTTCAAGAGCCGATTGAGCGAGTAATCGCAAACAGAAAATAAAAAAACGATCATAATGTTCAAAACGGGGCTGTGTACCGGTTAGTGCACAGCCCCTGTATTATTATTGTACATTCATATATATAATGTTTAGTAGAAAATATGCCCACCAATTCTGTATTTCGGGTTAATACCATCCACCGGAGTTCTAAAATACACACAATTACCAACTGTTGTTGTACCGCTCATAGCTGCATCCGCCGCTTCATAACATCTGGCGGTTGCCCTGTTCTCCGCCAAAGCTAACGCCAAACGCCCACTCGCTACAGGCGAGAATTGTCCCGATTGATATATAACACCCGTTACCGTATTCGGATAGACCGAACTCAGCACTCTGTTCATCACGACAGCTCCCACTGCCACCTGACCCTCATAAGGCTCTGCACCTGCCTCACAATAGATTAGGTTTGCAAGCAAATACCTGTCTCCTTCCGCAAAACTCACCTCGGAAATATCACGCCAACTGGACTGCGCCGCCAGTTCCGCCATACGAATTTCTTCCGCCAGCTTGGCTTTCAGAGCCGCAATGTTCTCGTCCTGCTCCTTGAGCTGCTGCTCGTAAGCCTCCACCGCTGCCTCCGCATTCGAAATCTGCTCGGCGGTTGCACTGATGGACTTGGAAGTCTGGCTGACCAGACCGGTTACACGGTTCTGCTCCGCCATCACCTGCACCTTATATTCGTCCAGTTCCTTCTTATCCGCTTCGAGCTCCACCATATTACCCTGCAGCCTCGCCTCTATTTCCTCCATTTTTGCCTGCGCATCTTTATAATCCTGCAATACCTTCTGCTGATAGGCCTCCAACTGCTCGATATAATTATTTTTATTTATGAAATCCGACAGGCTTCCCGATGAGAAAAACAGTTCCATATACAGATAGTCGCTCTTCTCGTACATAAACTTAATCTGTTTCTTTATCATCTCATACTGTTCGTCTTTGAGACGAATCGCCTCTGCAAGCTCCTCTTGGACTTGAAGGATTTGGCCGTCCAGCGTCTCGATTTCCGACTCTTTAGCGGCAATCTTATCCTCCAGTTCGCTTAAGTTATAGCTCACCTGAGAAAGCTCCGTATTCAAAGTTGTCAAAGCGCCCTGTAGAGAATCCTGCTGCTGGTTCAACTTATCCAGATTCTCCTGTGTCCCCTCCAGCTTGGATTCCGTCTCTTTTTTCTCCTGTTCCGCCGCTTCAATCTGCTGCCTGGTTTCCTCCGTCGCACGCGCGGTGACGGTTATCAGCCCAAGCATAAGGATTATCGCCGCACAGGCAGCCGCTCTCCGCATACCTCTCATAAACTTCCTCCGTATTTACAGTGCGTACTACTCAATCAATCCCACTCTTCTTCGGTGTTTCTCTTCACCCGAAAACTCCGTGTTTAAAAAGGTATCTACAATACTGATACCGAGATTCGGGCCCACAATGCCTCCGCCCATAGCGAGCACATTGGCATCATTGTGCTCTCTGGTCATTCGCGCCGTCAAAGTGTCCGCACACAATGCGCAGCGGATACCTTTTATCTTATTGGCGGTAATGGAGATGCCGATTCCCGTAGTGCAAATCACAATTCCCTTCTCACACTCTCCCGCTGCCACCGCCTCGGCTACGGCTCGTCCAAAAACAGGATAGTCGCAGGAGTTCTTATCATAGCATCCATAATCTTTATAGGCAATGCCCTGATCCTTTAAATGAGCAATAACCGCCTCTTTTAAATCAAATCCGCCATGGTCACTTCCGATTGCTATCATTGCTGTTCCTCCATGTTTAAATATTTATAGTATATCATATATCCTACACTTGAACCACCTTATATCCTGCTGCCTTCAAAAGCCTGTTCATAATAGCCTGTCCAAGTCCGTCGGTGCCAAACGCCTCCGCGTAGATCACTTCAACATTTTCATCGTCAAATTCTCTCAAGACGCGGTACAATTCTCTGGCAATTGTCTCCTCATCCTGCCGTTCTCCGACACTTTTGCAGATATGGGCATGGTAGCGGCACAGGTTCAAATCGGTCGTTATAACACCCGTCACTTTATGCGCTTTCCGGCATCCGTCGACCTGAGCATTAATGTATGCTATGACAGCCTCTGCCTCCCCGTCCACCACGGTCAGCTCACCCTTAGGTGCATAATGTCTGTACTTCATCCCCGGCGCTTTAGGTGCTTGTCCGGAATCGCCCCGCATCATTGAAGCATCCTCTTCCACCGATACCAGAACATCCTCAAGCATCTGTTTGGTGATATAGCCCGGACGCAGAATGGTCGGTTTCTCTGCCGTTAAATCCACGATAGTAGATTCCAGACCTATCTCCACATCTCCGCCGTCTATAATCATCTCAATCCTGCCATCCATATCCTCTATGACGTATTTCGCCATCGTGGGACTGGGTCTGCCGGACAGGTTTGCACTGGGCGCCGCCACATAACCGCCTGCGGACCGTATCAGTTCTTGCGCTACCCGATGCACGGGCATGCGAACCGCCACCGTATCAAGCCCACCCGTAGTCTCGTAAGGCACCAGTTCGGATTTATAGAAAATCATAGTAAGCGGTCCGGGCCAAAACTTCTCCGCCAGTTTCACCGCGCTCTCCGGTATCTCCCGCACGATTGCATCTAAATCTTTCATATCCGCAATATGTACAATCAAAGGATTGTCGGAGGGTCTGCCTTTCGCCCTATAAATTTTCTCGGAAGACTGAGGGTTTAGGGCATTGCCTCCCAGGCCGTACACTGTTTCCGTCGGAAACGCAACAAGACCTCCTGCCTTAATCACATCTCCGGCTTCCCTCATAAGTGCCGCATCTATATGTTGTTCATCCATCCGGATAAGTTTTGTCTCCACATCCGTACCCTTCTCTACTGCGACTCGCTGTTCAGCCATTGCATGACTGCCAGATGAATCGCCCACGCAACTTTCTCCTGATATAATTCCGACGACAGTTTCTGCGCTTCCTCATAGTTGGAGAGAAAACCGCACTCTACGATAACAATCGGCGAGGAAGTTTTTTTGAGCAGATAGTAGCTGTCGTTTGCCTTCGCTTTCCTTGCGTTGTCTCTGTCCAACTCCAATGCCATAACCTGCTGTATGCGCTCTGCCAGTTCCTTACTCTTGTCGCTGCCCGCATAGTAGAATACCTGCGCACCATGTACATACTCTTCATGGTAACTGTTCTGGTGAATGCTCACCGTCAACATCGGCTGCGTCTCTTCTATTATTTGTACACGATTCTTCATATCCTGCACTTTTTTATTGGACGCGTTTTCATCATACAGGCCCATATCGGAATCTCTGGTCAGCACTACATCCACATCCTGCATCTCTAAAAACTTCTGCAGTTTCAGAGCAATCTGCAGGTTAATGTCCTTTTCCAAACTTCCGTCGACACTCACTTTGCCCGGATCCTGGCCCCCGTGGGGCGGAAGTTAGTTGCGGTAATATTGTCCTTAGTTCCAGTCGATTTCATCATGTGATATCGTTTCGCCTGCTTCTATCTCCTGCTCTGCAAGCTCTAACCTCTGCCGTTCTGCCGGTGTCAGTTTCGTAAAGTCACTATCCCATGCAAGCACCATACGCTTAATCAGTGCATTTGCAAGCTCCTGCTCCTGTTCCGGTAACATTTCAAGCAATTCTATCGTCTGTTTTGCTATTGCCGTCATGCCTAACACCACCTTTCTACTTGTATATATCGCCACGGCTGCCTATATCCATGATATATAACACTATAACAGCATTGTCTGTTAAATATTTATAAATTATGCGATAGCCGCCAACCCTCAAACGGTAACGGTTATCAGAGTAGCCTTGCATAGGTTTGATATCTCCTACGGGCGGGTTCTGGGTCAAGCCCTCAATTCCCCTTTTTATTCGTTGCTTCATAGATTTATCCATTGACTGAATGGCTTTA
>JAFLTE010000054.1 GCA_022510565.1 Lachnospiraceae bacterium | reverse complement strand
TTCTTGGTGGCGCCGATTGCTGTCTTGGCACCCGGTCTGACAACGTCAATGATCGGCAGTTCCACTTCTTTCTCCAATTCGCTCACGGCACAGGCACTCGCGCTGTTGCACGCCACCACGATTGCCTTGACGTCCTGCGTCTGCAGGAAACGCACAATCTGTCTTGAAAATCTTGTAATTGTCTCCGGCGACTTATTGCCGTACGGCACACGTGCAGTGTCACCGAAATATACGATTCTCTCGTTGGGAAGCTGCCGCATGATCTCTCTCGCCACAGTCAGCCCGCCGACACCCGAATCGAAGACCCCAATAGGTCTGTTGCGTAATTCTTCATGTTCGCTCATATCAATCTCATTTCCAATCTATTTTTTGCCTGTCTTCTCTTCCAGCCATTCCAAAAGTCTGCTCCTCACTACAATCTCGTCTCCCGCCGCGTTAAGGACATCCCGGTAGTCCGGCTGTTCGGCCTCAATCTCCTGTCCGTCCATATCAATAATCTGTGCATAGGTACTGTCCGTAAAACACAACTCCGGATACAGGATACCCCACCACACAAGCGCAAACACACCTGTCACGGCCGCCTGAAGACGCATGCTGCTGCATCCTTTTTGCAGAATCTGCTTAATAATCTGTCTATTCCACATATTGTTACACTCCTTATTCTAACTCCCGCTGCCTATCCCGGCATAGCCTTTGTTACCGCATTTGGCACATACTTTGCCTCTGTATTAAGAAGTGTAACCGCTATTTTAATCTCTATACTTTACTTTTTCTTCGCTGTTGCCTGCTCCTTCTCCAGACGAATCTGTCTGATGATGGATTTTTCCTGATTATCAATATGAAGCTTCGCAGTTTCGGCTGCCTTCTTCCTGTCTCGATTGATAATACTTTCGTATATTATTCTATGCTCATCAATCAGACTGTCATGACGAATTTCATCCTTGATATATTCGAAGCGGTAACGGTACATCTGCTCCGACAGGTTATTGATTAACTGAATCAATCTCCGGTTGCCGGTAGCCTGCACGATAATATCGTGAAAAGCCACATCCGCTTTGGCAATTACGGTTGCATCCTTTGTCTCGGTTGCACGCTCGAACTCATCACACGCTTCTCTAAGCTGTTCTTCCTCCTCGGCGCTGATTCTGTCACAGGCAAGTTCCACACAAAGGGCATCCAGCGCACGTCGCACTTCCAACACATCTTTCAAACTTTTCTCCGTGATCTGTGCAACCTCCGCACCACGGCGCGGAATCATGATTACCAGACCCTCCAGCTCCAGTTTACGAATCGCCTCTCTGATGGGCGTCCTGCTGACCCCGAGCCGGTTGGCCAGATGAATCTCCATCAGACGTTCCCCGGGCTTCAATTCTCCCGTAAGGATTGCTCTGCGCAGCGTGTTGAACACGACATCCCGCAAGGGAAGAAATTCATCCATTGTCATATCGAAATTATCTCCCATTCAAACCTCCGCTCTCCTATCAGCAATACCTGTTATACCCATATCCTCTACTCTGTTATGCCGTTATAAAACGTCGTCACAAAAATCTGTCCCGCAAGTCCCTTGTCCTCTATCGCCCGCGCCGCCGACTCAGCTGTCTCTCTCTTCCTGAAAATACCGAACACGGTGGGACCGCTGCCACTCATCAACGCATTCTCGGCACCCATGCTCCGCATCAGTTCCTTTAGTTCCTCTATCACAGGGTATTCCCTAACTGTAACCGTCTCCAGCACATTGCCCAGTCTGTCTGTGATTCCGCTTAAGCTGCCCTCACGGAGCGCCTCGATCATGCCGTCAATGTCGGGATGATATGTCAATCTGTCGGCGTGCAGATTCCCGTACACAAAGCCGGTGGAAACATCGATATCCGGTTTAGCCACCACGAGAAAACAGTCAGGCGGTGTCGGTAACGGCGTAAGAATTTCTCCGATCCCCTCCGACAGCATCGTACCGCCTACAAGGCAGTAAGGAATATCCGCCCCCAGCTTTACTCCGAGTTCCTGCAGCTCCCGTATGGAATACTCCATCCGGAACAGCTCATTTAATCCCCGCATAGTCGCAGCCGCATCGGAACTTCCTCCCGCCATTCCCGCAGCGATCGGTATTCTCTTCACCAGCGTAATCTTCACGCCCTCCGTGATTCCCTTTTCACGAAACAGCAGATCGGCCGCCTTATAAATCAGGTTACTGCCGTCTACGGGCAGCTCTTTATGATTGCTTTGTATGACAATTCCCGGCTCTGCCGTCTTCTCGAACTGCAAGTCGTCGCAGATGTCCACGGTCTGCATGATCATCTTGAGCTCATGATAACCGTCTTCCCTGCGCCTAAGGACGTCTAAACCGATATTAATCTTTGCGTATGCTTTCCCGGTAATTTTTTTCATAATCGTTTGTTTTTAATTGTACTTTGTATACAAAAAGTGGATTGTACTTAATTATATACAATCCACTTACTTTCGTCAACTGCACTGCCCCGATAACACATCTTTTCAAACTGATACAGTTTCAGTATAATCATTTTAATAAGACGAGGAGGAACTAAAACTATGCAGAATGATTTATTTGAAAATGCTCCTGTTCATAAGGCATATTTTAGTTTTGCGCTGCCGGTTGTATTTAGTATGGTAATTTCTCTGGTATACAACATGGTAGATACTTACTTTATTGCCCAAACGGGTAACACGAATTTAGTTGCCGGCGTTTCCATTGGTGCACCGATTTTCACGCTGATGATTGCTCTCGGCGATATTTTTGGATTAGGCGGAAGCTCTGTCATTTCCCGCCTGTTTGGGCAGAAACTGGATAACGACGGAAAACGACTCAGTGTGTTTTGTTTTTATACGGCATTGATATGCGGAATTATTGTGGCAGCGGTGATGCTGTTGTTCCGGCAGCCGATACTGCACTTATTAGGTGCCGATGCGGAGACCATGACATATGCCTCCCAGTATTATACGATTATTGTTCTCGGGGCTCCATTCATCATTGTGTCTTATACTCCCTCCAATTTGTTGAGGACAGAAGGCTTCGCTACGGCTTCAATGATCGGTACAATATTAGGTGCAATTATCAATATGGTTCTTGACCCGATCTTTATTTCTGCATTGGGATTGGGTGCAGCAGGTGCGGCTATAGCGACAGTAATCGGAAATATATGTACAGACCTTTTTTATGTATGGTTTATACTGGCGAAGAGTCAGCGAATCTCCGTCAATCCGGCCGGTTTTCGTATTACATCCGCTGAAATCGGTCAGATTCTTGCAATCGGTATTCCGGCCTCCATCACAAACCTAATGCAGAGTCTTGGCATGGCCTTAACGAATCGGTATCTGCTTCCTTACGGTAATGACAGAGTGGCAGCTATGGGAATAGTAATGAAAGTAAACTTAATTGCTATTCTGATTCTGGTGGGATTTGCATTTGGAGCACAACCATTGATTGGCTATAATTATGGTGCAAAAAACAAAAACAGATTAAAAGAAATTTTACGCTTTTGTTACGGATTTGAATGTAGTATGGCCGCTGTGATTACAGTAATTCTTTCCCTTGCAGCCCCTGCGCTGATTGGGATCTTCATGCCGGATGTTTCTATTATTGCCATCGGCGTTCCGATGCTCCGTATGCAGCAAATAGGAATGATCTTTGTAGCTATCGTACTGGTAACGACTTGTACGTTTCAGTCGGCAGGAAAATCAAGAGATGCATTTCTTCTATCTGTCAGCAGACAAGGTATTATTTTTGCTGCGGCCATATTACTTGCATCGAGGTTGTTCGGATATACCGGTGTTCTGGCGGCACAGGCTATTTCAGATGTGTTGACTGCAATATTAGCTGTCGGACTGTTTCGGCATGGACTACATAAAGAGATAGAGTAATTTACGGTCTGTTTTTCAATTTAGGAAAACAGACCTCAAAACACCATCAACAAACGCCTCATCCTCATTTCCGGCCATTTTACCCTTTATCACATTTATGACCTCGTTATATCCGCCCGCATAGATCTGCTCCGACAGATAAACTTCCTCCATAATCTTCTTATACACTCCCGTAACATTCCAGTCTGCCCACCCGTCACGGAATTTTCCGTCGTATGTATATCCCAAATCAACATCTTTTCCGTCTGTGTCAATGCCCATCGCAATCCTAAGCATTGCAATCACAAACCGTCCTCTATTCTGAATCCTGATATTTATATTACTGCACAGGCCGTCAATTTCCTCTTTTTCGGGCAAAACGCCTTTGGCTTCCAACCGTCTTGTCTTTCGCTGCATTTCCATCTGCTTTTTGTGAGATTCACACAGCGGAACAGGTTCATACTTTTCATCCACATAATCCCAGAGAAAAAAGGTATTGATGTATCGTATAAAATTCCGCTTTACGGTCTTTTCATTCTCTCCCAGATAATGATTTCCATCCCAACCGCACACCAGATTTTCAAGTGATAAATCAAAATAATCTTTGATGCACGGCTGCGTTCCCCTGCTGCCGTTGTATCCGGCAGGAACTAAGACCAAATTTCCTGCAGTGTTCGTCCGCTTTGCAAACCCTTTAATCTCTTCACTGCGGATATAATTCTCATCCGCCTCAACAAGCGCTTTTATCCGATCCGCCCGATCCCTCTGTTTGCCATTGTCACCATCTTTAAAAAATACCGTATTCTTAAAATTATTCCACCTATAAATGTCACCGTAATCAGAAATCAAATATGCACTGAATGTAATCCAAAAGGAATTCATCGTATCGGGTCCCATCTGCATATTGCAATCATAACATGACTGACCAAATTGCTTTATTGTATAAAATTTAAACTCTGCCTTATCCGTACGGCACAAATCCTTCCAGTTCCATAAGGTCCTGTAGATTTCCCGTGGAAACCAAGAATAAAATCCCTGTTTTAAATAGTTTTTTCTGACGGTTCCGTCGCAATCAAAATCACAGAATTTAGGCAATCCCTTATAATCCAAATAATTGATCAGCGCAGATTCTCCGTTCAGCGATCTCAGTTGATCAATTCTGTTCCGGTAAAATTCCTTATTGCTTTTTCGAGATGCTCTCTCATTATCACACAGACTCTCTAAATATGTGCACCAAAGTTCTTCATCAAACTGTTCTTTTATATCGAACAATTCTATATTCTCATCTTCAGACCTTATATATTCATCTAAACTATTATA
>JAFLTE010000053.1 GCA_022510565.1 Lachnospiraceae bacterium | reverse complement strand
CTTGTCGCGCTCAAACCACAAGTACCGCTCCTTGCCTTGCACCTGAACGGTATAACGGTCGCCGACGCCGCCCACGGTCTGGCAGGCGGCCCGTCGCACGTCCAGCACCTTATCAATCACATATTTATGCTCCTCATCGAATTCGATAATTTGTGGGCGTAGCTTGCCGTCTGCGTCGAACCGCACAATGACAGGTACATACTTTTTCTTGCGCTGGATGCTCATGGTTATCCTCCAAAATAGCCCACAGGGTGGACGGTGTGATCGTCCCTTGGATTGATAGAGCCCAACTGCTGATCGGTGCAGGTCACCGCGCGGCGAACGCTCATGTAGCCATAACGCTCCCGCAGATGATCCACCGCCGCGTCGATGCGCTCCCATTTGTCCCGGCGGATGTCGTCCACCATAAAGGAGAGCTGTGTTCCTGCCGAGGCATCCACTAACTCGGAGCCGCGGACGCCTATGCTGCGGATAGGATTTCTCCAGCAGTAATTGCGCTTGAACAGATCGAAGGCCGCATTGGCGATCTCGTGGCTGGAGCAGGTCGGGTTTGGCAGCTTGCGCTGGCGAGAGAAAGAAAACAGGTGTACGTCCCGCACAGATACCTCCACCACGCGGCACCGCATCGCCATGTCCCGCATCCGGGAGGCCACGCTCTCAGCCAACAGAAACAGCATCAGGTGGACATCCTCATCATTGACCAAATCCCTTGGGGTTGTCGCACTGTTGCCCACGGATTTGACCTCTCGCACGTGGTCTGTCCGCTGTACCGGCGTCGGGTCCTGCCCGTTGGCAAAAGTATGAAGCACCGCGCCCATCTTACCCAGCTTGTAGGTCAAATACGGGACGGGACACTCCGCCAGTTCGCCAATGGTATAGATACCGATCTCACGCAGCTTTTTCTCCGTTGCGGGACCGACGTACAGTAAGTCCCTTGCCAGAAGAGGGTAGACGATCTCTTTGTAGTTGTCCTCCTCAATGCGGGTGATGGCATCGGGCTTGCGATAATCGCTGCCTAACTTGGCGGTTATCTTGTTGTTGGCTACGCCGATGCTGACGGTGATTCCCAATTCAAATTTAATCCTTTTGCTGATTTCTCTGGCAATAGTCATGGGGGAGCCGAATAGCCCCACGCTGTTTGTAACGTCTAACCAGTTTTCATCGAGGCCAAACGCCTCCACCTGATCGGTGTAGTCCTCATATATCTCTCTGGCATAGCCGCTGATGCGGATATACTCCCGCATATCAGGAGGAAGCACCACCAAATTCGGACAGCACTCCTTGGCTTGCCAGATGGCTTATGATAAGTAGTATTTTATGTTAAGAATAGGGGGAAGATCATTTAAAAATACAGCTTACAAACATAGTTACTGGCAGTGTCGCAATCATGTGGATAATTTCTCCGCATTGCTTGTGACCAGTGGGCAGACTGGGTGATGTTCCACACGTTTGCGACACCACCTAGTTACTTTACATAAAAAACAGGCGGCATAGTCCGCCTGAGAAGAATGATTGAAAATGGGATGCCTTTTATAAGCTTTTTAACCATGCCATAAGGCTTTTATCCTCCGTCCAAGATTTGTCAGGAGGCGGTCCTAAATTAGAATACGCCTTTTCCAACGCTTTTCGTTTGGACGCTGAATCAACTCTGGCATAAATTTCGGTAGTTTTTATATCGCTATGGCCAAGGAAATCACGAATGTAAGCTAAATTCACGCCAGCCTGCAATAAATGCATTGCTTTACTATGACGCACACAGTGCGGAGTAACAATATCAGGTATTAAATTCGGGGAAAGTCGTCTTGCCTGAGATATATATTTATCCAAGATATAGGAAATACCTGCTCTTGATATTTTTTGCCCGTTTCTATTCGGGAAAAGTGGACTTAACTGCCGGGAATCTGGAAATGGAAAGTGGCCTACATATTGACGAAGCATTTGAGCAGACTCCTTCATAAGTGGGACAATCCGAGATTTTCGGCCTTTCCCCGTTAGGACAATATATGGGAGCTGCTCAAATACCAGATTTCCGATCGTAAGGTCAGCAACTTCTTGAACACGCGCTCCGGTATCATACATTAAGGAGAGCAGCACAAAATCTCGGTATCCGAGTTTTGTGCTGGTATCTGGCTGCTGAAGCAGCAATTTAATGCCATCTGTAGACAGATAATTAACGATCGGCGTGGATGATTTTTTATATGGGATCGCCAATACTCCTTGAGTTATATGAAGATATTTGGGGTCTTCTTCCTGTACGTATCGGAAGAAACTATGTATTCCTGCAAGTCTTTGATTTTGAGTTGCGATACCGCAATTTCGTTCGTTTTGTAACCAAGCCAGGAAATTCATCAATAACGAACGGTTTAGCATCTCTATACTTATCTTCTCCGGCTTCATGCCTCGTTCCATAAGAAACTGAATCAACAATTTAAAGGTGTCTCTATAGGATAAGATTGTATGAGAACTGGCATTTCTTCTCTTAATCAAATAATCGGTTAGGAATTTGCTGACATAGTACGAAAAATCGTATGTTATTCTTTTATTCATATGTCTTTATCCTCCCCAAATAACGGATGGTTTACTTTGGCCAAGGACAGAATCTCGTCGAAACTGGCTGGAGTCAGGCGCAAATAATTTGAAGTGGCTGAAATGGAATTGTGCCCAAGGTATTCGGATAATATGGGCAACATTGTGTAGATATCAACGCCTTGTCGTTGCCATCGATTCAGGCAATGAACCGCAAAGGTATGTCTCATATCATGAAGACGAGGTCCTTTCCCCAAGCCACGGTGAGAAATCTTCGCACGATATAATATTTCTCGAAAGCGGTTGTAGAATCCATGCGCGGTAAGCTGATCAGGAAATAACGGGTCATCTTCCGCAGCATTGAATCGATGCCTTGTAAGATAATTTTGATAGATCTGCCACAAAGAGTTAGACATTGGGACAATGCGCGATTTGTTATACTTTGATTTAAAAACAATGAGGCTCCTGGAATTTATATCTACATCTCGCATATGAAGATTTAATGCTTCTGTAATGCGAAGACCGCATCCATACAGCGTTTTAATAATAACCGGAGTTGTAATGTGCCGGTATGGTGATACGCCCCGTGGTTCCATGTGATCAGCCGCAAAGAAAATTCGTTGTATCTCATCTACTGTAAATATGTAAGGTATATGTTTTTTATCTGAGGAATTGTAACAAGGTGGATGAATAAAGGCCTTATACCCTTGGGAGTCAAGATATTTTGCAAATTGACGAATTACCGAAATGCGAAATTGTTGATTATTGTTGCTCTCATATGGTTGGAGGGCAGTCCATGCATAAACAAGTTCTTTATCTAAATTTTCCACATAAGGGAATTGCTCTGCTGAAAATCTGTCAAACGCCCGTAAGGACAGTTCTTCTCGGCTATATTTACAGCCAATTGAATGCTTGTACTCAATAAATTTTGTACAAAGAGAGGACAGTGGCCCAATAAAAAGCATTTCTCCCATTACTCCACCTCTAATGCGCACTGCCTGAGCTGGTTGACATCAATTTTCAGATAATATTTCGTCGTATCTGAACTCAAATGGCCCAGTACACCAGAAATAGTTGGCAGTGCTATACCTTGCTCAAGCATTTTACTTGCCAAGCTATGACGCAGAGCATGGAGCCCATGACGCTTTCCGGGGGGAAGTGAAATTTTGGATTGGCGGATGTATTTTTGCACAATGTCATATGTCGAGTTTAAATGCGTAATTGGCCGGTCGTGCCGAACAAACACATAATCGCAATCACAACCGGGTCTCCCATTTCTCAAATAATCAATGATCGCCCATGCAACATCATCCGTTAAGGGGAGACATAATGGCTGCTTAGTCTTCTTCTGTATGATTTGAATTTTCCCGTTTTCCCAATCAATATTCGAAAAACGGAGATTCAGAATATCACTTTCCCTCAGTCCCAGGCGAACAGCAGTGAGGATAATCGCGTAATCACGCATTCCTATTGGACCATTACGGTCAATTACACCTAAAACCTGTTTAATATCGTCTTCTGAAAATGTGGAGGGAATGGTGGTGTTTTTATAATCTCTAACTCTGGGGCAAGCTTTTTTCAAATTGCGGCTGTGGTACTCATTTCTATAGGCAAATTCCAACAACAGTCGAAAATCATCCACCATACCAACAATTGTGCGTAAGGAGTAACTGCTCAGGCTTTTAACGAACCCATCTATAGTCTGCTCATTGATTTCTCGGAAATCAGCTATACCTTCTGAAACTAAGTATTGTGCAAGGCGGTTTAAAAAGGCCTTCGCGTTTTTTATCGCTCCAGGGCCTTTTCCGTGGTTTTGTGCCCATGATAAAAAGTTTTCAAACAAATCTGAAACGCATTCTGGCCAAACATACTCTTTATGGCGATGCTTATACACCACACCGTGCAAATAAAAATCACTGAGAACCTGAATGTGTCGGTAGATACGCTTGACATAACCGTTCTTTTGCGAAATGTCGTCTTCAAGATCATATTGATAACAATCTCGGAGATAGTCACATCCAAGCTGTACGCTATAATAGCGCACCCCCCTTTCTGCAGCGTAAGATATAAAGCGTTTCCATGTGCGTTGATAATGACTGAGATCCCTATAGCCGTACTCGCCTGAAGTCATAAACTTCTCAACTTCGCTAATCAGAGTTTCGACTGATATTGCTCCGACATCCATATTTTTTACCCCCTTTGATATATCTGGATTTCCATTATATATCATGGAAGGGCTGAGAAGATAGTTCTGCTATCTTTTATGTAAAGAAAACGCAGGAAAAGTCTTGCAACAACAAGACTTTTCCTCTGTCCTTTACATAAAATGCTACTTGTCATAAGCGGTCTGGCAGGCAAAGCAATGCTGCCCGAATTTGGTGGTGCTTCCCCCGGATATGCGGGAGTATATCCGTATCAGCAGATTAGCACGGAACATCTATGAGGACTATACCGATCAGATAGAACCTTTTGGTTTGGATGAAAACTGGCTGGATGTGACAGGCAGCGTGGGGCTGTTTGGCTCTCCCATGTCCATGGCGAAAGAAATCAGCAGACGCATTAAGTTTGAGCTGGGTATCACCGCCAGTATCGGCGTAGCCGATAATAAGATCAGCGCCAAGTTGGGAAGTGACTACAAAAAACCAGATGCCATCACCCGCATTGAGGCGGACAACTACAAAGAGATTGCCTATCCTCTGCCGGTGAGTGACCTACTGTATGTAGGC
>JAFLTE010000052.1 GCA_022510565.1 Lachnospiraceae bacterium | reverse complement strand
AGTCGCTGGCCTCGCCGTAGTATTCGCTATACAATTTCTCCCCGGCCCGATATGCGGCGCAGGCCACAGCAGACTGTCCGGCGCTCCGCTTGACTTGGGTAACGTGGAAATGAAATAGAGACAATTATTCACCCCCTTCCCGTGCAACAGCACGGCTCACCAAGGCGGCAACTTCCGGCAGGAAAAAGACCTGTTCCATAAGGCTATAAAACTCTACCTCGCCCATGCTCCTGACCGCTGGCGCGATGCTCTCCACAGCGGCTCCACGGGTTACTAAGCGGTGCGTCCGTTTTCGCTGTTCACCCTGCTGGTAGTAGCGAATACGGTTTTCCAACCGCTGGCCTTTATGCCGGTATTGCTCCAATTTGGCGTTGGCCTCGGCAAGATCTTTTTCCAATTCCTCGCGTGATTTTTCCATCGTGATTATCCTCCTTAATTTTTGAATTTGGTTACAAAAAAGACCGCCTTACATATCACAGTAAAGCGGTCTAAAATGGTATTCGGTTTAGGGTACGGGCAGGGATAGCCGCTTTAGCGGCGCAAGGGGCGGCAGCCCCTTGTTCGGAGCGAAGCGACGCAAGCCTCGCAGAGCGCACTTCATACATGGTCGCAGACCATGCATAGAAGTGCGCCCTTAGTATAATTACACTAAGGGACAGGACAAGTTAGCAGGGAAAGAAGTCCCAGCCAGCAGGTTCCCAGTAGACAACTCCCGAACACAGAACTACACTGCATATCAGAACAGGAACATGGACGGGTGCGCCCTTGGGACGGCACACATTTCAGTGCTGTAAACCTGTTGTAGGGTCAGTCCACCCTTCGGCGGCGATTTATGATTCGGATGGTTGGGAGCCTGCTGGCTATCCCTGTATCAGGAGCTAGTACTCCATCCGGTTAGTATCAGTACTCTTCGCGTTCCATAGGGAGTGAAGCTACAGGAGATTTAAAGAAAGAGCCAGTTTTAATACAAGCCGGATGGGATACTAGGCTGTAAGACGCTGTAAAGGAATGAAAGCAAAATTTGAACCATAGGTCAATACTTGCCCTTAAAAATTCTACTTTACTCCATTATAATTTTAGAAGGAGTGCAAATAGATTTCTGCTATTATGAGAAATCTTCTAATTTGAAGCGGCAAACAAACTGATTCCATCAATAAAATTCCCATCGCTTGCAAATAGGGCAATAGTTACTCCATCTTCGCGTTTAAAATCTAATCGGGGCAATACGCCATCCACGCAGATCCACCCTTCCCGCAACAACAGTTCTTGTGCGTTGGTCTGTAGCATCCCATACTCTACTCCAGCAATTGAGTAATCGCAGTCAGCATCTATGGCAATATAGGAAATTGTGGTCTCTCCAAGATCCCACGGTGCCGCGCTTGCAACGATCTGCCCATTACTTAACTCAACGCCGCCATCGGTGGCACCGCTGTCGCTCATATCTCCAATCCATGCGCCAAATTCGTATATATCTGTGCCCAGATACCCGATAAGATCAAGCTTTTTGCTTTGGGATGGTCCAACCGGCAATGGTTCAGACGGAATTGGACTCAGCCCAAGGAGAATTGCTTCACGCTCCTCGAAAGAAATTTTTCTCCGGTCCCCAGATGTCGCGATAAAGCTGTAAGTTCCATCCCCGGATGTATCCCATCCAACTGATTGTATGGACTTTAATTCAATGCCATCAAGGGCATAGAAATTATAGCCGCCCACCGCCGGAAAGGGGCGTAATTCTGCATAAACAATAGCCTGATTATTTTGCGAGTAGCAGATGTCATCATAGTGATAGATATCTTTGACCAAAATAACCTCATTTAAATCAGGATTATATGTAAACAATAGCGTGGAGTACCATGCATCCATTATTGTGGCAGAATTTATGAGCAACTCGGGTATCTGATTTTGATCAATATCCAGAATTGCATAGGAGTAGGGTGCCGCCTCCCAGTTATCTGTATACGCTTGAAACCCTCTCTTTTGTATGAATTTCTCGTACGCCTGAAGTGTCCGTTCGTCTATACTGGGCAC
This sequence comes from Lachnospiraceae bacterium, assembly GCA_022510565.1. Lineage (GTDB taxonomy): Bacteria > Bacillota > Clostridia > Lachnospirales > Lachnospiraceae > UBA3282. Next base: position 3,332 of record JAFLTE010000052.1, on the reverse strand, counting down.
GGTATCCGGGGCGTCTGGTACGGATATCTCTGGAACATCCTCATCGAAATTAGACGTTACAAGGGCAATCAAAAAGCTGTCGTCATACTGGGCCCTGAACTCCGCTTCAAATGTGCGCGTAAAGCCCAGCGTTTGGGACGAGGGATTCGCCGCAGCCGCAGAATAAACAGCCATCAACTCCAGTAGCTTATCGTTTTTGGAACGCAGGTATTGGACATACTCCTGATTTTCTTGGGCGCTGTCGAGGCTGGAGACCATCTCCAAGGCCAATTCCCGTCCGATGAAAGAAAACTTCAGGAAAGAATATACTGCCTGTACAAACTCTTTCTGCATATCCGGATCATCGTAGTGTTCCAGCATCTGTTCCCGGGTCGAAACACGCCAGTTACCACCATCCAGAGCAAGAACCTGAGCATACAGTGCCGCCTCGCAGCTGTCCGCGCTGCTGAGGCCATCTCGAATAAACGGAACAATGTTTTTTGCCAGACTCCATCCTGCGAGCATCAGGCTGCCGCCGGAACCAAACAGATATTGGTTCAGATCAAAGCCAGAGCCTGAGAGAATAGACGCCAAGTCAGAGGTTCTACTGATATCCTCCACGAAGGCCTTGGCCAGACTGTATGCCGCCGCGCCTCCCGTCCCGCTCTGGGAGACATTCACATAGTTTTGCATAGCGGAAATAGTCTTCTCCGGCGTATCGGAATCACTGCTTCGGAGATAGTTGACAAAACCGTTCAGGGCCTCTACAGCGTTTTCGTCCTGCGTAATAAACTCGCTGTAATAGCTGAAAGCATCAATGCCGAACGTAGCAAAGTTGATAATGTCGGAGGCAGAATCGGAAAAGGACAGTTGATCCTGTATGTCACGGACAGGTGCGGAAAGTTCATCCCAGCGGGCAGATTGATCCGCAATGGAGTCCAAAGTCTCACTTACCTTGTTTAGTCGGAAAGTGTTTGGATTCTCCTGACCTAATAGTGTCCTCAGCTGATCGGCGTAAAGAGATAGGTCTCTACTGTATCGCGAATCAATGTAGTCCATATAACCAGCCAATGTGCCAGAGTTGCTCATCCAGTCGTAAACAGAGGAGGTATACTCCGTCAGAGCACGAATCTCCTCTTGGCTCTTAGTACAGAACAGCGCTGCCAACTGATCCCCGTATTTATAATCATAAGGCGAAGAATGGCCAAAGAACTGTGTGAACAACTGCCCAAAAGAAGAGGGATCTAATGAGAGCAGGCCATCAAACACATTGACCATATGGTTCATGCCCGCCACCAGTCCGTTGGTCCCAAATTCGTTTACGAGATCAAACCACAGCTCTGAATTTTGTTGAAAGACTTTTTCATAATATATGCCAAACGCGGTATCCACCGGTTTTAAGATATTGACTACACCGGAAGTAATGACATAGTCGCTGTCGAACAGTTTTAACGCGTAATGAAAAGGAATCCAGACAGTGTTCTCCGCCACTGCAAGATTGCATGGGGCGGTAAAGTACTCCAAATAGAGCGAGGAATTGATGTACATCACCTGGTTTTCTCGCTCAAAAACAACAAAGCGATGTGCTGGTTCGTCATAAAAAGCCGCATAGGTGCCTCGTTCGCTGTTCGTACTGATGTAGCACTCATATCCAAATTTTTCACCCAGATAGGCTGCCTTGGCATACAGAAATCCATCCTTCACCAGAACTTCCATATTCTCAAGCCGACCATTATTTCCCTCGTAAGAGACGGTGAGTATTCCAAGCTGGACAGCATCTTCCCCTGCGGCATATGCAGGGACAGAACAAAGCATCAGACATAGTGCCGTCAGAATGCAAATCAATCTCTGTCGCATATTATCCCTCCTCCGCAATTGCCTGCAAGAGACTTTCTACTGCCTGTGTGTACAAGTCGTTATAGGCGGAAATCAGCCCACCCGTCATCTGATTCAATATCTCCGGATTGGTAAAAAGGATGTACCATTCAGCCGTTCCATAGGGATATCCACCTGGTATGTTACCATATCCGTCTGACTCTCAACAAATCGTTCGATTTCACTGTATAAGGTTTCCGCTGTATAAGCGTTGTCCTCTGCGGCAGAATCCATCAGGGCCTGGATGCATTTGCGCATATCAGGGCTGGTAACAGACAGGCTAGCCGTAGCAGTATCGGTAAAGGTAAGGACAATTTTAGGGCTAAACATGGAATGGCTAAGGACCAAGGACTGGATGCTGGGAGCCTCTGGTACGGCAGACTCTTCTGCGCTGGTCAGGATATCGTCTATACCCAACTCTCCTAGCATGTTAATAGTATCGCCTGACAACATACTGTATACAGATGGAGCAAAATGTTCCATAGCCAGCGTATCGCCGGCTTCACATGCGGCTGCAAAAGCACGTAGTCTCCCCGTAGCGGGAACGGACCTAACACCTAAAACTGTTGCAGACAACATAAACACCAGCATCAAAATAGTACAGGGAATGATGATGACTAGTTTTTTTCTCATACAAATCTCCTCCTTACTTCTTTGAGATTTTTGTTTCAAATCTCTTATGCGCCCTGCCCACAATATCCTTCAAATCAGCATATCCCAAAGGCAGATATACTAACAATTAACGATAGCATACGACACTGGTTTTGGTATGTCAAGCACAAAAACTGTTACGGCATACCATAGAAAGATTTTTCTTAATCAATTATTCCGCAATAAATAGTTTACTCACTCAAATCATGCGGGGAAGACATCGCACTTGTATGCCTCCCCCACTTAAAACTAATTTAATCTTGTTTATTCCCGAGAATTCAATACGCTGATTTTGCTACAATATCAATTAGAAGGAATCTCTTTTACCACAACAGCAGAAAAATCATATTCCTCAAACAAGTCGTTGCCTTGCAGGTCAACATACCTCCTTACGTTTGAACTCCTCAAAACTGCCACATCGTCTTGATAATCAGTTATATAAGGATTCTCAAACACGATATTACCATCTGTATCGTAAACGGTAGCGCCATCCTCTGTGCGAACTATGATCCTCCCACAGGATATTTTCGTTGCTTCATCACACCGCACAGGTTCAAGAATCACTTTGTTATTGGTATCGATTAGAGCGATGTATGTCAGTTCATCCGTACCTAACAGGTGTACTAAGAACCTGTTTAAAATCTACTCATGACGCAAATAGTGTGATAAAATAGGAAGAAAAGGCAATGGGGCAAGAGAAATGCACAATTATCCAAGTGACATCACACGAGAGCAGTTTGAACAGATACGAGGAGACCTTGAGAATGCCAAACGAAAGACAAAGCCCCGGAAATACGGTAAGCGTCAAATTGCACGCATCTGTCCCA
>JAFLTE010000051.1 GCA_022510565.1 Lachnospiraceae bacterium | reverse complement strand
AGGAAACAATATGCAGGAAACACAGCATTAATGACTATATCTGTGGGAAAAAATTAATTGAACTCACCACTTGACAATGTTGCATAGAGTTGATGTGTTTCGACAAATTACGACAATAAAATCATCAAAGTAGAAAGCGTGTTATTCCGAGTTCTTGTCAATGGTAATTAAATCGTGGCAGATCCTTTTTATAGCGAAGCAAATATAAAAAGATTAAGAGAATCCATTGCAGCCGTTGAATCTGGGGAGGCTGCCTTTATAGACAGTTCAAAAATAGAGGCCTGTGAAAATAAGTATGCTTTTTATGAGAAACATCAAAAAATAGTGATTTGAGCTTAACCAGAAACCAAAAGAAGAGGCTGTCACACCTCAGATTTTTTAATTCTCTAGTGCAACAGCCCTATCCACGATAACAGTCAACAACCCCGCCGCAAGCGGCGGGGTATTGACCCTCGCGGCATGTCTACGCTCCGCTTCGGTCCGTGCTGGACAAGCGCCACCGGCGCTTAGCACCCCTCGCGGCATTCGCCAAGATATCCAAGAGAACCAAAGGTTCTCTGCAAGCACGGCACAAAGTCAATAAATTGACTTGGCTCATTGCTCGCGGGAATAAATGACATTGGTAACATTACACCGTCTGAAACTTCGCAATATACACCGGGAATGTATCGGTTCCTTTCAACTGCTTGCCTGCGGTAATTGTAACCTGTTTGTCGGTAATGGCATACTCCACGTCTGCGCCCGGTTCAATCACTGTATCCTGCATCAAAATACAGTTCTTCACCTTCGCCCCCTTACCAACTTTTACACCCCTGAAAAGAATACTATTCTCAATCTCGCCTTCAATCATGCAGCCATCAGCAACCATGACGTTACTGGCCCTGGAACCTTCGAGATATGCGGTTGGGTTATCATCACGAACCTTGGTGTAAACAGGCGCCGATTCGAAGAGTGCGTCAAGATTGCGCTCGTCCAGAAGTTTCATATTCTCATCAAAATAGCTCTTCATACTTGTGATATATGCGATGTAGCCATCATATTTGTAGGCCTGAATATTCAGTTTATCCAACTGCGGGAGCAGAACATCACGCTCAAAGTATCTCTGGCCCAGTTTGGTAGCCTCTTCGACAAGTTTAATCAGCAGCTCTCTCTCAATTACAAAAATGCTGAGAGAAACATCCTGAATGCCATCATCTTTAGAATTCACAAAAATCTTTGTGATACGTCCGTTATCAATTCGGAACGTATAGTAAAAGCCTTTTGAATCATCCTGTTCATTTTTATACCCCTCAGGAATTTCCTGAGGACGGTAGGCAACTGTAATATCCGCTCCGCTTGCGGCATGATTCTCAATCATGGCACTATAGTCAAAGTTCGCAACAACATTAGATGCGGACAAAATCACATATTTTTCTTTTTGCCTCTTAAGAAAGCCCCGAAGATTGTAGAGCGCGTCAACGCGTCCGCTATAGGCTTTTGCATCTTTTTCTGCAAATGGCGGAATAAGATGCAGGCCGCCGTTTTTGCGAACCAGATCCCACTCACGGCCAGAGCCGAGATGATCCATCAAAGACTGATAGTTCTTATTCGCAACGATGGATATATTGTTGATGCCACAGTTTACCATGCCGGACAGTGTAAAATCGATCAGGCGGTAACGGCTTGCAAAAGGAATGGAAGCCATCATACGTACACTTACCAACTCAGGAATAAACTCATCATAGTTATTTGGGAAAATAATACCTAAAGCACTTGTATTGGAATTTACCACTGTTCTTCACCACCTTCTACATTTTTACTTACCATGGCGTTAGGGCCAACTTTTGCGTTATCACCGATCACGATGCCGGATCCTACTGTTGCAACACCTTTTTCATCGCCTGTTGGCATGGCGCCCACAACAGCATTCTCGCCAATTACAACATTCTCTGCAACAATGCAGTGTCTCACGATAGCACCAGGTTTAATCACTGTGCCGCCCATGATGACTGCGTCTTCGATAACCGCTCCTTCGCCTACCTGGACGCCTGCGAAGAGGATAGAATGTTTTACCTTTCCCTTGATGCGGCATCCGTCAGTAATCAGGGACTGTGAAATCTCAGCAGTCGTACCGATTTTGTGCCCGGTCATACCATTGTTACGGCTGTAAATCTTCCAGTCATCATCAAACAGATTAATACCGCTGTGATACGGATCCAGAACCTCCATATTCGCTTCCCACAGAGAGGAAATGGTTCCTACGTCCTTCCAGTATCCATTGAAGTGGTATGCGTACATCTTTCGTCCGTCACGCAACAGGTTCGGGATGATATTATTTCCAAAGTCGTTTTCAGAATTTGGATCAGCCTCGTCCTCTGTTAAATATTTCTTTAAAATATCCCAGTTAAAAATGTAGATACCCATAGAAGCAAGATTGGACTTCGGATTCTTCGGTTTCTCCTGGAATTCAGTGATCTTGTCGTTTTCATCTGTAACCATCAGGCCGAAACGGGAAGCCTCATCCCACGGAACCTCCATAACGGCAACGCTGAATTCTGCGCCTTTTTCTTTGTGGAATCTTAGAAAATCACTGTAATCCTGTTTACATATCTGATCCCCTGACAGAATAATGACATACTTCGGGTCATAACGTTCAATAAATGAGATATTCTGATAAATCGCGTTTGCGGTGCCTTTATACCAGTCGGAGCCTGAAGCTTTCTGATAAGGAGGCAGAACATGTACACCGCCATAGAGACGGTCGAGATCCCAAGGCTGACCGTTACCGATATACTCATTAAGAACGAGCGGCTGATACTGGGTCAGGATACCGACAGTATCAATGCCTGAATTGACGCAGTTGGACAGCGGAAAGTCGATGATACGGTATTTCCCGCCAAAAGGAACTGCGGGTTTTGCAAGCTTCTCAGTCAGTGCGTACAGACGTGAGCCCTGTCCGCCGGCAAGAAGCATTGCAATCATTTCTTTTGCCATAAATAATTCCCTCCTATTTGAAATATAGTGTTTTTAATAAAAGGTAAAAAAGCTGCTTTTGTGTGCTTTTCATCCTTTCATTACCTTTTCTGACAGATAAATGCTGCTTTCCGTTTTAATTGGAAAAAACTATTCTCTGTAATCCGCCGCCCTGACGGCTAAGCACCGTATGTAAGTCTGCCAATCTGGTATTTTCTGCTAAATGTTTTATATTTTCTATTATAACACTTATAAAGATAAAAACCAAAGATTATCTGCATAAAGTTTTCATCCCCAAATACAGGAAAAAGAGTTTGTATGGACAGTTAAGAACCGATGTACGGGAGATCATTCAGACATTGTGCAGGTATAAGGGAGTTGAGATCATTGAAGGAGCTGTGTGTCTGGATCACGTACACCTTTGTGTAAGTATACCACCGAAGATGAGTGTCTCGACATTCATGGGGTATCTAAAGAGTAAAAGTACATTGATGATATATGACAGACATCCGAACTTGCAGAATAAGTGGAACAAAGCATTTTGGGCAAGGAAAATAGTGGAAGAGCCGCTTTCTAGCGGCAGCCAGTAACAGGCTTGCAACGCCCGCCTTTCAGGCGAGCAAGTAATAAAGGCCCTTTGGAGGGACATGGAGAAAGTTTAAGATTTGTTAAAGGTACTTGTAATGCTTTAGGGCCTGGGATATTGTTATTGTATATAAGAGGGGCATTCGAAAATTTTAGGAAAGGAACGGGTATGAAAAGAGAAAACAGGTTGATGATTGCGCAGGTTGACTTGAAGACAAGAAGGAATTGCTTTATTGCGATTCTTCTTAGTTTGGCAATGATGTTATGCGGGTGCGGAGATGTCAGGGGCATTACCGAAAGCGGAACCCTTTGGGGTATCGACGGAGAGGGAACTGTGTGGGGAAGGGATTCCCTTCCGGAGGTACTTAAAATAGATGAGATGAAAGAGGTTTATGCTTCAGGAGATGAAATCTGCATTTTATATGCAGCGCAGACTGATAAAATTTTGGTGCTGGATCAGCAAGGAGGACAAAAGGGAAGCATTGATTTTGGCGATGGTATCGTAGAAAATATAGTGAGTGGCGACTATGCCATTTACCGCTTTAGAGAGTTTGGGACCCGTGTGGGCGTGTGTCCTCTGGACATACAAACATTGAAAAAGGGAGAGACCTTGTATCCGTTAGCTGAGAACACAAGGGGATTATTGGAAAAGGAGGGAATGATGGATCCGGACAGGAAGCGAATTATATGGTGGATGCCGTGTAGTGCGCTCTCTGATTTCGGAACGAAAAACGAGGACAATGGCGAAGAATATGCTTTTGTAGGATATCCAAATCCTGATGGGACAATGCGTACGATCCTTCGGGGAGGCTTGGAATTTGCCATTGTTTCCACTGCGGGAAATAATGAGGGGGCATGGATGTTTATGGAAGACCTTCTTAGCTCCGCGCCTGCAGAGAAAAACTTACAGCTGAATCAATTGGTGTCGAACCGAAACAATATGCAGAAGTTTGTTGACAATTTTGAAAGGACTCTGGCTGCTGGAAGGAAAGTGTCCTCCAAGAACATGATTCTGGGAGCCATTGTGTTAGAGGAGGCTGATGATTATTTTAATGGGACAAAGAGTGCAGAGGAAGTAGTAGACATAATCCAAAATAAGGTCAAGCTTTATCTGGCTGAAAATCAATAATGGATTACGAATCGTTAATGCCCCATAAAAACAAGCGGGCTAAAACGTGTCATATACGAAGCCAGCGGAAGGGAGAGCATGTGGAGGAAAAACAGTTTCATGCATGTATGAAAAAGATAAAAGCAGGCGATAAATCCGCTTTGCACGAAATCTATGAGATATATATCGGCTATATATATTCCGTTGTTTTTCAGGTGGTTCAGAATAAAGAGGACGCAGAAGACATCACAAGTGAATTTTTCATAAAGTTATGGAAGCTGGCAGATACTTATCGAAGCGGAAAGGGTCATAGGGCCTGGATGGCCACGATTGCGCGAAATATGGCAATCGATCTGCTGAGGAAAAATAAGAGAGAGGTCCTGACGGAGGACTTTGCGGATTCCATATCGGACAATGCGTCCGATGATGATGTGGAGGGAGAGGTCCTGGCGGATATGAGCCTTCAGGCGGCGCTAGATACTTTGAAACCCGGGGAGCGGGAAATTGTGAATATGAAGATAATGGGTGAGCTGACTTTTCAGGAGATTGCGGACATTTTAAAACAACCCATGGGAACCGTTACATGGCGTTACCAAAACGCGATTAAGAAATTAAGGAGGTGCGGATATGAATAAGGATCTGGAAAAAGAATATAAAGAACTTATGACAGAAGACGTGCCTGACTTATGGGGAAGGATCGAAGAAGGACTGGAACCGAAGAAAGCTACAACTAGGGTGAGCTTTTGGCGAAAATACCGCGCCTGGGGCATGGCAGCTGCTGCCTGCCTGTGTCTGGCAGTAGTTGCGCCTATGATATATGGCGTAATTTCCGATGATAGTTTAAATAAGTCTGACAGCAGTGGTGCGTCGTATGCTCCCTCCATCATGTATAATACATCAGATGGCAGTATTGAAGAAAATGCCGGAGGGGATAATTTTAGTCCTGCGGA
>JAFLTE010000050.1 GCA_022510565.1 Lachnospiraceae bacterium | reverse complement strand
GTAACTGGAAGATGAATATGACTCCCAGCGAGGCAGTTAAATTATGTGATGAGTTAAAAGACCTTGTAAAGTCCGACGACGTGGACGTTGTATACTGCGTACCTGCAATTGACATTGTACCCGTTGTCGCAGCTGTAAAGGGCACTAACGTAGAAGTCGGTGCAGAGAATATGTACTTCGAGGAGAAAGGTGCATACACAGGCGAAATCTCCGCAGCTATGATTAAAGATGCGGGCGCTAAATATGTGATTATCGGTCACTCCGAGAGACGTGATTACTTCAAAGAGGATGATGAGCTTCTGAACAAGAAAGTAAAGAAGGCTCTGGAGGCAGGATTGATTCCGATTCTTTGCTGCGGCGAGTCCTTAGAGCAGAGAGAGATGGGCGTTACCATGGATTGGATCAGACTGCAGATTAAGTCTGACCTTACAGGCGTTACTGCCGATCAGGTGAAAGGTATGGTTATCGCTTACGAGCCTATCTGGGCAATCGGTACAGGCAAGACCGCTACCACAGAGCAGGCACAGGAAGTATGTAAAGGCATCCGTGACTGCATCGCAGAAATCTATGATGCAGCTACTGCAGATGCGGTTCGTATCCAGTACGGCGGTTCCGTAAACGCAGGCAATGCGGCAGAGCTGTTCGGACAGCCCGATATTGACGGCGGCCTGGTAGGCGGCGCATCTTTGAAGGCTGACTTCGGAAAGATTGTGAACTATAAGTAATTGTGCAGTCTGGCAAATGTTAGATTCAGTATGACAAAGAGAGAAGTCTTTTTATGGGCTTCTCTCTTTTAGTGTCTCATATTGATTAAGTGAGATATTTCACAATTCAAATAGACTGTTTTGTTCGTAATTGCTCCAACTCTTCCGTCAATTGTTTGACTTGCTGTTTCAGATCCTGCACCTGTTTCAGAGCATTCTGTGTCTGCTGCTGTGCCTCCTGTTTTCCACGTTCGGCTCTTTCTAATAATATTGCGGCATCTCTCTGGCAGCGATAATAATCTTCCCGCGCTTCACACTGCAAGCGTATCTTTTCTTCTTCGCTGAGTCTATAGACAGTCTCTGCAGCTTCCGCAATAGATTCGTTCTTATCTGCTAACATTCTTAATTCCTCCCATGTGGTGGCTTTAAAGAGGGCAGCCCAATAATCGATCTGATGTTGCTTATCCTTTTCGGTTGCAAGGTCTGTACGTGTTAAGTCTAACACATGAAGACACAGTTTGTCACTATATTTAATATAATTTTTAACGTTTAATAATTGATATGTAGCATAGAACTCAGGATATGCAGGAAATAACGTAAAATCAAGAAGGCTTATCTGGATGACCGGTCTGGCTTCAAGATAGTCCTCACCTCTGTTCAGACCGTCGAAAGAGCGGCACAAATAACTTAAGGAGCGTTCGGGCCAGTTGTGCTGGTTGATGACTTGCATTTCCAGATTAATGATTGTATCGCTGTTTAAGAGAACCTTGATATCCAGAAAGAAGTCCTTCGCATCAATGGATTTCCCCAGTTCAATCGGATTAGTAATTTCCACTGATATGATTTCGTCCAAGGATAGATGCAGCAGGGAGCTGATTAACCCTTTTAATACCTTATTATTCTGTTGTAAAAGTGCACGAAAAAGATAATCGTTGGTCATGGGAATGGTAAGAGGTCCTGTAAGATTCGTTGTGTTCATAGACATGTCCTTTCTTTAGAAATGTGGTTGGATAAGCCGACAGAACATTGATTCTAAGAAGTGAATCAGAAATGAACTGTCAAAAAGATAATGTATTATGATTTGCATCACAATTGTTACATTTTTGTTTATAGCATACAGTAAAATGCAAATTCAATATAAAATTAAAAGATAGGTGTAGAAAAACGTATATAGAAATCTGAAATGATTACAGACATATTTAGAAGATGTAGTATTATAATGTTAAAAGCCAACATGACAAATGCTAAATATTGTATTGTGCAGATTGCATGGAAATATTATACAGGCAATTACAATTGACAACAGCAAACGTATGTTCTATATTTATAATTACAGCAGTCAATACAGTTTCTGAGGAAGGGAGGCATAATAGTACTATGAAGAACCGTACTTACATCGCAATCGATCTAAAAACTTTCTATGCCTCCGTGGAATGCGTGGAGAAGGGGCTGGACCCGCTTACGACAAATCTGGTGGTGGCGGATGTAAGCAGAACAGAGAAAACCATCTGTCTGGCAGTATCCCCTTCTTTAAAAGCTTACGGCATATCGGGGCGTGCGCGGCTTTTTGAAGTAGTGGAGAAACTCAAGGAGGTCAATGCCGAGAGAAAGCGGAAAGCGCCGCAGGGAATTCTCGCAAGATCCTCCAGCGACGATAATGAGCTGAAAGCCAATCCGACGCTCGCAGTATCCTATATTGCGGCGAGGCCGCGCATGGCGCTTTATATGGAGTACAGCACCAAGATTTACAATATCTATCTGAAGTACATTGCGCCGGAGGACATTCACGTGTATTCCATCGATGAAGTCTTCATGGACGTGACAGACTACTTGCAGACCTATCATATGTCGGCACATGAGCTGGCTATGAAGATGATCAGGGATATTTTAAAGGAGACGGGCATCACCGCCACGGCGGGCATCGGTACGAATCTATATCTGTGCAAGATTGCCATGGATATCGTAGCCAAGCACACTACGGCGGACGAGGACGGAGTGCGGATTGCCGAGCTGGATGAAATGAGCTACCGCAGACTTCTCTGGGCGCACAGACCGCTTACGGACTTTTGGCGGGTAGGCAGAGGCTACGCCAAGAAGCTAGAGGAGAACGGCTTATACACCATGGGTGACATAGCCAGATGTTCCCTCGGCAGCAACAACGACTATTACAACGAAGACCTGCTGTATAAGCTGTTTGGAATTAACGCGGAACTCCTGATTGACCATGCGTGGGGCTACGAGCCATGTACCATGGCGGATATTAAAAGCTATAAACCTGAGCGCAGCAGCATCGGCTCCGGTCAGGTATTACAGTCGCCCTACAGCTTCGAGAAGGGCAGACTGATTGTGCGGGAGATGACCGATCTGCTTGTGCTGGATTTGGTGGACAAGGGGCTTGTGACAGACCAGATGGTGCTCAGTGTGGGCTATGACATCGAAAGCCTCGCCTCCGAGCAGAGACGCAGGCAATATAAGGGAACCGTGGTGAGAGACCACTACGGCAGGGAATTACCCAAGCCTGCCCACGGCTCGGTCAATCTTGGCAGGAAAACTTCGTCCACCCGATTGATTATCGATGCGGTGATGAATTTATACGACAGCATCGTGGACCGGAATCTGTTGGTGCGGCGTGTCAACATCTCTGCCAATAACGTGGTGCAGGAAAGCAGCGCGAAAGAGGCAGAGGCCTTTGAGCAGATGGATTTGTTCACGGATTATGATGCCCTGCAGCGAGAGCGGGAGGAGGAAGCGGTCTCCTTGAATAAAGAAAAGCAGATGCAGAAGGCTATGTTGGATATCAAGAAGAAATACGGCAAGAATGCCATTCTGAAAGGCATGAATCTGGAAGAGGGCGCTATGACGAGAGAGCGCAATAACCAGATCGGAGGACATAAGGCATGAGTGAATATGACGATATTATCAATCTCCCGCATCATGTATCTACAGTCAGAGCACATATGTCATTACATGACCGTGCGGCCCAATTTCTGCCTTTCGCGGCACTGACGGGCTACGAGGATGCCATCAGGGAAACAGGGCGGATCACACAGGAACAGATAACCTTGTCGGAGAGCGAGATAGAGGGCTTGAACGAAAGGCTGCACATCCTGGCGGAAGAGGCAGGCAGCCATCCGAAGATATGCGTTACTTATTTTGTGCCGGATGAAAAGAAAGACGGCGGCGCTTATGAGACGGCGGAGGGATATGTGAAGCGTATTGACGAGTACAGAAGAATCCTCATCATGGAAGACGGGCGGCAGATTCCTATGGAAGATATGATAGAATTGGACGGAGACATATTTTCCGAGGCTCAATAATTGTTATAAAAAAACACGGCTTTTTAACTTCACATTCCCATTGTTATTTGTTAGAATGGTGTAAGGGAGTAATGTGCTATACGGAATATCGGGGATAGGAGAGATTTGGGGATATGGATTACAAGGCGATTCCCTTTGAGAAGAGAATCAAGGAAAACATTAGAAACTACGCATTGGATAACTTGTACGCATTGGATGTGCTGACGGATTACTGCAGAGCGCTGTACGCGGTGACGAATGTGGCAGTTCTGATTACAGAGAGACACGGAGAGAAGATTGTGTCCGTGGGTGGTTTCGCGGGCTTTACGCCGGACGTGGTAGGCAATCCGGGGCGCAAGGTCAGAGTCTACGGCAGGACAATCGCACATCTTTATGCCGACACGAAGAAGGTGCCTGAGGATAAAAGACAGGACGTGGAGCAGCTCTTAGACGGCTTCGCCAATATGCTTTCCCAGTGGGGCGAGGCGGCTTATCTGCACAGAGAATCTTCTATTTACATGGATGAGCTGGAAGAGAAAGTGGGCGTGCAGCACGTACAGACCGCCAAGGGAGAGAAAGAGGATGCGCTGACGGGTGTATTCCATAAGCACTATTTCGAGGAGCGCATGCAGGTCATCGACCGCTCGGAGATAGCTCCTGTGGCAGTGGTCAATGTGAACATCAACGACTGGAAGTATGTCAATGACAATTACGGCGATGAGGAGAGCGACAGACTCATTAAGACCATTGCCGACATCCTGAAAGAGAAGGCTAAGCCGGACTATGTAATCGGCAGGATAGATGGGGACGTGTTTATTGTCCTGATACCGCTTGCAGACGACGGTGAGGCGGAAGATTACTGTCGAGAAGTACAGGAGACATGCGTGAATTACGAAGATGCCATTCTGGCTCCTTCCGTAGCCTGTGGTGTGGTCTACAAGACCAACGTGGAAGAGGTGCTGGCGGATAAGCTCGCGGATGCGGAGTATGAGATGTTCAACAATAAGTTTGAAATCAAAAATGCGCCGGGATACAGAGAGCGTCTGGAGCATGGGCAGCGTTCTTAGGAACGCTGTTCTTCTCTTTTAATAAAGAAAATATAAAATAAATATTAAATCCCTTTATATGGATGAAAACAAGATAAAGAGAGAAAATAAGAGATAATATAACATAAACAAAAGAATAAGGGAGTTAAACCGAGATAAATCAGTTTGCAAACAACTGCATATATAGATAATATATGTTTTAGCGATTAGCACTCGATATTAAAGAGTGCTAATAATATGAAGGAAATAAAGATTTCACAATATAAGGAGGCATTTATCATGAAATTAGCACCACTTGGAGACAGAGTCGTATTGAAGCAGTTGGCTGCAGAAGAGACAACCAAATCCGGCATCGTACTGCCCGGACAGAACAAAGAGAAACCGCAGCAGGCAGAGGTTATAGCTGTAGGACCCGGCGGCGTAGTGGACGGCAAGGAGATTAAGATGGAAGTTAAGAAAGGCGACCAGGTAATCTATTCCAAATATGCCGGAACAGAAGTGAAGCTGGATGAAGACGAGTACATTATCGTAAGACAGAGCGATATCCTGGCGATTATTAAATAACTTTTCCATATATTAATTAAGAGCGATAAATTAGGAGGACATTATCATGGCAAAAGAAAT
>JAFLTE010000005.1 GCA_022510565.1 Lachnospiraceae bacterium | reverse complement strand
GGTCTCTACGGACAAGCATACGCCGGCGGAAACGGCGAAGAGGGACACTTCGTGGTAGCGCTTGAAATGTCACCTGAGAAATTAAAAATCGGTGATTTCAAATACAAGACTTCCGAGAAACAGAGCAAGTGGTCAATAAAACCTAAAATTCAGCCTAAAATTGCTTATGTAAAAGACCAAAGAGTGATTATGGAGCCGATTACCAAAGAATTACTGAACGAACTGCCCGTATAATACATAATTTGCGGCAATTTGGTCAGGGGACGATAATACATCATATTCAGGAGGTCAACGGCAGATATGAGCGAAGTAATTGTCGTCACATCAGGTAAAGGCGGAGTAGGCAAGACCACTACTACCGCAAACGTTGGTACAGGTCTGGCAGCCATGGGCAAAAAAGTGATTCTAATCGATACCGATATCGGACTGCGCAATCTGGATGTTGTTATGGGATTAGAAAACAGAATCGTCTACAATCTGGTAGATGTAGTGGAGGGAAACTGCCGCATTAAGCAGGCAATTATACGGGACAAGCGTTATCCTACTTTATTTTTACTTCCCTCTGCACAGACAAGGGATAAGACTGCGGTAAATCCTTCCCAAATGGTTAAAATGATCAGTCATCTTAAGGATCAGTTTGACTATATTATCCTGGATTGTCCCGCGGGTATAGAGCAGGGATTTCAGAATGCCATTGCAGGCGCGGACAGAGCACTTGTAGTTACCACACCGGAAGTTTCAGCCATAAGAGATGCTGACCGGATTATCGGGCTCTTAGAGGCCAACGAAATACATAAGATTGATTTAGTTATTAACCGCATCCGCTATGATATGATCAAGCGCGGAGACATGATGTCCTCCGAGGATGTGGTGGACATCCTTTCTTTACCGCTCATCGGCATGGTTCCTGACGATGAGAATGTAGTGATTGCCACAAACCAGGGTGAACCTCTCGTGGGCAGTAATACACTGGCAGGCAAGGCTTATCAGAATATCTGTCACAGAGTGCTGGGCAGAGAAGTACCTTTTCTCGATTTAGAGAAGGGAGTTTCCTTCTGGGCAAGAGTGTCAGGTATTTTTCATAAGGGTTAGGAGGGATGAGCGTGTTTAAAAATATATTAAAACGGAAAAGCTCCAGAGAAATAGCAAAAGACAGATTAAAGATTCTGCTTATTTCCGACCGTGTCAACTGTTCGCAGGAGATGATGGAGATGATTAAAAATGACATTGCCAACGTTATTTCCAAGTACATGAAAATTGACACTAAGAGTATGGAGATACAGATTACCAAGGCGGGAAGCAAAGGGAGAAGTTTAAAAAATCCCACACTCTACGCCAATATACCGATTCTTGATTTAAATCACGATATACCGTAGCAAATTATCTGTACACCGTTTAATTACTGAATATGTAGACGGCTGGCAGGATAAGATAATATACAGAAAGGAGGAGAACGTGATATGTTAAGACACTATCACATCAGAGACTATGATTTTAAGCTGATTGTTTTGGTTGTTGCGCTGACATGGATAGGTATTTTTGCTATTGGAAGCGCACAGGAATCGGTTCAGTCCAGACAGATTGCAGGATTTGTTTTTGGATTTTTTCTGATGGTAGTTCTCTCCTTATTTGATTATTCACTTATTCTGAAGTTTTATTGGATACTGTATGTGGTAAATATCGCCCTTTTGGAGCTTGTCAAAGAGATGGGAGTAGAAAGGGGTGGTGCACAGAGATGGTTAAATGTTTTCGGCATCCAGTTTCAGCCGTCCGAGACGGCAAAAATTTTGTTACTCTTATTTTTTGCACAATTTATTTTAAGGCATAAGGATGAGATGGATACTTTTAAGGTCATCGGATTGTGTGTGCTTCTTTTTATCCCACCGATTGCCCTCATCTATAAACAGCCGGATATGTCCACAAGTATTATGGTGGTATTGCTTTTCTGCGTCATTATGTTTGTGGGCGGAATCAGCTGGAAATATATCATTATGGCGCTGGCAGTGGCGATTCCTACATTCATTATTCTGCTTACGATGGTATTGCAGCCGGATCAGGATATTATTGAACCCTTTCAGCAGAGACGTATTCTTGCATGGCTTTATCCGAATGAATACGCCACCACAGAAGCTTATCAACAGCTTAACTCCGTCACTGCCATCGGTTCCGGCATGTTAAACGGCAAGGGATACAAGAACAACGAGTCCGGTTCTGTTAAGAACGGTAATTTTATTTCAGAACCCCAAACCGACTTTATTTACGCGGTTATCGGGGAAGAATTTGGATTTGTAGGGGGCTGTACCGTAATTGTCTTGTTGATTTTAATCTCATTTGAATGTATTATGGTAGCTAGAAGGGCAAAAGATATAGCCGGCACGGTTATAGCCGCGGGGGTCGCGGCGCTGGTCGGATTTCAAGGTATTATCAATATTTCTGTTGCCACCAATGTAATTCCCAACACGGGAATTCCTTTACCGTTCGTCAGTTATGGATTGACTTCACTGGTCAGTTTGTATATTGGAATCGGATTTGTGCTCAATATACGGCTGCAGTGCAAAAAATAATAGAGGAGTAGAGCGCCGTTATGAATATTGCACTCATTGCGCATGACGCGAAGAAAAAACTGATGCAGAATTTCTGCATTGCATATCGGGGGATTTTGAGTAAAAATGAATTGTTTGCAACAGGCACAACGGGACGTCTGATTGAAGAAGTAACGAATCTGTCCATACACAAATATCTTGCCGGGCATTTAGGCGGTGCACAGCAGATTGGCGCACAGATCGAACATAATCAGATTGACCTGGTGATTTTCCTTCGCGATCCTTTATATCCGAAATCACATGAGCCGGACGTCAACAACGTAGTGATGCTTTGCGACAGACACAACATCCCGCTTGCGACGAATCTGGCTTCCGCGGAACTGTTAATCAAATCACTCGACAGAGGAGACCTTGAGTGGCGTGAAATGTACAAATAGAAATCAAAAAAGAAAAGTAACTGCCATACTTCTTATGCTTGTCACAATTTTAACAGGATGTGGCGGCACAAAATATGACATGGCGTACGAATTGAATAACGATGTAAGCAGTTTTCAGCTCCTTAATATAACCAATCAGGAGACGTTAGAGCCGTTTGCGGCGGATTTATGCGTAGTAAATAAAGATGTGAAACCTGCCGGTGTGGACTTGTCAGAGGCGGGCGCAGCCGCACTTTTTGATTTAAAGAAGCTTGACACGCTCTATGCAAAAAACGTTAACCTTCAGATTAATCCTGCCAGTCTCACAAAAGTTATGACTGCACTTGTCGCGATTAAGTACGGCTCTACCGACCAGATGCTGACAGCTTCCGAAAATGTGCTCATAACGGAGCCCGGTGCTCAGCTATGCGGCTTAAAGCCCGGTGATAAAATGACTCTTGACCAGGCACTGCGCGTCCTGCTTATTTATTCCGCCAATGATGTGGCTGTTTTGATTGCGGAGGGTATTTCCGGTTCAGTGGAGGAATTTGTCGCCCTGATGAATCAGGAAGCGATGGAACTTGGTGCTACAAACTGCAATTTTACCAATCCCAACGGATTGACCGAAGAAGGCCATTATGTGACAACATATGATTTGTATCTCATTTTTCAGGAAGCTCTGAAATACGATTTATTCAATGAAATCATCCAGATGACTTCCTACAGTACAGTATACACGGACGCAAGCGGTAATGAGAAATCGTTGGAAGTAAATACAACGAATCTGTATCTTCGAGGCACCTATGAGATGCCGCAGAGCATTCACGTAATCGGAGGTAAAACCGGAACAACCAATGCGGCAGGACACTGCTTGATGCTGTATTCCAAAGGCAGCGACGGAACGCCCTATATATCCATTATTATGAAGGAGACATCCGGTGAAAGTCTATACTCTGATATGAACAAGCTTTTAGAGTCCGCCAAATAAGTTTTTATAGTTGTTTTTTTAACGTCTTTCCCTTATAATATGGATAGACGAAGTCATATTACAGACTATACTAATATTTTACTTTAGGAGGGTTTCGCCATGGTTCAATTAATCGTAGGAAATAAAGGAAAAGGAAAGACCAAACATTTATTGGATAAAGTAAATACAGTGATTAAGGATGCACAGGGAAATGTCGTTTATTTGGACAAGAGCACAAAGCATATGTTTGAGTTGAACAACAAGATTCGACTGATTGATGTTTCCGACTATTTAGTAACTAACAGCGATGAATTTATCGGTTTCATCTGCGGTATTATCTCTCAGGACCATGACTTACAGCATATGTATTTTGACAGCTTTTTGAAAATTGCCTGTGTCAATGAAAATGACATCGGAGCTACGATTGACAAATTAGAAACGATTAGCGATAAATTCCATGTTGACTTCGTATTGAGCGTCTCTGTTGATGAGAGTGCGTTACCCGAGAATCTGAAATCAAAGATTATTGTTTCGTTATAAGATTATACATAACTGATAAGTGCGTAATTCCATAAACCTCGGTGTACCCGGGGTTTTTGGTTTGTTAAAGGAGATTGGGACTTGGCAGACAACGGACGAAATATAACTAAATACAGACGCCCTTTAAACCTGAATATCGGTATGCTGATTTTTGCTGCAATTTTTGTCTATGTAATTATCTGCGTATTTATGTATTTCAAAACTGAGCACATTGTCGGTTACAATGTTGTGGAAGGCTCTCTGTCTTCCAACAAAATTTTCAGAGGCATTGCACTGCGTACCGAAGAAATCGTGACCGGCAGTGATGCAGGCTATGTCAACTATTTCGCAAGGGAAGGAGAGCGTGTGGCGGCAAACAACCTTGTCTACACCGTGGACGAGACGGGCCGGCTGTCCGATTACATACAATCCAGTGAGAGTGGGGAAAATTCCCTCTCGGATGCCGACCTCTCGGAGTTAAAGACTGAAATCGTTGCATTTGCAAACAGTTTTGACCGTACCGAGTTTGCGGACGTGTACAATTTTAAATACAGCGTGGAAGGAACGGTGCTTAAACTGTCCAACTATAATATTCTCGAGAATGCCGATGCCTTGAACAACACCTCCGGAACAGCCTTTATCAACTACTGCAAAGCGCCGAAAAGCGGTATTGTCATATATTCCATTGATGGATATGAAAACCTGACTCTTGAGGACATGAACAAGGATCTTTTCGACCAGAAAAATTACGAGAAAGAACATCTGGTCAATAATAAACTGATTGCAAGCGGTGATCCTGTGTACAAGCTGTCCACGGATGAGGACTGGTCCATCGTTATCCAGGTTGACGAGGATCTTTGCGAACAACTTCTGAAAAAAGAATATGTGGAAGTCAAATTCCTCAAGAACCAGTACACTTCATGGGGTGAAGTCAAGTCTTATACAGATGAAAATGGCGACATTTTTGTGTCCTTAACCTTCACCAACTCCATGATCACTTTCTGCACCGATCGTTTTATTGATATCGAACTTTTGCTGGAGGATGAGAAAGGACTTAAAATTCCTAATTCCGCCATTGTAAAGAAAGAATTCTTTATTGTGCCGAAATCTTATATCACGAAGGGCGGCAACAGCGGAAACGACGGTGTTCTGCTGGAGACATATGACGAGAACGGCAACGTCGTCATTCAGTTTGTGGCGACTACGATTTACAATGCGACGGATACCGAGTATTATCTGGACGACTCTGTGCTCCGTGCCGGCAATTATATTGTCAAACCGGACTCTACGGAGAAGTTTGCCATCGGAAAGACGGGTTCATTGACGGGCGTATACAATATTAATAAGGGTTATGCGGATTTTAAGCAGGTAAATGTCCTGTATGAAAATGAAGAATATTCCATAGTCAAATCCAACACGGTATATGGATTAAACGTGTATGACTATATTGTGCTGGACGCGTCTACGGTGAACGACAATCAATTTATTTACGAATGAGGGTATATAATATATGATTCGGGACAATCTTTGTGCGGTGGAAGAGAATATCAGTGCAGCATGTGACAGAAGTGGTAGGGCGCGCGGCGATGTAAAGTTGATTGCAGTCAGCAAGACCAAACCTGTGGAAATGTTAAAGGAAGCCTATGATTTAGGTTGTCGTGATTTTGGTGAAAACAAAGTACAGGAACTAATCGATAAATATGACAAAATGCCTTCTGATGTGCGTTGGCACATGATCGGTCATTTACAGCGCAACAAGGTAAAGTATATTGTAGACAAGGTTTATATGATTCACAGTGTGGATTCTTTGCGGCTTGCAGAGGAAATCAGCAAGGAAGCCGTGAAAAAGAATGTGACTGTATCTGTTCTGGTGGAAGTCAATGTTGCTAAGGAGGAGAGCAAGTTTGGTACGGACGCGGAAGAGACCGTATCATTGGTCGAAGAAATTGCCAAATTACCGAATATTGTAGTCAAAGGACTTATGACAATAGCACCATATGTAGAGGATTCGGAAGAAAATAGACTATATTTTGCAAAATTAAAACAAATATATGTTGACATAATACATAAAAACATTGATAATATTTGTATGGAAGAACTTTCTATGGGTATGACCGGAGATTATGAAGTCGCAATCGAAGAAGGCGCAACATATATTCGTGTCGGTACCGGTATCTTTGGAGAAAGACAATATACAATTGTTTAGTATACATAAGTTTGTAGGCAACGAAATAACTCAAAATGACGGAGGTTATATGTTATGAGTGTAATGGACAAGTTCTTGAATGCCATGAAATTAAATCCTGAAGATGACGATTATTATGATGATGATTTCTATGACGATGATCCGGAACCGGTAAAGAAGCCGAGTGCTGTAAGAGACGACTCTTTAGACGATGATGACAAGGCAATCCGCAAAACCGTACCTAAAGTGACTCCTATGCGGCAGATGAAGAAAATGCCCGGCACAGGTATGGAGGTATGTGTGATTAAACCTACCACGGTTGAGGATGCCAGAGAAATTACGGAAACGCTTCTTGCAAACAGAACCGTTGTCCTGAATCTTGAAGGTCTGGATGTAGATATTGCCCAGAGAATCATTGATTTTACATCCGGTTCTTGTTTTGCAATTTCGGGTAACTTACAGAAAATTTCACATTATATCTTTATTATTACACCGGCCAGCGTTGATATTTCCGGTGATTTCCAGGAGATTTTATCCGGTTCGTTTGATGTACCGATTAATAACGGAATTTAGTAATTGTGTGACGACTTCCTGACAGTAGTGTCAGGAAGTTTTCGTACGTATAGAAACCACTGCATTACGGAGGAACCCAATGGCTAACAGAATGACAATTAACTACGAAAAGAAACCGTGCTATGATATTGTCTTCACAGACAGTTTTGAACTGCTTGTAGATGAACTGCAGGCATTTGATGTGGAAAACAGGAGAGTGGCTGTCATCGCTGATTCCAACACATCAGCGTTGTTCGGCAATACGGTAATACAGCTTTTGGAAGGGCACTGTATGCAGACGCTTCTGTACAGTTTCCCTGCAGGAGAGAGCAATAAGACACTAGATACCGTAAGGGATATCTATAAAGCGTTAATTGAGGCAAAATTTGACCGCAAAGATCTGCTCATTGCCCTGGGAGGCGGTGTGGTCGGCGATGTTACCGGTTTTGTAGCTGCGACCTATTTAAGAGGCGTGGATTTCGTTCAGATTCCCACCACAATGATTGCACAATCGGACAGCAGTATCGGTGGCAAAACCGGGGTGGATTTCGACGGATACAAAAATATGGTGGGCGCTTTCTATATGCCGAAGCTTGTTTATATGAACGTTGCCACACTAAAAGAACTTGACGACAGACAGTTTTATGCGGGCTTCGCCGAGGTTATGAAACACGGACTGATTAAGGATGCTATATTCTACGAATGGCTGCTTGACAATATGTATGAGATTCACGACAGGAACGAGGCCGTGCTGGAAGAAATGATCATGCGCAGTTGTACTGTCAAGAAGCTGGTTGTGGAGAAAGACCCCACGGAAAAAGGAGACAGGGCCCTCCTGAATTTCGGACACACAATCGGTCACGCTATTGAAAAAGCCATGAATTTTGAAATGGTACACGGTGAATGTATTGCACTTGGTATGGTAGCAGCAGCTTATATCTCATGGAAGCATAATTGGCTGTCCATGGAGGAATATTATGAGGTACGTGATATGTTTGTGCCTTTTAATCTTCCCATCAGCATCGATTCCATTAATCCGGAGGAAATTCTCAAGCTTACGAAATCCGATAAGAAAATGGAAGGCACGCAGATTAAATTTGTCTTGTTAAAGAAAGTCGGCAAGGCAGTCATTGACAAGACTGT
This sequence comes from Lachnospiraceae bacterium, assembly GCA_022510565.1. Taxonomy (GTDB): domain Bacteria; phylum Bacillota; class Clostridia; order Lachnospirales; family Lachnospiraceae; genus UBA3282. Next base: position 169,623 of record JAFLTE010000005.1, on the reverse strand, counting down.
AACAGACGATGAAATACTCGATGCAATCCGAGAAATTTATTTTAGCGATGAGGATGCGAAAGAATGAGACTGAAAAAGAAATTATGGATTCTTTTAGATATATTGGGAATATGCGCACTTGTTGCGCTCGACCAGTATACGAAATATCTGGCAGTCATCCACTTGAAGGATAAACCTGCATATATCATATTTAACGGCGTGTTGGAGCTCAATTATCTGGAGAATAAAGGTGCGGCTTTCGGAATGCTCCAGAATCAGAAGGCCTTCTTTATCTTTGTAGCAGTAGTCATTCTGGGTGTGATTGGTTATGTTCTGATAAAAACGCCCGACCACAAGAAGTACCGAATCATGCATTTGCTGTTGAGCCTGATTGCTGCCGGTGCCATCGGTAATATGATTGACCGGATTCGATTAAACTATGTGGTTGACTTTATCTATTTTGTACTGATCAATTTTCCGATTTTTAATGTGGCTGATATATATGTGACGGTTTCAACTGTATTCTTGGTGATTCTTCTGTTATTTGTATATAAAGAAAACGATTTGAGTTTTATCAGTTTCAAATCAAAACGGTATAGGGAACTCAAATGATGGAACAGTTTACTTATCAAATTGGGCTGGGAGAGGATGACGAACGGCTGGACAAATGGATTAGTCTGGCACTTCCGGATCTGTCCCGCACATATATCCAGAAATGTATTAAAGACAACGGTGTATTTGTCAACGGAAAGCCTCAGAAGGCCGGTTATCGCCTACGGGTGGATGATGAGATTGTTTTTCTCATTCCGGAAGCTGTAGAGCCCGCTATTGAGCCTGAGAATATTCCTCTTGACATTTTATATGAGGATAAAGACCTGCTTATTGTGAACAAACCCAAAGGAATGGTTGTCCATCCCGCAGCGGGACACTACAGCGGTACTCTTGTCAATGCGGTCATGTATCATTGCAAAGATGAATTATCCGGAATTAACGGCAGCCTGCGTCCCGGTATTGTACATCGTATCGATAAAGATACGACAGGCTCTCTGATTATCTGTAAAAATGACAATGCTCACAACGTAATTTCGGCACAGTTATCGGAGCACTCTGTAACGCGCAGATACCGCGCGATTGTACACGGGGTTATAGAACAGGATACCGGAACGGTTTGTGCATCGATTGGCAGAGATCCGAAAGACCGCAAAAAAATGGCTGTTAACGAGACAAACGGCAAGCCTGCTGTTACGCATTATACCGTATTACAGCGTTTTAAGGACTATACCTATATTGAATGCAGATTGGAAACAGGACGTACCCATCAGATTCGTGTTCATATGGCAAACATCGGTCATCCGCTGTTGGGAGATGAGGTATATTGTAACAGAAAGTCTCCCTTTCATCTGGAAGGACAAACGCTGCACGCCATGGTGATTGGGTTTATTCATCCTTCTTCCGGCGAGTATGTGGAGATTACGGCACCTCTGCCGGAATATTTTGAACATCTGCTGCATATTTTGCCCTAATAATAACATATTACGGGAAATGGAAACGTGGAATAGAGGGAAGTCATGAAGTTTTATCCTTTAAAAACTACAGAAGAAAATGCACAAAATCTCCAAACGGAATATAAGAGCGCATCGGAAATCGGTAAGCTCCGCCTCGGAACAGAGCGGCTTTATTTTCGTTCTGCGCGTAAAATTTATTACATACCATATACTGATATTTATCGCTATTTTCGCCGTGTTATGCTGGTTCCGGCGAAGTTGTGCTGTGGCAGGGGTGATTTTGCCATTGAACATCTGGTAATCTGTGATAATGACAGTGAACTGGCTCAAATCCAGCTTCCGGGTTCCCGTGCCGCCAAGATACTAATGGAGAAAATGAGCCTGCTGGCTCCCGATGCGATTGTAGGTATGCCTTCCGATACATCCGATGAAGAAAGACCTGCGGGAGAGGATGGTGTACAATGACCGTAGACGAGGCACTTCAGACCCTGCTGAAATCTTACAAACGATACTACAACATTAAAACAGAAGATGTTGCGGAGCCTTTTGCTGCGGAGGCGGTTTTTCATACCCATGATGAGCAGTATTTTCTCGTAAAGGCAGCAAGACTGGCGGAAGCAGACGCACATGAGTATGTTTTCTTTGCTACAGCCCCGGAGCTAGAATTGCCGGATATTCAAAGTCTTGACGAAGCAGCATGGACGGAAGGTTTATCGCGGGTGGTTCCTCACGCCAACCATCGCAGTTCGGATATATCGCTGATTGTTTTGGCGGAACATATTTCTGATGATGCTGTGCGCTTCATCAGAAAACTCAAGCGTTATAAGAGTTATCGACACACTCTGCAGGGGTGGAGTAATTATTCTGTGGTTGCCTTGGAGACTTCTACAGGTGGTTTTTTCTGTAACAGACGGGGAAAAAATCTCAAGAAGCTCTTTAGCAATATAAAGTAATGAGAAGGAGAGAGGTGTTTAACTATGACTGCGATTTTGATTATCGTAGCTGCAATTATTTTGCTTGTTCTGGGCTATGTTTTCTATGGCTCATGGCTTGCAAAACAGTGGGGCATTGACCCCGACAGAAAGACACCTGCCGTTGAGATGGAAGACGGTGTTGACTATGTTGCCGCTAAACCGGCAGTATTAATGGGTCACCATTTTTCATCAATAGCAGGTGCAGGTCCTATCAACGGACCTATTCAGGCATCCCTATTCGGATGGCTGCCTGTATTTTTATGGTGCGTAATCGGAGGTATTTTCTTCGGAGGTCTTCAGGACTTCGGGTCCCTGTTCGCATCCATCCGTCACGGCGGTAAATCCGTAGGTGAAATTATTCAGGATTCCATGGGCGACCGGGCGAAAAAACTTTTCATTATATTTGCCCTGTTGGTTTTGATTCTGGTTATCGCTTCCTTCGTGAACGTAGTTGCCGGAACCTTTGCTTCCGCCAATCCACTTGGTTTTACAAACGGACCTACCGGTAACGAGACAACAGCGATTATATCTCTGATGTTTATTGTACTGGCTATTATTTATGGTCTGATAACCAACCGTCTGGGTGTCAAGACATTGCCGGCCAGCATTTGCGGAGTTATCTGTATCGTATTAATGATTGCACTCGGTCTTAACTTTGGTTTCGCAATGAGCCGTACTGCATGGATTGTAGCAATCGGTGTGTATATTACGGTGGCTTCTCTTGTCCCTGTGTGGATTTTGTTACAGCCTCGTGACTACTTATCCAGCTTCCTGCTTTATGCTATGATGGCAGTTGCTTTTATCGGAATTATCTTTTCGGCGTTCGCCGGAACAGCAACCTTTGAAATTCCGGTGTTTACAGGATGGAAAACCGGTATCGGAACACTGTTCCCTGCGCTGTTTATCACTGTGGCATGTGGCGCCTGCTCGGGCTTCCACAGCTTGATTTCCACAGGTACATCTTCCAAGCAGCTGGCAAACGAGCGCGATGCTAAGGCTATCGGTTACGGTTCCATGCTGATCGAGTCTGCACTTGGTGTTATGGCGCTGATTGCGGTAGGTATGATATACACTAAGTATACTTCAACACTTGGAACAAGTGATGCTCTTACCCCCGCAGCAGCTTTTGCGTCCGGTATTGCAACAATGTTCGGAACAGAAACGTCTACTGTTTACGGAGTTATTTATGCACTGCTTACATTGGCAGTTTCCGTATTTGCTCTTACCAGTTTGGATACAGGTACACGTTTGAGCCGTTTCATGTTCTCTGAGCTGTTCTTAAAAGAAGGTGAGGCAACCTACAAAGATGCTACAGGTATCCGCAAAGTATTGGCATATCCCCTGACAGGAACGGCATTCATGGTTATCGTTGGCTGTATCCTCGGTGGATTAAGCTTAAGCCAGATTTGGGGTCTGTTCGGCGCTGCCAACCAGCTCTTGGCAGGTATTGCTCTGATGGCTGTCGCTGCATGGCTCGGCAATGCAGGTAAGAACAACAAAATGTTCTACATACCTATGGCATTTATGTTGATTGCAACGATCACCAGTCTGGTTATGACCGTAATAAATAAGATTAAATTGATAGCCGGTTTAGTACCGGATGCTGCGCCGGCAGCATGGGGCGATTGGTTCCAAATGCTCTTCGCAGCCGCTATGGTTATTCTTGCAATCATTCTTGTTATTGAGGGAATTCAGACATTTGTTTCCCAGGCCAAGAAGAAAAACTAATAATCTTATTTTTTCAGACAAAAACGCCCGCAGTACCTTGCGGGCGTTTTATTTGCTTTTCAGGGAAAAATGTATATAATATAAATATAGTTATTTCATCCATACATAATATTTTAACAGCAGAAAGGACGGTGTATGTTTTATGAATACAATTATCACCATCGGTCGTCAGTTTGGTTCCGGCGGTCGTGAAATCGGACAGAAAGTAGCTGACTATTTCGGAATCAAATATTATGATAAAGAGCTCTTATCAAGGGCAGCGAAAGAGAGCGGTTTCTGTGAGGAAATGATACAGAGCCATGATGAGCGTCCCACCAATTCATTCCTCTACAATCTGGTGATGGACACCTATTCCTTCGGTTATAATTCTTCATCTTTTGTGGATATGCCGATCAGCCATAAGGTATTTTTGGCACAGTTTGATACAATCAAGAAGATTGCGGACGAAGGTCCCTGCGTTATTGTCGGAAGATGTGCGGATTATGCGCTGCATGATTACCAGAATTGCCTGCATCTTTTCATCCATGCGAATCAAGACTGTAAGGTGAAACGTATTATGGAACGTCATGAAGAGATCACCACAGAACAGAAAGCGATCGATATGATGAATAAGAAAGATAAACAGCGTCAGAGCTATTATAACTATTATTCATCCAAGAAGTGGGGTCGTTCCGACAGTTATGATTTATCTATTAACAGCAGTATTTTGGGTATCGACGGAAGCGTAAAGTTGATTGCACAGTTTGTGGAAGATTTCGAGACTCGATAAGATAGATACGAAAGAACAGGAATAATTTATGGGTGCGGTTGCGTTTATATGGTTAATACCTTTAGGGCTTTTGATATTTTCCTCAGTTTGCGTTACCGGTTTGTGTACTTTATTCGTCGATAAACTCGGTTTTTCTAAGGATGTTTTTATTCGTAAGACGGATTGGGGGCAAACATATTCCACAGTATATGGCATCATGATTGCAGTACTTTTTCTGGTTTTATGCTTTTTAGTCATGATGTGGTACGGCTATTCTAAGGCAAAGAAAATGAAGGATAGGACAACAGTATATTCTTTCCTGTTTATTCCCGTGTTATGGTATCTGTTCTGTACCGCATTCATGAATGCTCTTGATTTATCTCGTACCGAAGATTTATTTGGTATACTTATACAAGTATTTGTGACTTTTTGTCCTTACGGAGTGTTTGCATGGGAATCCTTCTCGCTGGACACAATTTTTACGGACAGCACCCATATCATATTGCTTCTTAATCTGTTGTATTATGCGTTCATAATCCTATCGTTTGCGGCAGGAGAGCGGTTGTATGTCCGCAAGATGAATGAGACTCGTAAGCCTTTTGTCATTCCTAAGAGAAAATTGATTATATTTTGTACTGTCTTTATTTCTGTCTATTCTTTGAGCGAATTTGCTTTGTATCAGCATCGCAAAAATATCGTCCCTACAGCCCATACAACTTATGGTTTTGCGTATGAAGGCGGATATTCCAGCACCAATTTAGGGCCATACTATGTGGAAAATGGGTCAAATATTCTGGCTAAGCTTGATGAACCGTCTACGTTCACGATATCCAATCCACTCGATATGCCTGTTTTGGACGGTGCGGAAGCGGCTTATCCGATTTACTCGGCATTCGCCAATGCCTGCTATGATGATATTGCAAAGATTCAATCTACGGCAAAATCCCAGGCCCGCGATAAGTCAACAATAATGCCTATTCGATTCGAGAACAGCATATATGCCTATGAAAGTCTGCTGGAGGGTGAAGTGGATATCTTTTTTGGGGCTAAACCGTCCGCAGAACAAATACAGATGGCGGATGATGCCGGAAAAGAACTGGTTCTTACTCCCATCGGAAAGGAAGGCTTCGTATTCTTTGTCAACGATAAAAATCCCGTGGATACGTTAAATTCTGAGCAGATTAGGAGCATTTATGCCGGTGAAATTACCAATTGGCGTGAAGTAGGCGGTGAGCACAAAAAAATTCTTGCCTATCAACGTCCGTCTAATTCCGGTTCACAGACAATGATGGAATATTTTATGGGTGAAACACCTTTAAAAGACCCTCTGGAAGCAGAATATTATGACTCCATGGGTGGCATTTTAAGAGGTGTAGCAGCTTATAATAACGAAACATCTGCCATAGGCTATAGCTTTCGATATTATGCGACCCTGATGGCAGAAGAGAGCAGTGAGGGGAATGCTATATTTTCAGATAACGAATCGGGCGGCATCAAATTCCTGTCCGTGGATGGCGTATATCCCGATGAAGAGACAATCCGTTCCGGTGAATATCCGCTGACTACACAGCTTTATGCCATCACCGTAATCGATAAAAACAGAGCCACAGGAACATATTCAAAAGAGACCATTGAACCGTTTTTGGAATGGATGACGGGTCCGCAGGGACAGCAAATCGTGGCGGATACAGGGTATGTGTCTTTGGAGTAATATGTACGTACATTTTTAGTTCAATAATAAATTGCAATTTTGAAAAGGATTAGATATATGAAAATACTAACATACGAACAAAATTTACCCGATAGCGCTAAAGTTGTCCGAAAAACAGTTTTTGAAGAGGAACAAGGGTTTGTAGACGAATTTGACGATACAGATGACATCGCCACACATTTTGTAATGTTGGACGAGAATGAGCAGCCTATTGCCACGTGTCGTGTGTTTAAAGATGCATCAGGCGAGAATCAGGCGTATATTCTGGGACGACTTGCCGTATGCAAGGAATATCGCCATAATAATATAGGTTCCCTTATGATGCAGGAAGCCGAAAAATACATTCGTAACGTCGGCGGAAAATCCATTTCATTACACGCACAATGTCAGGCATCCGGTTTCTATGGCAAAAACGGTTATGTGCAATGTAAAGAAATAGACGATGAACAAGGATGTCCTCATGTGTGGATGAAGAAAATCCTTGCTGAAAAAGAGTAGTCTGATTCGATATAGAACTATGCGCAAAACACAAGTTTAACGAATAGTTATCTCTGAAAATACAGCTACTTTCTTCTAACTCCTAAAATCCCCATTTTAAGCGGTTTGTTGAGAATTTTTCACATCCCTTTGTTGAAACAACAAACTACTGTCTTTTATAAACAAAATCCACAGAGTTATATAGAAAATCGGCATATTGTATATTGTATATCTGGTCTGACAGAAAATAACCATGGAAACCACCGCTACATTGATTACAACGGAAAACATAGTGCATATTGCAAAAAAAGAAAGTTTCGTCATCCCTTCCAATTTTATCTGCAAAATTAATAAAATCAGATAAAATACATATATCGCTAAAGAATAAACAATCAAAATCGGACGCATTTGAGCAACCGTTGTAACAAGTCCTTCAAGAAAATTGTCTATAAAACAGCCCAGTACTTTTAACCAGGTCTTAGGGAGCAATCCTGTAATTATTTGATTGGTTATTTCATCTACTTTTTGCTCAAGATAGATTTCTCCACCGTCATAGTTTTCACGCACATATTGTTCTATTGCAGGCCACATGGTATCTATCTGGATATTATCATAGTGTTCACCAAAGTGTTTGACTCTGTTGTACCACCCCTGCCCGGCGTTATGTTTTAAATATCCCTGTGCGTCGCATATATCGTAAATTTGATAAAATAAAGCTCTCGCATCCGCATCTTCAATATTATCTCCGTAAACTCTTTCAGACGCGTAGAATACCATAGTTGCCATAAACCTGTTATCATTGGAATGGGTTCCTAATTCTCCATGAACAAGCAAATTATAGCTGTTGTCAAATACTATGTTGCCGCCAATGATACAACAACCGCATATAAGTACCGTAAGTATCCCCCTCTTAATCTTCTTTTCGGCAAAATATGTCCAAAGTGCCACAATAATCAATAATATCAAAGTAATATACATTTGTTTTCTTGTTGAGATTAAAATAAAAGACAATACCCCGGAAACAATCAGACATTTTATGCTTCTTTTGTAATAAAATTCCAATAGATATCTGATATAAATCAAAAACAGAGAACATGCAATGCCTTCCGTCAGAATACTATTAGAGTACATAGATGCCCTGATTGCCGCAAACCGACACAATAGAGATGTTGCCAACGGAATAAACAATACTACTCCGGCTCCAAACCGGGAAAGGTTAAACTCTTTTTTCAGATAATCAGCCAAAGACCATGCAGCTAAGGCGGCTAACAAACTTTGTATATATACCGCTGCAGTCAGATAATGTGTAGTATTTTCTCCCGTAAACAAATTAAAGATGGCTCTTAATATTCCTAAAAAAATACAATAAAAAGGTTCTCTCGACATATACATATCAATATAACTCGGAGAATCTGCACAGATAATAACGCCGTCATAAATGGCAAAAAATAAATAGAAAAGGATGCTGATACATAAAAGTACAGCCGAATAATATTTTTCTTTTTTTAATTCGTTATCCATGTTATCTCCTTTTATATCCCGGTACATCTTAATGGAATGCTATTCCCCATATTCCAAACATGAAAAATTATAATCGGAAACATATATGGAATACATACCAATCTCTGTTGCCAGCTCAAGTTCTTCCCGATGAAGTTCATAAAACGGCTCAAATTTATCAAACTCATATTTCGTTATAATATAGGCTGTCGGAGCCTCATATGGTACATTCGGGACATACCAATCAGTGCTGTTTAGCCATTTACAGAAATCCATTCTCCCTACCGAGTCTACGGCCCCGACTCTGACAGTCCCTCCGGATAAAACTGTTATCATATTGGCGTTTGAGAAGTTGGCATATGCCTGCTCATATCCGTTATCTTCCAACCAACTGCTCACTTTATAGGCATCTGTCATAGGCGGTTCTTCGCTTCGTATAATCGGCAAATAGACAGATTTTGTCTGCAAGACAAACACCAGCAACACGATTAGATACCCAATCGCTTCTAAAATCCGAGATTTTTCTTTAATATACCTGATAAAATATATTGCCCCAAAAGCCAAAGTATATATCAATACAAAGTAATACCGCGGAGAACTATCCATTGTCGTAAATGCCACGGCCAACATTGACAATACAGGTGCAATCCACAACGCAAGATAGCTCCACACCGCATATTCAGCATCACGTTTAACCAATACCCGAATTGCGCATAAGAATAAACTGATAACAGCAGCTATAAGCAAAACACAGAGTACAACAGTTTCCAAAAGTTCAGATTGCGTAATCCCCAAACACTCTGCAACATGCGGAAATACTGTGCCGATAAGCTTTCCAAATCCTTTTCGAACATTTCTGGATATATCCTGTTCAATAGAATAGGGAAAGAAGGTTCCCGCGATGCTCGCTATCGGCAGTACAAGACACCAAGCGCCCGTAAGCCGATTCTTTCTGCTTTTCCATTCACTTTTATTCGTCAAATACAGATAGAACTGTCTTATGACTTCTGCTCCAAATAACGGTGCATAACAAATTGAAATTTCACGAACAGATAACATACCCGTCATAATCGCCAGAATTACAGTCGCGATAACATACGGAGATGCCTTCTGCTTACCGCTCATCAAACGAATATATACTCCCATTGTAAAAAACAAAATAATCACATGGATTCCATAGTAAGATGCAAAAAGATATGCCAATTCCAAAATCATGAATTGATTGGAAACAACTAAACATAACAGTAAAAATGCCAGCTTTTGTGCTTTGTTAAATGAAAATTGTGAAACAAAAAAATAAGCGCTTAATACAACTCCCACCGTCATGGCAATACACGAAATTCCCATAGCTAAAGTCATACTATGCGTTATACCATAAAACAATGCCGCCAGATTAGGTGTCTGCCAAAAGCGCAACTCGGTGCCGGAGTACCATGATTTGGGCAGCCATTCTTTACTTTCCCATATCAGCCTTGCATATACTCCTTCCGAAGCGATATCCGCGTTCATTTTATAACAATAATGAAACAAATTAGTGCATACAATCATTCCGACTGCGACAATAAGCGCAATAAAAAACAACCATTCCCACACCTTGTCCCATTTCATAATTCTGCTTTCTTCCATCGTTATATTTACCTCATATTGTTTACTTGATTACGGAAGCTATATACCTGCTTCTTCAAGAAATCGACCGGCAATTTTTTCTAAACTGTATTTTTCTTTGACTTTAGCACCGTTTTCGGAAAACTTGCGCGCAAGGTCAGAATCGCCGGCAATTTTCAGCATAGCTTCCGTCAATGCCTTCTCATCTCCTACCGGTGTAAGTATACCACTCACTCCATCCTCTATATACATTCTCGACCCACCCACAGGACAGTCGGTGGAAATCACGGGTACCCCCATTGCCAAAGCCTCTATCATAGAATTGGATATCCCCTCATAATCCGAAGAAAGCACAAACATGGCGCTATCCCATATTTCGTGGTGCACATCGGATGAAAATCCCCTAAAAACAACTTTCTCGTCAATCTTTAGTTCTTTCGCCTGTTGTTTCAAAGCTTCTTCCAACTCTCCGATGCCGAATATATGAAGTTCATAGTCCGCGTAAACCTTATGAAATGCTGCAAAAGCGTCAAGCAACAGCTTATGATTTTTCTGTGGGTGCAGTCTTCCAACAGTTACAATCTGTTTCTTGCGCTCTCCCTGAAATGGTTCGGGCATATTCGCAGATATCGGATTGGGAATAATGACCGACTTTTTTTGGATATCCTCCGAAAAATATTGCTTCATATCTTCCGTCTGGAAAATCAATTTTTCTGCTTTACGGTACGACCAGTCACGAAGCTTCTGACCGGAAACGCGGGTAGGATCATTCCTTTCGGACACAAGGAGTCTATGGGGAATTCCTGCAGCGGCAATTACAGAGAAAACACTGCCATTCACGCTAAAAGAAAAAATATAGCAACCTTTATTCTTCTTAAAAAAACGTCTCATCTTAAAGAGACGACAAATCTGAATAAACGGATTTCCACCCGACGCTTTTCCCGCGATACAGATTTCTATTCGTTCATCCAGCGGATAAGCCACTTGGCTCCCTGCAAACAATAAAATTGCTACCTCATAGTCCATCTTTACATATTCATTGGCAAGCAGAGCCACTACACGCTCAGAACCGCCACCCGGCATATCAGGCAGAACAAACACGATCTTCATAATGCATTTCCCTCAGTCTTGGAGGAATCGGAAGCTTTATTACCGCTCTCTTCCTTCCGTCTTTTCTTCTTAACCGGAGGCACATATTCCGTAAAACCCATTGATTCATCAATCTGTCCCACTGTCAGATATGGTCCTAAATCTGTAGGCAGGTTCTTTTTCTTAAGCATTCTGTTGACGGACGCTTTGACGGCCGCATAGAATACTGCAAAAATCGGCACACCCACAACCATTCCAAACACACCGAACAGTCCACCGAATATTGTAATAGCAAAAATTACCCAGAAACCGGAAAGTCCGGTAGAATCTCCCAAGATCTTGGGACCAAGGATATTACCGTCAAACTGTTGAATAACCATAATTAAAATTACAAAATACAACGCCTGAATCGGATCTACCATCAAAACCAAGAGCGCACTCGGTACACCGCCAATCCATGGTCCAAAGAATGGAATCAGATTAGTCACACCGATAATGACGCTCACTAAAATCGCATATGGCGTACCGATGATCGTCGTACAGATAAAGCATATAATGCCAATAATAATCGAATCCACTATCTTGCCGCCGATAAATCCGATAAATGTGCTGTGGATAAAACGGAAATTGGAAATCACCTCATTGCCGACTTTGCGATCAAACAAAGCATATGCAATCTTCTTCGCCTGTCCCGCAAATTTTTCTTTACTGCCAAGTACATAGATGGAAATAATAAATCCAATCACAAAATTCCACATTGCCTTAAACACGCCCAGCACACTTGATGACAATGTCCTGACCAGTCCGTTGAGGTTGGGAAGCAGATTGCTGTTTACATAGTCCAGTATCTTGGAGGAATACTGATTGATTAACGCATCCACCACTTCTTCCAAATCCGGATTATTTTTCATAAGTCCCATCGCCCAATTGCTGAGATTATTGATATAAATCGGGAACTGAAAAATAATGCTCTGGATACTGCGCACAACTTCCGGAATAATCAATCCGAAAAATTCATAGAGCACAACTAAAATCAGTACAATCGTTACCAGAATGGACAGTCCTCTCATCCTGCGTTTGTTCTTGGGTGTCATGGGCAGCTTGGCTTTTATATACAACGGTTTGATAATACACTTTTCAATTTTATTTAAAATAGGTGTCATCAGATAGGCCAACACAAGCCCGTCGATAATCGGCATTGATATTCCGATAAAACTACTAAATCCGCTGGACAAGCTTGAGCCGTGAAAAAGAATATAGTAAAAAAGAATACCCGCAGCAATTACAAGAAAAGCCGTGATACCCCAATATAAATATTTCTTATCAAATTTAAATTTCATTATGCATACCCCGCTCTGATTTATGTATGTTGAAATAGTCATGCATCACAAATTATTATACAGATATGACTATATTCAGTATACCATTTTTTTCATATTCTGCATTATAATTTTAAAATTTTAATGCTAAAAAAATGAATATTTTGTATAATGAATTTAGTACATCTGAAAGGAACTACCGGCAACATGAAATTGCAACAGGTATATAGTCTGACACGAAAAGCCATAGATGACTATCATATGATTAGTTCCCATGACAAGATTGCCATAGGCATTTCCGGCGGTAAGGACAGTCTTACCTTGCTTTATGCCATGCAGGGGCTACGGCGTTTCTACCCAATACATTTTGAATTGTGCGCCGTTACGGTGGATCTTGGATTTGATAATCTGAATCTGGATAAAATTAAAGAACTGTGTGCCACTCTTGAAGTAGAATACCATATTATTCAGACTGATATCGCCAAGATTGTCTTTGACGACCGTCAAGAGACAAATCCTTGTTCTCTATGTGCAAAAATGCGCAAAGGTGCATTAAACGATGCAATGAAAGCCGCCGGGTGTAATAAGGTTGCCTATGCGCATCACAAGGATGATGTGGTGGAGACAATGATGATGTCGCTTATTTATGAGGGCAGATTCCATACATTCCGCCCTGTTACTTATTTAGATCGCACGGGCATCACCGTAATACGCCCACTAATCTATATGAACGAGGCGGATGTAATCGGTTTTGTACATAAACATGATGTTCCTGTTGTAAAAAGTCCATGTCCCGCTGACGGGCATACGAAACGTGAATATATCAAGGAGCTTGTGCGAGGAATCAATCGCGAAACACCCGGAGTTAAAGATAGAATGTTTACCGCAATTCAAAGCGGCAATTTGGAAGGATGGGAACTATAATGGATACCAGAAACAATAACAATTACCATGACCAGCAAAACATCGGTAATGTTCAGAAAATGAGAGATGTCCTTGAGACATTACCGCCCTTTTGCAAACAATTCTTCCGCGGTATTACCGAATACACATCCGCCAGAACCAGACTTGCATATGCTTATGATATTCGACTTTTCTTTGAGTTTCTCCACGATAAGAACAGTTATTGTAAGCGAATGGAAATAATTGATTTCCCTATTACAATTTTAGAACAGTTATCCAGAGAGGATATTGAGGAATATATTGAATATCTCTCCTATTACGAGAAAGACGGTAAAATCTACACCAATGACGAGCGCGGTAAAAAACGTAAGCTGGCGGCACTCAGAAGCTTTTATAATTATTATTTCCAAGCAGAATTAATTGAAAAAAATCCTGCAGTACTTGTTCCGCTTCCCAAATTACACGAGAAAGAAATTATTCGTCTGGATGCGGATGAAGTCGCTATCCTCTTGGATCAGGTGGAGGACGGTACAGGGCTGACTGCAGCACAGCAACGCTTTCATAAGGTTACTAAAACAAGAGATGTGGCTCTTCTTACGCTGCTTCTTGGAACGGGTATCCGTGTCTCGGAATGTGTCGGTTTAGACATAGGTGATGTGGATTTTAAAAACAACGGCATTAAAATACGACGCAAGGGCGGCTATGAGGCAGTGATTTATTTCGGTGAAGAAGTGGAAAACGCCTTACATGATTATTTGGACGAACGGCATCATATCATTCCCCAATCCGGACATGAGAACGCCTTGTTCTTGTCCATGCAAAATCGCAGAATTTCCGTGCGTGCCGTGGAGAATATGGTTAAAAAATACTCTTCCACCGTGACAAGCCTTAAGAAGATTACGCCTCATAAGCTGAGAAGTACCTACGGCACATCGCTTTACCGCGAAACCGGCGACATCTATCTGGTTGCGGACGTACTCGGACACAAGGATGTGAATACAACCAAAAAGCACTATGCTGCCCTGGAGGATGAACGTCGTCGCTATGCTGCTAATAAGGTAAAATTACGTGAGAAGAAATAATTTAATAAAAATTAGAAGAGACCTCTGATTGCCAAACCGCAAGAAATCAAAGGTCTCTTCTATTCTCTCCGTATATATAATCCCACCCTATGCAGGCCACCATTAAGTTCTGACTGATTCGCGTCTGTCCGCCTTGCTTTCAATATGGATGATTACATTATTACCCCACAAAATCATTGGAATAGTAAGGAATAATCAAGTACTCCCCGTAATGGATTGTTTCATCTGTTAAAGCATTCATACTTTTCACTTCATCAATATAATCATAAATAGACTCATAATGCTCTGAATCCATATATTCCTGCGCTATCGACCACAAAGTATCGTTATTGGCAACGGCTATACTCTTGTAATATTTATAAGAAACTACCGTGGAGTCGTCTTTAGCATTGGAACGAAAACCACTTATTGAAAGTGCGCCGGTGACAATGAGACATATTGTCATAACAAATATCAGAAAATTCTTCTTTATTTCCCGTTGTCTTCTGATTCTGTTTTTCATAATTCTTCTTTCACTTCTCATATCTTCTATTCTCATACGACGCATACTGTTATTATTCATACTGTTCACCTTCATCCTTCTTTATATTCGAACACGCGTTGCGAACAAACGTTCTTTATGATTGAATTATATCGAACACATTTTCGAATGTCAACACTTTTTTACAAAATAATCGAACAAATATTCTGAATATATGTTTGCTTTTTTACTGTTTATATGTTATGATATGAATAAATAATAATGAAATCACAGATTGGATATAATTCAGAAAGGATGAGGTCATTTACTTATGGGATACGGTAAGATCACTGCAAAACAGCAACAGATACTTGACTATATTAAAGATGAAATTTTAAAGCGTGGATATCCGCCTGCAGTACGTGAAATCTGCGAGGCAGTTAATCTTAAATCCACTTCCTCAGTACACTCTCACTTGGAAACACTCGAGAAGAACGGCTATATCAGGCGCGATCCCACCAAGCCTCGTGCAATCGAAATATGTGACGATAACTTCCAGATGGTTCGCACAGAGATGGTGTCCATTCCTGTAGTCGGTCAGGTTGCTGCCGGCGAGCCGATTTTGGCCGAGCAGAATATAGAGAGTTACTTCCCTGTTCCCGCGGAGATGGTTCCCAGTGGAGAATCCTTTGCGCTGAAAGTAAAAGGCGACTCGATGATTAATGTAGGCATTTATAACGGAGACCAAATTTTTGTTAAATGCTGCCAGACAGCTAATAACGGAGACACGGTCGTTGCTCTGGTTGACGATTCCGCTACCGTTAAAACATTTTATAAAGAAAACGGACACATTCGTCTGCAACCGGAGAATGATTCCATGGACCCGATTATTGTTGATGACTGCCAGATTTTAGGCAAAGTGTTTGGTGTGTTTAGATTATATCGCCCGTAGCTCTTTATATGATACCTATTGAGCAAAGTTTTTATAATTTGTAAGTTGGTATATTTTCCAGTATAGCAAATTTAACGCAAGGCATAATAATAGTAACTGTCCGATATGCTCTCTTATTTAAAGATTGCACATACTATCCAGACAGTTACTGTTTTTGTTTATAGATGTTTTATAAGCAGCTAACAAACAAGCTTGAAGGTTCTTTAGAAAGGGGAAAAGAAACATGAAAAATAAAGGTTTAGATATTCTTGCCCTGACGATTGCCATTATCGGTGCTATTAACTGGGGGTTAATCGGTCTTTTCAGTTTTGACCTCGTGGCATTTGTTTTCGGTAATATGTCATGGCTTTCAAGAATTATTTACGCATTGGTAGGTATCGCGGGGCTCTATATCATCACGTTCTATATGTATGCGGGTGGTGAAACAAGTGAAATAAACTCGTAACTTACCTTGTAAAAAAAAAACGAACAGGGTTCGTTTGAACAGAGTTCATCCGAACAGAATTCGTTTAATCAAAGTTCGCTAAAAAAGAAAGCCGGCATTGCTTGAAATAAGCAGTGTCGGCTTCTTTTATCGAGTTTGCCGGGTTGGCAGCCGTACATACCTCATGAGCAATATCCCGCAAACAAGTCGATTCTTCTTTAGAGATTATCAGTTTCAATCATCTTTCCGTCACGCCATATTCGCTCAAGATCGTAGAACAAGCGATTTTCTTTATCAAAAATATGAATGATTACATCGCGGAAATCCAGAAGTACCCAATTCGCGTTCTCGTACCCTTCTACCTGTTTAAGTTCCACGCCCGCTCTGCCAAGTGTCTCCTCCACATGATCAGATAACGTCTGTATCTGACTGCGGTTCGTACCGTTAGCGATAATAAAATAGTCAGCGATAACAGACACTTCACTAATGTCGATAACCTTAATGTCATCCGCTTTTTTATCTTCCAATGCCGTAATGGCAAGTTTGGCTATTTCATTGCTATTCATGTTCTGTGTTCCTTTCTGGTTGCATAATTCCGTTATTTTGATACTGTCTATAATATTCATATGTCTTCTGCGTCATGGAATCCACCGTGCCGCCTTTTTCCTGCAGATAGGCAAGTGAATCAATTAAGATATTGCATAATGCCTCGTCCAGATCACGATACGCCATCCTGCGTACTTGCGTAAGCCGATCCTGCATGGTTTCTTCGGCTGTTCTCTTTATATGTTTTCGCTCAGGTTCGATATAGTCTGCAATGTAAATGATTTTCTCCAAAGGACTCATTTGCGGTCTTCCTGTGGTGTGATAACAGATCGCATGAAGAATATCCTCATCTGTTATCCCATATTCTTCCTTAGCCAGAATACAGCCTGCCTTGGCATGTATAAGTGGAGAATCTTCTGCCGCCTCCAGATCGGAAAGCTGTATATGATTTTTAGTGCATAGCGCCAACTGCTTTTTGTGGCTGAGACACTTGGCACAGTCATGCAGCATACCGGCCACAAGTGCTTTTTCCACATCCACGCCGTGTACTGCTGCAAGATTCGCGGCCGTGTAAGCCACACTTAAAGTATGCTCATAACGCTTGGATTCCAGCTCTTTTTCCATTTCTTTTCTGAGTTTTGCGAGGTTTGAGGTCTTCATTTGTATAACCCTCTCTTCTCAATATAGATTCTGACCGATTCAGGAACATCACCTTCTATGGACTCTCCCACTGCCACTTTTCGCCTGATATCCGAAGACGAAATAGACATTCGTCCAGTTTTCATAATATAGATGTGTGCATTATATTTTTGACTCAATAAGTCAATCTGCTCTTCCATGTCCTTAACTGTCTTATCATCCCGTATGGCGGCCAAAACGCAGCAATTAGAAAAAATACGATCCGGAGCTACCCATTGTGGCATATGAAAAAGGCTGTCTGCTCCCACAATAAAGTAATATTCCTTGTCGGGATTTTCCTTCTTCAGGCATTCTAACGTCTGATAGGTGTATGTGTTCCCTTTCCGTTCGATTTCGATTGTGGACAGGGTAAAATACGGCTTATCCTTAATTGCTAATGCAGTCATTTCAGAACGAGTCTGTCCGGATTCTACCTTTTGGTCCGCTTTCATATAAGCATTCCCGCAGGGCATGAAAAGCACCTCATCCAATGAAAATTGTTTGAACGCTTCTTCTGCGAGCGTCAGATGTCCATTGTGAATTGGGTTAAAAGTACCGCCCATAATCCCTACTTTTTTCAAACTATGCTTTCCTCCACTCCAAAGCTCTTCACACCAGGAAATTAATCTTTCTCTTTGGGCAAAATAATCTTAGGATTTTTCTTGTCAGGCTTGTACAGCACAATTTTTTTGCCGATTACCTGAACGACCTGTGAATGTGTCCGCTCCGCTATTGTCTGTGCAATTTCATTAGGATCATCCAAGCAATTTTTCAAAACTGTAATTTTCAGTAGTTCCTTTGTGTTAAATGCCTCATCAATAGCCGTAACAAACTCAGGCGTCAGACTGGATTTTCCTACCTGAAAAATCGGATTTAACGTGCTCGCTAAACTCTTTAAATAGGCTCTCTGTTTACTCGTCATAATATACCTCTATACCTCGATTTTATTATAATAAGCCAACTTGCTCACAGAGTTCGAGAAGCGAATCTCGCAAGCGAGCTTGCTTGCAAAGTTGGTCCAACGACCAACTTTTTTTATTTGTAATAATCAAACGAAAGTCCATACATTCTCACCGTGTCTCCCTCTCCTATACCCAACTTTTCCAACTGTTCCAAGATACCGTTATTCTTCAGGAAATCCTGAAAGAACTTAAAGCCTTTCTCCGATTCTAAGTTCGTATAGGAAAGCATCTTCTCGATTCTTGGACCTTCCACAACATAGGCATCTTCTCCCTCATCGTAGACTACCGTGAACGGCTCGCTTTCCACATCAAAATGATATTCCGGGAAGAATTCCTGCTCAAAGATAACCGGCTTAGAATCCATTTTCTCCAGTTGATTGTTAATATCGTACAGCAGTTCTCTAAGCCCTTGACCGCTAATGGCGGATATGGCGTAGACCGGTACGCCTTTCGGTTCAAATTCTTCCCTGATCTTCGCCACCGGATCATCTTCACCATAAATCATATCAATCTTATTAGCAGCGATTATCTGCGGTCTTAAGGTAATCTCCGCATTGTAGGCTTCCAATTCTTTGTTGATGGCGTAAATATCCTCGATTGGATCGCGTCCCTCTGTGGAAGCTGCATCCACAATGTGTACAATCAACTTAGTACGCTCAATATGGCGGAGAAACTCATGTCCAAGGCCCACGCCCTCAGATGCTCCCTCAATCAGTCCCGGAATATCCGCAATGACAAATCCTTTGGCGTCCTCCAAATCAACCACGCCCAGATTAGGGTTTAAGGTTGTGAAATGATAATTCGCAATCTTGGGTCTTGCATTGGTCACCATGGAAAGAAACGTAGATTTTCCAACATTAGGAAATCCCACAAGTCCAACATCCGCAATCACTTTTAATTCCAGCAGAAGCTCCAATTCCTGCGCCGGTTGTCCGGGCTGCGCATATCTGGGCGCCTGCATGGTGCTTGTGGCATAGTGTTGATTGCCGTTTCCGCCTTTACCACCGTTCAGCAGAAGGAAACGACGGTTATCCCCGGACATGTCGGTTATGACCTGACCGCTCTCCGCTTCTTTAATTACCGTTCCTGCCGGTACTTTAATGACAATATCTTCACCATTTTTACCGGCACAATTGCGCTTGCCGCCATTCTCTCCATTACCGGCACAGTATTTGCGTATATGGCGGAAATCTGTGAGAGTATTAAGACCTTCATCCACCTCAAAGTATACGTCGCCGCCTTTACCTCCGTCGCCACCGTCAGGACCGCCGTTGGGTACATATTTTTCTCTGCGGAAAGATACGTGTCCGTCGCCGCCTTTACCGCTCTTAACATAAATTTTCGCACGATCTGCAAACATAACTGTCTCCCTGCACAAGAGTTAGCTTGACGGCCAACTCTTGTGCACCACTACTATTCGGGCATTTTTATATCTCTATCTCCTTAAAAAAGGCTTCAAACATTGAAATGTTCGAAGCCCGAATCAAACGCCCTATTTCTTCTCTACAGGATATACGGAAGCTTGCTTTTTGTCTCTTCCTTTACGCTCAAATCTCAACACGCCATCAACCAGCGCAAACAGCGTATCATCACCGCCTCTGCCAACATTGATGCCGGGATGGATCTTAGTTCCGCGCTGTCTGTATAAGATATTTCCTGCTTTTACGAATTGTCCGTCAGCTCTCTTCGCACCTAATCTCTTGGATTCGGAATCTCTACCGTTCTTGGTAGAACCAACACCCTTCTTATGTGCAAAAAATTGAAGGTTCATATTTAACATGGTATTACACCTCCTCAAATGTCAATTTACAATAGTTCTTTCCATATTGTTTCTCAATCTGACCAAGTCCCAACACCAGAGAATCCATAAACGCCTTGGAAGTCTCTCTCAAGGGCTGATTTACAAAACTGCATCGAATTTTTCCATCCTCTTCGTCAGTTTCAACATCCATCTGCTCCCCTGCAATCTGTTCCAGAGAATTAATGGTGTTAATAACTAATACTGAGATGGCCGCGCACACGATGTCCTCACCGCGCTCAGCGTACCCGGAATGCCCGTCACACGTAAATCCTTGATACTCTCCTGTTGTTGTTTTATAAAATGTGATCTGTGTCATCTCACACCTTTGCACAAACTCTTATGCGTTAATCTTGTCAATCTTAACCTGAGTGTATGCTTGTCTATGACCGTTTTTCTTGTGATAACCGGATTTTCTCTTGTACTTGTATACAATAACCTTACGACCTTTGCCCTGATCCGTAACTGTTCCGGTAACGGTAGCTTTCTCTACATCGCCCGCAACCTTCAGTTTCTTATCGCTGACAGCTATCACCTGGTCAAACGTTACAGAAGCTCCGACTTCAGCATCCAGTTTCTCAACTCTGATGATGTCTCCCTCGGAAACCTTGTACTGCTTTCCACCTGTTGCAATAATTGCGTACATATGGCACCTCCTATTCATGAACCGAAGTTCATCTTACTCGCTAGCTTCGGTGATGTCCAAATGGGCATACTTGTACCTCACTATGCGGCATACTCGAATATCATAACCGTTTTGGGGATATTTGTCAATGAATTTATGGAAAAAATATCTCCATAGTAGATCTCTATTTATTTTTTAAAGTATCGCGGCGCTCCCATCTAGGAGTCTGAACCTTCAGTTTTCCTTCACCGGCGGTTTCCACGGCGGTGGTGACAAAAGCGTTGTTCTCCCTATGTCCGGTAAAACATCATATACGGAACATCCCATTTTTGACTCAAAATACTCTTTAATCTCGAATGTTTTGTTCCATCCTTCTATATACTTTTCCATAATTCCGTAGCGGCGTGTCACATCTACAAATCTTTTCTCAATGATGACAAATCCATAATCTGTTGCCACTGAATCACACAACTGAATCAGCAGATCATAATCATCAATCTGACAATTTGAAAGGAAGTTTTTTATTTCAATCTCCTCTTTTGTAGTTGGTTCGTAATCAAACTCATCCTGCATCAATACATACGAATGTGTCATACATATTTGGGCGACTTCATCCCAACCTTTTTCCATGCAAAAAGAATATCCCTCATATACATGTT
Source organism: Lachnospiraceae bacterium (assembly GCA_022510565.1). Lineage (GTDB taxonomy): Bacteria > Bacillota > Clostridia > Lachnospirales > Lachnospiraceae > UBA3282. The sequence goes on along the minus strand of JAFLTE010000005.1, from coordinate 147,899 downwards.
TCGGGATGTTGACGACACCGACACGCCTGCCGATGTCGTGCAAAACACCCAAGATATATGCCTTGTTCGAATCCATATAAGGAATTCTTTCTGCTATATTCCGTGCTGCTATTCCAGTATTGATAGAATGTTTCGTCCATGGTCCAGGATTTAGTTCACCTGCAATCTGCAATTCTTTTTCTGCTTTCGTTATAGATGGAAGCATAGTTACTCTCCTACATCAACACTTTAAAAATCATCAAGTTATTATGCCAACGGAGCACATCTTCGTGGTTTATGCATCCAACAACTCGGCCGATTCTTTCATCAATTCTATGATAGGCAGATGCTGTGGACATACGCCCTCGCACTGTCCGCAGGCGATACATGCCGAGGCTCTTCCGCCGTTTGCAACCATATTATTGTAAAAAGCCTTAGGCCTGAATTCTTCTTTATATAAACGCATTGTATTTACTGTCTTGAACACATCCGGAATACTGATCTTCATCGGGCATCCGTCACAACAGTATCTGCACGCCGTACATCCAATCTGCGGAATATCAAACATAATGGCTGTCACTTCATCAATCACTGCACGCTCTCTATTGTTTAACGGTTCAAATTCTGCAAACGTTTTAATATTATCCTTGACTTGTTCCTCGTTAGACATGCCGGACAAAATAGTCATGACACCAGGAAGAGATCCTGCAAATCGGAGTGCCCATGACGCAATTGAGGCATCCGGTCGTACAGCTTTATACTTCGCTTCCAGTTCCGGTTTAAGATTCGCCAGTGTACCTCCCTTAACCGGTTCCATGATAATCATGGGAATATTTCTACGATGAAGGATTTCATGCAATTTACCGGAGCACACCACCGGATTATTCCAATCCGCATAATTTAACTGTATCTGAACAAACTCAGTCTGGGGATATTTATCTAATATTTTTTCCAATAGCTCCGGAGTGCCATGGTAGGAGAATCCAAAATGTTTGATTTTGCCTTCCGCCTTTTTCTGCATTGCCCAATTAAAACAATCATATTTCTCATAGGTATCGTAATTTCCGCCATCCTCAACGGCATGTAACAGATAAAAGTCATAATATGTAACACCGGCTCTCTCCAATTGTTCGTTTAACAATCTATCCCTATCCTCCGGGCACTTAATGTTCCATGCCGGAAGCTTTGTCGCAAGATAAAAAGAGTCTCTCGGATATCTTTTTACAATTGCCTCTCTTGCAACAACCTCAGACTTTCCGCCGTGATAGACATATGCCGTGTCAAAATAATTGAATCCTGCCTCTAAATAGGAATCAACCATACGACACACGTCTTCCAGAACAACCTCGCCGTCCTTCTCCGGAAGTCTCATCAAACCAAACCCAAGCTTCGATATTGTGCTCACATCAATTGCCATTTTCTTTTCCTCCTATCTGTTTATTCTATTTTTTGTTACGAAATCATAAAATAATATGCCGCCATCTGCGCTCTTGAGCTGAATTCTTCCGTTTCCAAAAGTTCCCGTACCTCTTCCTTGGTATAGAAATTCGCTACAATCTGCTCATTCTCTGAAGTATGGTCTTCAAAACTACCTTCCACATCCACAAAAGCGATCTGTGTCTTCACATCGGAAAATGCCACCGCTGAAAATGAAGGCGGCAAAATGTTTCTAATCTTCTTGACACTCAATCCTGTCTCTTCATAGAGTTCTCTCTGAATGCATTCTTCCATGGATTCGCCTTCATTGATCATCCCCGCACAGAGATTGTAGACAAAACGGTTAACTCCCATGCGAAATTCCTTCAGGAGAAGCATTTTATCCTCATGGTATGCCACGATAGACACGCCGCTCACCCTGCGTCCCAGCGCTTCCGATCCTGCAATCTCGCTTCGGCTGACAATTTCGTATTTCTTTTCCCTGCCTGCCTTATTTATGTAGGTAAGCTCATAATTTTTCAGATATTTGCCGTCCTTTACTTTTTCCATGCTCAAAAGTTCCATTCTGTCCACATCCTTTCTATGAAGTATAATTTCTTCCTTATCTCTATCCTGTATTTTTACTTTCAATTGCTTGCGTACTGCTCACGGAAGCTGGGATTTACTTTCTTGCGTGTAATCTCCACAAGTCCGAGTCCTGTCATATCCACAACATCCGCGGTAACATTGTCCTTCTTAAGCAGGCTCCTCATATATTCCATAAGCTGTTGATTATGAGCGTTTTTCTTCATGTTGATAAAGTCGACAAGTATGATACCCGACAGATTTCTCGCCCTAAGATGTTGCGCAATCATCTCGGCTGCTTCCAGATTTATTTTATAAAAAGTCTCTTCTTTATCCTTACCATGTTCATATTTTCCACTGTTTACATCAATGGATATCAATGCTTCGGTCGGTTCTATAACAAGATATCCGCCGGATTTGAGCCATACTTTTTTGTCAAGCAGCTCTTGGATGCGCGTCTCTACGGCATACAGCTTATAGAGAGGCAGCATTTGGTCCTCGTAAAGACGGACGGGAATATCTGTCTGTGCAAGATGCTCTTTCAACGTTTCATAGACTTCGGGAATATCGGTTATAATCTCGTCATACTCCGACGTGTAAGCGTTCTCGATAAAATGAAGATAGTCCGGTTTCTCGCGATATAGGCAGCTATAACAAGTGCGCTTGTCCGCAATCTCTAAAATATGCCTTAGCTGTTCTGCTAACTGCCGCGATTCCGTAATCAAAGGCTCCTCATCCTCCAGTTCACCCGCATTGGTGCGAACCGTGAGCTGACATTCTTTTGCAATCTGCTGCAGAGTCTCAATACCGCGAAACCTGTCTTGCTGCTTCTTGGATAGTTTGGCGGAAATATGCAGCGCGCCTTTTTGCTCCTCTGTATCGTCGGTTTGCTCCTTCGCGTAATTACAGCGATTCATTCCTGCGACAGCATATCTTCCGGCTAAAGTAATCTGCGTCGTCACTCCCGCAAGTTTGGTCTTCATAGGTTCTTTGGCAACCTGTACTAACACCTCATCTCCCACCTTCAGCCTGCCGTTGGGCTTACGATTCGTAACTAGTGCGTGTTTTTCTTCCACCAGCGGCAGGAATGTGAGATAGCCGTCCCCAAGGTCAACAAATGCGGCCGCAATATTGGGGGAGATACTCTGCACTCTGCCAACATAGATATTGCCCACTGCATACTCGTTCTGTCTCTGTACCTGTACAGATAAAACAGAATTATCCCGTATAAGCATGGAGAGCAGTTTATCATTCAGTTTTAAAATGAGTATCTTTCCTTTATCCGATGCCATATTTATTCTATCCTGTACTCCACCGCAATTCATTCACCCTATTTATAGCTTTATCCCACCGATGCAAGCGGCACAAATTTATGCCCTTCTCCATCTTTTGCAAGGTCTGCATAGGTTTCCAGTCTGGTCACCTGATAAGCCGAATTAGGAACCTCGACTCCCGCGAACTCACAGAGTTTCTCCAAAATCATTGTGGGCTTGATATTGCCGCTGCTGCTGGCATTTACAAGCATACGGATTGATCCGTCCGAATCAGCAGCTATCTCATATAATCCCTGCTTTAAATCCAACTCCACGACACTCTTTTTGGTTTCCTTCGTGTATGGAATCTGCTCCTGCCCGTAAAAGCCCTGCAATTTCCCGTTCAAGTCGTCAATCGGGAAACTTCCTTCTTTCATCTTAAGTCTATAGGAAGCCGCCGCCACACTCGCCATGGCGTTTTTCGCATTATCCGGCAATACGCATACATCGAGAACGTCAACACCTTCCACCATAACCTGATTAAGCGCTTGTTTCATGTCCTCCGTAGAGGTCATGGACAGCACTTCTATGTCCATATATTCACCGCTGCTTTCAATTCCCACACCAAGCGGCGCCGCAAAGGACATAATCTGGTGGGGACTGAATCCTTCCGAGTACCTGATATCAATACCTGCCCGCCTCATCGCCTTCTGGAAAAAGCGCATCATATCCAAATGTCCGATGAACTTCATTGCGCCGTACTTGGCAAATTTGATTCTGACTTTCATGTATTACCTCTTATATATAAACTCTTTCCTAATAACGTAAAAAAGGAACATACCTGTTCCCCTTTATTGATAATCTCTTCAGCTTTTTTAGACAGGTACATCTGACGAACCCCTCATAAGAAACAAATGTTTCTACAATCATATTATATGTAAAATTTATAGAAGTCAATATATTATTCTCATGCATTATCTTTACAATATCTTATTCTATCTTTAATTTCTTCTATTGCGCTAGGTGATGTAATCCCGAATATATATGCTTTCAAATATGCCTTATTTACTTTTTCATAAGTATGGTCAATCATATTTCTAAATAATCTAAGAATATCAACATCCAAGCAACTTAATGATTCTTTTGTACCGTCTGTTAATAACTTAGACGATTCTCCAATTTGTGCCATGTAAAATGCACATAAATCAAATGCTTTGTCGTTTTTATCTAAATCATTTTGGTTGCATCCAAAAAATTGGATTGTATCTAATATCTTATTCTGATTTTTAAGAATAGACATTAATATCTGAATGTCTTTTCTGTGTGATTTAGTCATACCCACTTTACCTCCTGCATTACTGTTTTGTAAGCAGAATATTCATTGATTGGCAAATCATTCTCTATTGCGAGTTTATCTAACTCTTCATCTTCCTGTTTCATCAAATCCAACCACAAAACATCTACATTATCACCATTTGTATGGAACAAATTTTTAATGTAATACATGATATCTACCTGCATAGAATCACCATCTACTACAATATCTATATCGCTTTCCTCATGCTGTGCATTATTTGCATAAGAACCGGCTATTCCTAATCTAATATTATTATATTTTTCATAAACCGTCTTTAACAGGGATTCTATGTTTTCTAAACTATTCATATCATTATTCTCCATAAATATGTTTTTATGTAGTATTATTATACCGTTGGACGAAGAAAAATACAATCTTTCAAGCGTTTTCAATGTAAAAGTATCCAGAGCCTTCGTATTGACGGTTTATACTAATTATATTTATTCAAGCATTTCCTTGCTAGGTTCATACCACTCACATAGAATATTAGAACTAAGTTTTTGCATCTTTTTAATTTCACGTGATGCACTATAAATATCTGTATCCAAATAAGTATAAGTGCGAGTGGATTGCCCTTTCTTTGAATCACTAATTATTGCAATGGCTGTTTCTGTTTTTCCAGTTAAACGTTTTAAATAGTTATCATACAGAGAGGGACAATTGGTTTCTAGCAGCTTCGGTATACTTGGAAATACTTCTTTGTTAATTATATCAGACGCCCAATAACCAGTAATAGTCAAATCATATGGATTTACATATATATGATTATAAAAATCTATATCTATAATTGCACCATGAATAATACCAGAACCACCTATAGCTTTTATTTCATTTGCTATTTTCTTTTGTATAGTAGTAAATTTATCCAAGGGTCTATTTATGTAAGCTACAACCTCGTCTATTCTATTATAATAATAATTAATATCGTTTATCATTAAATTATGCAATACACCACCATTCAGAATGGCAAGTTGTTTTTGGTGTGACTCATGTATAAAACAGTAGTATCCATTCTTTTTCAGCATATAAAGGGTATTAACATCTCTCGTAAATTGCATCGGTAAATTCTTACCACGATAGAAATTAATATATTGTTCTCTTGTAATCTCATAAATACCATTGTCATATTCTGAAAACAAATCATACGCTGTTTCTATATAGAAATATTTAGGATACGAGTTTTTCCTCTTATATCCTATTTGATTGTCTGCATAAATTCTATATTCTCCATCATCATAGAAATAGTTTCTATGGGTATGACCACTCACATATATAAACCCAGGGTGCGGCATATTATTAGAACACCAATCTTTTTGGGGCATATGGGTGAATATAATTATTCGTTTGTCAAATAAATTTTTTTGAACAACATTATATAATTTTTCAAATTTTTTACTTTCAGCAATTTCCTGTTTCCTGCTAATTGTCGCTCTATATATTCCATTATTTGCATTAAATTTTTTATTATATCCAGAGAACGCCAATCCACCAAATAGAATGAGTCTTGCAGATAGTAACTGTTCTCTTATTGATTCCATTGATGCAGAAAGTATTTCATTTGTGGTAATTGTTTGAATGCCATTGTGATCATCTATATAAATAATTTCATTTTGAAGTAGATACATTTTATGTTTGCTAATTACATTACTATACTTCTGAACAATTTCTTCGAAAGAATTATCAGGAAAATCCCATAATTCGTGATTACCCAATAAAAAGATTACAGTTATATTCCAGTATTTTTCGTCAATAGATTTTCTGAGTAATTGAACAAATAGTTTAAAAAGCTCAAAATCTGAAACTGTGTCGCCGCCTATTAAAAGAAGATTTCCACATGATTCTAATAAATTATCAATTATTTGCTGAAGAAATAATATAACATCATCTTTTGATTTACATTCAGAATTATGAATTTTATGTAACAAATGTAAATCTGATACATAATATACGGTCTGGTTCTTTAAAATTTCTTCAATAGAAGAGTAATCATCTCTTTCTGATATTAATGCAAGTTCAGTCTCTTCTTCGCTCTTCACAACAGGAGAAAAAGATTCAATTTTTGTCACATCTATCGTAGTTAGTGAATATTTTATTCCAAGTCTATCTAAAATACTACTTATTAAACTTGCATTTGTAAGATTAAGGTTGGAAAAATCGTAGAGATTATCCAATCCATCACATAACAATAAATCAGCATCGGATAAATCTTTATCTAAAAAATACACAAAATCAAAAAAATAATCAAATTCATTTATATGTTCTCTTATAGTTTGTCCATTTTTGTTTTGCCAGCTTTGTCTGACAACAAAACAATCCTTTTCTCTGTCATACCCTTTATAGATAGAGTAAGTTAAATCATCATAATTTTGAATCGGTAATTTTGAATTTTCATCTATTATATAAATAGAAAAATCAATATTGGGTAATATAGCTTTTGACAAATCACAACCAGACAAATCATTCTTTAAAAATTCTACTAATTCTTGAAAAGTTTCAAAATATCTGCATAATTTTGTTAAATAATTTCTTCCTTTTTCTAACATTGGGACGGTTATTGTCGTTTGATAACAATAAAAATGTGACTTCTCATCAAAATAACATGTATAATTGTATTTTACTCCATTATTCTCCAGATTACTAATATACCTCTTTAATGCATTTTTATGTTTCCATCTAGTTTGTCTCGAGCCAAAACCATAATCATATGCATTATATACTTTTTCAGAATCATAAATAGAACATAGCCCAAATACAAAGTCCATGGACAACCTATTTTCAGATATAAATTTCATAATAATATCAAATGCTCTATCCTGATTTGAGTATACATAGTTATAGATTATAAATAATAAATCTGAATATCCGGTATAAGATTTTGAAGTTTCAAACTTTTTTATAATACTATAAAAATCTTCATAGGTATTACATGCATTGAGTTTATTGATCCATTTTTTTCGAAGAGTTTTATCTTTTTCTTTTTTCATATACTGTTGCAATTCTTCATTTGATAGTTCAAATGAAAAATCCTTAATGGTAAAATCAATGAGTGCAATATTATTAATTTGACTCATATCAATATCATAGGTGTTGATTTCGGTTTGAGTAAAATTGTATTGATAATAGCAAGATTTCTCATATATATCACCGTCAAGAAATTCATAGTATGATACAAAATCTATAAAATAGTCACTTATATGTCTTTCCATCGTTTCGCCATAAAAATTCGTAATAAATATAATCTCTTCTACAAAAAAAGAATTGCGGATTACATCATAACCCCTTTTATCAGATTGCCTGATTCCCAATTTACGTTCGCCTTTTACAATATCAGGGTGTAATCTATATTCTTCTGGCACATCATAATAACCTATTTTGTTTGTTTTCAATTGTCGTAAATATTTTTTAATATCTTTTTCCGTAATAGTTAATTGAGTGTCATCAGCCATATTATACATACCTCTGGTTCAGTATTGTTGATTTGAACATATATACTGGATTTTTAGTAATAGTCCTTAAAACATATCTATATTTTCATCTGTCACCTTTATTAATGTCTGTCTTTTCTGCATAGCAAATCCCTCCGCCAAAACGATTCGCACCACAGCCCTGACACTGCTCTCTGCAGTTCGGGGACACGGTCTGTGTCTGCGCTTTTTTCCACTCTCTGAGCAGAAATTCCTTAGTCACACCGCAATCCAGGAAATCCCAAGGGAAAATCTCGTCGTCCGCCCGCTCTCTGGTAGTATAGAATCCGATGTCCAAACCACACGCCTCAAAACATTCCATCCACACGTCGTTATGGAAATATTCACTCCAAGAATCAAACAGACAGCCTCTGTTATATGCCTCCAAAATTACTCCGGAAATCTTGCGATCTCCCCTGGCAAACACGCCTTCCAACACACTCACGTCGGCCTCATGCCAATTATATTTAATGCTCTTTTGATTCAACTGCTCCATAATGCCCTGTTTTGTCAGGTACGCCTTGTCGATAAATTCCTCCTTCGTACACATGGGTGCCCACTGAAAAGGCGTAAACGGCTTCGGAACAAAGAAGGAAGTGCTTGTAACAATCTGTACCTTACCGTTGACACGCTTGTCCTTCGGCACAGTATCAAAGAAAGTTGCCGCAATCTTGTTGGACAGGTCTCCGATACCCTTAATATCTTCCTTCGTCTCCGTAGGCAGACCAAGCATAAAATAAAGCTTTACTCTCGTCCATCCGCCCTCGAAAGCAAGCGCCGCACCTTTCAAAATGACTTCTTCGGTCAATCCCTTATTGATTACATCTCTGAGCCTCTGACTGCCCGCCTCAGGTGCAAAAGTCAGACTGCTCTTCTTCACATCCTGCACTTTTCCCATCACATCTAATGAAAATGCATCGATACGCAGAGAAGGCAGAGAAATATTGATATGTTTCCTGTCGCAGTCCTCAATCAAAAAGTCAAGCAACTCATTCAACCCGGAATAGTCACTGGAACTCAATGAGCTCAGTGAAATCTCTTCATGCCCCGTATTCTTAAGCATTTCTACCGCATATTTCTTCAGCTTGTCCACGTCGCGTTCCCTCACCGGACGGTACAACTGTCCCGCTTGACAGAAACGGCAGCCACGGATACAGCCGCGCTGGATCTCCAGGACTACTCTGTCCTGTGTCACCTTAATAAAAGGCACTACAGGTTTTAGAGGATAATGTGTATTCGTCACATCCATCACGATTTCTTTCAAGATGGTGTCGGGAATATCCTCATACAATTTCTTACGTCCCTGTACAGTGCCGTCTTCATTATATAGTTCCTCATAGAACTGTGGTACATAGATACCCGGAATCTTGGCAGCTCCCCGAAGAAAATCCTGCCTTGTGCCGCCGTTGTTCCGATTCTCGATATACCAGTCAAACAGCCTGCGGTACTGTGTCTCTCCCTCTCCGATATAGAACAAATCAAAAAATTCCGCAATCGGCTCCGGATTATAGGTACATGGACCGCCGCCAATCACAATCGGCATATCCTCGCCCCTCTCCTTTGCACACAGCGGAATCTGCGCCAGTTCAAGCACCTGCAGAATGTTGGTATAGCACATCTCATACTGAATCGTAATGCCCAGAAAATCCATATCCCTGATGGGTTCCTGCGATTCCAATCCAAAAAGAGGGATGCGCTGCTCCCTCATAATCTTATCCAAATCAACCCACGGTGAGTAGACGCGCTCGCACCACACGTCCTCCCACTCGTTTAACATACTGTATATAATCTGAATGCCCAGATGGGACATACCGATTTCGTACACATCAGGAAAACACATGGCAAATCTGATTGCCACCTGCTCCTTATCCTTCACTACCGAATTAACCTCATTGCCGATATATCGCGCAGGCTTCTCTACCTGCATTAAAATATCGTCGCTAAGCGCCAGTTTCCTCATTGACCGTAAATCCTTTTTGCTTCATTTTCTTATGTACTCAGTATATAGGATTTACTATTCAAAATCAAGCAATGCGGCAAGTCCATCCATCGTGCTGTTGCCCTCTGCTCCGTACAGATGAAAGGTATCTGCCGTAATCATATTATGTATTTCGGTGGTTGTATATTTGCCAATCTTGTCACCGCCCGTATCACAGAGCAAAAATCCCACAAATAGTAGAATCGCAAGAATCATACGGTACTTAAATGTACCCGAGGAAAAACCCAACACGGCTCCGTTTTCCGGTGAAAAACCTTCTCCCGGCTCTCCTACCTGTAGTCTTCCGGTATCATAAAGCGGCGTCTGCGTGTCCGTCCCGTAGAGTATTTTCTCCCGCTGTCTGATTTTTACACGATTTCCGAGATTTTCTTCCCGTATGTACTGCGCTAAAGCCAATTTCTTATTGATATTCACTTTGCTGTCCATATGTAATGCCTATCCTGCATATCTGTTGATTAATTGTATGAGACAAATCAACAAAAAAGAACGCCTCACACTTCTCTTCTGTACACTCTGGAGTCCTCTCCATGCATATCTTTCATTATGCGGTAAAAGGAATATCCATACTTCTCGTACAACCCTGTCTCTCCGGTTGAAATATAGATGTATTCTGCCCCACTGTCTTTCGCCGCTTCATAGGCATGATTCAAGAGAATCCCCATATGCCTGTGTCCTCTGTACCGGGGAAAAGTATACACAAACCCTATCCACGGTCCCAGGTCGGTATCTCTCACGTCATCCAGCTCTTCCAAGGCACAAAATGACACTAAATTCTGGTCATCCGTCAGCAAATACACCTTCGTACTTTCGCCGCATAACTCTTTTAATCTGTTTTCAGCCAACAATGTATACAGAAACTGTCCTGCGCCCCAATCACTGTTTTTAATTTGCGCAAGCCAGTGTTCTTGATTGTCTGCGGTGTAAAATTCTTTTATTTCCATGATGATTTATCTCCTACACAAATTAATTCATCAAGGCAAGCATTGCTTCTACAAAGCGATAAGACTGGTATGCTGCTTTCTCAAAATTACGATTAATTGAGCTTCCCGCTATAAAACGTGTGCATTGCATATTCTGTAGTGCTCACATTATTTAGCTTTAAGAACAACAGATTCTCCATTCCTACAAATCTGTTCCTTACATCCATCCTTAATCAAATATGCTTCTCCAAACAAGACTTCCATTCCATCCTTTATCAAAATATAACTTCCATCATTCATTGCCAAAATCTCGTGTTTATGACTGTCAGCATAAGTGATATCTTCCATCACTCTTAAGCCATCAAGATATTCGTTTTTTAGAAGCTGATAATGAGGATATATGTTTATTTCAGTTATTCCTAACCCGGTAATCCATCGTTTATAATAAGGATCGATTGCCTCTCCTTCAAGCTCCGGAGATGCATATACATTTGTCGCACAATTCATCGTTCCTGCACTCCACGCTATAATGAGCCCGTTGAAATTCATTAATCTTTCTTTCAGTTTAAGTTTTTTCATAAACTCATTTTGTGTTGGAACATGTCCCCCTGCTAAAAGAATAACATCCATCTCATATAACTTCTCAATGAGTTCTTTGTTCCTGTCATCACATTTATCAATATATGAAATGTTCAACCCACTCATTGGAAAAGCTTCTTTTAAGCACTCACATACGCTATCATTCTTTTCATAATCATTTGGAGAAGCACATATAATCATTACTTTCGCATTATTTATCCATAATTCTTTTAACTTATCCAATAATCCATTATCTGTCAGTAAAACTGATGGAACCCTTTTTCCATCAATCTTAAATGAACCTCCTAACGAGCTTGTTAAAACTGCCTTCATTTACATTCCTCCAAACCATATACTTCTTCTGCGTATGTCCAGTCTCCATCAACAAATGTCGGATTAATTCTGCCAATGTTCTCGAAGGGCTGATTCATTAGAACTGTGGCAAAAAGAGCCGTCGATTATGACGGCTCTGTGCATTTGACCTATATTTTTATCCTGTTTATATTACTTGCCTTTAAGTTTGCTGTGATGCCGCTGTTTAGACTCGTACATCTTGCTGTCACTATCCTTTATGAAGGCATCGACATCCGATATACTGCCGTCTGTCACAGCCGTGCCTACGCTGAGTGAAAGTTTCAGTCCCTCCGCCGCAAATGTATCTTCTATAGTTTTCTCCAACCGTGTGCAGAGCTCTGACAATTCATCCTGCGAGAGCATTTTATTAATTATCATGGCATACTCATCGCCGCCAAGCCTTGCCGTTACGCTGTCATCCCGGCTGTCTCTCAAAATCTGTGCTGTTTTTTTCAGCACATAATCGCCCTTGTCATGTCCATACTTATCGTTTATTTCCTTGAAATAATCTAAATCCATATACAGAAGCGTCATCGGACTATGGGCATGTTCACTTACATAATCATAGAAATATCTTCTGTTGAATATACCCGTAAGGCTGTCCGTTGTGGCCGCCTCAATAATACGCTTTTCATAATTACGCTGAGATGTCATATCTCGGAAAAGACAGAAATAACCTGTTATCGTATCAAAATAATCCCATATTTCCTGTTCCGTAACTATATATGAATACTCGCTGCCGTTTCTATCCATTGTGTATTCCTGCGCAGCATAGTGTTTTTTATAGTCAATATGTGCCTGGCTGCTCGGTTTCAGAGCTTTTTCTTTCCATTCTTTGTAGTTGAAGCTTTCCTTATCAGTCACCTTGGCTAATTCATCAAACGCAGCATTTGTCCGCACTACTTTCCCTTCATGCGACAAAACTATCATCGGGAACGGAATATTGTCGACAATAATTGTTAGCTCAATACCCAAGTTACTGATTGTTGTAATATCGTGTCCTATACCAACAGTACCGAAAACACTGCCGAATTTGTTATAAATAGGCGTTTTATATGTAAGAAGCTGCTTCATACCCTCACGTGTTTCAACAGTTTCCTCACCTATGTAGGTTTGTCCCGTTCTTATTGCTATTTCTTCGGATTCGGCGCAGGCAAACTCGCCCTCACCCTCGGCAGGTCTTGGTGCATCCCATATATAATAGTGATCCTTGCCGACTATATCTTCCTTTTCTTTATGTACGGTCTGCGCAAAAACATCGTTGACCAGCATATGTATGCCATCTGTACGCTTATACCATAAAAGGTCGGGCATACTGTTTATCGTTTTATCCAACAGATAATTAAATGTCCATGCCCTATGTTTTTCATACATAATGGAAAGAAACCGTTCAAAACGCATCACGGTAAAATCGTATGCTTCGTCCGCAGGCCATACATCATCTGCCTTATGGGCAAAATCCGCTATATCGACATAATTACCCATATATATTATATAAACATTTTCTTTTTTATCAACCGTTTCAACCGCTGTGGATTTATCCGTAAGAATAAGAACATCCGCGTTTTCGGTTTTGTCAATCACTGCTTTCGGTTCTTCATTTGACGGGTTGCACACAACTTCCTCACAAATATAGACTTTTTGCAATTTTGCAACCAATTCCGTCTTAGACAAATCATAACAAATATTTAATCTGAGCGTCATCATATGACTTTATGCACTCCCTTTCAGAAAATATACGCCTATTTATAAATACTCTATTATGTCGATTATAACAGAAATTCATATGCGCCGTCAAACAATATTAAAAAAAGGGGTATCTTGTCTGTAACATATTTTACAATCTTCAACTACTATATTCTTATAGCCTTCATCCGTATACGAACATAATCAGCGTACCATATATCGCCTCGATATAAGACACCTTTCAGTTTATCCACTGCTTTATCTATAATTGTTTCTCTCTCATCTTTATTTTCTATCGCATCAAAGGGAGTTTTTACAAACATATTTATCCAATCCTTTAACCCATTCTCACCCTTAAGTTCTGTCGGCCTGTCAAAAAGGATTGCATATACTACCTTGAATCCTGCATTTTCTAATAGGGTGGAATACTCACTGATTGTAGGAAAATAGAAAGGCATTATGTAAGTATATTTGTGCTCTGAGAAAACTTCCGCCAATGCTTTGTGAATGAGCTGATTATTCCCATATCCACCAAATTCAAATACAAACTGTCCATTTTCTTTTAGAACATTATATACGCATTTTAACATATCCCTTTGCCGTTCTTTATCAATCCAATGAAATACAGCATTAGAAAAAACAATGTCAACAGGCTCTTGCAGAGAGAAATTTGTGGCATCCGCTTGTATAAACTCAATATCCGGATAATCTTTCCTTGCAATATCTAATAATTCTTTTGACGCGTCAATCCCCTTTACAATATAACCTGCATCATATAAGTTTTTTGACAATGCTCCGTTCCCACACCCCAAATCTAAAACTGTGCTGTTCTTGTCAGCATCAATCAAATCGATTACACTATTTCCGTACTGATGCACAAAGGAAAAATCCGATGTATATTTAGCTGCATCCCACTTTATATTCATTCTGTGTCTCCTATGTAAATTCTAAAACTTAAGATACCAAAAAACTGCAAATTCCCCATTATCAAAATTTTTATAGAGCATGGTGTTTACTGCCCCGATCACAAAACCGCATTTTGTATAGAACCGACATGCCGATAAATTATTGTCTTGTGTCTCTAATGCTAACCCATTTAGACCGGATTTCTTAGCCCACTCCGTTGCTTTTTGTATTAATGCAGTACCAACTCCTTCTCCTCTGAACGCTTGGGCAACACATATATCCTCAATAAATGCATACTGATTCCAGTCTCTTCTCAACACAATTTGTCCTATACATTCCTCATTCAAATATGCCAGATAAATGGCCTTATCAGGATTGTCTATGTATACAGTAGGGTCATAAGAATCATTCGAATACCGTTTTATATACGGCTGTTCATATATTTCCTCTATATATGTCCAGTTTCCATCAGCAAATGTTGGATTAATTCTGCCAATGATCTCGAAAGGTTGATTTGCTTTGTTTATGTCTGTTATGTTTTTATCATTTAATTTGATAATTTCCATATAGTTAGCCTCTCATTTAACACTATAACCCTTATGTATTATACTGTCCAACTCTGCATTCAATCTATTCCTTAAATCTTCTAATTCCGCCTCATTCGGAAGATACTTTTCGTCATGTAATTCATTCCCTAATTGCCACACAGGACCGGGTTTAGGTGCATCTCCTGTCCTTCTGGGGAAAATATGCCAATGCATATGAAGACCCTTCCCGGCGCCTAATAGTTCATAGTCTAACTTTTCCGATTTAAACGCATTGTAAACCGCCTCTGCAACAACAGACATTTCATGCAGAAATTTATCTCTGAATGCAGACTCCAAGAAATGCAGTTCTGTTTTGCATTCCTCGCACAAAAGCAAAGAATATCCTTTAATACGCTGATGATCCCCTATCACCACATAACCTGTTTTCAGTATTTAATATCCTGCCAGTTCTTTCATCTGCATTGCACCATAATAGGCATATTTGGGTTGAGTGGATTTATCGTAAAGCATAGGACTGTACTCCCTTCTCCAGGACAGGCTGTCGGAAAATCCCCAGAAGGTCAGTGCATCCATCTTGACAAGACCTGCATCCACGCGCTCAAACAATCCGTTGATCAGATCATAGTAAAAACGGCCTTGTTCTTGAAGGTTCTCATCCGTCGCAGCCAAGGGGCTTGATATTTTCCAAGACATACATCCAACTCAGTCAGCTGAATCTTCAAACCGGTCTCCCCTAATTTATCCAAGGTATCAAAATAGCCATCCAGATTATCCGAGGTGTAAAGATGCGCCTGAAATCCAATGCCGTCAATCAAATAGCTGCCGTCCTCATCCACAAGAGTGTTCACGAAATCAAATATAGCCTGTGTCTTGAACTGCTCATTGTAATCGTTGTAGTACAGGTCAATGCTTTCGGGAGCATATTTGTCCGCATAGTAAAAGGCATACCAAAGGTAATCGTCGCCGATAATGTCTGACCAATGATTCTGCCGTATGGAACCGTCTTCCATCAAGGCTTCATTTACCACGTCATAGGCATAGAAGATATCCAGATATCCTAATTCATCTAACTGTTCAAACACCTGCTTCATCATGCTTTCCATGCGGTTCAGCATTTCGTCCCGGTTCACGAATTCGTTCTTTGAATCAAAACCCTCGTGAAAGATCCAATCAGGAGTCTGGCTGTACCAAACCAGAGTGTGACCCCGCATGGAGAAACCGTTTTCCTTTGCCCAGTCCATCATCTTGATTGCATCCTTGTTAAACTCCACAACGAGATAGTCTTCTTCTTGACTTTTCTTTTGATCAAAGAGATAATCAGGTTTCATGGAGTTCTCCATGGTGACGCTGTTAAACTGCTCCAGGATAAGCTGATTGGTGGAGGAGTTGTCGATCATTTGAGTACTCAGACATGTACCGACCTTCATTCCGTGCTCTGCAAAAAGATCCTTTAGAGAAAGACCGTTCAGGAGATCTTCCTGAGATGACAAAGCATCGTCTTCTGAGGATTGGTCGTTTTCTGAGGATTGGTCAGCTTCTTTGGAGGAATCCAAATCATCAAATTCGGACGAGTCAATTTGTTCTGCGGAATTCAAGCCTGCATCTGCAGCGGATTCATCGGCATTTCCTGCACTTGAACAGCCTATTAATGTCAGGATCAACAGACCTGATAGTGTTTTAATAATATTCTTTGTCATATTGATACCTCTTTCTTTGGAAATTATTATAGTTATAATCGAACCACAGTATAGTATAGAAAAAGCAGCGCTGTCAATCGTAAAGGATTTTATGTTTGATGTAAATAAAATTCCGGATACAAAGCGTAATCTGAGTATTCTTTTCTCATTTTCGATATATATTCCAATATCTCATTTATAGGTTTTTCATGCAAACCGGATTCAAAAAGTTGTGTTTCAGCCCACATAAAACCGTTGTTTTCAATATCTATATATCCACCCATTCCAATCTGCTGCTCATTTATCCTGCAATATTCATACCATATAATCATTTCTACACGACCATTATTTTGATAAAGGATATGCAAGAATGATTCCCAATCACGAAAAATAAGAGCATTGGCATTAATTTTATGCTTTTGAATATATTGTTCAATACTCTTATCCATAAATCTTTCTCCGTCAATACACTGTCTTATATTAATATGTTTACAATAGGCAGGCCCGAAAGCCTGCCCTGTATTTATAAAGATTATCTCTTCGCCAACTCCGTGGTAATTTCCTCCCACGTCACATTTTTCTCGACCATAAGCACCATCATATGGTACAGGAAATCGGAAATTTCGTATTTGACCTCATTGGCATTGGGATTCTTGGCGGCAATCACAATTTCTGTCGCCTCTTCTCCGAGCTTTTTCAAAATCTTGTCAACACCCTTGTCAAACAGATAATTCGTGTAGGAGCCCTCCTTCGGATGCACTTTTCTGTCCTTGATTACATCGAAAACTTGCTCAAACACTTTAAGCGGATTCGATTCTTCGTACTCTTTAGCCATAATTTCATTGAAAAAGCAGGAATGAGAGCCCGTATGACATGCCGCTCCAATCTGGGAAACCTTCGCCAGAATAGTGTCTTTATCACAGTCCGCCGTCAGTGATTTCACATACTGATAGTGTCCGCTTGTTTCGCCCTTTATCCACAACTCATTACGACTTCTGCTGTAGTATGTCATTTTACCCGTTTTCAAGGTCATATTGTAGGCTTCCTCGTTCATGTAAGCCACCATGAGAACCTCGTCGGTCTTGTAATCTTGTACTACTACAGTCACGTGTCCGTCGGAATTTAGTTTAAATTCTTCCCACCTGATCGCAGGCTCGAACGTATTCACCGCAATTCCGTTGTTTTGACACAGGGATTTGATTGCCAAAAGTTCTCTCGCGTTCTCGTTGATGGCATATCCCGAAATACCGCAGATGTTATCATTGGACAAAAACTCCAGTATTTTATCCAGAGACACCTCCGGCACGGAGGCAATCATCGGGAATTTAGATGCACTGATAGCAGCTTTAAGCTCCTTCTCCTGTACCAGAATAATCTCGCACACATACTCCTCAAGAAGTTCTTCATTGTAGGTAATCTCCTCAGCCTGTGCAATACACGCTACAATTTTATCCCTACCGAACTTCTTGGATACCTCTTCCGTAATGGCAATATTATCCGTCCTGGAGTAATTGAGTGCCGCTTTCTTACAGCCGGCATAGAGAAGTTTCTTGACATCTTCCATGCGCTTCACATTACCCGCACCAATCACCGGAATCTCCGCATCACTGCAGATTGCCTTAATGATATCCAGCGCTTCCTCATGTTCTGCATCACCGTCGGACATATCGTACACAATCAGTTCATCCGCATTATTATCGCTGTAAAACTTGCCAAGCGCCGCCGGATTCGTATCGACGATTGTCTTATCCGAAAACCCTTTAACCGCATTGCCTTTATACAGATAAATACATGGCATAAATTTCTTATAGCTCATAGTTCCGGTCATACCTTTCCTAACTGTTTCTTTTGTTAAAGCGCGCCTTTTGTGCTGAGTACACCTTTGATTCTCTCGTCATAGGAAACCGCCTCGTCAAGCGCCTTAGCAAATGCCTTAAACATCGCTTCAATCATGTGATGCGCGTTGCTGCCATGCAGCATCTTGATGTGCAGATTCATACCCGCACTGTAGCATACCGCATAGAAAAATTCCTTAACAAGCTCCGTATCCAAGCCGCCCACCTGTTCTACAGGAAATTCACAATCAAAGACAAAATACGGTCTTCCGCACAAATCTACGGCGCACAGGCAAAGTGCATCATCCATAGGCAATATGAAGGAGCCGTAACGTTTCATTCCGTCTTTGTCTCCGAGCGCCTCTTTAATCGCCGTACCAAGTACAATACCGGTATCTTCTACCGTGTGGTGTCCATCCACCTCTAAGTCCCCATTGACTGAAATAGTCAAGTCAAAAAATCCGTGCTTGGAAAATCCCTCCAGCATATGATTGAAAAACCCGATTCCCGTATTTACTTCGCTTACACCCGTTCCGTCGATTGTAAGTGACAGATTGATGTCCGTTTCTTTCGTTTTACGGGTAATATTTGCTGTTCTCGCCATATTTACCTTCTTTCCGACAACATTTTCATGTTGTCTGTTTTGTATGCCTGCAGCTTTGGATGTTTATTAATTCACTTTACTATCCTATCTACGCTTCCGGAAACCGTACCTTAATCGAATTAGCGTGTGCCGTAAGCCCTTCTTTCTCGGCAAACAATTCAATGTCCTTATGTGCCTTCTCCAACGCTTCCTTAGAGTAAGAAATGATACTTGTCTTCTTTATAAAATCATCTACGCCTAGCGGGGAGAAAAACTTCGCCGTACCGTTGGTCGGCAGAATGTGATTCGGCCCCGCATAGTAATCACCCAAAGGCTCCGAAGAATACTCTCCAAGGAAAATCGCACCCGCATTGCGAATCTTTGTCATAATTGCATAAGGATCTTTTGTAAGGATTTCCAAATGCTCCGAAGCAATGGCATTGGCTGCTTCTACAGCGTCCCCCATGGAATCCGCAAGCAGTATGTAACCGTAATTGTCCAGTGATTTCCGAATAATCTCCGTTCTGGACAATTCTTGTAAAAATCCTTCAATTTGCTCCTTCACTGCTTCCGCCAGCTTTTCATCGGTAGTAATCAGAATGGCGCTGGCAAGCTCATCGTGCTCTGCCTGCGAGAGCAAGTCCGCTGCCACATAGCGGGGATTCGCCGTCTCGTCCGCAATTACCAGAATTTCGCTGGGTCCCGCGATGGAATCTATGCTCACATAGCCGAAACAGGCTTTCTTGGCAAGAGCAACAAAGATATTGCCCGGACCGGTAATCTTATCCACCTTCGGAATACTCTCGGTACCAAATGCCATAGCAGCAATTGCCTGTGCACCGCCCACTTTATAGATTTCGTCCACACCCGCCACTCTCGCCGCAACTAACGTGCCTGCCGGCACCTTACCATCCGCACCTGCGGGGGTAGTCATAATCACTTTCTCCACACCAGCCACTTTCGCCGGAATCACATTCATCAGCAGACTGCTCGGATATGCCGCTTTTCCGCCGGGAACATAAACTCCGGAAATCGCAACAGGCAGGATTCGTTGTCCCAAAATACTGCCGTCGGGCTTCGTGTCAATCCAACTGTTGCGAAGCTGCTTCCGGTGAAAATCTTCAATATTGGCCGCGGCTCTTTTAATAACCTCCACAAACTCCTGCTCAATGTTTCCGAAAGCATCTTCAATCTCGGCTTCCGTCACACGAATCGTATCCGTTCCAATCTCCCATTTATCGAATTTCTTAGTATACTCAAATACTGCCTGATCGCCTTTTTCTCTTACATTCTTTATAATTTCCGCAACCACATCCTCATATTCGGAGTAGTTATTGGGACTTCTTTTTAAGAGGCTGTCAAGCAAATCTTTCTGCGTATCCGCAGTTAATTTGACTGTTTTCATAGTTCTCTCCTTAAATCGGTAATCAGCTTTTTAATCCGCTCCGGCTCCATCTGCATACTGACCTGATTCACAATCATTCGCGCCGACAGCGGACAGATTTCCTCCAGCACTTCCAGACCGTTCTCCCTAAGCGTAGAGCCCGTCTCCACAATATCAACTATCACATCGGCGAGCTGTACAATAGGTCCCAGTTCCACGGAACCGTTTAATTTGATAATGTCCACGGTCTGATGCTTTTTATTATAAAAATAGTCCTTGGCAATGTTGGGATATTTGCTTGCCACGCGAATCATCTCATGATGCTTTAAAAGCTCCTCCGCGCTCCTTGGACCGCAAACGCACATTCTGCACTTACCGTATCCCAAATCAAGCACCTCATAGACCCGTCTGTTTTCTTCCATGATTGTGTCCTTGCCAACCACACCGATGTCCGCGGCACCGTACTCCACATAGGTCGGCACGTCCGGTCCCTTAGCAAGGAAAAACCGCAGTTTCAGTTCCTCATTCACAAAAATCAGCTTGCGGGAATCCTTATCCTTCATCTCCTCGCAGGTGATGCCGATTTTCTCAAATAACTCCATTGTCTTATTGGCCAAACGCCCTTTTCCGAGGGCAAATGTTAAATATCTGTCTTCACTCATGACTCAATTCCACTTTCTTTCCCGCTGCACGAAGCTGTTTCGCTTCTTCTAATTTTTCTGTAAAATTGCTTGTATTATAATAAATTTTCTCGATATCGTTATTGTCCGCAATCGCAATATGCTGTCTGCCCATTGCAGCCAGGAGGTCATCCACCACAATCATAAAGCCGATAGCCGGTGCATTCTTACCGAAACGCCCAAGCAGATTATCGTAGCGCCCGCCCTTCACGATGGCATCGCCGACACCGTATGTATAGCCCTTGAAAATAATGCCCGTATAGTAATTATACTTACTCAACATACCAAGGTCAAAAGAAACGTATTTCTCCACACCGTAGTCACACAGCACCTGATACACTTCTTCCAGGCGGACAATCGCATTTCTGGAACGCTCATTGGATGCTGCTTTCTTAGCTTCCTCAAAAATCGCTGCATTCCCGAACAACTCACTTACCTTAAGCAAAAGCTCTTTATCTTTAGCGTCAACATGCGTACGTTCCAGAAGTTCCTCCGCACCAAAATAGTTTTTGCCGGATATATATTCCCGCAGCTCCAGTTCCGTCTCCTCATCTAGTCCTGCCTCAGCGCAGATTCCCTTGAAATACTCCAAATTTCCTACACTGATTTGAAAGTCTGACAGTCCCGCATGACACAACGCTTCAATCGTCATGGCAATCATCTCTGCGTCCGCCTGCACAGAAGCATCGCCGACTAACTCTGCCCCCATCTGCGTCGATTCCTTTAATTTCCCCTGCAGCTCCGAAGTATTGGTAAATGTATTTCCCTGATAGCAGAAACGGATAGGCACATCCTCGTCCATAAAGTATTTGGCCGCACATCTGGCAATCGATGGCGTGAAATCCGGACGCAGTACCAGCGTATTTCCTTCTTTGTCGAAGAATTTATACAGCTCCTTAGAGGGTGTCGTACCTACTTCTTTAGAAAACACATCAAAAAACTCAAACGTCGGTGTCTGAATGTCCCGATAGCCGTAGCCTTCTATAATTTCATGCAAAAGACCTTCAACAATAGTCTTTTTTGCCTTCTCGTCGCCGTAGATATCCCGAACACCCTCCGGCGTATGTACCAGTTTTCTGCTCATGTCAGATTCCTTTCGCTTTACCACTTTAAAGTGCTAATTCACTACTTTGTTATCAAATTAAACTTTTTATAATATAACGCACTTACACGTGTTTGTCAATCAATTTTATTTATAATCACTGCATAGTCTTTTCTTACAGGCAGTACTATTTTCAACTTTCTACTCAACCCTGTCATCCAAATCTTTCTGAAGCATATCCAGATAGGGAACCAGAATTCCGTGTTTCTTCGGTAAAATATACTCCGGATTCAGTTCTTCATAACGGAAACTTTTTCTGCCGCCTTCTTTCGCCCTATCCCAGAAGAAACGCAGCATTTCATATGGCAAATAATAAAAAATATCCTTGTGTGAATAATAAATCAGGAAAAAGGCAATACCCTTCTGCTTCTCGAACTGCCCCATAAATTCCACCTGATGCTCATGGATATTCTGTAAGGAAAAAGTGTCCACCGCACATTCCTTGGCATCGAAGCAGACCGGAATCCCCTGCACCACACCGATATAATCCACTGTACTTTTTTGATCGAAATATGCAAGCGTAATATGCCTGCTCTCCTTGTCAATATTAATCGGTGTAATGGGTGTAGGTACCTTCTGAATAAGTGCCAATCCGTTTTCCCGATACTTCTCGTTGGTTCGGTTAATTAAATCTTCTAAAGTTGAACCGCGCAATCCGCGGGAGTTCCATGTTGCCATGTTGATTTCCTTCTTATGCCTAATAATTCAACGACGTACTCTACTCATGAGGACCTCTGTCTAAACTGCTTTTTTCTACAGTATCATTTCATGTCAGAGACACTGTGGAAGATTTCCGGAAGCTCAGAGATAAAAGTTCTGCCGCTGATATCCTCAAAAGGTTCTTCCAATTGCGGAAATACCACTTTATAGGCGTGCAAAAGCTGCGCTCTGACATTACATTTCTTCCGATACTCTTCATTCCATGCCTTATCGCCGTATTTCGGATCTCCTAAGAGAGGATGTCCGATACTTGCCAGATGCGCCCTAATCTGGTGAGTCTTTCCGGTATAAAGCTCCACCTCCAGCAGGGTTTTGTCGTTCTCTATACTGACGGGTCTATATCCGGTCTTTATATATGAGCGCCTGATTTCTTCAAGACTCTTTATTTCCTTATGTTCCGCATACGTTTGCTTTTGTGCAGTCTCATGCATTTCTGCAGAGTTACCGGTATTTATAGGTTCAATATGAACTATATTGAGTACCTTATCTTTCGTCAGATACCCTTCAATCATCTGCTCGCCTTTAACAGTTCCCTTGACATACAGACGATAATATTTATGAAGGGTTCTATTTTTCAATAAATCACCCAATATCTGTGCTCCTTTGAGTGTTTTAGAGCACAGGACAATCCCGCTCGTATTGCGGTCTAGGCGATTACATACAGAGGGTTTATATAACGTCAGGTCATCCTCTGTCACACCACCGCTTTGCAGCAGATAACCAATCAACCATTCATTCAGGGAAACGTCCGTCCGTTCCGCCTTTTGAGACAAAACACCCGCCGGTTTATCGGCTATAAGAAGGTGTTCATTTTCATATAGAATACGTATGCCCTGAAGTACCTTATAGGCAAACACATAATCTGTTGTATGTGCACCCACGCTGTTCTCTTGATCCATACGCGCCGTTTTGTCTTCTCCATGCCTACTACCGGTAACTTTTCGACCCATGAACTTCGCCAGCGTTTCGTCCGAGAAATAAACAGTCACGCTGTCACCCTCGGCAATACGCTCACTTCCGTCGGCTTTCTTGTCGTTCAGGGTAATATTCTTTTTGCGAAGCATCTTATAGATAAAACCGCTTCCGGCCTTAGGCAAAATCCTGTGAAGGTACTTATCAAACCGCTGTCCCTCGTCTTTTTGTGTAATTTTAACCTGATACATTATATGAGTCCTTTTTTATCACATCAACCAATGCCACAACATGACTTTTATCAGATGGATATTGAATATAGCATGTTGATAATTTCTTCACGACTCCTATGCTCATCCGCTGACAATTTAATTAACCGACCCAGTCGGTCAATATATTTGTCACACTGAGAGAAAATCTTAACCGTCATATTCTTGATTCCCTCCTGCTTCATCATCTGCTCCAGATGTTCCTCCGCAGCCTTGCAGTCGCATTTCGGGTTCTCGGTAATGCCACAAAGTACGTTCCCTTTTAACACCATATGACTGATGGAATAATTTTTCTGATAGGAAGTAAAGTACATATCGTAAAACACTGTCAACTCCCCATCGTAATCGCTCACTTTATCCCTCAGTTCCTCACTGCATCCCGTCGCCCGCAGAAACAGAATAAAATTCACCATGCTTTTGCAGGCAGGCAAACAGCCCAGTACTGCCACAATGGTTAAGAGATTTCTGTTCGTTCCCGTGGTTACATAGCCCACCACATACAGACCAATACTTACAACAAAATACAAAAGTGTACGAAGCACGGTCACAACCTTGTGATTCCTAATATAACCGTATGAACCTTTCTTAATAATCAGAGTCTTCATTTTCGTCCTCATTCTACTCCCTCAACTTGCATACATCTACCCATTTGTCATAGCCGGAATACTGTTCCATCTCCGGAATCGTCAGCTCTATGGCACTGTTTCCGCTGCCGCACGCCGGAAATACTGTGTGAAACCGCTTCAGGGACTCGTCCAGATAAACAGTCACGCCCTCATTGATGCCAAAAGGACAGACACCACCGACTGCATGTCCTACCATCGTCTCAACTTCCTCTGCCGTAAGCATCTTGGCCTTTGCACCAAACTCCGCCTTATATTTTGCATTATCCACCTTAACGTCACCTGCGCTGATTACAAGAATTGCTTTTCCGTCCACCATAAAAGAAAGAGATTTAGCGATTCTCGCAGGCTCACAGCCAAGCGCCTGTGCTGCCAGTTCAACGGTTGCGCTGGACTCCTTCAGCTCGATGATGCGATTCTCCATACCATATTGTCTGAAATACTCTTTTACACGTTCAATTGCCATTTTTCTTAATCCTCATATTCTCAATTCATTTACTACTCAGCATTGTTATCGTCGCTTACTTTTCATGCGCATACAAGGTTCTGTACACTTTGTGTCACCAGATACAACGCCTTCATTGGCAGACCGCATACCGAGACGGCTCTGCCCCTTTTGCAGTCCTCTATGGCCTTAGATACCACGCACGACGCACTTACCGTGGTCAGTCGCTTCAGCTTACTCATACGGGACATATCCCCATATGCCCTCTCAAGAAACGGCGTGTCTACCGGACCCGGACAGACTGTGGTTACGTCGATACGTCGTCTTTTCAATTCTTTTCTTAAAGCCATGCTAAAAGAATAGACATAAGCCTTGGATGCGGCATAAATCGCGAATCTCGCCTGAGGCACGAACGCTGCGCCCGACGCAAACTGTACAATTTTACTTCCCTTGCGCATATATGGCAGACACATTTTCGTCAGCCTCGTCAGAGCCATAACATTTAACCGAATCATGGCGGAAATCTCCTCGTCACCCTGTTCATAAAACTCTCCATGCCATCCCGTACCTGCACAATTAACGAGCATAGTAATCTTGGGTTGACTGATTGCCAGTACTTCTGCGAATTGCTGCAGCTCCTTTTCCTCCGTTATATCGACGACAATCGCTTTTGTCTTGATTCTCATAGTGTGCGCCAGCTCTTCCATAGGTTCTTTTCTGCGCGCCAAAAGCCATATCTCGTCGGTTTTATTAAGCTGCTTGTCAATCTGCCTTGCAAATTCCATGCCCATACCGGACGATGCGCCTGTGATAATTGCGATATTCATGCTTCCCCTCCATTCAAATTATCTAAAGTATGGAAAAATCTTATTAAAAACACTTAAAAACGACGGGTGTTATCGTATTCTGTAAAATTATGAATTTCAGTTCCAATAAACCACCGTTAGTATATGGAATAATCTGGAATATCCACGCACATACGCAATAACAATCGTTATGCAATTATCTGTATTTTGAATTCATATTTACTTTTTTTTATGTATATTTCGGATTGTTTTTTTCTTTTTCGTTTTTCCGGATGCAGGATTTCCTGCATTTGATTTCTTCAATCCTGCATGCATATCGTGGGCAGTATTACCAATTTTTCTGGGTCTGATAAGGCATTTCTTGTCGAATCCGACGAGATCCTCCCTCCCTCCTTTGAGCAGTGCTTCCCTGACAAGATCATAATTATTCGGATTACGGTATTGAATCAGAGCCCTCTGCATCGCTTTTTCGTGCGGATTGCGGCAGACATAGACTTTCTTGCCGTTTCGCGGGTCAATTCCCGTATAGTACATGACTGTAGACACCGTGGAGGGCGTAGGATAAAAATCCTGTACCTGCTCCGGCATATAGCCTAAATCCCGCAGATACTCTGCCAGTTCAATGGCCTCTTTGAGCGTAGAACCCGGGTGGGACGACATCAGATACGGTACCAAAAATTGCTTTTTGCCCAGCTGTTCATTTATTTTATCATATTTTTTTACAAAACGCTCATAAACCTGTTTCTTAGGTTTGCCAAGCTTAGAAAGAACCGCATCCGAAATATGTTCAGGTGCTACCTTAAGCTGTCCACTCACATGATGTTCCACCAGTTCGCGGAAAAAGGTATCATCGGAGTCCGCTAACAGATAATCAAACCGAATCCCGGAACGGATGAACACCTTTTTAACTCCCGGAAGCGCTCGCAGTTTACGGAGCAGACTAAGGTAATCGGAATGATCTACCTTCAGATTGGGACAGGGCTCCGGGAAAAGGCATTGCCTGTTCTTACAAACCCCCTGCGTCATCTGTTTCTCACAGGAAGGATGCCGGAAATTCGCCGTCGGTCCGCCCACATCATGAATATACCCCTTAAAATCGGGATCCTGTGTCATCGACTCAGCTTCCCGCACAATGGATTCATGGCTTCTCATCTGAACAATTCTGCCCTGATGGAAAGTAAGTGCACAGAAATTACAGCCGCCGAAACACCCTCTGTTGCTGACCAGCGAAAATTTAATCTCCGCAATCGCAGGAACGCCGCCAAGTGACTCATAGGACGGGTGATAGGTTCGCATATACGGTAATTCATAAACCGCATCCATTTCCTCCGTTGTGAGTGGCTTGGCAGGTGGATTCTGTACCACATAGATACCGTTGGGATATGGTTCAATCAGTGTTTTTCCCGTAAAAGGGTCCGTATTACAGTACTGAATATTAAAACTCTCCGCGTATTTTGCGGGTTCTTCTTTCATAACCTCATATGAGGGAAGCGTCTCGCCGTCATATATATGTTCAATCGTCTTGGTCTTGTAAACGGTTCCCGCAATAAACGTTATGTCCTTTACCGCAATGCCGCTTGCAAGAGCATCTGCAATTTCTACAATGGATTTTTCCCCCATCCCGTAAGAAAGCAAGTCCGCTTGACTGTCCAAGAGAATAGAACGTTTAAAACTGTCTGACCAATAATCGTAGTGCGCCATCCTTCTGAGACTCGCCTCAATTCCTCCGAGGATGACGGGGCTGTCCTTATATACCCTGCGAATCAGATTTCCATAGACTACTGTGGCATGGTCCGGTCTTTTGTAAGCTTCGCCGCCCGGTGTATAAGCATCATTTGGCCGATGCTTACCGGACACATAATAGTGGTTGACCATAGAATCCATATTGCCGCCGGAAATAAGAAACCCAAGTCTGGGCTTACCCAGAATCGTAATACTATTCTCATCCTTCCAGTCCGGTTGCGAAATGATTCCTACACTGTAACCGTGGGACTGCAGCACTCTGCTGATAATGGCATGCCCGAAAGACGGGTGATCCACATAGGCATCCCCAATGACATAAACAAAATCCAGCTGCTCTATACCCTGTTTTGCCATGTCCTCTTTAGAAATCGGTAAGAATCCCATCTTCCAATAACTCCTTAAAGTGATATGTATAGTAATCCGCCAAACGATGCTTTTCCTCGTCCTGATGCTCCGAATATTTATCGTAGACTGCACATACACGCATTCCTGCGGCCTTGCCCGCCTGAATACCCGGTATAATGTCCTCAAATACAAGGCAGTTACCAGGTGACACATTAAGTTCTTTCGCCACAGCAAGATAAATGTCGGGCGCAGGCTTTCCTTTCGCCACATCACACCCTGTCATAATACAATCAAAATACTGATCTAAGTGACGTGCCTTCACCACATTTTCAACCAGCTCTCTTGAATTGCTTGTGGCAATCCCCACCTTAATTCCGTGGTTCATGCAATACTGCAGCAGTTCCGTCACACCCTCTTTTACCGGAACTTCGTATGTATACTTGTCCCATGCCATCTGGTTCCAGTCCGCCTTAATCGTGTCAAGGTCGTCGGGAAGACGAAAACGCTCCTTAAAATAAACTGCCGTCTCGCTGAAGCTCATCCCTTCGATACATGCCTGCAGATTCTCCGGCAGTTCTATACCGAACCTGCCAAGATATTCTATGTCTATGGCTCTCCACATCCACATGGAATCAACCATGGAACCGTCCAAATCAAATATAACAGCCTCTAACATTTCCGTAAATTCTCCGTTTCTTCCTCTGTCAGTCTGCGATAACTCCCCTTAGGAAGCTCTTGATCCAATGTGAGCGTCCCCATGCGAAGTCTTTTAAGATAGACAACTTCGTTGCCCACGGCATACAACATACGCTTAACCTGATGAAACTTGCCCTCGATGATTGTCAGGGTAATCCTCTTTTCATCCAGAATATGTACCACAGCAGGCTTTGTCATCGCCTTTTCACCGATGTCCACACCTTGTTCAAGCTGCGATTTCTGTATGTTATCAAAGGATTTCGCCAAATGACACTCATATTCCTTTTCCACGTGTTTTGCAGGGGACAATAATGCATGCGCCAGCGCGCCGTCATTGGTAATCAGGAGGAGACCTTCCGCATCCTTGTCCAGTCTGCCCACCGGAAATAAGTCGTCTCGCCCTTCTTGACTGAATAAGTCAATTACTGTCTGTTCATGTTTATCCTCCGTTGCAGAAACCAGTCCCGACGGCTTGTGCAGCATATAATATACAAATTCTTCGTAGACACATTGCTGCCCTTTATAGTGTATACAGTCTGTATGCTCGTCAATATGCTGCTCCGGCTTCAGTACCTTCACATCATTGACGGTCACAAGCCCCGCCTTAATATCCTTTTTAACTTGGCTGCGTGTGCCTAATCGGCAATCACACAGAAATTTGTCAAGTCTCATGGTTTTTCCTTTATCGTGTATACCAATGTATATTTCAGAATATATATAGATAAGCTGTATCCTTAAAAAGGACCCACAACCATGCGTAAGATTGATAACTTCTACCGTCTTCTCTTTACGGGGATATCTATATACTTAATTGTTCTTATGCTTCGATATCCCGCGCTCTCTTTGGAATATGCTGCCACCGGACTAAATCTATGGCTCACAAAAATGGTGCCCACACTGCTACCTTTTATGATTCTGTCCGGCATTATGATTCGCATGGAACTGACGGAAAACTTCGTCACTGTACTTCACCCACTGCTGCATCGATTGTTCGGCACATCAAAAAACGGCTCCTACACGATTATTATGGGATTTTTGTGCGGATTTCCAATGGGTGCGCGAATTGTGGGAGAACTCTGTGAATCCGGTAGACTATCCCGTGAAGAAAGTTCAAAACTGCTGTATTTTTGCAATAATATCGGTCCTATTTACTTTCTAAGCTATGTGATTCCCGTACTTGGTATAAAAAACCCCTTAATTCCATTGCTGATTATGTACGGCATTCCGCTGTTATACGGATTCATACTCTTTCGCATCCCTTTATTATTGTTTCGCTTGCCAATACAATTTCACCGCCGAAACACACAACACAGTCACGCCAATATTCTCAGTGTTCCCAATAGCGGTGATACCGCCAACGATATACATAAAACCATTTCCCGCATGTCCCTCCCGGCTGCTATCGACTCCTCCGTATTGTCGGGGCTTATCGGAATCGCCAAGTTGGGCGGCTATATGGTGTTTTTCAATCTGCTCAACATAGTCTTTGTTCCCTTCCGTCATGTCAGCACGGACTTATTGAATCTATATCAATGCATACTGGAAATCACGAGCGGTATTAATCATTCCGGCCAGTCGCTTTACTATCCGATTTTGATACTGCTTCCTTTTGGAGGTTTTTCATGCATCGCTCAGACTTACAGTATGATTAGCCGGACAGACTTGTCCGTGCGCAGCTATATCTTCCACAAAGTGGTTCAGACTGCGCTCACTGCACTGTGTTATCTAATCATCTATTTCCTCTGACTTTGCGCTCACTTCCGGTTTTCTGTGCCTTCTGCGGCGTTTCCTGCCGCGCAGAATCAATATCATGGAAAGTATCATACTCAGTACAAGCAACGCACACACACCACATACTGCCAGAAAATAAGTAAATGTTATAGGCTCATGCTCATCTGTATCTATTTCTATGACATTGACATCACGAGGCTTCTGCGTGACATTCATCTCCTGCCCCTCTGCCATTTCACGCGACGCGCTTTCCAACGCTTCCTTTTCAGCTAACTCGGCAGCAATTTCTTCCTCTGTCTTATAATCCATGGAGGGCAGAGAAATCATGTTGCTGGTAGTATACAAGTCATAGCCGTTGTAACCGTTTACCACAATCTGTGGCACGACATGAGGCGGCACCTGCATGGTAAACCGGAAAGTATCCACGGACTTGTCCGGCCATCTCTGAAGTTCCGAAAAATGTTCACCATTATCATAACTGTAAGTATAGTACAGCATTCCGCTGTCATAGTCGGCAGCGGACACCTCAACCGTCACCTCGCCGTTTCCCACATTCTGCTCAACTACTTCAATCATACAGATATCCGGCTCGGTTCTGTCCGGCGCGACCACCTGAGACGGCACAGGTACTGACACATTCACGTAATCACTGTAATCCACGCCTAATTCCTCAGAGCGAAGCCCGAAATATTTAGCCACAGCCGTAGCGTCCAGTCTTCCGAATGTTTTTAATTTCTCATTATGGTCGTAAAACGGCTTATCATTCTCTTGATCAAGATGGCAATGTTCTATCAGCACGCAGGGAACATTCCGCTCCACAGAGTGCCGGAGAATGCCGTAATAATCGGTTCCTCTATCATTCAGTCTTGTCTTGATACCTCTTGAATACAGCCCCAGTTCCTGCAGCATATCAATTTCCACGCTTGCAAAACTGTATCCCTTGCTGTAATTTTCACCGAAGGCGGAAATCCAGCACTCCGCGCCGAACAGCGTATGCTCTCCGGACAGATTATAATGCAGACAGAATAAAAAGTCCGCATCCAT
Organism: Lachnospiraceae bacterium; assembly: GCA_022510565.1. Classification (GTDB taxonomy): domain Bacteria; phylum Bacillota; class Clostridia; order Lachnospirales; family Lachnospiraceae; genus UBA3282. The sequence goes on along the minus strand of JAFLTE010000005.1, from coordinate 116,259 downwards.
GATCTCCGCATAGGCACAACGCTCGTCCAGACCGAGATCCTGATCGCCGGTTCTGGTCATGTACACGGTGATTCCCTCATACTTTTCCAGTTCTTCCTTCATGGCGTTGGCAGTAATTAAGGTCATTTCCTTCTCTGTGTAATCCTCATACTGTCCACCCAGATTCTCTCCACCGTGCCCGGGGTCTATGACGACCACAATCGGCTTCTCCTCTAAACCCGGAAGAAGCTCCTGCTCACCGACGCTGACACTGTCCGGTTCCTGCTCCTGCGCATGAACAGCATAACCGTACATTCCGCTCCCTACACTCAGAATCACTGCCAGCAAAATAACGAAATCTTCTATTGTCTTGCATACTTTAATCAAAAACCTATGATTTCCTTTTTTCACAATAACCACCCTTAATATTTTACAACCTGCCATATACAAGTCATATGGCACTTTTTACCTAAACAAGCCGGTTTCTAAAAACCGGCTTGCAATCATTTCATTATGTTCGGCGCACGCACCGCTTATGTAATACTTACATTAAATCCAACTCGGCAGGTTCTCCATCGCCTTCCGCTTCCTTGAGCATCTGCTCCACCTGTGCCGGACGAAGCTCTGCACGGTTTGCTTTGACAGTCTCATTATAGCCGCTGATCGTGTTGAAGAAACTCTCGTAATGCTCGGTTGTCGTCGCCAGTGTTGCCGTCATGGCACTCTCCAGGTTTGCCAACATATCATCCAGATACTGCATGGCAGATGTTCTGACACCGTTGGCCTCCGCCGTGGCAGTATTGAGAATCTCCTGCGCCTGCATCGTCGCCATCCGCACAACCTCATTGGCTTGCGCATAAGCCTGCTGCATGATTTCATGCTCATTAATCAGCTCTGTCGTCTGTGCTGTCGCATCCTTAATTAGGGCCTCTGCCTTGGCACGTGCATCATTCAAGATTGCCTCCTTATTGGTGATAATCTTCTGATAGCGCTTAATCTCATCCGGTGTCTTCATGCGCAGCTCACGCAAAAGTTCATCAATCTCTTCCTTATTGACGATAATATTCGTTTTGGATAGAGGCTGATACTTGCAGCCGTCAATATAATCTTCAATTTCATCAATCAACTGTTCAATTCTGCTGCTCATCTTTACTCCTATCTCTCATAACCAAATTTTTCATAGATTAACTTGCCGACAAACTCCGGTACACACTGGGAAATATCCCCGTTAAAACTGGCAATTTCCTTGACTGTAGAGGAACTTAAATATGCATACTCCAGACTGGTTGTCAGAAACATCGTATCAAGCTCTCCGCCGGAAAACTTTCTGTTGGTCTGCGCAATCTGCAATTCATACTCAAAATCCGTAATCGCTCGAAGTCCCCTGATTGCCACGTGTATATTCTGTTCTCTGGCATAATCAATCAACAAGCCGCTGAAAGAATCTATCCTGACATTGGGTAAATCTTTAGTCGCCTCTTCTAACATCTTAACACGTTCTTCCACAGAAAACAATGGAGTCTTTATTTTATTATTCAGTACGCTGACCGTCAATTCGTCAAAAATCTCCGCAGCACGCCTGATTATATCCAGATGCCCGAATGTTACCGGATCAAAACTTCCCGGGTAAATTGCCGCTTTCATAAAACAGTTATATCCTTCCCTCATTTAAAAGCTGTTTTATCTATCATAAATCACTTTTGCCAAAATGTCTCTATTTATTTTAAAAAAATTTCCAAAAATAGCTATTTCCTATGCTTTCCGGCAGAAAATATGCTTGTTTGTCTTATATTTTTTCTCCTTGGTAAGTACGAACCCCATCTGCTCCAAGTAAGAAAAATCATTTTCAAGAGATGCCTCTATAACGATCAAGGTCTGCTCCGTCACATATGGCATATTGCCAAGTACCCGAAGAGTCTCCTTCTCATAACCGCGCCCGTAAGGCGGATCCATAAAAATAACGTCAACTTCCTTTTCGTGAATACCCTGCAAAGCACTTAAGACATCTTGCTTTAATACGGTAGCCCGTTCGACAAATTTCGTTACTTGTAAATTGTGTGTAATGCAAGCGAGAGCATTCTTGTTGTTCTCCACAAAATAGGCATGTCTCGCACCTCTGCTCAATGCTTCTATACCAATGCCGCCGCTGCCGCTGTACAGGTCGATAAATACCGCATCGGGGAGATACGACTGCAGCATATTAAAAAGCGTTTCCTTAATTCTGTCTGTAGTCGGCCGGGTATCCATACCCTCCGGTGTTTTCAGCCGCAAACTTCTTGCGGTTCCCGCTATGACTCTCATATCTTTTACACCCTAACCTTAACACCTTTACTGTCACGTCTGCCCAATTTCAGTTTGTTGAGTTCCAGTTCCTTGCCGCCATACTCAATACTCTGCTCAATAGCGTTGCGTGTGTAATAGACCGCTTCCAGACTGTCTTTTGCTCCCAATTTCATGCCACGTACTCCGATGGCACCCTTTTTCTTCTCCGGTATCTCTTCCACGGCAAAGCGCAGAAAATACCCTTCCGCAGACTGCAGCACAATATTTCGCTGTTCTTTTAGTGTTTCAACGCTTAACACTTCATCGCCGTCCTGAAGCTTGGTAGCCGCCACCGTCCGCTTTGCTACATCAAACTCTCCGCCGTCCACGACCTTGAGCATCGCCTGCTTGGTGGCAAAGATTACACGGTAGAGATTTAAGTCGCTCTGGCTTGCGACAAACACAATATTCTCCTTGGAAGAATCGTAATTGCTGATATTGTCTACCGGAACACCCTTGTCACGCAATTTGCCCATAGGCAAATCCATCACTTTCACCGTATGAAGCTGCCCCGTATTGGTAAAGAGACATATCTTGCCCGTATTCTTGCAGATGAAGGCATACTTATTTTCGCTGTCAGCCGCCTCTTTATTCCTCTCATAAGTGGCAGTATCTATTGTCTTGGCGTAGCCAAAGCGGTCCATTAAGAAGACGATATCCATCTCCTCCACTTTCTTCTCCACATAGACAGCTTCGCTTTCTGTGGTAATCTGCGTTCTTCTCGCCCGCTTGTACTGCTCCTTAATCTCGTCAAGTTCATTGATGATGACTTGTGCCATGGAATCTTTTCTGGCAAGAATATCCTCATAGCGATATATATTCGCCATGGTTTCCTCGTGCTCATTTATCAAAGCCTCAATCTCTAAGCCAATTAACTTATAAAGACGCATATCAAGAATCGCATTTGCCTGCTTCTCGGTGAACATCAGCTGAGCGGCCATAATTTTGGATTCCTTGGACTTGAATTTGATGCCGTCGATTTTCCCTTCAATCAGGCACGCCTTAGCCATGTTTCTGTCCTTGGAACCACGCAAGATCTCAATAATCAGGTCAATTACGTTGCATGCTTTAATCAGACCTTCCTGAATTTCCTTGCGCTCCAATTCCTTTTCCAACAAATTACTGTATTTTCTTGAGGCAACTTCATACTGGAACTTGACGCTTTCTTGTATAATCTGCTTCAGACCCATGGTCTCGGGTCTGCCGTCCACAATAGCAAGCATATTGACACCGAAAGTATCTTCCAGACGAGTCTTCTTATAGAGCATATTCTTGAAATTCTCTACATCTGCGTCCTTTCTAAGCTCAATAACAATACGAATACCCTCTTTGGAGGATTGATTCGTAATATCCACGATATCCTGCGTTTTCTTCGTCTCGGCAAGAGCCGCCACATCCAGCAGGAATTTGCCGATATTAGCGCCAATCATCGTATAGGGAATCTCTGTAATCACCAAATTTGTCTTGCCGCCCTTGGCTTTCTCCACTTCCACTTTACCGCGGATTTTAATCTTGCCCATTCCGGTCTCATAGATTTCAAGCAGTTCATTCTCGTTAATTACGATACCGCCCGTGGGAAAATCCGGCCCCTTCACATACCGCATCAACTCTCTTGTAGTAATATTTTCATCCAACATATAGGCTTTGGTCGCTTCAATCACTTCCGCCAGATTGTGAGGCGGCGTACTGGTCGCCATGCCGACCGCGATACCCTCCGAGCCGTTGATAAGCAGATTGGGAATCTTGACAGGCAGCACACTGGGCTCCTTCTCCGTCTCATCAAAGTTCGGCACGAAATCCACCACGTCCTTATCCAAATCGGCAAGGAACGCTTCCTGCGTGATTTTCTCAAGACGTGCTTCCGTATAACGCATGGCAGCGGCACTGTCACCCTCTATATTACCAAAGTTACCGTGCCCGTCTACTAAGGGAAGTCCTTTCTTAAAATCCTGCGCCATCACCACAAGCGCCTCGTAGATGGAGCTGTCGCCGTGGGGATGATATTTACCCATGGTATCCCCAACAATACGCGCCGATTTACGATAGGGTCTGTCGTAACGTATTCCCAATTCATGCATATCATAGAGCGTTCTTCTCTGCACGGGTTTGAGTCCGTCCCTCACATCCGGCAGCGCTCTTGCAATTATGACGCTCATAGCATAATCTATAAAAGATTTCTGCATTACTTCGGAATATTCTGTTTTTATAATTCTGTCGTTCATATAATTACTCCTTCGTTATCCTTAAAGCGTTCACCTTATAACATTCAAGCTTTTGCATGTTGTCCGATATTCCATACACTTTCAAACTCTCCTCCGGTTATGATATGCGCCGACTGTCCGCGCGAGGCACCGGCAACCTGAATGGCCTCCGCTGTCGGGACAGGTACATATACTCCCTTATTCACAAAATTCTCCACATATCCGTTCGGATAAATATAGATACATCGCACGCTGCATCGGCCGGCGTTCGTATCAACCTCATGTAATATCATTGCAGGGGCCTGCGCATCGTCACATTGCTGAAACATTTTTATATACTCATAGCGAAGAGACCCATTATAATTTCCGCCCGGCAATCTTCTAGCCGATGCTTTCACGCTCATGTCTGTCACAACGAAGACAATCGTTGCGACAACCGCTACAATTATTGCAAGAAGCGGCAACAGAATGGTAAAAACAGGTATGCCATGCCCTTGCGCATCCGAAGAAGGCGGAAATATAATAAAGACATCTATCAACAGACCAATAAACGGCGAGGCGCAGACAAAACTGCCGAGAATAATAAACAATTTCACATATCCGCCCCTGCGGTTACTTCCCCTGTCAGACATCTAATTCCGCCTCCAGCGCGTTCTTATAGATAAATGTTTTCCTCGGAGACACATCCGTACCCATCAATAGTTCCGTCATCTCCGATGCCATGCGGGCATCCTCTATCTCTACCTGCTTTAACATTCTTGTATCGGGATCGAGCGTTGTCTCCCATAACTGCTGGGCATCCATTTCTCCTAATCCCTTGTATCTTTGCAGCGTAAACGAGCCCTTGTGAGTTTTTCGGTACTTTTCCAGTGCCTTATCGTCATATAGATACTGTTCTTCACCTTTAGCCGGCATCGCCTTATACAGCGGCGGCATGGCAATGTAAACATGCCCCTCAAAAATCAGTTCCGGCATAAAACGATAAAATAATGTCAAAAGAAGCGTGGAAATATGGGCGCCGTCCACATCCGCATCCGCCATGATAATAATCTTATCATATCGCAGCTTACTGATGTCAAAGTCATTGCCGTACCCTTCCGAGAATCCGCAGCCGAAAGCATTTATCATCGTCTTGATCTCTGCATTGGCAAGCACCTTGTCAATGCTGGCTTTTTCTACATTCAAAATTTTACCGCGAATCGGTAAAATTGCCTGAAACATACGATTTCTCGCCATCTTAGCACTGCCACCCGCAGAATCACCCTCCACAATGAAAATTTCGCATTTAGAAGCATCCTTAGACTCGCAGTTTGCCAGTTTGCCGTTGGAATCAAAAGAAAATTTCTGCTTTGTCAGCATATTCGTTTTGGCTTTTTCTTCCGTCTTACGAATCTTAGCGGCCTTCTCTGCGCAGCCGATTATACTCTTTAATGTCTCCAGATTACGGTCAAAAAAGCGAACAATCTCATCTCCTGTCACCTTGCTTACGATTTTCGTCGCATCCTGATTGTCCAGCTTCGTCTTAGTCTGTCCCTCAAACCGTGGGTCGGGGTGCTTGATAGACACCACGGCCGTCATACCGTTACGCACATCCGCTCCGGTAAAATTGACATCCTTCTCCTTTAAAATATTTAATCCTCTGGCGTAAGTATTGATTACATTGGTGAACATGGTTTTAAAACCGGTCAGATGGGTTCCACCCTCGGCATTATATATGTTGTTACAGAATCCCAATACATTTTCGTGAAATTCATTCACATATTGAAAGGCAACCTCAACCGTAATGCCCTCGGATTCTCCCTTGTAATAAATCACATCATGTATTGTCTCTTTGGACTTATTCATATCCTTAATGAACCCCACAATGCCCTCAGGTTCATGGTATTCAATACGTTCCGGTTCCGCCCCTCTCTTGTCCTCATAGATGATTGTCAGCTCCGGATTCAAATAGGCCGTCTCATGCAGACGACTTTTCACTTCGTCCTCCTTGAATCTTGTCCTGTCAAAAATTGTGTCGTCCGGCAGGAAATTAATAGTCGTTCCGGATTCCTTCGTCTTACCCACTACCGGTAAAAGCCCTTTTTCCAGTTCCAGTGTAGGGATTCCTCTCTCATAGTGGTCCTCATAGATAAATCCTCCGGTCTTTACCGTCACATGCAGATAAGTGGACAGTGCGTTTACTACAGAAGAACCAACGCCATGCAGACCACCGCTGGTCTTGTAGGCCTCATTATCAAACTTACCCCCCGCATGGAGAGTCGTAAACACCAGCCGCTCCGCACTGATTCCTTTCTCGTGCATCCCCACAGGAATACCACGCCCGTTATCCGACACCGTGGCAGACCCGTCCGCTTCCAGCGTCACCCATATTGTGGAACAATAACCCGCCAGATGTTCATCTACCGCATTGTCCATGATTTCGTAAATCAGATGGTTCAGACCTTTCGTGGACACACTGCCTATATACATACCCGGTCTTACGCGAACCGCTTCCAGTCCTTCTAAAACGGTGATACTGGAAGCATCATAATTATTTGCCGAATTCGTCTTTGCCATTTCATTGTACCTCACATATTTCTAAATATATTCAATCATTTCCTCAGGCAGATATTGTTGAATCATCTGTTCCAACTGTACCGAATCGATAGGCTTGGACAGATAATCAGCAAATCCTTCCCGAAGATATTCTTCTCTGGCTCCTACGATTGCGTTGGCGGTAAGCGCAATGACTACCGGTTTATCCTGCAAATACTCTTCCATCTGCTGCATATTGTGGAGCGTCTCAATACCATCCATCTCGGGCATCATATGGTCTAACAAAATGATGTCGTAATGTTTTTCCTTGACTTTATCCAGACATTCCTGTCCACTATAAGCCGAGTCAAACTGCACTTTTAACCGTTTAAGCAGTCCTTTGACAACGGTAATGTTCACACGAGTATCATCTACTGCCAGAATCTGCGCCTTAGGCGCTACAAATGCTTTCCGCGCAATGGCATCCGGCAACTCAACATCACTCGCCGTCCGCTTATAATCACCGAGAGTCTCGGTTCCAGCAACCTTTTGCGGAACAACAAACGAGAATGTGCTGCCCTTGCCGTATATGCTTTCCACCGTCAGATTACCGCCCATCATCTCCAGTAAACGCTTGGTGATGCTCAGCCCAAGTCCCGTGCCCTCTATCGTCTTATTCCTTCGCATATCCAATCTTATAAACGGATCAAACAACATATAAAGGTCGTCTTCCTTAATGCCGATTCCCGTATCGGACACAGACACCCACAGATTGATAGATTCATCACTGTTATCCACGAAATCGACCTGCAAGGTAACAGATCCTTCATGTGTATATTTGACCGAATTAGTCAATAAATTGGTAATACACTGCTTAATGCGTTTTTCATCACCACGAAGCATCTTAGGCATATCGGGATCTGTCATAATCTTGAAGTTTAGACTTTTCTCCTCGGCACGCAGGGAAATCATGTTTTCAATATCCAACAGAAGATTACCCATATTGTAATCAGACTCCATAAGTTCCATCTTGCTGGACTCTATCTTGGACAAATCGAGAATATCATTGATAATAGAAAGCAGGGTTTTGCCGGCACTGTGAATGTTGGTTGCGTATTCCCTGATACCATCCGATTCCGCCTCTCGAAGAATCATCTCGTTCATACCCAGCACCGCATTGATTGGCGTTCTTATCTCATGTGACATACGAGCAAGGAAAGAACTCTTCGCCTCGTTGGCACGCTCCGCATCCTCTTTTAACTCAATCAACTGCTTAGTATATAGATAATTATCTGTCATATCGGTAATGCGGTACAGGATACCCGCTTTTCGCTGCTGATCATCAAAAATCTCATTACTATGCCACTCATAAAACCGGTCCTGAACGATAAATCCATCGGCATGAGTCTCCATAAAGCGAAATACCTGCTCATCAACCATATCTTTATCGTTCCAATCTACATCCGGGAACACAGTACCGACCTCACGGTTGGAATAGACAATTGCACCAAATCCATCCGTTACAAGAATTCCTTCTTTGATATCATCTATGACGCTGTCCTTTGCACTTTTTACCGTGTCAAATAAACGATACCGGTACATCACAAGAACAAGAAATGCCTCGGTAATCAGCATGGACAACGGGTAGGAATCGTAATCCCCAAACACTCCTATCATACGCAGTATCCAGCTGCAAATCGGAACTAAGGATGCTACGAATATCAGGAGCAACTCAGGCCGTTTTTCTCCCTTATGCTCCAGCACGGATTGTATCATAATCACCGCAATCAAAACACCCATAATCGAAATGGTTATAACCCACCAATAATAGAACGGACCCGGTGTATAAATCCACAGATACAAATCTTTATCTATCGAAAAATCAATACTCTTATAATAGAGTCTGTGATAATCCATCGTTAAGACAAGAAACATAATGAAGGTATTACTGACCGTATAGAACCACTTAATAAACTTAATACTCCTGTCATGCAGGTGATTGCTGTATAAGCATGTAAAAAAAAGAAAACCCAAAAGGCCCATCGTTGTGCCGATATATTCCATCTTGACTGCAAGACGCGTCACCTCCAGACTTTTGCTCTGGAGTTCAAAGAAATATCCGGATACATCCATAAATGTAAACAATGTTCCTGCAAATAAAATTTTCTGCTGTTCCGACGGCCTGGCCCTGAAAATCAATACCATTAAGCCGAAACCGATAATAATACCTATTCCGTGAAGCGCTACGATTGCGTTCATAGTATAACCTCTTATAACTCCATCACAACTACTATATCTGGTATACCCATATATTATATCGTACAAAACGTAGAGAAACAAGTGCATTTTTATTATGATCTATTTGATATCGTCCACTGCTTCATACAAATATTCCCTACCGCGCTTCCCTGTTCTTACAACAATGCCCATGTGCATAAGCAAAGGTAATGTCACACTTGCCAAATCTCTGTGTATACCTGCAGCCTGCGCAAATTCCTTAACCGTAAAAGCCCCCTCCAGTTCATAGGGCACAAACTGCATGAAATCCTCCACACGCTCAATCAGCACCTCATCAAAAAGCGCAAGGGGCATTCTGTCATAACGGCTGGAGCCACGCTTCCTATTCTTGCTCCAACCGTTTAATAATCTATACTCGTCCATATCCACCAGGGGAAAGGCAAAAGACAAATTCGGATGCCCTAGATATTGCTTAATTTTATATAGTTCAGGAAATGCAAGATATGCGTTACCCGTCACCGGAGATTTATTCTTCTTGGATAGTTCCCCCGATTCCTCGTCCATCCAAATCACCCACTTATTGTGCGGAATCGGCAAAACCACTGTCACCGGATATAATGGAAGGAAAGCCGCAAGTTTCGGTCTCAGTCTATTAAAATTCCCGTTCTGAATTTCAATAATACGTTCTCCCGTATAAATATCCGCAATAAACCCCTCAATCGGCACTTCATGATAATCATCGTTCGGTTCATAGTATAACTTCATTACCGCGTGAACCGTCTTCTCCTGCAATGTACCAAAACCGTGGGGATCATGCTGCTTTAGAAGTACTTTTAATTTTGCCTGTTCAAAAGCTTCTTTGTCTAAACATTTCAAATTTATTTCCTCATTTGCATATAATATTAAGAATAATTATAACAAATTATCATTATGCGAACAAGTGTTTCCCTTATATAAAACCTAAAAGATGTAAAATGATTTACAAGTGTACGCGTTTATTATATAATAAGTCCGAATAACGCTTGATGAATGCATATTTTGCGTATATTTGAATACACAGTATATAATTGATTTGATCTATCGGCGATCAGGACTAGCAACAATGACTAATGTAAATATTTCCCATATCAATAAAATATTGACCGGAAAAGCCCGAATCACAGACAAACAGAAATTCAGCGTCATCATTTACTCTGTTGCGTTGGTACACTGTTTTCTTACTTTTGTTTTCGGATTATTAAAAGTTTATCCCTTGTTTATTTTCAACATCGTCAGCGTTATCACATACCTGTCAGCCTCGCTGTTAGTGCGTAAGGAACGTCTCTGGTCTGTATTCTATATCACATATTTTGAGATAATACTGCACTCATTTGTAGCAACTATTTTTATCGGATGGATGAGCGGATTTGCACAGTATATTATTGCACTGGTTCCGGTCGGCTACTATATCTGTTATGCGATGGACTCGAGACTCCGCAAGATGGCAATTGCCACCGGTTCGGCACTCTTTGCCACCGTTTCATATCTTAGCTGCAAATTACTTTCTGATTTTATAACACCTGCTTACGCTGACAATATTGTATCTTGGGAATTGAGACTATTTATTTTTAATTCCATCTGCACTTATACATTCCTTATTATTTTTTCACTGATATTTATTTCTGAAATCAGAGTATCCCAGGCACAACTTCAGCATCAAAACGAGATTTTGGAAAGGCTTGCAAATATCGATCCCTTAACCGGACTGTATAATCGCAGAAGTATGCAGATATTTTTAAATCACGCTGCGGAATCCGATACGGATTTCTGTATTGCCATGTGTGATATTGACGACTTTAAGAAAATCAACGATACTTACGGACATGATGCCGGAGATATCGTATTAAAAGAAATCTCAAATATCATGCGCCAATTTATGAATGGGCACGGGTATGTCTGCCGCTGGGGCGGTGAGGAAATTTTGATTCTGGGCAATAAAAACAAAGAAGAGATAAAATCGATAACGGAAAAAATAAGGCGAAGTATAGCTAATCATTTCTTTATCTGTGATGAAAAGATAATAAGGTGTTCTATCACTATTGGCTTGGCTGTCCACAAATCCGGAAACAGTATAGAAGATACAATCGCAGCCGCCGATTACAATCTGTATCATGGAAAAAGAAACGGAAAAAACAGAGTGGTTGCATAATGTTTATGCAACCACTTTTTTATAATTTTCTGGTATTTCTGTCGCCGTGCAAGATGCGCTCCTGATCGGAGGCGCTTAATGGCGTTATTTTTCCGGTACGGTCATAGTAAGTAAGCAATGTAGAATTCTTCGCTATGGTTTTCCGACCATTCTCTGTCACAAGACTGAGCACTTGCTCCATATCACCGGAGCGCAGGAGCTTCTGAATTTCATCTTCCCGCTTTGCTTCGCTTGCAAGCCTCTCTCCGGCAGCCGCTTCCGGATTCTGTAGTCCTTCCAGTTTTTTCAGTGCAAGATATTCCTCGGACAGTCTCTCCGGCTCGTTCGATTCCGCTGTCTCATCCTGTACCGACACGCCTTCCTGTAATGTCGTATCTTCCTGCAGTGTCTGATCGTTCCATATTTTGTATGCGAACTCTCTTACCGACTGGACAAATGCCGTAAACCACGTCTTAATCGTGTCAAAAAGCCCCGGACCGGCAGACTGCGACTGCTGTAAGCTCTCCCGCTTTACATCCGATTTTCCCCTCCCGGACAATTCCAGCCTAACACCGTCCTGCAAGACAGTTCGCTGCATATCCAGGCCAGAAATATCTATTGCTTCCTTATCCTTCTCGTCTTTTTCCTCTGACTCTTCCTGCGCACGCTGATAAGCCAGGCTGAACTGCTCGCCGTTACCTGTTCTATCCGCTGCGTCCGGCATTTTTAATTTTGAATAATCATAATAATCGTTGCCGTTTACTTTGTTGACCATATCAATTAACCATGCCTTTCTTACAGCCGCACTATTATCTATGGGCTATCGGCATAAAGCTTTATTTTTGATTAATATAATTTACAAGTCCTTCTGCAGCAATGATTTTCTGCATAAATTCCGGAAACGCCTGCCCCTGATAAGTAGTGCCCTTTGTCACATCAGTTATAACACCTGTATCAAAATTCACTTCCACCGTATCGCCCGCGTCGATTCCCTGTGCCGCCTCCGGACATTCAATAATCGGAAGACCAATATTGATTGCGTTCCGATAAAAAATTCTGGCGAAAGTCTCCGCAATCACGCAACTCACACCTGCCGCTTTGATGGCTATGGGTGCGTGCTCTCTGGAAGAACCGCAGCCGAAATTCTTGGTTGCCACGATAATATCGCCCTTTGACACCTTCTTGATAAAGTCCTTGTCGATATCTTCCATACAATGTGTAGCTAACTCCGCAGGATCGGAAGAGTTCAGATATCTTGCGGGGATGATTACGTCTGTATCTACATTGTCTCCATACTTAAAAACAGTTCCTTTTGCTGCCTTCATATTTCTATTTTCCTTTCATTATTAATTTAACTGACACGGACATGAAATTTTACCTGTTATTGCACTGGCCGCCGCTACCGCAGGACTTGCCAGATAAATTTCCGATTCCACGTGCCCCATACGTCCTACGAAGTTGCGGTTGGTGGTGGATACACAGCGCTCCCCTTGCGCCAGAATACCCATATAACCGCCCAGACAAGGACCACATGTAGGGGTGCTGACTACCGCTCCTGCTTCAATAAAAGTCTTTAAAAGTCCCTCTTCCATTGCCTGCATATAAATAGCCTGTGTAGCCGGAATAACAATGCAACGCATACCTTTGGCCACATGTCTGCCCTTCAGCACTTTGGCAGCAATCCGCATATCGTCAATACGTCCGTTTGTACAAGAACCGATTACAACCTGATCAATCTTGATATCTTCTTTAATCTCGTCAATGGTTTTCGTATTCTCCGGCAAATGCGGGAATGCAATTGTCGGTCGAAGCGTGCTCAAATCAATCGTATACTCTTCATCATAAACCGCATCTTCGTCTGCCTCATAAACGGTATACGTCCTGTCAGAATGCTCCTTCATATAGGCAATCGCCAATTCATCTACAGGGAAGATACCGTTCTTGCCACCGGCTTCAATTGCCATATTGGCAATTGTAAAACGGTCATCCATGGTCAAATTTTTCACACCATCGCCCACAAATTCCATAGATTTGTATAGTGCGCCATCTACGCCAATCATACCGATAATATGTAAGATGACATCCTTACCACTGACCCACTCGGAAGGTTTTCCGACTAAATTGAATTTGATTGCAGAAGGTACTTTAAACCATGCCTTACCGGTTGCCATACCTGCAGCCATATCGGTACTTCCCACACCTGTGGAAAAGGCACCCAACGCACCGTAAGTACAGGTATGAGAATCCGCGCCGATTATTACATCACCCGCTACAGTTAATCCTTTCTCCGGAAGTAAGGCATGCTCGATACCCATCTCTCCAACTTCAAAATAATTTGTTATCTCATTGCGGTATGCGAACTCTCTGACACATTTGCAATGTTCCGCAGATTTAATATCCTTGTTGGGTACAAAGTGATCCGGCACCAAGGCAATTTTATCTTTATCAAAGACGCCGTCCACCTTCATCTTCTCCATCTCTTTAATTGCTACCGGACTGGTGATATCGTTACCGAGCACCAAATCCAGATTCGCCTCGATCAACTGTCCGGCTTCTACTTTTTCAAGCCCCGCATGGGCAGCCAAAATTTTCTGGGTCATTGTCATTCCCATGATTGTTACCTCCTGTTGTTACTGTTCACTAATGCAACATCCGCCAAGCGATTGCAAGATTACAAATAGATATGCTATATCGCATTCTGTAATATTCTAACATACATTTTCTTTCATGAAAAGTGTTCAAAGATTCTGTAGCAAAAGATATAAAGCAAAACTTTCTAATTTCTCTATAAAATTATTCCACTGCAATATTTTCAGATTAGTAAATAAAGCCTTATAAGCATTAGGAAATGACTCTACCAACCTTATATTTCTTTTTGCCTAAAAAGCAATCGGAAGTTGCGAAACTATCATAAATTCTATATACTAAGAATACTGAAAGGGGAGGACTGTCATGTCAAAGCTTATCATCATCAGAGGAAACTCCGGTTCCGGCAAAACCACACTTGCAAGAGCGTTACAACATAAATTCGGGAGAAACACCATGGTCATATCTCAGGACGTGATTCGAAGGGATATGCTCTGGGTCAAGGATGGTGTAGGTACAGAAGCCCTGCCGCTTTTGATAAATCTTCTTCAATATGGCAAAGAACACTCTGAAATTGTTATTTTGGAAGGTATTTTGTACTTCGATGTTTACGAAGAGTTATTTCAGACTGCTATTAGAGAATTTTCACCTGAAATATTGGCATATTATTATGATCTGCCTTTTGAAGAAACGCTGCTACGACACCAAAGCAAACCAAATTGCCATGAATTCGGAGGAACGGAAATGCGCCGTTGGTGGCGTGAGAAGGATTTCATCGGCTCTATTCCCGAAAAGACATTGTCAGCGGAAATCAGCCTCGAAGATACCATTGAATTGATATATCGTGAAACGAACTCTTTTTCGTAAATTATTGGCACTCATCATTTATGCCAATCTCTGAAGTTTTTCACTGTGTTTAATAACGACTTTTTTAATTACGTCTATATCAGCCTGCATGGACTCTATTTTATCAACACCGGATTGATACCTTGTATAAGTTGATGTATAACATGATTCAATAGTCTGCAAGCGAGGAAGAACATCGTTTTCCAGCGTTAGTTCTATTTTCTTCTGTGACTGTTCCAATTTTCCCAAACGCGACAGAATATCATTTT
Source organism: Lachnospiraceae bacterium (assembly GCA_022510565.1). Lineage (GTDB taxonomy): Bacteria > Bacillota > Clostridia > Lachnospirales > Lachnospiraceae > UBA3282. The sequence continues at coordinate 101,137 of JAFLTE010000005.1, read as the reverse complement.
CCTGAGTCATTTCTATTTTATCTAACCGAGCATTCACAGGTTTCAGTTTGGTATCCATCATGTCTGAGATGGCAAGTAATAATTCGTTATTTGACATCTTAGCGCCTCCTTTCCTATGTAATAAACAAATCATATCATGCTATATCTCCGGATGTACAGTAACAATTTAACATTAATATTATTTAGATATCATTTTGCACAATACAATATCTTGTACTCCTTTGGATATTTAATTGCATTGTACGCCATATATAGATTTCATTATTGCATTAACGCTATTTCGTTAATATATTTTCTGCACTATTACCTCACACCAATTCCCTTTTGACATAAACATAAAAGCCCACCGAACGATCGATGGGCTTTGCCTTTGAAAAATTAAATTAAGTTTTCCGATGAAACTAAACTTCTTAGTTATTAATCAGCTTATCCTCGCCGTTCCAGCTGTAGAGCTTTCTGATTTCCTCACCTACAATTTCTGAAGGATGCTCGGAAGCAAGCTTTCTCATAGCCTTGAAGTGCACTTGACTGCCTGCGGAAGACATATCAAGCAGGAAGTCTTTCGCAAAAGTACCGTCCTGAATATCGGAAAGAATCTTCTTCATTGTCTTCTTCGTCTCTTCTGTGATGATCTTCGGGCCCGTGATATAATCACCGTACTCCGCCGTGTTGGAGATGGAATATCTCATGCCTGCGAAACCGGACTGATAAATCAAATCCACAATCAGCTTCATTTCATGGATACACTCGAAATATGCATTTCTCGGATCATAACCGGCTTCAACCAGAGTCTCGAAACCTGCCTGCATAAGAGCACATACACCGCCGCAAAGGACTGCCTGCTCGCCAAAGAGGTCTGTCTCTGTCTCGGTACGGAAAGTGGTCTCCAGTACGCCTGCTCTTGCGCCGCCGATTGCCAGTGCGTAAGCCAGTGCCATATCCTGAGCCTTACCCGTAGCATCCTGATGTACAGCCACAAGACAAGGAACACCTTTGCCTGCCTGATACTCGCTTCTTACCGTATGTCCCGGTCCCTTAGGAGCGATCATGGTTACGTCCACATCCTTGGGCGGTACAATACAGCCGAAATGAATGTTGAAGCCATGCGCAAACATCAGCATATTACCGGGCTGTAAGTTGGGCTCAATGTCTTTCTTATACATGGAAGCCTGTAATTCATCATTGATAAGTATCATAATGATATCGGCTTTCTTTGCAGCTTCTGCCGCAGTATATACCTCAAATCCCTGTGCCTCTGCCTTTGCCCATGATTTAGAACCTTCGTACAGACCGATAATTACGTGACAGCCTGACTCCTTAGCATTTAAAGCATGTGCATGTCCCTGACTGCCGTAACCGATTACCGCAATCGTCTTGCCGTCTAACAGGGATAAGTTACAATCTTCCTGATAAAAAATCTTTGCCATTTCCTATTCCTCCGTTTAATAGTTTTATTGAATCTGATGCATCGTTACATCTATATATTGAGAGGGCTATACCCTCTGATAAACATAAACATTACAATGATTATAGATAAGTCACATTCTCAATGCCGCGTCCGAGTCCTGCAATACCCGTTCTTGCAAGCTCCAGTATTTCGTAGCCATCCAACAAATTGATAAAAGCTTCTATTTTCTCTTGATTACCTGTCAGTTCCACGATGAGACTTTCTTTAGACACATCTACAATCTTTGCACGGAAAACATCCGCCACCGCAATAACACCCTGCCTCTCATTGGCGGATGCTTTCACCTTAATCATAGCAAGCTCTCTGTATACGCTTTCACCGGGTTTTAATTCTTTCACATCTTTTACATCAATGAGTTTCGCCACTTGCTTCTCAATCTGGTCGAGAATCTCATTGTCCCCGCTTGTAACGATAGTAATGCGCGTATATCTCGGATCCGCCGTTACACCCGCTGTAATGCTGTCGATGTTATAGCCTCGTCTGGAAAAAAGACCTGCGATACGGCTCAATACGCCCGATGTGTTATCTACCAACAACTGAAATACTTTTCTTTGCATATTGTAGACCTTTCCGTGCATGAAATTTACCTTATCACGCACTGTCAATTATTGTAACAATTCATATACAAAAAGTCAACCTGTCTAAATGTCCGTCTCCAAGCATTTCTGCAGGGCAAGAGTTCCTGTTCTTGCGACTTCCACAATACTAATCGACTGCATCATACCAATCAAAAGCTGTATTTTCTCCGGTACGTCACAAATCTGTATGATCATCGTCTTCTTGGACATATCAACGATATCCGCTTTCATAATCTCACAGATTTCCATGATATCCCGCCTGTTACCTTTGTTGTATTTGACTTTCATCAACATGAGTTCTCTGCTGATACTTGCCGTCTCATCAAACGTTTTTACCTTAATAACATCCAGCTTTTTATTGAGCTGTTTTTCTATCTGCTCTATTGTCCGCTGGTCGCCGCTGCTGACAATAGTCATACACGAAGTGGTAGGATCGTCAGTCTCACCCACCGCCAGACTGTCAATATTGAAACATCTTCTGGAAAAAAGCCCCGCTACTTTGCATAGTACACCGGATCTGTTTTCCACTAAAACCGAATATATTTTCTTCATTTATCTGGTTCCTTTCCGTTCCTATCCTAGACTCGCAAGCCCGCGCTTTCAGCGTCGCTTGTTTTTCTCTTGCGCTTCTACGTTACTAAATCCATGGGGTCAATGATGCACTCAAGCAGCATCGATTCATCCTTTTCCAAAAATGCATCGATTATGTCCTGTGCCTTCTCCATGGTATGGAGACGCATGAATTTCATATCGTATGCCGATGCCAGTTTTTCCAAATCAGGGCTGCCGGATAAATCCACAACCGAATAGTTGTCTTTATAGTTATAATGCTGGTACTCTCTCACCATACCCAGGTAACTGTTTTTCAGCACAATAACTTTTACAGGTACATTAAACTGGCGCATAGTGGCAAGCTCCATCATGGACATCTGGAAAGAACCGTCACCGCACACGGCAACAACCTGTCTGCTCTTGTCTGCCAGTTTCACACCCATCGCTGCCGGAATAGAATATCCCATCGTACCCATACCGCCTGTAGTAAGGAATCGGCCATTCTTAACAATGTGATAATTGCAGGACCATATCTGATTCTGTCCCACATCCGCCACATAAACGGCATCATCCTTCATTGATTCCGACAGCATCCGAATAAATTCTGCCGGATCCACGTACTCCGGATTGGGCTTCCTGACGCGCCCCATGGTCTTTCTGTATTCGTTTAACGTCTGAATCCATGCATCGTGCTCGCAGATAAACTCTTCCTCCAGGAAATCCGCTATAATATGTTTCGCATCTCCCACAAGTGGAATGGTCGGTCCCACATTCTTACCGATTTCGGCAGGATCCACGTCTATATGTACAAGCACTTTATTCTCTGTAATCAGGTCCGGCTGACTGACCGCACGGTCAGCTACTCTTGCGCCCACCATAATAAGCAAATCCGATTCATTCATGGCACGATTTGCGTAAGGATTTCCGTTATTACCTACCATACCATAGTACATCGGATGCTTTGTGGGCATCACCCCGATTCCCATCATGGTAGAGACTACCGGAACACGATGCTTCTCCGCAAGGGCGCGAAGTTCCTTCTCCGCATCACTAAGAAGAACACCACCGCCCGCACATATGATAGGGCGTTTCGCTTTAGACAACTCTTTTACAACTTTCTTAATCTGCACCGCATGACCTTTGACAGTAGGCTTATAAGTGCGCATATTGACTTCCTGCGGATACTTGAATTTCGAAATTACAGCATTCTGGATATCAATAGGCACATCAATCAGTACAGGACCTTTTCTGCCGGAATTAGCAATGTAGAAAGCTTCTTTAAAAATTCTCGGAATCTCTTCGGCGTCCTTAATCAGATAACTGTATTTCACAAAAGACTCTACCGCGCCGGTAATATCTGCCTCCTGAAATACATCGGAGCCAAGCAGCGCGCTGTTTACCTGTCCGGTGATACACACGAGCGGTATACTGTCCGCAAAAGCCGTTGCTATACCGGTAATCACATTGGTCGCCCCCGGCCCGGAAGTAACCGCGCACACACCGACCTGCCCTGTCACGCGGGCCAGTCCGCTGGCCGCATGAGCCGCGTTCTGCTCTGTCCGAATCAGTATCGTTTCGATTTTGGAGTCCAATATACTGTTATAAAAAGGACATATTGCCACTCCCGGATAGCCGAATACATATTTTACGCCCTCTTCCTCAAGGCATTTAACCATAGCATCTGCACCTAACATTCCTTAATCTCCTTACTTTTCTTCATCTATCTGCAATATTCTCTTGGTCAGTTTCACGGCATCCGCCGCATCCTTGGAATAACCGTCTGCTCCTATTTCATCCGCATATTCCTGTGTAATAACCGCCCCACCCACAATAATTTTAGCATCCACATTCTTTTCCTTAGCATAATTGATGACATGACGCATCTGCTGCATAGTAGTGGTCATAAGCGCCGATAAAGCGATAACCTGTGCATTATGCTCTCTTGCAGCTTCTATAATTCTTTCTTTGGGCACATCTTTGCCCAAATCAATCACCTTGAAACCATAATTTTTGAGCATTAACGCCACCAGATTCTTGCCAATGTCATGGATATCACCCTCCACTGTGGCAATTACCACCGTCGGCATCTCCCGGTCAGACTGACTGCTCATAAGCATCGGCTCCAAATATTCTATGGACGACTTCATTGCCTCAGCACTGGCAATCAATTGCGGCAGAAAATATTTTCCTTTATCAAAAAGTTCACCCACCTCATTGATTGCTTTAAGCAACACATTATCAAGCAGTTCTTTGGCCTCGTGTCCCTCCGCCAAAGCTTTCTTCGTATCCTCCACGATTGTGCCGCCATTCCCCTTTAATACATCGGAATACAGCTTGTCGGTGGCGGACATGACTGCGGTATTATCTTTCTGTAATGTCCCTTGAATGCGAATACCCGTATTGTTGGACACCGTTTCACCGAGCGCCTCTCTCTTGGCCTTGACCGCATCCATCAACTGAATATATCGCAAGTCTGCACCGTCTTTATTCAAAAGTAAATCAGACGCAAATGCGCAGCTGACTAAAAGCTCTTGTGACGGATTGGCAATCGCCATGGACAATCCGGCTTGAATCGCCATTGTCAAAAACGTAGTGTTGACAAAACTCCGCTCCGGCAACCCAAAGGATATATTGGACAGACCGCAGATTGTCGCCAGACCGTTCGTTTTACAGTATCGGATTGTCTCCAGAGTCTCTATAGCCGCGTTTTTATTCGCACCTACAGTTTGCACCAGACCATCTACTACAATATCCTCTTTGCGCATGTCCAGTTCAAGGGCGCGTTCCTGTATTTTCTCTATAATCTCAATCTTTTCTTCCAAACTCTTCGGCAATCCCTCATCCGATAACGGAAGCAGAATGAACATCGCTCCATATTTCTTAGCGATGGGAAGAAGTGTATCAAATTTCACTTTTTCATAAGAAATAGAATTGATGAGCGCTCTGCCCGGATATCTGCGAAGTGCCGCCTCCAATACATCTACATGGCTGGAATCCAACGACAAAGGCAGGTTCGTCACACCTCCTACCACCTCAATTGCTCTAAGCATCATGGCTTTTTCATCTATGCCGCTCATGCCCATGTTGATATCCAGAATTTCCGCACCGCACGCTTCCTGCTCCTCGGCAAAATCCGATACCATATCAAGGCAGCCTTCCCGAAGCTGCTCCTGCAGCTTTTTCTTACCCGTGGGATTGATTCGCTCTCCCACAATAATAAAATGCTCGTCTAAACCAAACGCAACAGTACGTCGTTCACTCGTCAGAAACCTCTTGTCAGGTGCCTTTCTGTGTACCACATCCATATCTGCTACGGCTTCTTTCATCATCTGAATATGTTCCGGTGTTGTTCCGCAGCAGCCGCCCACAATGGATGCACCCGCTTCCACCAGCATTTTCATGCACTCGCCGAATCGCTTTGCATCCATATCATAGACCGTATTGCCGTCCGCATCCAAAGAAGGAAGTCCCGCATTAGGTTTTGCAATAATAGGCACCGTAGTCACTGCCGCCATCTGCCTAATAATCTCTTCCATCTTATCCGGTCCCGCAGAACAATTCGTACCTACCGCATCGGCTCCGAGACTTTCCAACACAATAGCTGCCGTAACGGCATCTGTGCCGTACAACGTCCTGCCGTCCGACTCAAAAGTCATAGTTGCCATCACCGGCAGGCTGCAGACTTCTTTAGCCGCAATCAGCGCCGCCCGTGTCTCCTGAAGACTCATCATCGTTTCAACGACAAGTAAATCAACACCTGCTTCGACCAGATATCCAATCTGTTCCTTGTAGATGTCGATCAGTTCCTCGAAATCCAGTTTCCCTAATGGCGCAAGCTGCTCTCCCGTCATGGTAATGTCGCCCGCCACATATGCCCTGCCGTCTACAGCTTCTTTAGATAAAGCCACCAATTCCAGATTCATACAACGTATCTGTTCTTCCAGACCGTACTCTTTTAACTTAATCCGATTTGCCGTAAAGGTGGGGGCATATACAATATTCGTACCCGCATTAACAAAGGCACGCTGTAATGCAATCATAATATCGCGATGTTCAAGAATCCACTGTTCGGGACACACGCCCGCAGGCATACCCTGTCTTTGCAGATTAGATCCGGTCGCTCCGTCTAAAAATATGGGATGCTCTGTAATCATCGCTTTGAATTCCTGCTTATTCATCTATTGCGCACCCTCGTTTTCTGTCGGCTCTTCGTAGAAAACCGTATCGTCCGTATCGAAATTATCCTCAGCATCGCCTTCCGGCTCTATAATATCATCTTCTGTTACGGTGCCTGCCTGCGCATCTGTTTCATCGTCGTCCGACTGATTCAGATAGCCGCCGCCCAGAATACCACTGTCTTCCGTATATGTAATTCCCTCTCCCTCCGGAATCTCTCCGTGCAGAATCATAATAATATACTGAATTCGCAGGTTTGCTCTGTCATAATACTGCCTTGCTGCCTGTGCCGTCACCTCGTCAAAGACTTCTGCTTCATACGCATTGTGATACAGTGCCACCGCCTGCCTCATATTCTCATCCGCTTCATCCGCCAGACTATCCACTGCCGAAAACTGATCCGGTGTCTCCAATTCCGCCATCCACGCAACTTCTGCCTGAAGCTGGTCCAAATAGGATAATAATTGCTCTGTGGCATCCTCCGCGGAAGCATCAATGGCATTCATACCGTCATTGTATGCAGCAATATGTTCAAAAAAAGTATTCATATCCTCCTGATAGGCAGTCAGTGCTTCGTCTTCTCCACAGCCCGTCATCCACAGACCACACAACAGTCCGACACATAAAATTACTAATTTATTTACAGTCTTCAAAATCCTTTCCTCCGACAGTATAGATTGTGACCCATTTTCAGTCATCCCACATGAAGTCAAAACAACCTCTACCTATAGATACTAATGATTTCCGCCGTCTAAGTCAATACCTTAAACCACAAAGAAAGAGTTGGCTTGAGCATTTTCTTATCACATAACACGAAGTCCCGTCTGTTGCCAACAACAAACGGGACTTTAACGCAAAATACATGTGATATAAACATGAACGCATCCTGCTATTTTAATAACTTTTTCAACTGACTCTCCGTAGCTTGCGGAAAAATATTTGTTAAGTGTGCGTATACCTTTTGTCTTGACTCTGACGGTTCTGTGCGATATACTTCCCGGAAAAAATCATCTCCGAACAACATTTCGGGAGTGCTGTATTCTGCGATTCCCCATCCGTAAGTTTCACCGTACCGATTCTGACTATAGACAAAATCTTTTACCACCACATACGTCTCCATCTGAAGGCGCGTGATAATCGTGTCAAATCCTTTATTACCACCCTTGACGTAATTACATAACTTTTTCAGTTCACCGGTCAAGAGCGAGCCATGCTCCGTAATTGTATCGTAGATTGTCTTATCTTTTCTTGCTGCAAGACCGTCGTCATACAATGCGTCAAAATCATAACCGTCCCTGCGGTAATTGGCAAAATCCAAAAACCACTTTTTACTGACATATCCGGCTTTTCCCGCAAAAAATTTGCCGTAAAAGCAATCGCCCATCTGTATAACCGGGCCCTTCCATTCCCAAGGTCCGGGCTCCGTATCCGAAAACCACAAATGCGGAGGTGTCCGTTCCTCAATCGAAAACCCGCCTATCTCATTTTGAAACAGCGGCAAAAATCCGATTTCCTGCACTAAATTCCATATATCATCCGCACTGTGTATCTCTCGAAGCATAGCACACCTCATATATCTGATAGTATAATATCAGGAAATCAAATCGCAATTTCGCAGTCCGGCTCCACTTTCTTACAAGCCTTCAACACCTGCTTCATAACCGCCTTCTCATCCGCTCCCTCTGCAAATTCCACTTTCATTTTCTGTGTCATAAAGCTGACTACCGCATCCGCAACGCCCTCTGTCTTCTTCGCTGCCTCCTGCATCTTCTCCGCGCAGTTTGCGCAATCCACCTCAATCTTGTACGTCTTACTCATACTCATTCTCCCTTTCTCATGTATTATTCTTCCACATGTTCCATTCCCATACTGATAATTGAGCGAACATGTTCGTCGTCCAACGAATAGTAGATGGACTTACCTTCTCTCCTAAACTTCACCAACTTGGATGTCTTAAGAATTCTGAGCTGATGACTTACCGAGGATTGACTCAAATTCAACAAATTGGCAATATCGTTTACGCACAGTTCATTCTCAAACATGGAATATAGGATTTTTATTCTTGTAGAATCCCCGAACACTTTGAAGAGTTCTGCCAAATCATATAGAATTTCATCATCGGGCTGTTGGTCCAATACTTTTTTTACAATATCTTCCCTTGCCATTGACAATTCGTTGTCCACGTTCTTCGCTCCTTTTAACATATGTTTATTTGTTCATATGTATAATAATACATTCCCAATAATGTGTCAACTACCTTTACTATCTATATGACGATTTTTATTTCTAGAGTATAGGTGACACCTATATTTTCTACCCTCGTATCTGCCCGTTGCCCCGGATTAGATACTTGTATGTAGTAAGTTCCCTAAGTCCCATAGGTCCTCTGGCGTGCAATTTCTGCGTACTGATGCCGATTTCCGCACCGAATCCAAACTCAAAACCGTCCGTGAATCGTGTAGACGCATTGACATATACACACGCCGAATCAACTCCCTGCAAAAAACGTTCGGCGTGCTCACCATTCTCCGTGAGTATTGCATCGGAGTGCTTCGTATTGTACTGATTGATATGTTCTACAGCTTCCTCCACGGACTTCACCGTCTTCATGGAAATAATATAGTCCAGATATTCCGTAGCGTAGTCCTCTTCCGTGGCTTCCACAGCATCGGAAATCAGCATTCTCACTTTTTGATCCCCACGTATCTCTACGTCCTTTTCTCTCAGTGCACGTCCTAACTCCGGCAAAAAACGCTCTGCAATCTTCTCATGTACAAGCAAAGACTCGCAGGCATTACATACGCCGATACGCTGCGTCTTGGCATTGATGATAATGGGAATTGCTTTTTCTAAATCCGCATCTTCATCAATATAGATATGACAGTTACCTGTTCCCGTCTCAATTACGGGTATGGTACTGTTCTCTACCACAGCACGAATCAGACCCGCACCGCCTCTCGGAATCAGCACATCTACATACTGTTTTAACTGCATAAAAGCCGTCGTAACCGCTCTATCGTTGTCCGTAATGAGTTGTATTGCATCGGCTGTAATTTTCACACTGACAAGTGCTTCCCTGATAACATTCGTAATCGCCTCATTGGAATAAAATGCATCCTTGCCGCCTTTCAAAATAACCGCATTGCCGGTCTTAAAGCATAAACCGAATGCATCAGCCGTCACATTAGGTCTAGCCTCGTATATGATACCGATAACGCCCATGGGCACTCTGACTTTGTCTATATGAAGTCCGTTAGGTCTGTCGAAACTGTCCATGGTTTCCCCCACGGGGTCCTCAAGTACTGCAATCTGTCGCAAGCCTTCCGCCATAGTCTCTATTCTATCGGCAGTCAACTTTAAGCGGTCTAACAAGCCTTCCGCCATACCACCCTGCTTTGCAATCTCATAATCCTTGTCGTTTGCAGCAAGAATCTGTGCCGTCTTAGCCGTAAGCGCGGAGGCAACAGCCTCTAAAGCGCTGTTTTTTTCTTCTGTGGACAATTTCTGTAATTCATATTTTGCTGTTACCGCTTTTTGTCCTAACCGGTTTAAATATTCCATATGTCGTTCCTTTCTTTTCTACGAAGTAATACACCCTGATAAATCACATTGTCACCCTCTGCTATGGTGACAGTATCTTCACTGAGTGTGCCGGATTTTTTCATACTGCTTTTCCTACTGCCTCATTATATTACTTAATTACGGAATATAACGTTCCATAATTTCGGTTATTTCTCCATCTGATATTGTAAGCGTATAAGGTATTAAACCAGGGGATTTCCATTGTTCTTGCAAATAAACAGTGAATTCCTCCGCAGATACAATTTTACGCTCATCATATGGTTCCGGTATCACATCGATCGCACAGTCTGTGGATAAAGTCAATTGTTCTACCAAAGCATCCTTAATACTATAATAAATGCCTTCATGAAGTCCCATTAAATCCGGATCAAAGTTCGGAACCCAACCCATTTCTACCTCGACAATACTGATTTTATCGATATCTGTTCCTACAATATAAGCGTATATTTCACCTTCATTAATTCTTGTATGATCGTCATTTTCACTGCTCTCTTCAGGTATTATCGCCCAACCATTGGCCATCCAATAGAATATTCGCGGCAACCCTTGATATTCATCTTCTTCACCCACAGAATAAATTAACACTCCCTGTCGTGGCATACCTTCGATATCAACAACCTTTGTTCCGCCTGTAACAAGATTTGGTAAAGATGTAGTATCAATTATCTCCCCATCCACCAGCATAACAGCTTCCGTCGTATTCAATAGTGTTCCTGCCGACGGTATGGGACCGTACACCTTCGCCGGAGAAACATTCAGAACAAAGACTGTCGCCGCTCCATAATTGCTTGTGGAGTTACGGATTTCCAGGATAATAGCATCTTTTTCCTCCGAAAATACTCTCCCGGTCTGCAATGTATAATCACCATAAACGGGGAAAACCTGCGCCACGGTTTCTCCTGTTCCCAGATGTATGCTGATTACAGTGACCTTATCCTCATAATCCCCAAATTGATAAGTACTTACATATGCCTCATCATCAAAATCCCCTACACCGTCCAGATTAAGGTTTTGATACAATTCACCATCCACCTGCGTACCCATAGCCCAAATAGGTTCATCTTCCGTATCAATAATATTTTCAATGATTACTTCATTTTGCTCTGATTCAGTTTCCTTTTCTTCATTTTGCTCTACATCCGTCTGATTGGTATTATCCGTTATTTGACTGTCTGTTCCGTTCGATTCCTCCGCACGGTTTACACTGTTTGATTTTCCGCACCCTGTTATCATCAAGACAAATACCGTTACCCAAACTGATATTAATCGCTTTTTCATAATCCTCTCCCCGATAAGACTACATTTTTATTACTTTTAATCTGTTATGTATCTTATAAATTGAAAACATACCAGTCATTTTCAAAATGCTCGAAACCAATCGCCATGTGTAGATAAATAATTGTACATACTCTTCAATCTGTCCAATGAATATACAGAATCAATATTATCAACCTGTTTGCATAACTCCAAATCTTGATACCATTCCAACGCCAATTCATAATTTGGATAATATGGAACCAGAACTATTTCTGCATCAACAATTCTTTTTTCCATCGTTCTCTCCTGCAGATTCAGATTTTACATATCTTTCAGCCTTAATTTTCAAAGATAAATCCTATTTGTGTGCTGTGTTCTGTTCCGCAAATTTGATAATGGTTGTTCGTATATTCTTCAACGACTCTTTTCCAAAACTGACTTGCCGGAAGGTTATTTCTCCAATAGCAGATTTCCCAGAGTCCTCGATGTCTATCGAACAGTTGAGTTGCGACCTTTAAGCCGATACCCATTCTTCGATACTTCAACATGACAAAAAATTCTCCGATACACCGCGCACCTTCTTCTTTACGGTAGTCACAATGCGGACAAATCAAAGCAAAACCTGCTATTTTACCGTCAACGCGTATCAGATAAGGAAACCTTCCTTCTTCGTTCCAATAATCGTCGATATGATCATATCCATAGTACCCATATTCATTAATGTCATCATTACTGAATAGCGAAAACTCATAATTATATAGCTCCATGAGCCGTATCAACAAAAACTTTTCATCGACACTCATGAGCTGTAATGTAACCTCCATACTTCTTTCCATCATATACCTCCGCAGTGTAAACTTGGATTGGTTGCTCATACTATTATCACGACAAATCGGAAGATTTATCTTTTCCCAAAATATCTAAAAGTATGTTCCATATAAGTAATATAATCTTGTCCGACCATTTTTCTCATATGATCTTCTTCCTGTAGTATTTGAAGGTGCAGCATTACTGCCGCCCAAACGGAAACAATAAGCAGTGGAATGTTATAATATTTTTCATAGTAATGGTTGCTAATGCAAAGAAAATCACTGAAAGAATACCTATCAGAAGTCCGGCAATTCTTATTTGCACAATAGGATACTTTTTTACAAGAAAAATACTGCATACATCCACTATTATAGTTTTTCTATATCTGTTTTAAGAGCAGTTAAAAATTCCATTTCATATTGATAATATTTGACTTTGTCTTTTAATCGCTTAAAAATTCAGCTAATGGTTGCTCTCTATAGTACTCTTTTACTGTCTCTTCTGCTGTACGCATTTTAATATGACTTGTAAGACCATTTTCAAGTAAGAAATCAAATATACGCATTAAATCATATCTTAAATCATCTGTAATTATCTTATCCTTTGTGTATTCCCCTGTTGCATAAATGTAATTCGGCAAAATCTTCTGGCTATCCATAGCTGCCCGTTCTATTGTTGTATTTCCATAGCTGTCAACAACATCTAATTTTGCGCCCATATTAACCATTCGTTTTAAAAGTTCAAATGCTTCGTCAGCTTCTTCTTTTGTATGCTGCACTGTTTCGTTGCCTTTCACATCTACTGAGCACCATCTGCTTTTAATGATTGCGTTAGCTACTGCATCTTGTATAACGGGCATTCTCCATCCGCTCACAGAACTCTCAGGTTCAAAGAAATTTACATCTGCTCCTTTGTCAAGAAGATATTTTGCTATTTCAATCGTTCCGTCTTTGATTGCAACTTGTAATAGAGATTTTCCGTCGTCACTTTTCGGTGGCTGTTTAGCAATACACGAAATCAAGTCCGGTTTATATTCAAGTATTTCCTTTACTGTATCAAAATCATGTTTCTTTATAGCATTAAAAAGTTTTTTCATACCGGTTCTCAGGTTCCTCCTTTTTATCAATCTTAATTTATCATAGTAGCTTTTGTGGCAATTTAAGTCGATTAACATTTTCTGCTATCACATATTTTCTTTCGTTACGCAGTTCTGCTGCCTCAAGCCACATCTGACTATCGTATCCGCAGAAAGACTTCCTTATGTCCTTTTTCAACTGTTTTCTATATGAATCCTCATTATTAAAATGCTGAAACCAAGGCAAGACAAATTGTTGTATCGCAACGGTAACATTTTGAAAACTTTTCCTCGCAATTTCATCGTTAGCATAGTCCCACCAGATATCCTTACCATTAATAAGCTCGCCAAGTCTGTTTCCAAATCCGATAACCATATATTCTGTGGGAACATACAGAGGCATTATCGCATAATTTACCGTAAATGTTTTTGAACCATATCTCTCTTTTTGCAAGTCAATGTATTCAAGCAAATCAATATTATTACGACGGACATAACTATTCGTTTTCCATTTATAGAATCCCTGTTCTTTTAGATATTTCCCTACTATATCTTTGCTGTATTTCTTGAATGCCGTATCAGCTTCCGTTTTATCAACAGAAATCATTTCATCATCTGATCTTATACAGCTTCTATTTCCTTGCAAAATAAATTTCTTGAACATATTTACCTCAATACGATCTGATGCTATTCAATAATAAGTTCTACATCTTCGCCTACTTCTTTGTTATAAACGTGCTTCCCTATGATGGACCTCAATGCCTGTATGTCTTCCAAATCAGAGGGGCAAATTCCAGGAAATATGTTTGGGAACTATTGATATTCAAATCTTCATAAAAATATTTCTCCTTCACAAATGCCGATTTTGTTATACTTTCCTTATTCTACTAAATTACAGTTAACATTTTGATCAAATCGTTATCAATGATATATTTCAAATTACACCTGTTTATCATCCATGGTTTATCTGCTGCTCCGTTTTTATACTCTGATACCTGTCGCTTCATTTCATCGGAAAGACTATTATATATTTCCTGAGCCTTTTCCTGTATCACGGATATGCCGAGCTTATCTGCTATAAATCCAGATGGACGTTATATTCATCAAAATGCTCTCTGAATAAGTTCTCGGTCGCCGCAAGATAATCATTTTCAAATTCTGTATATAAACTGACTGCTGTACTTTGTATTCTGCTGTTTAAGTCTTCATAGACGGAACAAAGCTTTTCTTCCGTTGAAATATCATACCAGTAACCTCCATTGGGGTCATACAGCTCAGGACAATACGACATTGTTGCGATGACATTGTTTATAGGCAATTTCCCATAGTTTTTACAGCTTATCGAAAATTCTGCGTTTACTTCTACATTCTGATGTGAAAGGTTCCATTTTGATGAAAAAAAGTCTATCTCAAAAACTAAATCTTTGACAGTCTTTTTAAGACAACGCTGACTTTTCAAATATTTCCAGCCCGTTGCTTCGGAAAGACTTGTATATATTTTTTGTGTAGCTTCTTCTACAGAAAATATGTATTTCAATACTTACATCTCCTATAATAGACTGAAATTCTTCGGTATCTTCAATTGGATCATGCTTTATTCTATTCATAATGCCAGTTCCTTTATATCGCAATTTACCTTACTAACTACAAGAATTGTAGCGTTAATATTCTGAAAACTCAGGGTTTCATCACTTCCGTTTCATTTCTTCAAACCATTCTTCTGCGATATCATAAGCCGTTTTTGTTTTACTTGAAGAATATACATTCTCATATTTATAATCCGTATTTAGACTATTTTTCTTCACATCATATATTATTTTCATTTCCGTTGGCATCGGTCTGTCATAGTCCATGCATATTTGTCGTATTTTTCTTATATCATCATTAATAATGTTCATTACTTCTTTTTGTCTGGCAACAGAAACATCATATTGTGGTTCATCCGGTCCGACTGCATCATTCAATTTTGCTCTTGAAACAACCTTCCCATTAATTTTGTAAAAATAACTGCTTGCCAGAACATTTGATTCAAAAGAGCAATATATGTATATCATATCTGCCCTGTCTTCGACATTCTCTAGGCAAATCGAAACCATGTCCGCCTGCAATTCGCTAAAATATGTTTCAAAACTGCCATCCTGTGTTGATTCCTCTTTTGGTCCGGAATCGGCATTCGGCGTTGTCGTTTGCTCATTTGCGATTTCTTCCTGTAAAGTTTGACCTTTCTTACGAAATGTATTAAAAAATTTTGTTATCTTCATACGTTTTCTTCCTTCCAATAATTTTAGAAAAGTTGGCAAATCACAAAGGTCAGTTTTGTAAAGTCTATATCAAAAGCATCAATATATTCGGTTTAAAGTTTTTTCGTGAAACAGATAATTCGATTTGCCTCTTCAAATCCTAAAGCCATGTGAAAACCAAGGCTGGCAGCATTATCTATTTCACAATCGCTGGCAAATTCTTCACAACCTTTTTCCCTAGCCCATTTTTCACATTCGGATAATAATTCTTTTGCATAGCCTTTGTGTCGATATTCTTCTTTAATGTAAATACCTTCTAAATATCCGACAGGGCTTGTCTGTGTCCCTTCCACATAATCATTTCTTAATTGACACTGAGCAAATCCAATCGGCACATCCTGATTATATTTTAAGAAAAACTGTGCATTGCCGTCTGCAATTATGTCTGAAAATTCATTCATCAAATCCTGAACTGTATTCTCATTCCACATCAGAACAGCTAACTTTGCAATTTCCTCTACATTGTCGATTCCTGCTTTTTTAATCAAATTTGTATCCTCCAGATTATATCCGGCCCAGCAGCCTGCCTGCACTTGCCTGTCCTAAAATCTTTCACCTTTCAGTGAAGAAACGTTCTAAGCAAAATTTTCAGTTCTTTATTGCTCTCGTCATAAAATACAATTCTGTAATGTCATCCATCTGACATTCAACATATCCGTTGATAAGAAAACCACATTCAACCAGACCGCCTAAATACTCCTCCATTGTATGTCCGTACTCAATCCAATCCGAGTCATCATAATCTTTAGAGCAAAAAGGCATTCTATGTACAGCCTTGTAGTATCCACCATTTTCATCATCAACATAGTCGCATACGTAATTAATCGGATTCGGTGCCATCATGATAAAGACACCCCCTCTATTCAGCACACGATAACATTCTTTAAACACAAGGCTCAGGTCCGGAATGTACATTAACGAAGGCGGATTTATAATGTAATCAAAATAACTGTCGCTAAACATTGATAAATCGCACATATTACCTTTAACTATTTCAATTTGCAAGTTTTCATTCTTTGCAATTTCTCTATCCTTATCTAACATTTTATTTGAAATATCGACAACCGTAACTTCTGCGCCTGCACACGCAAGCAGCGGAGCCTGTAAACCACCGGCACCGGCTAAGCATAGGACCTTTTTACCCCTGATATCCCTCACCCACTCTCGCGGAACATCCCTATCGAAGAACTGTAATTTCAAATTTCCCGCTCTCGCAGCTTGAAGTTGTTCCTTGGAAGCACACGCAGTCCAATCCACACTATTCGCTACAAGGTTGTCTATATTTTTTTCCACCTGTTCAAAAATATTGTTCATATTTGCATAACTCCAAATCTTGATACCATTCCAACGCCAATTCATAATTTGGATAATGTGGAACCAGAATTATTTCTGCATCAACAATTCTTTTTTCCATTGTTCTTTCACGCAGATTCCGATTTTACAAATCTTTAGCAAAACAAATCGCACCGTCCAATTCGTTATACGGTGGATAGTTATCTATGCGATAGTACCCCAGTTTTATATACAATTTAACAGCATCCGTCATTATCTCTCTGGTTTGCAAAATTGTCCGTTGAAAGCCATGCTGCTTGGCTTTGGCTTCTATTTTCTTCATCATATCAGTTGCTATATGATGGCCTCTATATTCCGGTTCTACCCATACTCGTTTAATCTCTACATCCTTATCAGAATATTTTTTTAATCCTGAACAGGCAATAGGAATATCATCCACGTATGCTATAAGTACATCTTGAATACTCGTAGAAATATTGTAAGGAATAAAAAGTTTCCTGTTTTCTACGCCGCCAACAATTCTGCTGTAATAATCTTCTGTAATCAAATAGAATTTATGAAATATTTCACTTGTCCCATCTTTCCATTTGAATTCTATGCTGCTCATATTTAACCTCCAAATTGGGGCACTTTATACAACATTAAGATTTTATCATATATCCCCTCTACTCACAACAGAATATACTTACTCCTTGCCTGATAATGAATGATAAATAGTGCCAGGAAGGGGAAAAGAAAAGCCAGAGAGCGGCAACTCTCTGGCTTTTCGCTTGGTTTAAACTAGAAACACTCATTTCGTTCTTTGCCTACGCATACTATAACATCTGCCCTTGGCATTTTCAAATATAACTTTAAAAGAGCAAATTATCAAATATTAAATATTTCACTTAACTATCTCATAACACTTTCTTGTATACTCTATAAACGAGGAAATATCGTTTAACATTCCTCGCTACAGTCTATTACTTGTGGATATTCATTTCGCGAAATCCATACGTCATCAGTTCAGAGCAAGCCTCATATACGTATCCCTGCCGCCAATATTTTTTATTAAATATCCAGCCAATCTCATAAACATTCTCTTCCCATGACTTAAAAAGAATGTACCCAATCATTTTATTACTGTCTTTGAGGATGGCTGCAACAGCACCCTTTTTTGTAATGCAGAATTCCTCTAAAAATTTCTACGTCTTTTCAAAATGATATGCAGATTCACAGTTTTTCATCGTTTCGGCATCACTAAGGATTTCGTGTAAATCATATACATCATCATGCCTAAATCCCTGACAATCATTCTCTCCGTCTCTATCAACATAGTAGTTCCTGCCTATCTTTCTTTTACATAGTACAACAAATCAGTAGCTCCATACTCAGGATGATAAAAGGACTTTGTCTTTCTTCCCTTATATTGAAATCCCAGCTTGTTTAGCAGCCGATGGGATGTTTGGTTGTTTTCAATCGCGCCTGCAATAAACATGTCCAAATGCAATTCATCAAAAAGGCTGCGGCAAAGTGCTGATACTGCTTCAAAGGCGTATCCTTTTCTTTGATAATCGGGGCTGATGACATATCCAATCTCATATGTTCCCACTACGCGGTCATTTGCTTCCATTAAATTAACCGTGCCAATAACTTTGTCGGTACTCTGTAGTGCAATCATCTTTCGCATTGGCTGATTGGCAAAACGGTCCATGAGTGCATAATATTCTTCATCCATTTCATCAAATGGCTCATACCCACCATCATTATAGCAGCATTGTTTATCGCCTAAGAATCCAAAACAGTCCTTTGCGTCTGTTTGTTGAAACCTTCGCAAAATCAAACGTTCTGTCGTTAGTACTAACTGCGGCACTAGTACTTTCCTAACATTATATGCCAAATACGCTTCAAACTCTGATTCCGGGATTATATCCGCATTCAGTGTTATTGTAGTTTCCTCTATCTTCTGCTTACAACTATCTCCATGAGATAACGCAATATGGATATCAACACCATGGTTTCGACATAATGCAACATATTTCTGAATGGTATCGTTCGTATTCATATTCTTGTCCAGCCTCACAAATTTATAAGGATACTATTTACAGATTCTTTAATTGTTGCTCAGATAATCTTCTCTGGTAAGAACTACTTGCTGGATACCGTTCTCAATGCCAGCGTCACGAAACCCCACTGCTAAATGAACTTTCAAACTCGCAGGTCTTTCAATCTCAAAATCATTATGAAGCCTTGTTACACCGCAGTCTCTAAAAGCATGTTCCAGCATAAGACGTAACGCCGGAACTGCATAGCCATTTCCCCGATAAGGAGAATAAATCACAATGCCCATATCCCACCAATCCTGTTCTGGTGTATAGTGGAAGTTAATATCTCCAACGCACATACCATCAGAAGTACGCTTGATATAGGCATAGAAACGTTTTGGTTCATTACCAACCCAATACTCATACCACTCAGCCCATTCTGATTCTGGGAAATCTATGCAGCCGGTATCTTTGTGATAACCCTCATAATCAATATCCCAGTTTGCATTATAGGACATAGTTTCGGGATTAGAAATCATTTTCTGACGAAACCAGAGTTCATCTAATGTAGGAATATACAGTTCCAACTTTTCCATTACCTTACCTCTAATAATCAAATTTCAATTTGGCACATACACTCCACCGTTAAATCTTTTTCTCCAATAGCATATACTCTTTTCGACTTATTTCTAATTCAAGAAGTCTCCACTTTTCATCGAAAAATTCGCAAATCACTTCTTTTTCTGATTTGATGTCGTGAAATCCTGCGGCTTTATAGCAATAATATGCAGGCATATTATTCTCAAATACCCCTATTGTCACTTGCTCTGCTCCTGCAATCCTAAAAGCATATTCTATGGCAAGTTGAATCATTCTCTTTCCATATCCATGCCCTCTTTTTTTATCATCCACAATTACAAAACCAATCCGTAGAATATCATGGCGCCCGTCAATATATCTCATAATAAAGTGCCCTACTATTCCGCTTTCGTCACAGGCAGTCATTGGATAAAAATTATCCTCTTCAACGCAGTCACCATTACATTCAAAATACTTATAATTCATGTCCTTTTCAGTTATCGGGTATGAATCATATCTATCAGATGTCCATTTTCTAAAGGTAGTTTCATCCTCGCACCATGAAATAATGGTCTTTGCATCCTCTTTTTTATATGGTCTTAGATATAACATTTTAGTTCCTCCGACAAATTATCGTTATAAATTTTCTTGGCAATTTCCGGATTGAAATATTTTCTCAAACAAGGTACAGTATCAATTACCGTATTGAGAAAAAGGAATAATTTCAGCATTGATCTTGCTTACCATAAAAGGATTGATCTTAAAAACAAAATTGGGCGAACCATATAAAGTAGCTTGCCTTAACTTTAGGATAGAGAATCCGTCACATTCTTGAATTTCATAAAAAAATTCTTTTTTGAAAATTTCTAATCCCGAAAAAATTATGATATTTCTTTCAAAATCAAACGCACAGGACAGTTCATCTTTAACGTTTATGATTTTTAATGAGCTTATAATTTCCTCTTTGGACATATAAACCTTGTAAACAAATTTTGTCAAAGTAGGATTATGATTAACAATACCATTTGTGGCATTCCAATAGTTCTTGTACATGGGAATATGATGTTTTTTTAACATAAAAATCATCCCGAATATAATGAACAAAAACCAACAAAGGCCAAACAGATACTCAAGCAGATACTTAAACAAGTGCTCCATTACATTTTCTCCTTTATGGTTATTCCCTGCTCCGTAATCAACATATCGGGTTTCACATCATGCTCCTCATAGAGAATCCGCTCTAAGACCTGACAACTGTATGCCAATGCCGCTGTCGTCAGAGTAAAGCGTTCAGAGTGCGGCATCGGTTGTTTCGTAGAAGCTGTTTGCTTTAATAGTTGCAACAATCGGCTAAGATACCTGTCATAAAACCCGCCGCCGTAACCAATCCGGTGTCTTTCCTTATCAAAGACCGCACCCGGCATCCACATCATCACTTTACAGACTTCCTGAGCGTATTCTTCTGCTTTACCCGCAACCGTATCCGTACTCACAGTACTGCATCTTTTTTTTACCCAGTCCATAAAAGAAAAGCTCTGTTCAGGTTCCAATATCCCCCGGTAACCTTCCCTCAAATCCTCTAATGATGATATTTGCCAAAACTCCATCTCATTGCCAGATACTTTTGGTGCAAACACATTCTTTCCGTCTTCCAATACCTGCCGGATTAACATCATCGTATCAACTTCACTTTTGTAGCTTACATAAGCGAGAATAACCTCGGTCTCACGATATTCTTCCATACCTGTAACAATCTCTCTGATTTTCTTATCGTATAGCGTTCTGTCCGCCACAGGTATCGCATCACGCACCGCCAGAATTTTCTTACGAATCTCTCTTTTATTCATCTTTCTTATTCCCAAACTTCTTGCCTAAATCCGTAACAGAACCGTCCTTTTCAACGATGGAAATATTATTAAGCTGTCCCCTCAGATTCGCTCGCACATTGGCAACATAAACCTGCCGCAATTCTTTCTGCTCCTCTTTCTCAGCCTCCGTCAGTCCCTCCGCTTGCGATTTATGATATAACTCATTAATTCTCTTTGTCATCTCTTCCACGGTCATATATCAATCCTCCATAACATGGATAATTCTTACAGGTAAACTACATAAATAATCATCATGCCTTAGTCATGCATCTGCTGCACATACAGCGGCAAATCAAACCCCTCGTCCTTATGCGCAAGAAACAGCGTGCCGATATTCTGGCCCGCCAGAATCCGATGAATCACCTTGATATCTGCACTGTTGGCAATCACCATGTCCACACCCATATTGTTGGCAATCTTCGCCGCCTGCAGCTTAGTGTTCATGCCTCCTGTGCCGGCATCGCTTCCCGTTGATGCCTTACCCATCTCCATCAATTCCTCTGTCAGCGCTTCCACTACCTCAATATACTTGGCATCCGGATTCTTTCTCGGATCATCCGTATAAAGTCCGTCTATATCCGACAACAGAATGAGCATGTCCGCGTCAATCAGCGATGCCACAATTGCCGACAACGTATCATTATCACCGATTCCCAGCTCGTAAGTAGCCACCGTATCATTCTCATTCACAATCGGCACTACGCCCAGCTTAAACAGCTCAGCAAACGTATTACGGGCATTGAAACGGTTTAGATTATCTATAATTGTATTTTTTGTCATCAGAATTTGTGCCGCCACCTGATTATATTCAGCGAAAATTTTCTGATATGTCATCATAAGTCTCGCCTGTCCGATGGCTGCACATGCCTGCTTGACCGCTATGGGATTGTCTCCGCCGATATCCTGCATCATAACCGCTTTCTTGCCTGCGGCAATGGCACCCGATGTCACAAGCACCACATCCTTGCCACGATTGCGCAAATCACACAGTTCTCTCACCAGAACATCCAGTTTGGTATAGTCTAAATCTCCAGTTTCCTCGTGCTGTAAAGATGACGAACCGATTTTGATTACAATTCTCTTTTTATCTTTCATCATTTCTCTGATATCTGCCATTGTACTTCTCCGTTTTCTTTGTTATAGTCTGCGAAAGCGCGCTCCAATCTTCTCCGCAATTACCATGCCGTCCATGGCTGCGGAAGTAATACCTCCCGCATAACCTGCACCTTCACCGCATGGATACAGGCCACGCACCTGAGATTGCCCTGTCTCGTCCCGTACAATCCTGACCGGAGAGGATGTCCTGCTCTCGATACCGGACAGATAAGCACCACTGTCCGCAAATCCACGCATAGATTGACCAATTAAGTCAACCCCCTCCACCAACGCTTCATTTAACTCCGGGGGCAAAATATCATGCACCGCCGCCATGCGGTATGCACCTTTAATCGATGGTGTAAAATCCGGATAATCCTGTCCGATAACGGAGGAGACTGTCTCACACCCTGTCACGGCACGCTTATAATCTCCATAGGTCTCCACGGGTACTGTCCCCTCACCGATACAATATGCACGCTCCTCAAGTTTCCTCTGAAAAGCAATCCCCGCGAGAGGTGAATCATCCTCATAATCCTTAGGCGTAACCGTGACAATGATGGCACTGTTGCTGTTCTCCCCGTCACGTCCACTGTAGCTCATACCGTTTACCGCCAACCTGTCAGGTTCCGACGAGGCATTCACCACATAGCCACCGGGGCACATACAGAAAGAATATACCCCTCTGCCCGATGAGGTCTGCGCAGTCACTTTGTAATTTGCGGCCGGAAGCATCGGATGTTCTGCTGTGCCGTACTGTATCTTATCAATCAAGCTTCTCGGATGCTCCATGCGAAGCCCTACCGCAAAAGATTTCGCCTCCATGGGAACCTTCTTTTGATATAGCATCTCAAAAGTATCCCTCGCACTGTGCCCGATAGCGAGAATAACCACCTCACTCTCAAGTTTCTCCTCGCCACCTACAATTACGCCCGTCACACCATCCTTGTCAAAGCACAGTTCTGTCACCTGCGCACCGAATCTCACTTCTCCGCCCCAGGCAATAATCTGCTCGCGTAAATTATGCACCACCGTGCACAGAATGTCCGTACCGATGTGGGGTTTTGCTTCATACAAAATCTCCTCGGGCGCTCCCGCCTCCACAAAGATTCTCAAGACCTCTTTATTCCTGCCATATTTATCTTTGACCAGAGTATTCAGCTTACCGTCCGAGAATGTACCTGCGCCTCCCTCTCCGAACTGTACATTGGATGCAGGATCAAGCACACCTTCCCGCCAGAATTTTTCTACGTCTTCACGACGTTCTTCCACGCACCTGCCCCGTTCCAGAATGAGGGGACGGTATCCATACTTGGAAAGCAGATAACCACACATAAGCCCCGCAGGTCCGGTACCGATAATAATCGGTCTGTGAACAAGCGCCTCCGTTCCCTCATCGGGAAAAGAATACACCTTGTCCGTCACCGCCTGTACCTGTGCATTTTTGCACCCGGCAAGAACCTTATCCTGATCTGCAACACTCACATCTACAGAGTATACCACCGTAATGTCCGGTTTCTTTCTGGCATCAATGGATTTTTTAACGATTCTCCATGAGAGAATATCCTCCGGTGCAATTCGCAATATTTTAGCTGTTTTATATACAATATCCTCCTGTCCATGGGACAGCGGCATTTTCACCTGATTTACCCTAATCATACCGCACAATGCCTTTTCTATATTATCCATGAATCATCCCTTCCATCATACTTCACTCCGTGACACAAAACAAGTCCCGACACAACAAAATAAATTTGCCAATTCGCCCAATCCATACTAAAATAATACAAGACTATTCAGATTTGCGGGAGGTTTCCTACCATGATGTACCATTACACAGACTTCTCCGCATTCGACGGAATTATCCGCTGCGGGGAACTTAGACTGAACAATATTTTAAATATGAATGATGCCTCTGAAATGAGGTTGTTTATGAACGGTATCTGTAACGCCGTGCTAGATAAGCTAAAAGCGGACAATGAAATTGATAAGCTTCATGAGGCGAAAGATTTTTTTAATGGGCAAATGGAACAGGAATTTAATTATTCGGCCTATGCGGCATGCTTCTCCATCTACAGGGACGACGCGGCACAGTGGGAAAGATATGGTCATTTAGGGCAGGGCGTGTGCATTGCATTCCGCGAAGATCTTATGCAGCGGATGTTCGGCGGCGTCATCTCCTTCCAGGAGGTGTATTACCAGGAAGATATGCGCGGTCATCGTCTGGTAAATGAATTTTACCGGCTCATCAAAATGACGGAAAATTTTTCGGACTGCATGCCTAAGATGCAGGAACTTATGAACGAGGCGTGGGTAAACTCAGCTGCGTTTAAGCATCCTTCTTTCGCCAACGAAAAGGAATTCCGCTTAGTAGCCTCCCCGTTTATCTCTAACGAGTTTGCGGTGGAACCGAAATATCATGTGTCTCAGGAGAGAATTAAGAAGTACTACCCGCTTGATTTAAACAGAATGTGCGGCAAACTGAATATGCATCTGTCAGATTTGGTTGGAGAAATTATCATAGGGCCTACTTCCTCCCAGTCGCTTCCAATTTTACAGGATTATCTGGAAGACTGCGGCCTCAATGTATTAAAAGACAAAATCTTTATGTCGGACTGCCCTCTGCGCAAACCCACATCATAAAAAAAGGCAGACCCGGCGGTCTGCCTTACAAGAATTGTTGCGCAATTCTTCTTGACGTACGTTACTGTACTTGCACTCTGTGAGATTAGTTTGCTACTTTGACAGAAGTGATGTGCGGATTCACACCCTCATACCAGTACAGGAAACCTTCCATATCAATCTTATCACCGATATTTAATGCCTTAACAGCTGCGTACACTTCCGTGCTGCTGTCGCACAGATAGGACTCTACCGTGAAGGTGTATACATTTCCGTCAAGAGAGACATTGAAATACAAATCGTCTCCATCCTGACCGGAACCGTCCCAGCTGTATAAATATGCTACATCATTTCCGCTTTCATCCTGGCCTGCAGCCTCTACCGTCATACCCTTGAAAGCAACAAATTCATTCTGATGATTAATCAGGTCGTCAGTGCCAAGCAGAGATGTTACATCCTCTGCCGTTGCAACATAATTGCCGTCTTCAATCTCGAATGTCCCATCAACAACTTCAATTTCTCCGGACCAC
This sequence comes from Lachnospiraceae bacterium, assembly GCA_022510565.1. Classification (GTDB taxonomy): domain Bacteria; phylum Bacillota; class Clostridia; order Lachnospirales; family Lachnospiraceae; genus UBA3282. Next base: position 75,328 of record JAFLTE010000005.1, on the reverse strand, counting down.
TCTGACTTATATCCTGTAACTTTAATTTTCGTACCTGTTGTCAACTTAGCATAGTCTTCCTCAGAACATGCCATGTTGTAAAGGAAGTAAGCGCCGTCCTTATCCTGCGTATATACAGTGGCCTTATCATCCCACCAAGACTGTTTTGCCTGCACATAAGTCTCGATTACAACTTCCGAATCAATAGCCGCTGCCATATACTCGTCATGTGTCATTACGCCTTCGGACTTTGCATCCGCATCTTTGCCCTGAGAGCCGCATCCTACACATGCAAGTACCATTGCTCCGGTCAACAGTAGTGCTGTCAATTTTTTCATAAAATCCTCCATTCTGAAGTGTTCAAATTCCATCTTCAATGTATAGTTTATAGAGTCCGTTATCCGCAGATAACACAATAAGTATACATGAAATTTCCAATAAATCAATAGATTATTGCTGATTTCTCTTTCTTTTTACAACTTGGGATACTGCATAAGCAATGATACCCACCCATGCTACCGCCAATGATGACAGCAAAATCACAGATATTCTCGGCATCTCTCCCAAGTCTCTGTCCGTGGATGCCCGGCTTTTCTGTGCGCCAATCTGGTCTAATCTGTACAGGGATGAAATTTCGCCATACATCGCATCAATATCCACATCCGCCGCTGACATCCCTCTTCTGACGGACTTAACGGTATTCTCAATAAGCTGTCCGGCCGCGTCCCGAAGTGACGCACTCCCTACAAACACAGGGGTTACGAAGGTATTATCAACGTTTTCGAGAAGTAATTTAGCCGCCTTAATCTTCACTTCATAGTGCAGGTTATTATCTTCCCCTTCCGCCGCCAGATAAGCCTGATATTCTGCGGAGTCCAGTGCTTTGGAAGTAACAGGTACGTAGCCTTCCGTCTCTGCATATGCAATCTGCACATCATTGGTCAGAAGATACTGGGCAAAAAGCCATGAGGCCATAACTTCCTGCGGGTCCCTTTTGTTAAAAATACAGACGGAGGGTCCCTGTGATATCATCTTCGGATTGCCCGTCTCAAACTGCGGAACCATCATAACCGCCGTCTCGAACTGTACAATCTTATCTGCACTGATGTCAATGAGCGGCGCATCCGTTCCCATCCATGTAGCGCCCGCCGTGGAATCCACCGCAAAGATACACTGTCCCGCATTTAGAAAATTAGCGGGATAACTGGATATTTTGAACGTGGAGAATGCCCCTGTTGAGCCATGATCCGCTATCGTTTCAAGCAGTTCTTTCGTGGTATCATTAAAAAGAAGTATCCCACCGTCATCGGTTGAATAGCCCGCATCCTTCTGTTTTAACATCTGAATCATCATGTTATCGGTGGACTTGTAAATAAAAGGAATCATCACTTTCTGTCCATTGACAATATAATTCCCATCCCCGTCCTGCGCCATAGCTGCCTCGGAAACTTCCCAGATAAAGTCCCATGTCAGGACATCCGGCAGCGTATACCCCAACGCCTCAACATAAGTCTTATTGACATAGCAGGCTTCTGTGGAGCGCATATATGGAAGCGCATAATAGTGTCCATCAATCACGCACTCGTCTAAAAAGTCGGGAATCACTTCATTCGCTGAAGGCGAATCGAAGTTCAACTTACTGCCGCCAAACCCATAGTCGGAGTCCGAAATCAATTCATCCAAATTAACCACATTGTTACTTCCTGTCAAATAAGTCGCAATGTGGTCCGGATAAGTGATGCACACATTGGGCGTGGTATCGGTAGCAATATTCGTAATCACATCGTTGTATATTTTACCGTAGTCCGTATATAAACGCAAATTCACGGTGACATTGGGATATAGATTTTCAAAGTCACTGATTGCCTTCTCATAAATCGCCGTCTGCGTCTTATTGGTGTCGTTTTTGGCCCAGAACGTAATCTCATAGTTTCGTGTCAGGTCAAACTCCTCCGGCATCTCAAAAGCGGCATATCCCTCCCGTCCGTGACATCCTGTCAGCACAAATGCACAGATAAGCACAAACACGGCGAAGTGTACGCTCTTATGCCCAAAGCATTTTCTCCATGTTTTCATCAGCCCTTCGTTCCTCCTCTGGATACACCTTCCATGACCTTATTTCTGAAAACCAAAAACAGAACAATGAGTGGAATCGAGATTACCACCACCGCAGCCATCATCGCCGGAATATTTTCACGTCCGAAACCGTTCTCCCGAATCTCCTGAATACCGTTTGAGACAAGGAAATAATCGGAATCGTCTGTAATCAGTCTGGGCCACACATAGGAATTCCAGCACTCAATGACTTTCAGTATGGTGACCGTTACAAGCGTCGGCTTTGAGATTGGTATCATCACTCGCAGCAAATATTTGAAATCCGATGTACCGTCCACCTTCGCCGCATAATACAGATTGTCCGGAATCTGTTCAAAATTCTCTTTCAACAGATAGAGATAAAAAACAGATGTGACAGACGGCAGAATCAATCCTGCAAAGGAATTACGCATATTCAAATTCGTAATTGTCATAAAGTTGGTGATAATGACCAATTCATTAGGAATCATCATCATAGACAGGAAAATGACAAACGCCGCATTCTTCCCTCTAAACTCCAGCCTCGCAAAAGCAAATGCGGCAAGGGTAATCACAATCAACATAATCAGTGTCGTAACCAAAGTGAATATAAGCGTATTCACCAGATATCTTCCCAGTGACACCGCTGTAAAAGCGTCAATATAATTTTGCATCGTAGGCGACAAAGTATAAAATTTCGGAATATACTCCGAATTGTATGCGCCGTAGCTTTTCACCGATGTTAACACCATCCAGTAAAAAGGAAACAATACAATGACCGCCCACAAACCAAGAAATACATAGGTGATTACACGGACTCCTGTATTACGCATTTTCACGCTCTTTTCAATTTTACCGTAATCAGTCTTATTATCCATCATAACAGCCTCTTAGTATTGAACATTTTTCTTGCTAATCAGTAAATTGATACATGTAATCGTAAGTACAATAGCAAACAGGATAATTGCCGCAGCCGACGCGAAGGACGGATATCCGCCGCTGTCACCGTACAGCATATCGTAGACATAGCCAACAATGGTATTCATCCCCGTTGCGTTTAAATTAGTACCAAACAGTGCTACCACGTCGCTGTATGCCTTAAATGCACCGATAAATCCTGTGATAACAAGATAAAAAATCATAGGCGAAATCATCGGCAGTGTAATGCGCATAAATGTTCTAAACTTCGATGTTCCGTCCACCTGCGCGGCACGATAATACTCCGGATTGACCGAAGCCAGCGCACTGGTCAGAATCAGTATTTTAAAAGGCATGACAACCCATATTGTATAAAAGCACAGAACAAACATCTTCGCCGGGTAAGGTCCGTCAATAAAATCCACACTCTCTCCGCCAAACCATGTAATCATTAGATTGATTAATCCGTCGGAGTATGCCGTCTTCTTAAACAGAATCATAAAAACCATGCCCACGGCCAATGTGTTGGTCACATAGGGCAGAAAATATACAGTCTGCAAAAACTCTCGCAGGGGCTTAATCGAATGCAGTCCTACGGAAATAAGCAATGCAATCCCCGTAGACAGCGGTACGGTAATTATCACCAGAAGAAAAGTATTTTTTACCGCCTGCAGAAAATAGGGATCGTGCAGCACATAGGAGTAATTGAAACCACCCGTGCCCATGTAAGTCTGGGATGCGGAATTATACCCCTCCTCGAAGGAATAAACAAAGACATCTACCAAAGGATATACCATAAAAATGCCCAGAAAGAGAATTGCGGGCAGTAAGTACAACCAGCCCTTCAGACTGCCGCTCAATAATTTTTTCATCACGCTACCTCTATCCATGTGAATTTATCATTTTTCAAAATGAATACGTTCTTCTGTCCTGCAATCAAAAAGAAATACCTTGGATGGAATCAGATTGAATCTGACCGTACTCTTTTCAGGAAGTTGATCTGCTCTCATGCTCAACTGATTTTCTGTACTGATAATCGAGCGTACTGTAGAATTGACGGATGCCTCATTCGTAGAAACTACACTGATATCCCTTCCCATCACTTCCACACCGCTCAAGGTACATCCAAGCGTGCCAGCCTCATCCATGATAAAGCCTTCCGGCCTGATGCCGACAAACACTTTTCCGTCAGGAACACCTACAGTCTCTAAAACCTTATCCGCTCCTATATATAACATATTATCCTGAATTTCACCCTCAAACACATTGATGGGAGGCGTTCCGAGAAACTTAGCGACAAACAGATTGTCCGGACTGTCGTATACGTCCTGCGGTCTTCCGATCTGCTGCACCACACCGTCCTTCATTACAACGATCAGATCCGATATGCTCATCGCTTCCTCCTGATCGTGGGTTACAAAGATGGTCGTAACCTTTGTCTCCCGCTGAATCCGTCTGATTTCCTCCCGTGTCTGAATTCTGAGACGCGCGTCCAGATTGGAAAGAGGCTCGTCCAACAAGAGTACCTTAGGCATCTTCACCAGAGCACGTGCAATTGCCACACGCTGTTGCTGTCCGCCGGACAATTCTCTCGGTTTTCTGTCCATCAATTCCTCGATTTGAACAAGCTTAGCCGCCTCGTAAGCCTTGGCCAGCATCTCCTCCTTGGACAGCTTATCTTTTCCTTTAAGATTCTGTAACGGGAAAAGAATGTTCTGTTTCACCGTGAGATGCGGATACAGCGCATAATTCTGGAACACAAGGCCGATCCCCCGATTCTCCGGCGGCAGCTCAGTGACATCGTCCTGCCCGAAAAATATTCTGCCTTCGGTCGGCTTCAGCAAGCCGCTTATCAGATTTAACATTGTGCTCTTACCGCAGCCCGAAGGTCCGAGCAGTCCAATAAGCTTGCCGTCCGGAATCTCAAAACTGAAATTATTAACCGCAATCACGTCATCTCGATTCTTTTTATCTCGACTCGGAAACTTTTTTGTCAGATTCTGTAAAATCACTTCCATCTTACTACCCCCTGTGTTGCGCAGCCGACTGCCCTGCCACTGCACCGCTGCTCCATGCCCACTGTAAATTATAGCCGCCGCAAATACCGTCTATATCCAGTATCTCTCCGGCAAAAAACAATCCCGGAACAATACGCGATTCCAACGTATCCGTCACTTCAAGACAATCTACGCCTCCCGCGCACACTTGTGCCTGCTCAAAAGGGTTTGTGTCCCTAACTGTCACGAATAACGAACGGCAAAGTCCTTCCAATTTCTCTCGGCGGACTTGTGGTACGTTTTCCGCTTTCTCGCTCTCTTTGATTCCCGCCAATTTTAAGAGTAAAAGACCGATTTTCTTATTGACCAGTCCGATCACAAACTGTTCCATTGTTTGTCCGCTTTGACGCATCCATCTTTCACGCCAGAACGCATCGCCTGCATTGTCATCCGACTCGGACATCAGACTAATCTGAACCGTAACGGCCCTTTGTTCCTGCAACGCATAAGCCGCATCCCTGCTGAGTTGAAAAACCGGAATGCCGGATATACCGTAATCCGTCCATTGCAGTTCGCCCCTGTGGGAGCGCATCGGCTGCCCATCTATGTATAGTGTCAACTTTGCGTCGCAGCGCACGCCCGCCACACGCTTATAGAAATCTTCCCCGCATCGAAGCGCCGTAAGTGCCGGCACTGTGGGTATGATATTGTGTCCCAGTTGTTTTGCAAGGACAAACCCCTGTCCGTCCGAGCCGGTCTTAGGTGCCGCACAGCCGCCGCAGGCCAGTATTACCGCATCGTATTTCTCTCTGCTGTGAGCGTTTGTCTCCACAATAAGTTCGTTCCGGTCCGCTGAAATATTAGTCACTTGACAACCGGTCACAACACGCACCAAGAGCCGTTCCAACTCATAACGCAGCACATCCAATACGGTGGATGCCTGACCGCTTGCGGGATAAAGATAACCGTCACGCTCCTTTATCCGCATACCGAGTCCTGCAAAGAATTCTTTTGTCTCCTTCACACCGAATATATTATATATTGTGTCAACAAGCTCTACGCCGTTTCCACGGTAGCAGTCCGCACTCATCTTCTCGTTGGAAAAATTGCACTTGCCGTTGCCTGTAGACAGAATTTTCTTACCGACTCTGTCATTTCTCTCATAGACTGTGACCTGCGCCCCCAACTGCGCTGCACGGATGGCTGCCACCATGCCTGACGCCCCGCCGCCGATTACAGCAATTCTTTTGCTCATAATGCCTCCATAAGAACACTATAGACTCAACTGGAATAAGATTCAAGAAAATTGTACACTTCTTCCTCTGTCTCCAAATACTTTCCCTGTATGACTTCCGCCTGCAGCGCATCGTCAAGATCTTCGAGCAGAATATCCGTATTAATGTAGAGGGTCTCCATGTCTCCACAATAAACTACGATAAAATGGTCTGCCACCATCAGATAATATCCCGGTTCTTCCTCATTCTCCTTAACAGGTTTATAGTATTTACAAATCACTACCCTATCCTTGGAAAAGGCCGTAAGCTCGATTGTCTCAAATCCACGCTCCAATTCCGAAAGCGGCGGATTATTGTCGTAGGATTCCAGTTCATTGACCAAACTCTCTCTGTCAAGTCCGATATACATAACCGGAACATTCTCCTCCAACTCGTGAATCGTACCATCTGTCAGATTTACTTCCTCTATCAGATACTTCGTATCCGCAGTAACCACCGGGATATTTCCGACCGCTGCTTCTATCACCTGCTCCTCTACGCTGACACTCTCCGGCATCTGTTGTGCAATATAATTCGGTGTCTCTTTCAACTTATATCGGTTCGGATAAAAAAACTGCTCCGCCTTTAACGCAGTATACCCGCCAAGTCCGAGCATCACGCCCGACAATATAAGAAAAAGACTGATACGTCTTATAAGTTTCATCCTTCTTGTAGCCCTTCTTATCGGATTTCCTGTAATCAGTATCAGTCATTTTAGAAATTTTATGCAGTCAATTTAGAGAACTCCTATATTTTTGCCAAACATGATAAAGAAAAAGCCCAGCGGCATTCTTGACAGTTCCGCCTCTCCGATTACCCGCAGAATCATCAGGAATGTTATGTAGAAGAACACTCCCACCAGTATGCCCACCAGAACCGTGAGACCTCCGCCTATCTGCTCAAGAAGCAGATGATTCACAAGCCCCACAACCACGCCGGATACCCCCGCTGCAGCCGCAGGGAAAATCATTCCGCCGAACCATTCCTGCCGGTATTTTAAGTTCCTACTTACAAAGAAGAAATTGAGTGCTGCATACACCGCAAAAAATACAATCAGCGAATATATAATACCATCAGCCCCAAGATACGCTCGCTGCACAAGGAGATATGCCGCAAGAACATGGATGAGCAGCGAAAGTAACGTTGTAAAAATCAATTCCCGCATCATACGCGTCTTGTACAATATCTGCGCAAATAAAAAACTAAAGCCGTACAGCACGATAATGACCGCGCCTTTTTGAATCCATACAATTACCTCTTCATCCACACTTTCAAAGATAAAGGTGAATGCCGCCTTAGCAAGTACCGCCATATAGATTGCCACCGGAAAAGCCACGATACACAGCCTGCGAACCGCCCTGCCAATGCGCTCACGCATCACACGGTATTCTTCTCTCTCGTATGCATTGCTGACTCTGCCGGTATAATTGTAAACGTTCAGCACGCCAATCGCCGCACCTACACCGATAAATACTGCAAATTTTCCGTAGTAGCTTCCCCACAGTGTGGTTCTTACCCCGTCCATCTCCTGCACATTCATGCAGTAGTTAAACATTCTCTGGTCTATCAACATAAAAACATTAGACAGAATCACCACAAATGCAATCGGAACACTGTTTTCCAATATCATTCTCTGTATGGAGTACTGCGTCTCCATCCGTCTGCTGGCATCCATCCCCAGTTTACCGCTAAGTGTGCCTGAATAAACCACATACATAACCAGTAGATGAAGCGTGGTAATAAGCTGTGACAACATCACGCCAATCATGGCTCCCGATGCACCGAAAGCATAAGCAAACGCGTCATTCTGCTTCAACTGAGCAACCTTTGTGCCATAGTCGTAAGCAAGTCCCGAGCAAAACAGGACACATATAATCATCGAGATACTCTCGATATACTGCGAATGGGCTGTCAACATACCTAATCCATAACCGTTAAAATATCCCCGATAAGTGCCGATAAAGGCAGAAAAGATGAGCACCGGCGCACAGGCTATGACCGCCATGCGGGAAAGCGGCTCTAACGCGAGGATACTCGCAATCTTCGATGAAAATACAACAATCAACACCGAAACAACAGCACTGATAAACAAATCCATAAAAAATGTTGCCCGGAATACCTTTTTCGCATTTCTGAACTGCTCACGCTTGACCCGATAACGTATAATGCCCGACATCGCACCTGTTATGGCGTAGGATGTAAATAATGTAATCAACAAAAACAATTCAAACGCCGGCGCAAACAATCCGATTCCGGCTTCCCCTATCACGTTTCGCAAAGGAATACGCATAATCAAAATGATTGCATAGGACAAAACGCCCGCAAGCTGCACCATAGGATTTTTAATTGTTCTGTCGAACAAGCCGTCTCCTAATTTTTCTCTCTTACGTAATCTCATAGTAATACCATATCCCTTGTATTCCCTGTATGACAGACGCTCCACGAGCATCGTATCATTTACAGTTCTCTCGTAATTCCTAACCTTGCCAGGATTTCCTCCTGCTTTTTCTCCATAATGGTGGCATCCTGCTCCTCCATGTGGTCATACCCACACAGATGGAACATACTGTGCGCCATCAGAAACGCAAACTCCCGAAGCACACTGTGTCCGTATTCTTTTGCCTGAGTAAGGACGCGTTCCACACTGAGAATAATGTCACCCAATATCAGCTCACCGCTGTCCGGATCAAAACAATCCGCCCCATCCGCTTCTGCCGCCCCGAAATCCGCCGTATGCTCAAATGCTATATTGGGGAAGGAAAGCACATCCGTCTCCTTATCCAAGCCGCGATATTCTCTGTTATATGCACGAATACCCGCATTGTCCGTAATAAGGACGTTTACCGTGGTCTCATAAGGACAGTGCTCCATCTCCGTGACCGCATCCATAATTCGACTCACAAGTTCCTGCGTGTTAAAAGGCAATTCGACTTCTGTTTCATTCTCAACGTAGGAAGTCATAATATAATTTCTCCTCAACAAATATCTTCTTCATCTCATGAATCTGTGCCAGAGAAATCTCATTTCCCCACAGCTCGTCCGTCTCCAGTTTCTTACGAAACACGGTATCAATCAACTGCGCATAATTAAGCTCTGCCTTAGGGTCTTTCTCAAACAGATAGAGAATAGAGGACACGATGCAGTCCGCAAAAAGTACCACAATTGTCTCCTTAGACACTATCTTCTCCGACTCGTCCACAAACTCTTTTAGAATTTTCTTTGTGTTGGGCGGAAAGTGATATTCATTGCAGATAGCGGACACATTTTCCCATGTATTGTCTCCCTTCAGTTTACCGATTCTCTGGTAATAGGCACACGCTTTTGCCGCAGCATCGTCAAGTCCCAGACGCCTTGCTATCCTATCGCTTAAATACGCCGTATGGATTGCATGGTAATATTCTTCCTTAGACATATCTTTAAGCTGCACCAAAAGCGGAAATTCCGGATCGTTAATTTCCATATACTTCTCACGGTTTCTGTGAATAACCGTCGTGCTGAACATCTTAAGGCTTATAAGTAACAGAATGCAGCACACAATCAAATTAATTGCAGGAATCGTAAACTGTGCTACAGACAACTGCTCCCTGGAAAGTAAAATCCCGTTGGCAGTCAGACACAACATTAGAATAAGCAAGGATATAAACATGGGAATTCCCACCTTAAACTCTTCATTTAATGTGCTGAACACCAGAATTCCCGCGACTCCGCTGATAAAATAAAGCCAGAATACAGCAAACGAACCTCCCGCAAAATTAACCGATAAAAGCAGACAGACGCTGCCCGCCGCCAGTCCCGTGACCCCGTCGCTGAACACACTGAGCAGAACAAAGATTACAAGAAAAGGCCATCCCGTCACCGGAAGATACGGCAGAAGCACAGACGCAACAAGTCCACCCAGATACATCATGGCAAATCTCGCATACCTTCCGCCATTGCGGTAAACGAACCTTTCGTTCATTTCCTCCATCGTAAAAGCAAAAATCACAATGCCTGTACCGGCTAAGACCATTACGATGTTACGAATCAACATCTCTGTCTCCTTGCCGTATAGCAGGCTTCCTGCCAAGGATATTGCTCCTGCCAGAACAAACATCAATGCAAAAACGATTATTCTCTTTAAGGTCTGTTTCTTATTTTTTTCCACGTTCGTAATTCCTGTTTCTTCGTTTAGATTCGATGCGTTTGTTTTCTTTGGACTCATAATCGTCATAAGCCCTTACAATCTTCTGTACAAGGGGATGCCGCACCACATCCTTGCTGCTTAATTTACAAAATGCAATATCATCAATCTTAGACAGTACCTTCATTGCGATGTCCAGTCCCGACTTGGTATCGGGCGCTAAATCTTTCTGGGAGGCATCGCCCGTGACGACTACCTTGGAGCCGAAACCGATACGGGTCAGAAACATTTTCATCTGTGCCGGTGTCGTATTCTGCGCTTCATCCAGAATAATGTAGGCATTGTCAAGCGTCCGGCCCCTCATATAGGCAAGAGGTGCAACCTCAATAAGCCCCTTCTCCATATTCTTCGCAAAACTCTCTGCACCCATAATCTGATAGAGTGCGTCATACAACGGCCTCAGATAAGGGTCAACCTTGCTTTGTAAGTCGCCGGGCAGGAATCCAAGCTTCTCTCCTGCTTCAATAGCCGGTCTGGTCAGAATAATCCTATTCACCTCATTATTTTTAAAAGCAGTGATTGCCATAGCCATGGCCAGATATGTCTTGCCGGTTCCCGCCGGTCCGATTCCGAATACAATCATGTGATCCCTAATGGCATCAACGTACTGCTTCTGTCCAAGTGTCTTGGGCTTAATCGGCTTACCGCTTACGGTATGGCAGATACAGTCGCTGTCAATTTCCAGAAGAACGTCACCGCTGCTCTCATTCTCCATCTCTATGGCGTAATTTACATTCTGTTCCTCCAAGTCGTTACCCCTCTCCGATAATGCCAGAAGCTCCCGCACTACATGGGACGCTTTCGCAACAGCATCTTTATCTCCGCTGATTTTTACGGCACCGTCACGGTCCACTATCATTACCCGTAAATCGTCCTCAATTTTTCTGATATAAGAATCATGGCTGCCAAACAGATTTCTCATGTGCTCCACGGGCACATCTATACTGACTGTAAATTCTCCCATGTATTTGCTGCCTCTCTACTCTGCAGGAACTGTCTCGGGTACAGCTGTCTCTTCGTCCGTACCTTGCTCTTCTATGATTGGCTCGGTTTGTGTCGGCACAAGGGTAAATGCCGATTCCTCCAACTGCATTCGTGCATTTAATACCCAATTTGTTTCATTCTTATTTATTGTAACATCTTTTTGCGTAATTTGTACCCCTTTTTCCTCTAAAGTTGATATTATTTTATGCCATTCTTCCTGCATAATGGCATTCATTTCCTCTTCCGTGTGCTTTTTTTGCACTATTTCGTACTCCTGAACCGTCTTCGTACCATAGAAAAAGGGGAGATAAAAGTTATCCAAAAGTCTGACCTGTTTTTTTTCGCCGCTGATATCATAGGCATCATAGGCAATTCTACCCCACCGTAAATTTAATTCCCTGTCGCGAAATCCGAGCATAAACATTTTTTTCTGTTTGCCGGAATATACCTTCTCCTCATACATAATGTCCCTTTTAACGGAAACCGATTCGGTATAGCGCAGTTTTATATCAGCATCGGCATGCACGTATTGGTATTTACGTACCGTAGTATCTTCATTATATACAGGTACTGCACCGCTTACGAGTACATCGCCTTCTTGTACCGTATCTCCTAAGGTAACCTGCGGTACACCGCTGCGCGTTATGATATAAGATATCATTCCCGGCTTTGCGGCAATCAGATCCATACCCTGCATTTCTTCCGCCTGGGCAGGCTGCTCATAATTTGGCATCTCATTTTCTTTGATATAGATAAGAAGCGTTGTGCCTTTAAGCTGTACGGATGTCCACGTAATCAGATTGTAATCTTCCCTGAGTGACTTTTCCAATTCCTCAATCTGCAGACGGCTTTTTTTCATGGAAACTCGTATATTCTTTTCTTCCAGATAATCCAGAAGGACATCATCTGTGAGTGCATAATTGCCCTCAATCTTAATATTCCATATGTATCCGGACATTAACATCCAGAAAATCATACAACACACAAAGCCCGCTACGAATATTTTACGCCTCTGCATTTTAGACATAAAAAAAGGCAGCCCATATCTTTTCTGAACGGATGCCTTAGTCCCGGTCTTCTTAAGAAGAGGCTTTAGCGCAAAAAAACCCTTCACACTGATATTCATCGTATCGTAATCGCCATGATTGACAATATCCCACACGAGAATATCGTGATTCCCACATAGATTAAGCAGACGCTCCGTGGAGTAACCCCACACCTTGATTGTCACATATCCTCTGACATATTGTATCCAATGAAGCATTCTTTCCCATCTCCGTCAAACATATCGCACAGCATCGATACTGCCGCTTATTTTCATATCTTCATTGGTATAATAATCAATTGACAGCCGCTTTCCCTCAAAACAAATCTTACAGTTCTTGCCCTGAAGCACAATAGACTCAGTAGTATACTCCACAATCCCTTTATAATTTTGTATAAAAGCTTCACGATTGCCTGTGAGTGTGACAATCGACGCACCAAGCATCGTATCTTTCGGAAGCTTCAGCGATTCCACGATTAATTCTTTAGAGTTTGATAAAGCAGATATCGGTAATTTCTTATGATTCCTTCTCATAGTTTACTATATGCAGACTATTCCCGTACTATGCCCTTAATGAGAGAATCCGCCGCTACAGGATCGTCCGCAAAATGATATGCCCGCAAGAATCTCTCCTTCGCCGCATTTAATTTGTTTCTGTCATTGGCATATATGGTGGCAAGCGCCTCTCCTGTCCTGACCGCATCGCCCACTTTCTTATGCAGAACAAGCCCTACCGATAAATCGATTACACTCTCCTTCGTTTCTCTTCCGCCGCCGAGAAGCAGTGAACAGATACCAATCTCATCACAGTCAATATGACAGACATAACCGTCCTGCACAGAATCTATGTCCTCCACAATAGATGCTGCCGGCAAAAGTGCGGTGTCATACACTGCCGCCGGATTACCACCCTGTGCCTCTACAAACTCTGCCAACTTCTTTAGCGCGCTGCCATCCTCTATCACCCGATTCAATCGCGCCCTCGCTTCCTCTTCATCGGAAGCTGCGCCGCCTGCGACCAACATATAAGTCCCCAGCGTCATACATAGCCGTGTAAAATCCTCCGGGCCCTCTCCGCGCAGGGTTGCAATCGCCTCCATCACCTCCAAGGCATTGCCTACCGCCCGCCCAAGCGGCTGGTCCATATCAGAGACCACGGCTATGGTCTTTCTGCCCGCCATGTTCCCCAGAGTCACCATTTCTTTGGCTAAAGCAAAGGCATCCTGTTCTTTTTTCATAAAAGCGCCGCTTCCGGTCTTAACATCCAGCACAATGGCATCAGCACCGGAGGCAAGTTTCTTACTCATAATGGAACTGGCAATTAAAGACATATTATCCACCGTGGCGGTAACATCCCGCAGAGCGTAGAGTTTCTTGTCCGCCGGTGCAATATCCGCAGTCTGTCCCATGATGGATACGCCAATTTCATTGACCTGTCTGACGAAGTGTCCGGCATCTATTCCGGTGGTAAATCCGGCAAAACTCTCCAGCTTATCAATGGTTCCCCCGGTGTGACCCAGCCCTCTGCCGCTCATCTTGGCAATCTTAACGCCGCATGCCGCTACCATGGGTGTAAGAGCGATGGAAGTCTTGTCCCCCACACCGCCGGTGGAATGCTTATCTACCTTAACACCGGATATGCCGCTTAAGTCCATCATATCGCCGCTGTGTGCCATTGCCATGGTAAGTGCCACCGTCTCCTCTGCGCTCATTCCCTGAAAATAGATCGCCATCATCATAGCAGACATCTGATAATCAGGAATATGCTCCGCCGTATATTCCGCAATCATATACTCTATTTCTTCACGGCTTAACGTCCCGCCGTTTCGCTTCTTCATAATAAGGTCATACATTCTCATAACGCCATCTCTCCTATTTGTGATAGGGCTCGCCTCCGATGATGCGGTATGCCCGATATATCTGTTCCAATAGAATAACCCGCATCAGCTGGTGTGGAAAAGTCATTTTAGAAAAGCTGACCGTCAGGTCAGCCTTCTTACACACTTCTTCATGCAGTCCGAGGGAACCACCTATGACAAACTGAATATGACTGACTCCCTTGGTTGCGAGACTCTCTATCTGAGCCGCAAATTCTTCGGAATCATAAGCCTTTCCCCTAATGTCTAAAACGACAACAAAAGCATCTTCCCTCAGATATTTCAGAATTCGTTCCGCTTCTTTTTTCTTGACTAAGTCGGTCAAATTCGTGCCTGCTTTATCCGGAGTTCTCTCATCCTCTACCTGTATCATTTCCAGTTTACAATACCGTCCGAGACGTTTCTCATACTCTGAGACGGCATCCCTGTAAAATTTCTCTTTCATCTTACCGACTGCAATAACCGTTATCTTCATTCGCCCTCAAACAACCCTTGATAGTACTCGTCCACAAAATGCTCCAAAAGTCCCTGGTCCAGATTCATAAACTTATCGTTAATAAGCTCTTTCATTCTGTCGGTTCTCTTAAAATATTTCTGTTCTTCCGACATCTCATCCTCGAACAATCCACTGTCAATCTGCTCCGCACTTAGATTATCACTACACCACTTGGTTATCTCTGACAACAATGAATTCTCAGACTGCGCCTGAACAAGCAAAAGCTTAGAATCACGCATAGACACCACACCAAATACAATAAAGAGTATAAACAGTGCACCCATGACACCGCACACAAAATATCGGGTAGTTCCGGCTGCCGGGAAAAGAGGGATAATTCCCGTAAAAACAAGCACTACTCCCGCAAAACCCAAGATGCCCACGATAAAGAGCATATATGCCGATATACGATTGTCCTCCGCTTTGACTGCGCTGTTCCTATAGGTACGGTATGCCGCCGGTTCTTCCTCTACGTATGCTTCTGAGTCGTCCTCCGCATTCGGCGCTTCGTTTTCCTCATCGAGCATGGCTTGCAAACGTGCTATTTGTTCCAATTTGGCTGCTTCGTCACTTTGCTCATCCTCAAGTTGTTCAACCAACTCCACCTGACATTCTGCACAGAGCTTGATTCCTTCCCTGTACTCATTCTTACATATGGGACACCAAGGCATTATGTCACACTCCTTATCGCAAAAAATTCAAAATATTGACAAAAAAATCCATTTCATAGCTTTATTCTATAATCATTTTGCACGGATTGCAACAATTTCCTATTGTGTATTTTTTACATTGGAATAGACAGTCTTAGCGCTTATACCGTTAAGCCGCCCAATTTTACCCGACAGTGCATTAATGACATCCTGCGGTGCATCGATTGCCACGCTGATAATGTTGATTTCTTTCTTGCGATAGGGAATCCCCATCCTTCCGATAATATACTCTCCGTATTCATGAAGCAGCTTATTAAGCTGTTCCACGCATTCCTCATTCTCCACAATAATACCAATCAGCGCAATTCTTGTGTCCATATGCTCGTTACCCCTTTTTCATCATGTGTCATTCCTGTACAATTCTACTTTGTATCTATTTGCAGCAGTTCCCGTATTCCCTGATTCTTATTTTCCGATTTATCAATATCCAAATAACGCTCTTCATTATCTTTATTGCGCCACACAGAGCATTCGCCGATAGAACTCATATCTTTCCACAATTCAAACACACCGTTTACTGCGACACCGTTCCACTCATCCATAGTCCCTGTATAATCCACGGTATTTGCAAACATATCGCCGTCATACAGGCCATTACTAAAACCGCCTACCACGTTCTGTATAACTTCCTCATTTCCCTTGATTTTGGTAACGTCCACGTCAAAGTGTTCGGCCCCCTGACCGTTCGGCAGATCGTCAGCCCACTCCCCCGCATAGCTGTGCGATGTATATTTACCCAATGCATTGCGTTTACTGACTTCGCCAATATAAAACCGAAACCATCTGCCGTCCCCGTTTCTTACACCATCAGACCATTCACCGTAGTAGTAACTGTTATCCTCGTAGATGGCAAGTCCCTTCCCATCAGGCCTGCCGGCACTGTTGATGTCGCCTTTATAATAAAACTGATTGGTACCCTTGAGCTCCGAAGACAGTTTGACATACCGTTTCAGATGTGCCAAATCCCATATCGCAGCATGATTATTGTCCTCAAAATAAGGATACGCTTCATTTAAAATATATTCCTTGCTGTGGGAGCCATCGTTCTCGTCTTCCTCGTCAATTACAACCGCTGTCTTTCCCTTATCCGCGGCAATCAATTCACTCTCTTCGATTTCTTCACCCACTTTGCCGCTCGCAAGCATTCCGCTCTGTTCCGTTTGCTCTTTCACAGGCTCAATGGAGACCGTCTCGCCCGACAAGCCCGACGC
This sequence comes from Lachnospiraceae bacterium, assembly GCA_022510565.1. Taxonomy (GTDB): domain Bacteria; phylum Bacillota; class Clostridia; order Lachnospirales; family Lachnospiraceae; genus UBA3282. The sequence continues at coordinate 58,584 of JAFLTE010000005.1, read as the reverse complement.
GTTATCCTTCTGTTTTTGTGTTTCGGCATAATCCGTAATATTCTGTTGTAAATCACTGTTCGTTTCGTTCGCTGCGTTCCTGCCGCGTCCGGGTGTCAACAACAATACAATAATACATATCAAAAGAATTGCAATAATACCCAAAAGAATCGGTGTCATATACGGTTTCTTCAACAGCTCTTTAAAGTCCATATGTCATACCCGCCTTACATCTGATAATCCGGACATTTTCCTCCGTTATTCTTGTAATAATTATACTTGGCATTCCTTAATAAACTACTGCATAAATTATTAAGAATTATATAAAAAGCGAACATGCGCGCTTTTCCACAATACATAAGGAGAGTCCGCCGTTATGACAGACTCTCTTATCATTTGTCACATATTTCTTATCCCTATTTGGACAAGTACTCGTCAATTCCTTTCGCTGCAGCCTTTCCTGCACCCATAGCGAGAATCACGGTAGCTGCACCGGTTACCGCATCGCCGCCCGCATAGACACCTTCCTTCGTCGTCTTGCCGAACTCTTCATCTGCAACGATACACTGCCACTTATTGACTTCCAATCCCTCGGTGGTGGAAGAAATAAGAGGATTCGGAGATGTTCCGAGCGACATGATGACCGTGTCCACCTCCATCGTAAACTCGGAGCCCTCGACTACAACAGGACGCCTTCTGCCCGAAGCATCCGGCTCTCCCAATTCCATACGCACACACTTGATACCGCACACCCAACCGTTCTCATCTTCCAGAATCTCTACAGGGTTAGTCAAAAGGTCAAAGATAATGCCCTCCTCCTTGGCGTGGTGTACCTCCTCCACACGGGCGGGAAGTTCCTCTTCACTTCTGCGGTATACAATATGCACCTCCGCTCCGAGACGAAGTGCCGTTCTGGCAGCATCCATTGCCACATTACCACCACCTACGACGGCCACCTTCTTACCGCGCATAATAGGTGTGTTGGATTCCTCATCGAAGGCCTTCATCAGGTTGCTTCTTGTCAAATATTCATTCGCCGAGAACACGCCGTTAGCCTGCTCACCCGGAATTCCCATGAATTTCGGAAGTCCGGCTCCCGAGCCGATGAACACTGCGGAAAATCCCTCCTCATTTAAAAGTTCGTCTATTGTGACGGATTTGCCCACAACTACATTAGTTTCAATCTTAACCCCCAGAGATTTCACGTTTTCAATCTCTTTGGCAACCACTTCCTGTTTCGGCAGACGAAACTCCGGAATACCGTACACAAGCACACCTCCGGGCTCATGCAACGCTTCAAAGATCGTGACATCATAACCCATCTTCGCTAAATCTCCGGCACAAGTCAATCCGGAAGGTCCTGAACCGATTACGGCTACTTTCTTACCCTTTTTCTCTTTGGCTCCTTCAGGCTTAATATGATTCTCTCTCGCCCAGTCTGCCACGAAACGCTCTAGTTTACCAATCGAAATCGGCTCACCCTTAATTCCGCGGATACATTTGCCCTCACACTGGCTCTCCTGCGGGCAGACACGTCCGCAAACCGCCGGAAGTGCAGACGACTCGCTGATTACCTGATATGCAGCCTCTATGTCGCCCTCTTTTACTTTCTCAATAAATCCCGGAATGTTAATTGCCACGGGACATCCCTTGATACACTGTGCATTCTGACAGTTAATACAACGTGTGGCTTCACACATTGCCTCCTCTTTATTATAACCGAGACATACCTCTTCAAAATTTGCTGCGCGTTCTTTCGCATCCTGCTCACGGACAGGTACTTTCTTTAATACATCTGTTTGCATTAGTCATTACCTCCACAATTTCCGCATCCTCCATGATGAGTGTTGCCCTCCTGCGCCTTTAAGAATGCTCTGCCTTCTTTCGTCTTATAGATCTGTTGACGTTTCATAGCCTGGTCAAAATCAACTTTATGTCCATCGAATTCAGGACCGTCCACACACGCGAATTTTACTTCACCGTCCACCGTCAGACGACAGGCACCACACATACCGGTACCGTCGACCATAATCGGATTCATGCTGACAATTGTGGGAAGATCATATTTCTTTGTTGTCAGGCAGACAAATTTCATCATAATCATCGGTCCGATGGCAACACATACATCGTAACTTTTGCCTTCCTCCGTGATCAAATCGTCAATTACCTTCGTCACCATACCGCTTCTGCCGTATGAGCCGTCGTCGGTAGTAATATAGAGATTACCCGCTACTGCCTTCATCTCTTCTTCCATAATCAGAAGTTCTTTCGTCTTGGCACCCACAATCACATCCGCTGCCACGCCATGCTCATGAAGCCATTTCACCTGTGGATATACCGGGGCCGTACCGAGTCCGCCTGCCACGAAAAGAATCTTTTTTCCTCGCAGACTTTCTATCTCCTCGTGCACAAATTCGGAAGGGCAGCCTAATGGTCCCACAAAATCATGGAAACTGTCGCCTGCTTTTAAGTTTCTCATCATCTCCGTAGCCGCACCCACTACCTGAAAAACGATGGTGATCGTGCCGGCCGCTCTGTCATAGTCGCATATGGTCAGCGGAATACGCTCACCTTCCTCATCCATTCTGACAATCACAAACTGACCGGGCTGACAGGATTTCGCAACCCGCGGGGCCTCAACGTCCATCAAATAGATGTTCGTTGTAAGTTCTTCAGCTTTTAAAATCTTGTACATTACTACTTATCCTCCTAAACTGATATCCCTGATGTTCTATATATGCATACACATTTTATGAATATACTCTGTATCACTATGCATCTCATTAATGATAAAGGAACTTGTTTATTTTTGCAACTGTTTTACATTGGGAAGCTTTGGAAACTCCAATGAGCAGGCGAATAAGTTCGCCTTACTAGAGAATCACAGCCATAAACTCACCGTTTTCGTCATATCCCAGCTGAGCTGCCTCGCCCGTATGTATATTGACAAGGAATACCTTATCTGTTCGGCTCAAAATTCCCGTGCCGTCGTCATAATGCTCGTTAATCGTATAATAATCATCTCCTTCTCCGATACGGAGCACGGAGCTGAAACGATAACTATACGTGCCGCTCTGACGCTTATTATGTCCCGCTTCGTCTTCCAGATATCCAATCTCCACCAGCCGCGTAACCAGGTTCGAAACCGCCTGCGTGGTCGGAATTGCATTTCTAAGCCTCAGTGTATAGGTTCGCGTTGTTATTTCGCTTGATACACCTTCTTCACTGATATTGACAAATTTAAACAATGTCCTGCCCAAGGGCATGGGAATAGGCCCTGTATACGGAACACTGTCTGCCGTCGGGTCGGATTCGTCCGTCGTATAATATACCCTGCACCCTTCGATTTGCTCCACGGCAATCATAGTAGGCTCTGTATATTCCCCACTGTAAAGTGCTATCTCCGGCGGATTAGGTACCGACAGATTAATGACGTATGTCTTGCTGACGATCTCACTCTCAATTCCGTAATCATTCACGAAAAAAGCGCTGATTGTATATTCTCCCGACTCCAAAAAGAGCGGCGCCGTATAGATCAAGCTGTTTTTATCGGGCATAGAACCGTCTGTTGTATAATAAATTGTTCCGGATGTGTTGGAACTGAGTTTTAACGGAACCACTTCGGCATAGCTTCCTTCCACATAACTGAACTCGGGCTCCATAGCAAGATAACTCTGGAACATATTGACGATCTCCGTCTCCGGACAATTCCGCAAAAGCTCATTAATCTGTCCATACATCCCTTCATTGGCATAGATAGTTATAACTTTACTGTAGGCTTCTTCTATGTCTTCAGCCGAAAAATCCCCACGTTCTATAATACGGTACAACACCTGAACCGCCGACACATTATCCTGCTGTATATAGTAATAGTTTGCTTCCATAAACAGAATCTGCGCCACGTCAGGATAACTTTCATATGCGTTTTCCAGGCATGCGATTGCCTCCGCATAGGATTCCTGCGCGGCATATTCCCTCGCCCTGTCAAGCTGATAATCAAGCGTTCGGATATGATAGGCATACGCACCGTAAGATACCAAGGCTATGACGAAAATAATGACCAGACTTACAACTACCCATATCGTTTTACCGCTTTCTGTCGTGTCTTCCGGCTCCGGTATTATCTTTTCCTCGTCCTCCTCATCTTCCGGCTGTATTTCCTGTGTGTCTTCCCCTTCCTGCAATGCCACAAGCGTGGACAAGGTCTCCGTTATGCTGTTTTCTATTTCCGGCTCAAAGTCAGGCACAATCTGAATCTCTTCTCCGCATATTTCACAGATCAGATGCCCTTCTTTTAGCTCGTTTCCACAATTTGGGCACTTCATAAGCAGTTCCCTTTCTGTTGCTGTAGGTTATCTCACATTACCGGCCTCAACACAATTATGCATCAACATGGCAATTGTCATGGGACCCACACCGCCCGGTACGGGTGTTATGGCACTGCATATCGGTGCCACATCGTCATAGTCCACATCACCACACAGCTTGTTGTTCTCGTTGCGATGTATTCCGACATCGATCACAACCGCTCCCTCTTTTACATATTCCTTCGTAATCATCTTCGGCTTTCCGATTGCCACGATAAGAATGTCTGCTCTTTTTGTCACTTCCTTTAAATCCTTGGTTCTGGAGTGAGTGACCGTAACCGTACCGTTCTCACGAAGAAGAAGAAGGGCCATGGGCTTACCCACAATATTGCTCCGACCAATCACCACGCACTCCTTACCGGCGATCTCAATTCCGGAACGTTTTAACAGCTGTATAATCCCCGCAGGCGTACAGGACACGAACCCCTCCTGTCCGATGCAGAGTGCACCGACACTCTGCGGATGAAACCCATCCACGTCTTTCTTCGGATCGATCGCACGGATAACATCATTTTCGTCAATATGCTTCGGAAGAGGAAGCTGCACTAATATACCATTTACTTTCTGATTTGCATTCAGCTCCCCAATCAGCCTAAGCAGTTCCTCCTGCGTAGTCTCCTCCGGCAGTTCATATGCAAGAGATTCAATCCCGATGTATGCGCATGCCTTTTTCTTATTCCCAACATATACGGCGGAAGCAGGGTCATTCCCCACTTGAATTACAGCAAGACATATATGTACGTCCCGGGCCTTTAACTCTTCCACCTTCTCTTTTAATTCTTCTTTTATTGCGGCAGAAATTGCTTTGCCATCTATAATCTGCGGCATAGCCATACCTCCTCTCCATCAAAATAGACCTGTGATAACACCACTCTCATCCACATCTATGCCGTAAGCTGCCGGTTTCTTAGGCAGTCCGGGCATGGTCATAACCGCGCCGGTCAATACTACCACAAATCCCGCTCCTGCGGATACATAGACTTCTCTGACATTCATCATAAATCCCACGGGTCTGCCAAGCAGTGTCGGATCATCGGAAAGTGAATATTGTGTCTTCGCCATGCATATCGGCATATTGCCGAATCCCATCTCTTCCAACTTCTTTAGCTGTCTCTCCACAGCAGGTGCATAGGATACCCCTCCCGCGCCATAGATTTCCGATGCAATCGTTTCAATCTTTTCTTTCAGAGAAATATTATCTTCATACAGTACTTTAAAATGACTTTCCTTCTTTTCCAGTGTCTCAATCACCTTTTTGGCGAGATTCACGCCGCCCGCGCCGCCTTTTTCCCACACTTCGGAGATAGCGAACTCACAGCCTCTGTCCTCGCAGAACTGCCGCACGTACGAAACCTCTGCCTCGGTATCCGATACAAATGCATTGAGAGTGACTACAATCGGCACGCCGTACTTGTGCAGATTCTCGATATGTTTCTCCAGATTCACAATACCTGCCCGAAGTGCCTCCATATTTTCCACAGACAAATTGTCCTTAGCAACACCGCCGTTATATTTCAACGCGCGAACCGTAGCCACAAGAACGACAGCATCCGGTTTCAGACCCACCATGCGGCATTTAATGTCAAAAAATTTCTCCGCACCCAAATCGGCGCCGAATCCCGCCTCAGTGATAACGTAGTCGGCCATTTTCAATGCCGCCTTCGTGGCACGAACGGAATTACAGCCATGCGCAATATTTGCAAAGGGTCCGCCATGCACCAAAGCCGGCGTGTGCTCCAATGTTTGAATCAGATTCGGTTTCATGGCATCTTTTAAAAGTGCTGCCATTGCACCAACCGCATTTAAATCGGCTGCAGTTACCGGATTTCCTTCATAATTATAGGCTACGATGATCCTGCCCAGTCTTTCCTTTAAATCTGACATATCGGAAGCCAGACAGAGAATTGCCATAATCTCAGATGCTACTGTAATAACAAAATGGTCTTCCCGCACAACGCCGTCCGTCTTGCCGCCCATTCCGATGACTACATTGCGAAGTGCTCTGTCATTCATGTCCAGGCAGCGTTTCCACACAACCTGTCTGGGATCGATACCAAGTGTATTTCCCTGTTGAATGTGATTGTCCAAAAGTGCCGCCAGAAGATTATTGGCAGAAGTGATGGCATGAAAATCCCCCGTGAAATGCAGATTTAAGTCCTCCATAGGCACTACCTGTGCATAGCCGCCGCCTGCTGCTCCGCCTTTGATACCGAAACACGGACCGAGAGACGGCTCCCTGAGCGCAATAATTGCCTTTTTACCAAGTGTTCCAAACGCCTGACCGAGTCCCACGCTGGTGGTCGTCTTACCTTCTCCTGCCGGGGTCGGATTAATTGCCGTCACAAGAATCAGCTTTCCGTCAGGATTATTGCTGATACGCTCTATGCATTCATCAGAAATTTTGGCTTTATACTTACCGTATAATTCCAGATCATCCGGCTCAATTCCGATTCTCTCCGCCACATCCACAATATTTTCCAATACCGCTTCCTGTGCAATTTCAATATCTGTTTTCAAGCCAATGTCCTACCTTTCTTTATATACCGATACTCGCAAGCCCGCGCATTATGCGCTTATTATATCGCTTCTTCTACAAACTGTTCAAACTCCTCCGCGCTCATCAGAACCTTACGGGGTTTTGTTCCTTCTTCTTCACCGACAACGCCCGCCTCACACAGCTGATCCATAATGCGCGCCGCTCTGTTGAAACCGATTTTAAACATTCTCTGCAGCATACCGATGGATGCCTTGTCCTTCTCAATAATAAATCTGCCTGCTTCCGCGAAATATTGATCGTACTCGGAACCGCCCTCACCGGAAGGTGCGCTTCCTGTCACTGCACCGGTCCCCATGTTCTTGATTTTATTCTCTACATCGTCATCGTAAACGTTGCCGATTGCCTGATTCTTCAAGAAGTCTACCACATCCGCCACTTCTCTGTCCGACACAAAAGCGCCCTGAACACGCGCCGGCTTGGGATAGCCCTGGGGGTAAAAGAGCATGTCTCCTTTACCAAGCAGCTTCTCCGCACCGACCATATCCAAAATCGTGCGGGAATCCACACCGCTTGATACGGCAAACGCAACACGGCTCGGCATATTGGCTTTAATCAAACCGGTAATGACATCTACGGACGGACGCTGCGTTGCAATAATCAAATGAATGCCGCACGCTCTGGCAAGCTGAGCCAGACGACAGATGGACTCTTCCACTTCACCCGGCGACACCATCATTAAATCAGCAAGCTCGTCCACAATAATAAGAATCTGCGGCAGTTTCGCAGGGGCTTCCGGATCGCCTTCCGCGCGCATACTCTCCACTTTCTTATTGTACCCCTTAAGATCGCGTACATTGTAGTCCGCAAACTTCTTATAACGCTCCGTCATTTCCGTCACACCCCAATGCAGGGCTGCAGCTGCCTTCTTCGGATCCGTTACCACAGGAATCAGCAAGTGCGGAATCCCGTTATAGACACTCAACTCCACCACCTTCGGGTCAACCATAATCATCTTGACATCCTCGGGGTTTGCCTTATATAAAATTCCCATAATAATCGTGTTGATACAAACCGACTTACCCGAACCGGTAGCTCCTGCTATAAGCATATGCGGCATCTTGGCAATGTCCGCCATCACAATCTTGCCGCCGATATCCTTACCCACGGCAAACACAAGATTGGAGTTAAAATCCCTAAACTCCTGAGACTCCACCAAATCTCTGAACGCCACGGCACTGTTTTCCTTGTTGGGCACCTCAATGCCCACTGCAGCCTTGCCCGGAATAGGTGCTTCGATACGAATGTCCGTGGCTGCAAGGTTCAGTTTGATATCGTCGGCAAGACCCACAATCTTACTTACCTTAACGCCTAATTCCGGCTGAAGCTCATAACGGGTAACGGAGGGACCCTGACTGATATCCGTGACCGTCACTTTCACCCCGAATGTATCAAGCGTCTGCCGCAGCCGCTCGGCCGTTTCTTTCAATTCTCTGGCAGAATCTCCGCCCTTTTTGCCGCTGCCCTTGGCAAGCAAAGTTGTCGACGGGAATTTATGTGGTCTTGGCGCTTTCTGCGGTCTGTCAGGCAGCTGTCTGCCGATTTCACTACCGCCCGATACGCTCTCCCTACTCTGCACCGAGTCTTCCGATGTACGTTTATATGCCACAGCCCGCTCTCTGCCCGGCGTAGGCTCCATGCTGTTGCCTATCACGTTGTCCTGCTCATAGGATGTCGTTACACCATCCTTATGTATCATGGGCTCTGAGGGATAGTCTTCCTCCTCAGGCTCGTCCGCCGCACCATGGATGCGAATCTCGTCCATATCATCTGATTCATTCTCTATGTAATGGCGGGAGTGCGCTTCCCGAACGGGCTGACGCTCTGCAAATTCCTCTGCATCCTCCTCATGTAACATAATCTCGTGGATATCGTCCCGTGCCTTCTGTGTATCTTCTTTCTCTTTACCTTTGTCCAGAGCCGTATCAAGCATAACGCCGGATACCTTCTTATCCATGCGCAGAATCTTCTCATTCTCAAGTTCTTCTTCCTTCTGACGACGACGTTCCTTCTCACGAGCGCGTTTTTCCTCCATGGCAATCTGACGCTCTTTAGCCCGTTCCCTGCGGTATGCAGCATCCTCCACGGAACGCTCATACACTCTCTGCCCCTGTCTCTTGACGCCTCCGATAAAAGACTTCTCGGTAACAATTACCGCGCAGATAATGCCGAGAACAAGAATTAAAAGTACCGTACCCACCATGCCTAAAAAATGATACGACAAATAGACAAGGGAGCCCGCGATAATGCCGCCACCACCGTGATTCTCGCTACACCGCTCATAGATTTCCTTAATCTGATAACTTTCCGTCTGCGCAAGCTGTGCACTGAACAACTCGCAAACCATACTGACAAGCAGAAACAGAACAGCCCCCGAAACCAATTTTCTGGTAGCAATGTTATCCCCCGTGTTGGACATACCGAACGCAATCGCCAAAAATATAATAATCGGCGCGATGTAGGCCGTTAATCCGAAAATACCGAACATAAGGTTACTGACCGCATCACCGAAGCTGCCCACAACGCCGAAATTGCATAAGAACAAGACAATCGCCAGTGCAAGAAAAACAATCAACAAAATTTCATTACGAATTGCAATGTCCATAGGCTGCGCCTGTGACGTCCTTTTCCCTGACTGAGACTGTCTGCCTCTGTTTGTATTTCTGTTTGAAGATGTCGTACTTCTTTTGGAAGAAGAACGGCTTCCTCCCTGACCTGATGCCATGACAAATGCCTCCTGAGCATATTTACAACCGATAATATAACTCAATATAGTATAGCATTTTCATTTTCACTTGTCATCCCTTATTTTGTATCTGAATTTTTCTTATCTACCATATCATGGAGTTTGGCAACCGCATCTTTGATTCCGCCCACCTGACATATGATGCCTTCCTCCACTGCTTCACCTCCTACAAGAATTGTTCCCACATCCTTAGTGAGTACCCCCGTCTCCATCATCAGTTCTTCCAATCTTGATTTAGATATTTTGCAATGCGAACAGACAAACCCCGTAATACGGTCCTGTATCTGTCTGAAATAATCAAATGTCTGCTGCACACCGATTACCATACCGGTTAAGCGCACCGGATGAATAACCATGGTTCCTGTCGGCACGATATAGGAATAATCAGTGCTGACGGCTATCGGAACACCTATGGAATGGCTGCCTCCCAATACAAGGGAAACTGTAGGCTTACTTAAAGATGCAATCATCTCCGCGATTGCCAGCCCCGCCTCCACATCGCCGCCCATCGTATTAAGAAGAATCAGCACACCGTCAATGTCCTTACTGTCCTCGATGGCCGCAAGCTGGGGCAGCACGTGCTCATACTTCGTTGTCTTGGAAGTACTGCTTAAATTATCATGTCCCTCAATCTCTCCGATAATCGTGATGAGATGTATTTTATGGTGTGCCTCATTCTCATCCAAAGTAATCTGTCCGACATCACTGATCCGCTTATCCTGATGCTTCTCTTTGTCCTGCTGTTTTTCCTGTTCTTCGCGTTTCTCCTCACTCATAGTTTTATTGTTCCTATCAGTATTCTTATTGTTATCTTCATTTCCCATCGCAAACCTCCATCAAATATTTGCCTTCGCTAATACAAAACAGAAAAAGAGAACCACAAAGTGATTCTCTCTTAGTTTGCGTTATCCCTCAATATTTATACATGATATATGTACAGACACTATATATCACTTTATATCAAAATCATCATTATCAGATACGAACAAATCGTATTTCATATCCTTGTCTGCAACGTCATACTGATAATCCATCTCTCTTGCCACATGCTTCTTGGGAAGCGGCAGCGGATTCTCTATGAAGCGCGGTCGCGGCGCTTGATTTCCGGCCGTTCCATATATCTGTGTCTCTGGAATTTGTTCTGTGCTCACGGAATCTTCCGTTCTCTCTGCCGCTGTGTTGATTTCTTCAATCACCGCCTGCATGACTTTTGCCCTGCCGCCAAAAATACAGTTCTGTAATCCGAGTCCTGCAAGAACAGCCCATATGTATAAGGACAAAACAACAAATCCGTGCTCCCCCGACATCGCCAAAGGCGTTGGAGCCACCACAAGACAGAGTATGATCCACGGCATGTAATTCTGCTCTTTTCCGCTTCTGAAAAACTCAAAGATCAGAAAAGACGCAGGGACAATCAGCAGACCAATTATATATACATCTAAAAAATACGGCTGAATATTTGTGAACGGATCGCTGTAGCGATATGATACCCATAACCTATCCGTAACATCGGCAATAAATCGGGTACCCTTCACATAGGATGCCGCATACATGGCTCCGTTCCATACAGCCACACCGGAGACACAAGAACTTACGATGACCGCTGCATTCATGCCTTTGGAATAATTATAGTAGACGGTCGCTTCCGACTCAGTCTTTTTTCCCACTGCAGCAATAATCATCACCGTAAGCAGGGAAAAACCTGTCAGATCAAAATAGGCAAGTACACCAATCAATACCCCCATTGCCACTGCGCCGCAGATTGCCAACGGTCTGCTTATATCGTCGGCACAGTAACTTTTCACAAAACTGACCGCAGCAAGCATCACGAACATATATAATATAAAATAGATCCACTCCGGACCAAAGTAAGTCAGCATATCAAGGCAGCATAAGGAGCATGCCAGATATAGAAAAGCCACACACGCCGATAATCTCCTTGCCAATTTCCGTGTCACCGCATACACAAGCACCAAGCTTATAATCTGAAGGAAAATCTGCAAATAAACTGCCGAAGTTACTTTATTTCCGAGAAAAGACAACACTGTGGAAAGTAAAACCACATACAGATCGTTAAGTCCGTAATCTGTCAGTGAGATGTCAGTCTGCAGCGACATCACAGCCCTATCATAATACTCCATGCTCTGCGCGCTTACGATAGCACGGACAGGGCATATGTGGTCTTTCATATTCCATATGGATATGAAATCATGCAGACGGCCGGCTCTTAAGCCAAGTCCCAACACCAGAACAATCAAAAAAAATACACAGACCGCAATCCGCACTGTGCGTTCTTTCCATACGCATTTCTTCCTGATACGAACGGCAACACCTCTGATGATCCAATATATACAGGCCGCTGCCGGAATGACCGACAACCCGCCCATCAGCAGTAAGGTCCCCTTAAGGCTCGTAAAATACTGCATCCAGACTATACCGTCAACCACCAGCAATATAATACAAAGTACGGCAAACAACAACCATAATACCCAGCTAAACCACGTTCTACGATAAGTCATAATCTGTTGTCCTTCTTAACTAGATTTTGGACAATGCCTGCTCCAAATCCGCAATAATGTCATCTATATGTTCAATACCCACGGAAAGCCTGATCATCTCAGGTGCAACGCCCGCTTCTTTTAACTGTTCCTCATTCATCTGCCTGTGCGTGTGGCTGGCCGGATGCAGCACACTCGTCCTAGCGTCCGCGACATGTGTCACGATAGCTGCCAGTTCAAGATAATCCATCATCTTAGCCGCAGCTTCCCTTCCGCCTTTTAACCCGAATGAGATTACGCCGCAGGTACCGTTTGGCATATACTTCTGTGCCGTCTCATAATATTTATTGCTCTTAAGACCCGGATAATTGACCCACGCCACCTTATCATGCTGCTCTAAGTACTCTGCAGTCTTCTGCGCATTATAACAATGTCTCTCCACACGCAGAGGCAGCGTTTCCAGACCTATATTTAACAGGAATGCATTCTGAGGAGACTGCATGGATCCCAGATCCCTCATCAGCTGACTTGTAGCCTTGGTAATGTAGGCTGCTTTACCGAACTTCTCTGTATAGACGATACCGTGATAGGACTCGTCCGGCGTGCACAGTCCCGGAAATTTATCGGGATAAGCGCTCCAATCAAAATTGCCGGAATCCACGATACATCCGCCGAGGGATACGGCATGTCCGTCCATATACTTGGTTGTGGAATGCAGTACGATATCCGCACCCCATTTAAAAGGATTACAGTTAATCGGTGTCGCAAAGGTATTATCTACGATAAGCGGTACCTGATGTTCGTGCGCCGCTTTAGCGAATTTCTCAATATCCAGAACGACCAACGCGGGATTCGCGATTGTCTCCGCAAAGACACACTTCGTATTGGGTTTAAACGCTTTGTTCAGTTCCTCTAAAGATGCGTCAGGATCAACAATCGAACAATCAATTCCCATCTTCTTCATGGTACAGGTGATAAGGTTAAATGTTCCACCGTACACTGTAGAAGACAGTACCACGTGATCACCAGCCTCACAGATATTGAATATGGCATAATGGCAGGCAGCCTGACCGGAAGATGTCAGCATGGCAGCCACACCGCCCTCTAACTCACAGATTTTCGCCGCTACACAGTCATTGGTGGGATTTTGCAATCTGCTGTAGAAATATCCGCTTTCCTCCAAATCAAAAAGCCGTCCCATAAACTCCGAAGACTCATATTTGAATGTGGTACTCTGATAAATCGGCAGCACGCGTGGCTCACCGTTCTTTGGTTTCCATCCCGACTGTATGCATATGGTTTCTTTCTTATACTGTCTGTCCATCTTTAAACAATCCCCTCATCATTCATCCCAATTATGATATACTGCCTGCACATCATCGTCATCTTCCAACAAATCAAGAGTCTTCTGCATATTCTTGATGGCAGTCTCATCCGTCAGTTCTACCCAATTCTGGGGAATCATAGTCACCTCGGAAGATACAGGGGTGACACCCTGCTCTTTTAACGCTGCATCAACCTCACTCCACTGATCCGGGTCAGTGTAAATCTCGTAGCAGTCCTCCTCCTCAGAGAAATCTTCCGCGCCTGCGTCAAGAGCCATCATCATAAGGTCGTCTGCTTCCATATCGCACTCTTCCTTATCGATGATAATCAGGCCCTTCTTATCAAACATAAACGAGACACACCCGGGAGTTCCTACGTTTCCCTGTCCCTTGGTAAATGCGCTTCTGACATTCGCAGCCGTTCTGTTCGGGTTATCGGTCAAAGCATCTACAATAACCGCAATGCCGTTCGGTCCGTATCCCTCGTAAGTCACATACTTATAGTTGACGCTGCTGCCCTCACCCGCAGCTTTCTTAATACCTCTCTCAATGGTGTCGTTAGGCATATTGTTGGCCTTTGCTTTGGCAATTACCTGTGCCAACTTGAAATTGTTGGACGGATCCGGTCCGCCCTCCTTTACCGCAACCGCAATCTCACGTCCGATAATCGTGAAAATCTTACCCTTAGCGGCATCATTCTTTTCCTTCTTATGTTTAATGTTTGCAAATTTTGAATGTCCTGACATACTGTAATCTCCTTTGTTTTTAATGTCTTATTTATTCTGTCTTATCTTCCGGTGGTTTTGCGTGTGCAATCACGGTCTGTATCATACGGTCTTTCACTTCCAGAATCCTGAAAATGTAACCCTCGTACTCGAACTCAAAGTCCTCCCCCTTCTCCGGAATATGTTCCAATCTCGAAATCACGAATCCGTTGACGGTGTCAAAGGGTTCCTCCTCAAAACTGATTTCCAACTGTTCTCCCAATTCCTCCAGAGGCATTTTACCCTGAATCACATAACCGTCAGCACCATTCTTACTGATGTAGCTTGCCTCCTCATCGTACTCATCCTCGATGTTACCGACAATTTCCTCCAAGATATCCTCAAGCGCCACGAGTCCCGCTGTCTGTCCGTATTCGTCAATCACGATAACCATCTGAATTTTTTCTGTCTGCATTACACGGAACAAATCGTCAATCTTACGTTTTTCCGTAATAAACCTCGGTTCTCTGAGAAGTCCTTTAATTTTACCGATAGGCTTGTTCTTCATCTTCTCGTTCATCTGCATACGCATCACGTCTTTCAGATGAAGAATACCCACAATATGATCTATCGTGCCGTCATATACGGGGAATCGGCTGTTATGCGCATCCACAATAAAAGCCGCCGCTTCCTGCAGTGTCATAGTACACTCGATACCTATCATATTGTTGCGGTTAATCATGATATCCTTGGCTTCCTTATCGCCGTATTCGAATATATTGGAAATCATCTCCGCTTCATTAGCCTGCAGAATCCCTTGCTCATGCCCTACGCTCACCATGGACAGAATCTCTTCCTCAGTGACATCGTACTTATCTCCTGATACATGAATTCCGAAAATACGCAAAATACTGTTAGCGGTTGCCGAAATAAGAACCGCAAAAGGCATCGCACACCTTACAATATAGTAGACCGGTGTAACACACAAGGACAACCACCGCTCCGAACTTCGCGAAGCTGCTTTTCTCGGTATGGAGATACCAAAAGTCACAATTATGTACAACATAAGCAGTGTAACGATAACCGCCGTGAGTATGGCAATCAGATCAATATGCCATGATGCCAGGGATGTAATATGGTAAATCGCCTTCCGATAAACCACATATCCCACATAAGCATTCAACCTATATAAATATAGCGCACCGAGCAGAAGATTGATTGTCACCATGCCAAGTTGAATCGCTCCGTTATACTGTGGCTGGTGTTCGGTTAAATAGGTAATCTTCAGCTGCTTTGCATATGATCTGCTCGATTTTTCTGTGTCCGTCTCGTCCATCTCCGCGCCCTTCATATGACGAAATGCGGAGTCAAAACCGTTTAGCAGCATTTCGAGAAACAGCAATATGACAAAGCAGATAATACTGCCCGCGACATTGTCGTCCATTTTATTTAATCCCTTCCTTTACTATAGATATTTTCCATCCTTATAAATATAGCAAGGAATGTAATGCGTGTCAAATTTCGGTCAGTCTTATGTATTTAACTCGAGGCTGACCATCAATCCGTTATTAACTATCTGCATAATATCCTGATCAAGATGACAGATTCTGTCTTTTAGGCGCTTCTTGTCAATCGTTCTAAGCTGTTCCAGCAAAATAACGGAATCTTTCACCATATCATACTTGCTGGCATTTAACTCAATATGCGTAGGCAGTTTCGCCTTATTCATCTTGGAGGTAATCGCCGCACAGATTACGGTCGGGCTATGTTTGTTACCTACATCGTTCTGTATAATAAGCACAGGTCTGATACCGCCCTGCTCCGAACCGATAACCGGTCGTAAATCTGCGTAGTAAATATCTCCTCTTCTCATTATCATACACTTCCTTATTCGAATATTTGCATCAATAGTATTGCCGTTTTCTCTAAGGGTATACATGATAATTTATTGTAACTGTTCAGTTACATTTATTTTCTATCGATAGTCATCGTAATAATCTTTGGTCGCTGTGACTTGACCGTTCTTCATATAGACTCTGGGAATCCTCTTTCCCAAATCGCATGCCAATTCATAATTGAATCTACCGGATAAATCACCCAATTCCTCCATCGTGATCGTCAGAGCACCGTCTGTACCGATTAATGTCACCTCATCGCCCTCTGCAGCTTCCGGTATGTCATCCACGCTCACCATGAACTGGTCCATGCATACACGCCCTAATATAGGTGCCTTCTTCCCATGAATCAATACATATCCCTTGCCCGACAGTCCTCTCGGATAACCGTCACCATAACCAACCGGAATCGTAGCAATCCGCATTCTTTTAGGTGTGACATAGGTGCCTCCGTAGCTGACAGGCGAACCGGCCTCTACATCCTTGATATACACGATATGGCTTTTTAAAGACAGCACAGGTTTTAAAGGAACTATATCACGCCTCACCTCTGCGGAGGGCCACAGTCCGTACAGCGTAATACCCGCCCGCACCATATCCATGCCAGTCTCCGGCATTTCTATAATCCCTGCACTGTTGGAGCAATGCTTGATAGGAATATGATAGTGAAGTTCATGCTCCACCCGCTCCATAAAGTCCCGAATTTTTTTATATTGTTCTTCCGCCGAAGTTTTATCCGTCTCATCCGCTCTGGAAAAATGCGTGAATATACCCTCGATTTCAATTCCTTCCGTGTGCAGTGCCTTATCCACGAAAGCCAGACCCTCATCGTTTGGCATAATGCCCACTCTGTTCATGCCGGTATCAACCTTAATATGCACTTTGGCTGACATTCCCAATTTACGCGCACACAGAGACAATTCTTCCACGGTATCCAACCGAAATACAGTATGCCGGACATCATGCTGTATAATCTGCTCATAGCAATACGGAAAAGTGTACCCCAGAATCAGGATAGGCTTCTTTAATCCTCCATGGCGCAGAATCATCGCTTCTTCTGCGGTAGCCACCGCATAGCCGAACACATAATCCATCTTCTCCAACTCACGCCCGATGGGAAGCGCACCATGCCCATAGCCGTCTGTCTTAATCACGCCCATCATCTTTGTTCCGACAGACAAATTCCGGTGCATCTGCTCCATATTATGACATACTGCATCCAAATCAATTACCGCACACACTCTTTGGTAGTTCTCTATCATGGCTTCTTCTCCACTTTCTGATTTCTTACAACTTCCTGTTGCATCATAACCACGTCAGTGATTCGTTCTATGATATCCGTTGCCGTCATGGAAACTTCCGTCTCCCGCTCCGCCGCCAAATCACCTGCAATGCCGTGAAGATACACCCCGGCCACAGCCGCGTCCATTCCCGACATTTTCTGCGCCACCAGCCCCGTCACCATACCGGAAAGCACATCTCCCGAACCTGCTGTCGCCATACCCGCGTTGCCGGTTATATTTACATAGCCGCATCCGGCACCGGGCTGCACGACTATGGTGCGTGCATCCTTACAAACAACGATACATTTAAGTCTCTCGCTAAGCTCTAAGGGGTACTCTGTCAGATGTTCCTTGACCTGCGTAATGCTGCAGCCATACAGCCTGGCAAACTCGCCGAGATGTGGCGTCAATATTACCGTCCGCCCCGCATCTGCACACTTCTTCACAGACTCCCGAAGTTCCTCGTGCTCCGCCAACAGATTCAATCCGTCTGCATCAATGACAAGCGGCAGACTACTTTCGCTAATGCTAAACCGCAACAGTTCATAGGCCGTACTCTCCGTGCCGATTCCCGGACCAATCAAAATACAATCTGCCCAATCCGCTGCTTTTCCAAGCTCACGTATTAGGGCTTCTTTCTCCCCACCATTCCCACTCTCACAAGACATTTCATTTTCTGAATAAGTGAGCAGCATTGCTTCCGGCACATACTGCAGGATGGCCTCTGTATTCTCTGCGGCAGTAACAATTTTCACCATGCCTGCTCCCATACGGAAAGTGCTCTTAGCCGCCATCATCGCCGCACCCGCCGTATGCCTGCTTCCAACAATCAGAAGTGCTTTGCCGAAAGTTCCCTTATTGCCGTCCGGTTTGCGTTCCGGAAGAACATAGCTGTCCGCTCCCGCATATGTGTACCAAGAAGGAGATTCACCCAAAAAACTTCTCTCATCAATTCCCATCTGCCGACAGACAAGGCTTCCCGTATACTCTGCACCCGGATACAATAAATGTCCCAGCTTACGGAATCCGTATGTGACCGTCAAGTCTGCACATACTGCACATCCCATAACTTTGCCCGTATCTGCACTGATTCCCGAAGCAATATCCACGCTGCACACATATGCATTGCTTGCATTTATCCACTCTATGGCATCCCTACAGATGCCTTCCACAGTCCTCGATAACCCTACACCAAATAATGCATCGATTACTATATCATATTCACCATTTTGTGTTGTGCTAAAAATTTGAGCTCCATATTCCCTCAGAATACAAATCTGCCGAGCCGTCTCTTCCGTGCACTTCGCTTCATCCCCGAGCAGTACAAACGTAACATTATAGCCCTGCAGCATCAACAGTCTTCCCACCGCCAGACCGTCTCCCCCGTTGTTTCCGCAGCCCGCCAGAACGGCTACTCTGCACGGTTCATCTCCGCGCACACGCATAAGCTCCTCCACCGTTACAAGCGCCGCACGCTCCATAAGCAGCAGCGACGGTATTTTGTATTTGGTGATTGTATTGGCATCATATTGTTTCATCTGTGGAGCCGTCACCACATATTGTCTCATAGAAGTCCCCCTATCACGTAAAAACGCGTCAAAACCTCACGATTTCGACGCATCCCCTTCGTTCACACTTTGCTCTGTTTCAGGCTCGCCGCTCTTTATCTCCGCATCCTTCGCCTCTTTTGCTTCCTTAGCTTCTTTTGCCTTTTGATATTTCTCTTCCGGATTAAATTGCATATCAAAAAGTTCTATAACTTCCGGCCCGAAAATATCGTGCATATAGGAATACAGCTTATTGATTGTCGCCTCTTTTTCCTGCTTGCGGATGACCTTCTTCTTCAGCTCTCTCCTGATATTGCCAATCCAGTCCTCTATTTCATTCAGTTCCTGTGTACTCTTCTGTAATCTTCGATAACACACATCCATTGTAGCCAACATCAGCTTTTTGTTAAGCCGATTAATTTGTCTGGGAAGTTCTACCATCTCCTCCTCGTTGGCATCCAACTTCTCGTTGCACTCCGTAAGAAGCCTTTTACACTCATCCTGCTTCTTCTCCAATTTCTTGGAGGAAGGATCTCTCACGAGCTCGTCCGCGACAACCACGATCTCATCCATCAATTTTTTCTTAAGCTTCTTGATTTCCTTATTCTCATCGATGACCTTCCCCTGACGCTTAATCAGATTATTCAGTTCATGCTCCATCTGCTTAATCTCAGAAGTATAATCACTCTGTGTAAAAAGCTGATGCCATTTATTATCCAGTGTGAGAATCGGAATCTTCTTACCGATCAGTGCAGGTTCAAACACTTCATCTATCTTGGACATATGCCGCTGTACCTCTTATAGTATGATGATTTAAGTATACAACCGTAGGAAAAAACTGTCAAACAAGTTGACAGCCTTGCCGACTGACTGTAAACTGATTGTTGTCACAAAGTAACTTATGGAAAGGCACGACAGGATATGATACTTTCTGTAAACAACATCGATAAATCATTTAATGAAGTCCCTGTACTTAACAATGTTTCTTTTCACATAGAAGATTATGAAAAAGCAGCCATCGTGGGAATCAACGGCGCAGGCAAAACTACGCTCTTACGCATCATCATGGGAGAACTTGCCGCCGACAACGGCACAGTCACCGTATCTCACGATAAATCCATCGGCTATCTGTCCCAACACGAAGCCGTGTCCGGCGAAAATACAATCTACGATGAGCTGCTAAGTGTCAAACAGGACATTATCGATCTGGAACGGAAAATGCGCTCCGTGGAAATGCAGATGAAATCGGCATCAGAGGATACACTAAAGGGACTGATGGACACCTACTCTGCACTGACCCATTCTTTTGAGTCCTCCAACGGCTATGCCTATAAGAGCGAACTGACCGGTGTTTTAAAAGGCCTGGGATTTACGGAATCAGAGTTTACAAGAACCGTCTCCACCCTGTCCGGCGGTCAGAAAACCCGTGTGGCGTTGGGAAAACTCCTTTTATTAAAACCCGATCTGATTATCTTGGACGAGCCCACAAACCATCTCGATATGTCTTCCATCACATGGTTGGAGACATATCTTAAAAGTTATAAAGGTGCCGTGATGATCGTATCGCACGACCGCTTCTTCTTAGACAGAATCGCCACCAAGATCATTGAGCTTGACAATACCAAAGCTACTGTCTTTGCGGGCAGTTACTCTGATTACGCTGTCAAGAAAGAAGCTCTGCGCGCAGCACAGTATAATGCTTATATGAAGCAGCAACAGGACATCAAGCATCAGGAAGAAGTGATTGAAAAGCTGAAATCCTTCAACCGTGAAAAATCCATTCGACGAGCCGAAAGCCGTGAAAAAATGCTAAGTAAAATTGAGGTGATCGACAAACCTGTAGATGTGCGTGCCGATATGCACTTAAAGCTGGAACCCAAATTTGCAAGCGGCAACGATGTACTCCGTGTGGAAGATCTTTCCAAATCCTTCGGATCACTTACATTGTTTGGGCACTTGGGCTTTGAACTCAAAAAAGGCGAACACGTGGCAATCATTGGCGACAACGGAACGGGCAAAACAACGATTCTTAAGATAATCAACGAACTTCTTGCTCCGGATGAGGGGGAAATCCGAATCGGCACGAATGTCCAAATCGGTTACTATGATCAGGAACACCATGTGTTACATATGGATAAAACATTGTTTGAAGAGATTTCCGACGATTATCCGACACTCACAAATACCGAAATACGAAACACTCTCGCTGCATTCCTATTCACCGGCGAAGATGTGTTCAAACAGATCAAGTCGTTAAGCGGCGGTGAGCGCGGACGTGTATCTCTGGCTAAGTTAATGCTCTCGGAGGCAAACTTCCTTATTCTGGATGAGCCTACAAACCATCTGGATATTCTGTCTAAGGAAATACTGGAGGATGCCTTGAACGCATACACCGGCACGGTCCTTTATGTGTCCCACGACCGCTACTTTATTAACAAGACTGCGTCCAGAATCCTGGATTTGAACCGCAAGACTCTGACCTCTTATCTGGGTAACTACGACTATTATCTGGAAAAGAAAGATGAGCAGCTTGCGCTGATTGATACCAATGCCAATACGCAATCGACATCATATGTTGACTTATCCAGTCAGCCCGTTGGCACTAAGCAGGACTGGCAGGCACAGAAGGAGCAACAGGCACTGCAGCGTAAAAAAGAAAATGAACTGAAGAAATGCGAAGAGCGTATCGAACAATTGGAAACGCGCAATGAGGAAATCGACACACTTATGGCATCCCCGGAAGTCTGCACCGATGTGGCAAAACTGCAGGAACTGAACAAAGAAAAAGAAAAAAACGATGCCGAGTTGGCTGTACTATACGAAAAATGGGAGCAGCTCTCCGAATAAAAGTTGCTCCCTTTCTAGCGAATCTCGCAAGCGAGTTTACTCGCTTTTATCAAATGTTGCACGAATCGCCTGTATAAATTCCAAACTGTTCAGGATCACAGGTGTCTTACATGTTGAAATCATAGAAAGACTCTTTGTCATCTTACCGTCTTCTACCGTTTTAATGCAGGCCCTTTCCAATTTATCCGCAAAATCCTGCAATTCCTTAATTCCGTCAAGTTCGCCCCTCTTCCTGAGTGCTCCCGTCCATGCGAAAATAGTCGCAATCGAATTGGTGGATGTTTCCTCACCTTTTAAATGCTTATAATAATGACGCTGTACCGTCCCATGTGCTGCCTCGTACTCATAGACACCGCTGGGGGACACGAGCACGGATGTCATCATGGACAAATCCCCGTAAGCCGTTGCAACCATGTCACTCATCACATCGCCGTCATAATTCTTGCACGCCCAGATAAATCCACCCTCCGAGCGGATTACCCTGGCCACCGCATCGTCAATCAGCGTATAGAAATACTCGATGCCCGCAGCCTCAAACTTCTCCTTATACTCTTCCTCGTAAATCTCCTGAAAAATATCCTTGAAGTTATGGTCATACTTCTTGGAAATCGTATCTTTCGTAGCAAACCACAAATCCTGCTTCGTATCCAGTGCATAATTGAAACAAGCCTTCGCAAAACTGGTAATGGACTCATCTGTGTTGTGAATACCCTGAAGGATGCCTGAACCCTTAAACTCATGGATTGTCTCCCTGATTTCGGTACCGTCAGCTCCGGTGAATACCAACTCTGCCTTACCCGCGCCGGGCACTTTAATCTCCACATTCTTGTAGACATCCCCATATGCGTGACGTGCAATGGTGATGGGTTTAGACCAGTTGTTTACATAGGGCACAATCCCTTTAATCAAAATCGGCGCACGGAACACCGTACCGTCCAGCGCCGCACGGATTGTCCCGTTAGGACTTTTCCACATTTCTTTCAAATGATATTCTTCCACTCTGGCGGCATTGGGTGTAATGGTAGCACACTTCACCGCAACACCGTACTTCTTCGTTGCCTCTGCACTGTCCAGCGTAACTTGGTCGTTCGTCTCATTGCGATACTCAAGACCAAGATCATAGTACTCTGTCTTCAAATCAATATAAGGCAGCAACAACTCGTCCTTAATCATTTTCCAGAGGATTCTCGTCATCTCGTCTCCGTCCATCTCAACAAGAGGTGTCGTCATCTTAATTTTTTCCATCGTCACTATTTACCTGCCTTTCTTAAGTCTCGTCGCCATATATTTCGTTCAGACCGTTCTTCACCATATTGTCGTATGCATTTAACATATGCTTGTTGGCAAGCTTCTCCGCCTTATCGGCATCGCCTGCTTTGATTGCCTCCATAATCTGCCTATGTTCATCGTTGGACGCAAGTCCTCTCGTATTGGTAGACAAAGTTTTTTGTCTGACACGCAGCACATATTGATGATAATCCCGCAACGTATGCTCCAGCATCTTGGAATCGCATGCCTCATATAGAATATCATGGAAACGATTGTCCAACTCCGCCATCTGATCCATATGCCCCTTGGAGGCATGGAACTGCGCCAGATAGATATTTTCCTCCATCTCTTCCAGCTGTTCCTTCGTAATTTTCTCTGTGGCAAGCTTTGCACATAACCCTTCCAGAAGCGAACGGATCATATAAATATCCTTCACGTCCTTGGCGGTAATACCTGTGACATACGCTCCTTTATTGGGCACAATCTGTATGAGACCTTCCAGCTCCAACTGCCTGAACGCCTCCCTGACAGGCGTACGGCTGACACCCAGTTCCTCGCCGATTGCCACCTCTTTCAGTTCTTCGTGTTCTTTGTACTTACCGCTTAAAATATCTTCCCGCAGTTTCTGAAATACCCTGCCCCTCAGTGAATATTTATCATTCACTTCATGCTTAATATCATAATTTGCCATCTCTTTAACCCATTCCTTTTACACATTCCATAGTGCTTTATTTCAGCACTTAATCTTTCTTAACTCTCATAATTTGCTACGTCTCACCCGGCATAGAAATCTTAAGCTCCGCGCAAACTTTCTCAATCTGTTCAAGCAACTCCTCGTCCGTGAGAACCGTCACACGACCGGAAGCATACTCCTCGTCCACCCATACTTTCAGTGCACGCACCAGCTCGCAATTCTTGTCCAGATGCTCGTTTTCCTTCAGTCTGAAATATGTGTTGATCCAATGCGCGATTCCCGCCAGACCCGATGTGTTGGATACTGCACAGAGCACCGGTCTGTTTAGGAACTTGTCCGTGTCAAAGATATTATAGATTTCCTCATTCTTTAACAGTCCGTCCGCATGAATGCCCGCTCTCGTCACATTGAAATTCTTGCCTACGAAAGGTGTCCGCGGAGGAATCTCATAGCCTATCTCTTTCTCATAGTACTCCGCAAGCTCGGTAATCACCGTGGTGTCCATGCCGTTTAAATGTCCGCGAAGCTGTGCATACTCGAATACCATTGCCTCCAGCGGTGTGTTGCCGGTTCTCTCACCGATACCAAACAGTGATGTATTGATACCGGAACAGCCATATAGCCACGCAGTGGTAGAATTCGCCACAGCCTTATAGAAATCGTTATGTCCGTGCCACTCAATCAGCGCATGAGGCACACCCGCATGAGTATGTAAAGCGTAGACTATGCCCTGAACGCTTCTCGGAATAACCGCACCCGGATAATTGACACCGTACCCCATCGTGTCGCAGGCACGCACCTTAATCGGAATTTGATACTCCTCCATCAGCTTCATCAGTTCCATACAAAACGGTACTACGTAACCGTAAATGTCCGCCCTTGTAATATCCTCCAGATGACATCTGGGACTGATTCCTTCTTCCAGGCAATCGCGGATAACACTTAAGTAGTGGTCCATCGCCTGACGCCTTGTCATTTTCAGCTTTAAGAAGATGTGATAGTCCGAGCAGCTCACCAGAATGCCCGTCTCCTTCATACCTATCTCCTTAACCAACTTAAAGTCTTCCTTGCTGGCACGGATCCAGCTCGTGACTTCCGGGTATTGATAGCCCCGCTCCATACACTTATATACGGCATCCCTGTCCTTCTTACTATATAAGAAAAACTCGCTGGCGCGAATCATGCCGTTAGGACCTCCCAGTTTATGCAGATAATCATAAATTGTGACAATCTGCTCCGTCGTGTAAGGCGCTCTGGACTGCTGTCCGTCACGAAATGTAGTGTCTGTAATCCAAATGTCCTTAGGCATATTGTGAGGCACTGTTCTGTCATTAAAAGGAATCTTGGGAATCTCTGAATAAGGAAACATATTCCTGAATACATTCGGTTTCTTCACATCATCCAGAATATACATATGTTCTTCTATTTCCAGAAGATTGTTGTGATCATTCATGGTCACAGGTCGATTCATAAAAGTTTTGTCATCTTGCATAGCACTTACGCACCCTCTTTCTGTACATCACGTATAATTGTATACAATCATACTTACTATGTCAACCCGTGCTGCACATTTGCTCCAGATTTAACATTCCCCACCCCTGCTTACTCCATATGTCTCCCATATCCCGCGCACTGTAAATCATTTTCCGCTTGACCTGCTCATTATTCATATATGGAAATTTCTGCAGATACAACGCAGCTGCGCCGGATACAATGGGTGTCGCCATGGAAGTGCCGCTTTTTCTCGTGTAAGCGCTGCGGTATCCACTCCTCGCATTACCTCTGCACTGCACACAGCAGGAAATAATATCCGTCCCCGGTGCCACCACGTCAGGTTTTCTGTATAGCATATCGTCACTTCCCCGCCCGGAATAGTTCTCACACAAATCTCTGCGCGAACCGAAATATCCACCCTCATGACAGCCCACGGTAATTACCTTACGGCTTGTTCCCAAAGGTGAGATAGTCCCCTCCTTCGGACCGTTGTTTCCGGCGGCACACACTACCACAATTCCCTGCTCCCATATTTCATCAAGCAGCTCAATCAGCTCATGCATTCTCTCTTTATCGCCGCCGCTTCCGATGCCCAGTGATATATTGAGCACCCGAATCCGGTATCGGAGACGATTCTGCATGACCCAAATTAAACCCTGCCGCATACTGTCTATACTTCCTTCACCGTTATGGTCCAACACTTTACCCACACAGAATCTACACATAGGCGCTATGCCCCTGTACAACCCACGAGATATATGGCCGCTTCCGCCTACACAGCCTGCCACATGAGTTCCGTGCCCACTGTCGTCATAGCTTCCCTGCCTTCCGCCCACAAAATCAGCAAATGCCGCAATACGGTCACCAAAGTCAGGATGTGATCCGATTCCCGTGTCCAGAATCGCCACACATACATCATCCGTCAATATATCCTCTTGTATATAATCACTGCACCCTACCTGTTTTCTCACACGGTTCACGGTAATCTCCACCTATACTATACAAAAAAACTCTCGGCTATAGATTATTCTATGCCGAGAGTCTTGTCACGTTCAAAACGAGCAAACTCGAAATTAACTTCTAATACTTTGCCTTGCGTCTGCCGCCTCGGTAGAAAAATACCGCCATGGCGCTGCACACCAGTCCAACACATAAAAACCATTTCGGATGGATACTGTTATCACCTGTGTTGGGGGAATCATCTTTATTGCCGAGCGATGTAAACACCGCCTGCCCATCCTTCACATCAGATACCACCGTATTGTTGCTGCCGTAATTATAGATACCGTAGTAAGAAAAATGCTTTGCAGAGAATGTGAGCGCATCCAATCCGTCCGAAGAAACGATTCTGCTCTCCACTTCCTCAAGCTGCCCGTCCGCATCCAGACAGACCACATGAAGATTATCCTCCCCGACACCCTTTGGAATCGGAATCGTAACCTCCACACTCTGTTTACCAAGCCCCGTAATCGGTATTCCTGTAGCAGCATCCGTAAGATTTATTTCGTAAGCACACAGATTATGAGGCAAACTGTTGCCATATAGTTTCTTATAGACATCCCCGATTTGGGTTTTCGCTTCCTCATTGTCCTGGATTGTCAGAATATAATTTTCTTCCGAACCTGCCATCACAGCACTTGAAATACCGTCCTGCGGCAGCGAATAGCTGTTCACCCGCACATCAATGCCCTGATATACTTCCTCACGCGCCGACGAAGTTTCTAGCACCTTCTCCGCACCATCTTCCAGCACGTAAGTCGCACCGTCAATTACACAAGACTCACCTGCAGAGGGGAAACTGCCCTCTCCCTGCTTTCCGACAATCTGCAGCGTACCGTTTCCGCCATCCGCCGCCTTCGTCATCTTACAGATTACACCGTTAAATCCTGCCTTACCGTCAGCAAGGAGCGTACCCGTCAAATCATTCACACCCTCCGGAATGACTGCAACCATACTGCCCTTAAGTGCTAAATCACGATAATTGTCGCGATATACCTTGGTAGAAGTTGTCTCATAAGACAACTCCGGAAGACTGTTACCTCCGAACACAATCACGCCACTGTTCGCCGACATGTTAGAATCCGTGCTGTCAAAAGCTCTGAGCCCAATCTTCTCCACTGATGCCGGTATATGTACCGTAGCAATCGGACAACCCGCAAAAGCTCTGTCGCGGATTTCCCGCACATAATTTCCGCCTTCTACCTGCGTCAAATTCCTACAATTCTCGAAAGCCGCCTCACCGATTATTTCCACACTGTCCGGTATAATCACCTTCGTGATTGTACTGCAATCCTTAAACGCCGCCGCACCAATCCGCTTCACCTGCGACGGGACGGAAACCACACTGTCACTGCCTTTATAGGCGAGCAGAATGCCGTCACCCACAATTAAATAGTCGCTGCCGCCCTGCTCCCAACTCTTAAGCCATGGCGTCTGCATAAACGCCGCCGCACCGATTTCTTTAACACTGTCCGGAATAATTACTTCTGCCAATTCATCACAGTGATAGAATGCCGCATAACCGATTTCTTCCACGCCATCGGGAATCCTGACGGAACGGAGATTGGACCTTGCAAAAGAGAACTCACCCAACCGCACAATGCCATCCGGAATCTCATAGGCAATCATATCATCGTCATAGTATGCCTGTGCCGCGATAACAGAGTTATTAACCACAGTATATTTCGGGAAAGAACCTCCCTTGGCATCATCTGAGCCCGCAAGTCCCGGTACCGTGTCCGTATACTGCGGGATATCGATCTCAGGCGTGCTTCCACCGAGTACTTCACCCGTACTGCCCACATTGACTGATGCCTGCGCGTTGTCAATCAGTACAAACGCCTCTCTGCCGATCACACGAGTCTTACCCTTGACGGAAGAATCTTCCTCTTCCTCCATCGCATTCATATGAGATACCTCATGATAATAGTCCACCGGAGCGGTAATCTGCGGAACCTCTGCCGCATCGGAAACATCATTAGCGCTGACGCTTGTTTTCGACGGAATCGGTGCCTCCTCATACTCGGATACCTCAATATCATCAAGTACAAGTGTCTGTGCGAAATTATAAGCCGCCGAACCCGGCTCCGCTTTAATATTCAGCTTCGTACAGCCGTCAAAGGCCGTGCTGTGAATCGTGCCAACAGACAGCGGTATCTTAATTTCCCGAAGTCTCACACAATCCTCAAATGCCTTTATATCAATATTTTTAACAGAATATGAAATCTCCACATTCTTTAAATTCTTACAATTGGAAAAGGCATAGGCGGAGATTTCCTTCACCTGACTGCCGATTCTGACAGTTTGTAGATTATAATTGCCCCAAAAAGCATAGGGTTTAATCTTCTCTACCGAACTCGGCATCGTATAGGTATCGTTTTTTCTACCCGCCAGAACCTGATACAACGTATCCCAACCGTTCTTATTGTAGATTGCGCCCTCGTCGCACGTAAATTTCGGATTGCTGCTGTTAAAGCGTACATTCTGCAGACTGTAGTCCCCCGCAAATGCACCGTTGCCAAGCTCCGAAAGTCCCGTTCCCACCGTCACCTGACTAAGTGACGGACATCTGGCAAATGCCGCATTCTCAATCGTTTTCACACTGTCCGGTATTGTAACACTCTCTAAGTTCTTACAGCCCGCGAATGCTCCCGAACCGATTACTTCCACGTAATCGCCTATGGTGACATGCCTAATATAATCATTATCGGCAAACGCCCCTGACTCAATCTTTTCGACATAATTGGAAATAGACACGTCCTGAGCCGTGCCGTTGTATTTCACTAATGTAGTTCCGTCCATCTGAAAGTCAGATGCGGAAGAGGTATCTACCGCTTCCACATCTGATACAGGGATCTGCGTAACCGCTACTGCCGTCGCAAGAAGCAGTATACCGATCAGATTTCTGATTGTTTTTTTCATAGGTTTTCCTTATGCTGTTTTTACCTTAACTGCCCTATCCTTCTTCATAAACAGAATCACGGATAAGCAAGCCAGACCAATCGACAAGAACCACTTCGGATGAATCGGGTCGCCGGTCTTCGGCGTTACGTCGAGCATACCTTCCGTCAGATTGCCCGTATCTACATAGATCGTATACGGCGAGAAGTGCGTAGCCGTAAATCTAATACAAGGTACACCGTTAATCGTTGTAAAGTTCTCATTCAAATTCTCAAGCTGATTGCCGTTAATTACAGCTCCTGCCTTATTGTTACCGCCGTACGCAACAAGCGCATCCGGAATCGGAATCGTAATATCCACGGAAAGACCTGAAGTATCCGAAATCTTCACCGTACCTGTGGAATCATACAGACTGATATCCATCGCATAGTACAGGATATTATCCAAGCTGCCGTATTTATTCGTCAAAGCTTCCGCCACCGCTCTGGTAGCCTCATCGGTCTCGGTAATCTTTACAATAAAGTTATCCGTCGAGCCGTTCGTATTGGCCGTCGCAAGGTCCTTATTGGAGATACCCGGCTTCGTAATGTCCACACGCGTGCTTCCATTGCCGTTATTGCCTGTATTTCCGGTATTTCCCGTATTACCCACACTTCCGGTGCTTCCGGTATTGGCTGCAGTGGGTGTCGCCGCAACATAATTAGCCGTCACTGTAACATTGTTAGCAGGCATCGTAAAGGTAGTTGCCGTCATGCTGACACTTGCAAGCGCCACACCGTTAGATTCCGTGGTCCAATTCTTGAAAACCATACCTGCCGGCGGCGTATTCGCAGCAATAATAACCGTTGATCCTACGTCATAGCTTCCGCTTCCGCTTCCGTTCTCTACGGTAACCGTATACTTACCTGTCGCAGAGTCCGAACCGGAAGTTGTCGAACTCGTACTGGTAGAGCTGGACGAGGTCGAGGAACTGGAATTAGAGCTGTTCCGGTTGGACGTATTGCTCGTCGTCTGCGTGGTTCCGCTGGAACCTCCGACTACACCGCCCGAACCGCTACCACTGCCGTTGGGATCCGCTGAATACAGTGCAATAATCGTCATGTTGGAATTGATGATTGTATTCTCAGTCCAGTTGTCACTCCACTGCAGGAACGCATAACCATCATGCGCATAATACGGGGGAACCTCCCAACCGTTAGACATAAAGCTTGTTCCCGGTGCAATATAATACTTACCGTCTTCACGGTTCGCATACATATTGTTTAACTGACGTCCGTCAATACCGTCACGGAATTCTACCACATATGCACCGTTGACCATCGAACCGTCAGACTCATACTGTGCGAAGAAAATACAGTTGTCTGTAATCCTCTCATCTACATCCTGACCATTCGTTCCGAGCCATCCGGTAAATCTGTAACCCGGTCTGTGGTCAGGCTTCTTCAACTCCGTCGTGTCAGGTTTTGTCGCTCTATCATTGATAACAAACTGCGTATTTCCAATTTGCGTGCCGTCATAATCCATAAATATTACGGAAAATGCACTCTCGGAAGCCGGAATCGGGTCAAACAAAATGAGGTCGTGTTCCTTCCCTTCATCACACTTAGAATCACACTTAGAATAATACTTTGCATATCTGGCTGCTGCGGTATTGTCATATGCCCATATCTTAATACGCTCTTTAGCATGCGTACGTATATCATCAGGCGCTAAATCTGCATCCTTACCAAAAGCATTATCCGAAATAGAAACTTCACTACCATAAATGTAAATCTGACATCTAGGTTTTAATGTAGATTTTTTACATATATCGGCAAAGGCATTGTCATGAATATCATTTACGGACGCAGGCAAAGTAACCAATGCCAAATTGTCACAATCTCTGAAGGTTCCATCCAGAATCTCCGTCAATAAAGTCGCGGGATACAAATTGATTGTATTTATGTTGTCACAATCTGCAAAAGCATCCTTCGCGATGGTTGACACAAACGGAATCTTCGAATCGAATACATCGGAGACTACCATATCCGATAATGGACTTCCGGCACCTCTTGCCAGAAGACATTCAATAATCTTATATGCTTCCGCTTCTCCGGCCTGCACTTCATACAAGATACCGTTCTCTGCAGGATACTTCGCATTGCCCGTCAGATTGACCAATCTGATACAATCTCTAAACGGCAACGCACCCACCTGCTGCATCGCATCACCCAATATAACTGTCTCTAAGCGCTCACAGTTATCAAAGGCATAATCCGGAAGATAAAGAACCGATGACATGATGACAGACCTGATTCTGTCATTACCGTTTACTCCTCGTGCTTCATATATGGACTTATCATCAGGATCCTTCTCAGGGTCCTCCTCATAATCTTCCATATTACCGCTGAACAGACCCGGAACAACATTCTTAATGTCTCCACCCGTTGTGGTATATTCCGGCCTGTTATATATATATGCCATGAAACTCTGTCTGTTTAAATTATAGTAATCATATACATCGATAGATTCAACACCTGCAGGTACGACAATGTTCTCAACGGAGCTGATCATCTCTTTCTCAAAATCATTCCATCCCATATAATCAATTGCCGCGCCGGTTGCTTCAAATGTGGGAATCAGACTCTCATTTCCGTTATACTTTTTATAATTTGTCATAAAGTTGAATTCATAGGTATCAAAATAAGGTGCCGGCGCATCGCTGAGGGCATACACTGTAATCGGCTCAAACAGCCAGTCAAATATACCATTTGTTTCTGCCCGAGCTGTTTCATCTGCTCTCTTTACCCAATTGACCCAATTATCGCAGAATTCCTCATTGATCCATGGCCCATACAAAGGATCCCCATTATCATCCGCTCCTGCTCCTGTAACCTTATCATACTCATATACTTCTTTCGGATCTGATGCTTTCTGCCAAGCTTTTACAAAAGCAATTCTCTTATCATCATATGTTTCTACGGCATATCTTTCATAGAACTGCTGTTCCCGCTCCTCATTATGAGCCCTTAATTCCGCGCCGGTAGCGCCACTCATATCTTCAAGCTCACTGTATCTCGGATAATCCAACAATGTCACCAAACCATCTTTACCTGCAAGTGACGAATTACTGGATTCCCCATACATAACAGTCATATGCTTGGAGGACGGACTGTCCCATCTGCTCTGGTAGCATACTCTGATTCCTTCCTCCTTACTCTTCGCATAAGTATTCGGATCCATAGCATATGTGAACGGCCGATACCCTTTCTCAATATCTCCGTGTATCGTCAGCGTTCTTCCGTTGGTCTTGAGCGCACTGTCCACAAATTTTAGTTTGGTATAGTCATTATCAACCGGTGTCTTAAATGTAATATCGGTCAAGCTGGTGCAGTTCAAGAATGCATTGGCTCCAAGCGTCTCCACTGCACTTCCGATAGTGGCTTCCTGTAACCGATTCCACTTTCCGTTCGTATTCTCGAATGTAGAAGGCGCTATCTCCTTAATGTTGTCGTTGATGACCAGCTTCTTCACACTTGATGTCAAATCCGTGTCGGAGAAACAACCGGTATCAATAGCCACAACCTCTGTATCACCCACCTTATCGGGAATAATCAATGTGCCTCCCGCGGGCGCTGTTGCTCCCGGCTTAAGTGTACAGGAAGTCAAAGTACCTGTTCCGTCCGGATTTTTCCTGATACACTCCAGATAGTCGCCGCTGCAGATTTCGTAATATTCCACACCGTTCTCATAGTAAAGGTACGGTACGAATCCCGGCTCATCGTAAGCTCTGGTTACTGCACTCCAAGTAGACTCTCTGGGTGCTGCCACATCACCATTGGTTTTCTCTTTAGGACCGCTTATATAAAAATCTTTATTTGTTACATCCGCAAACAACTCATTGGTTGTGGTCTGTCCGCCTGTCGTATATTTCAAATTGGCATTAGCCGTCGGGTCAGAGCCTTTGGCCGTAGGAAATTCAACATATTGAAGTCTTGAACAGCCGTGGAACATGCTCTCCGGTATCGTAATCGCTTTCGTACGACCATACTGGTTGGGGAACACCACGGTTGTCAATGCCGCACGTCCGCTAAACAATCTGTTGCCGAGGGCATCCTGACTGTCTGCTATCGCAGACGGAAACGTGAACTCCGTCAACCTGTCGCCTGCCACAGACGCAAAGGCGGAATCACCAATCTTTGTCACACCTGACTCTATCATGCTGACTGTAGACAACGAGGAGCAATTATAAAAAGCTGCTGCTCCGATTTCACACGTTTCAATAATATTGTTTAAGTTGAGCTCCGCCAAACTGCTGCAGTTGGCAAACGCACCGGCACCAATCTTGGCAGTATTAGAAGAAAAGGTAATACTTGTCAGTTTGCCACAGCCTTCAAAACATTCCACTCCAATCGCCGTCACACCGCTTCCCATGGAAATCTTAGCCAAGTTACCGCACGATTGAAATGCACCGTTACCAATCATTGCTACATTGGCAATATCAATTTCAGTTACACTATTACAATGATAGAACGCTTCATCACCGATATAGTGAACCAATGTAGGCAGCACAATATTATCCACGTTTCCGACATCCATAAAAGCATGTTTGCCAATCGCGGTGACGTAGTTACCCTGTCGTGTCACCATATATCCGGTGTTGTTTTCTCCATCGTTTTTGATTCCCGGTTGCGTGGGCGTACCGCCATATGCCACATACGCATATACTGCGTCACCCTTGGTATCACCTGTAGTATCTCTTACAGCTCTTAACGTATATCCGTCACCATAGCTCTGCAATGTGCTGCAATAATCGCAAAAGAACTTTATTCTGTTCGCTGTATTATCGCCGATTGCCTGAGTCATCGTAACATTTGTTAAATCCGATGGCTTATCCGGTTCCGGATCAGGATAATCGCCGCTATCGGGATTATTCCTTTCCCACTCTGCTTTAGCCCTATCATAAGCAGCCTTATCTTCCTGATACTTCCTATAAGAGGTAGTTTTGGTATCATACAACTCCTTCGCATAGTTATTGAAGAATTCCAAATCGCCCCGCAATTGCATATCTGTACTATCCAGATAATCAGCGTAAGTATAACTTACAGTATTCATAGGGTTCTTCGTCATTCTTACATTAATTGAACCCGCTTTTACTGTAGTGCCGCCCTTTTCAAAATAATCATTAAAATCACTTGTCAGAATTTTAAAATATTCTATATTGGGAGCGGGTGCCAAATTAACCGAGCCTCTCGGATAGCGGTCGTTATATTGACACAACACGACATTGCTGTTCGCCTCGTAATATTTATACTCCCATGTAAGTTCGTCTTCCATTCCGTTATCAAAAATCTTAAGTGATTTTTCGATAGTAAGCGCCGTATTTGATGCGCCCGTCTGAGAGTTATCGTCTTTACTGCTATCATAATATTCCAACCAGGCGCGACCGGCAGTATCTTTCGCAAACAGTCCGCTGATTGAACTGTCAGATATGTTCGAACCGTCTGCATCCGATTTTCCTGTCTTTAATTCATCATAGCTGTAAACCGTATGGGTATCCGCCGCCGCAGCATATGTCTGTATACCATCCGGAGCAGCATAGTTCTCCGGTACCGGAATCGCCGCCACACCAATCGCCGTAATCATAAGAACCGCCGACAGACTGCGCCTAACGCTTCTCTTTAATCCTCTCTTAGATTTCTTAACCGGTGTTTTCTTAGCCATTTGTTTTCTCCTTCTTACTTCCCCTGTATAATTTAGCTTTCAAATCATGCTGTCGTAATTTATTTACTGAATTCTCTTGGCAACTACCACAAATCGCCCGTCCGTCTCCGAACTGTCGCAGGTGGACAGTGTCAGAAGTTCATCTCCGTAGCTTGCTGTAACGCCCGTGTCGTATAACGCCAGCGCCGCCATCTCCTGCATATTGGAGATAAACTCTTTCTCAGATGCCGCATCCAGAAATTGATAATATTTAAATACGATTTCGTCCTCGTTGTAGATTCTCGAACGAAATACATACATGACTTCGTAAGTTCCCTTTTCATATATGGTATCAAACTGAATGGTCGAATGTTTCTTACAGTAATCCTCGCTGCTGTACTTGTTCAGATTCCCAAACATCTTGCCCGATTTCATGTGATGTCCATATATAATCAAATTTGTGTTTCTATGTACCACATCGCAGTCTTTATCTAAAAATATGCTGCCGTTTTTGTCATATTCCTGACTGTAATTATGGTCGAGATAATACTCATTATTGACCGTCTGCATCACAGGATAATCTATATTAGTATCGTCAATTTTGAGCCATCCGATTAGACTTTTGTTCTTATTATAGAGCGTTTGGTACTCTTCGAGAACCTCCAACTCTATGTCCTCCTCGTCCGTATAATGAATGGTCACGGTGGGAGTTGTGCCTACCGCCAGTGAAGCGTTTCCTTTCAGGCTTGCCAGATTCGCATAATCCGCCTCAGTCCTGTCGGCGAAATAAAAGTAGACACCAAAATATATGAAGCTTGCCGCCGCCACGGCGGAACACAGAACAATCATCAGCTTGCGGCGTTTCTCACGCTTCTTTAACTCATCGAGAATGACCTTCCGCATTTTCTTGTCATATGCGTCCAAGGAAACTGAGGCGCGTTCGCCGTCACCATCTTCATTACCTTTGCCTCCTGCCGAGCCCTTCTTGCTGCGCCCGGCTCCCTTGACTGCCGCTTTCTTCTTAGCGGCCTTCCTGCCTGTCGGCAGTATACTGTCTTTATCATATCCCTGACGCTTAAACTCCTGCGCCAGCTCGTAAATCTCATCATCAAAATCGTTGCCTACGGCAGTCTCGAAACGATACGCGCCGGCCTGCATGTCTGTGTACAGAGTAATAACCTCTCCCGGCTGTTCCATATTGACTTGTGACTTAATCTTATCTATCTTCGCCTGATCCCGCAGTGCAGCCTTATAATCTGCCTCTGTCCGGAATCTTCTGCCGGCAACTTCAAATCCCGCCATGGGGACCGCTCCTTTTCTCAAATATAAGCCTAGTGCACCCACTATGACTCATTAACATATAGTATAATTTTACTATATCTTGAAATTAATGCAAGTGTTTTGTCAGAAATTCATACATTTTTCATGTAAAAATTTTCACATGCAAAATAAAAACATTATGAAGTCAATTATTTCTGTCACCAATTCACTCCTCACTCATAAGATAAACCATAAACAACATTTGGAGGCTAAATAGATGAGCGACTTAACAGCTACTAATTGCGGATGCAACAATAACAGCAGAGGTATCTTCGGAAACAACTCCTGGCTTTGGATTCTCCTGCTTTTATCCTGCTTCGGAAACGATGATGACGGATGCGGCAGCGGCAGAAGCGGTTTTGGTCTGTTCAATAATGACGGCAATGGCAGCAGCTGCTGCAATACATTGGTTTGGTTATTGATTCTTTCCAGCTGCTGGGGCAACTAAATCCGGTTATTACGTAAATAATCCCCTTTACACATCTGGTCTTTCACATCTGGGAAAGTAGGCTCTAGCTCTTTTAGAGCCTATTTTTCTCACATATGACATATACTGTAAAGATACTTTGGGCATCGGAAAGGCATACCTTATGGCAGCTAAAAATGAAGAAGCAGCAAATGTTATGGCATTTGATGCCTTATACACCACAAACGAGATTCAAAAATTCAAGGTTCTCCTGCCTTACATAGAACCTTCCATGCAAAAGCATTTGGCGGTCTATATTAAATATATGGAGCTGCAATACACGATGAAATATGTTCGAAGACACCCGTTCCAAATAAGCGGCTGCAGCATCCCTTCCGATGAAAAACCCGATCTGCGTTCGCTGTGCCGCCAACTGTCTCTCTACTCCACTCCGGAGGAAATCAGACAGTTGGAACAGTTTCAGAATATGCTTCAAACGATGGAAACAATGCAGGAAATGACACAGACTATGTCTGCCCTGCAGGAACTTTTCCCCGACCTGTCTGCGGCTCCGCCCTTCGGGAGCGACTCTGCATTCTCCGATATGGAAGGTGCGGAGTCCGCGCAGACCGGTCCGTTCTCTATGATGGACATGATGATGAATATGCTCACTCCCGAACAGAAAGCAATGTATGAGATGTTTCGGCAATCGGATTTGAACGACAGTTCAGACCCCGAAAGCCAGATTTTATAACGGAGGTATAAATTATGACAAATAACTGGATGGACGATCCCGCCGTCGCACATATTGACAGCGCGAAACTTGACTTTCTGCAGTCTCTTGTCTTTGAGAGTCAGTCTCTCACCAAGGAGCAGATGCTGCCTTTCCTTATGTCTGTCGCCAAAAAAGGCATGGACAGTCATATAACTTTTAGCAGCGAAGAAGTAGAAACCATCACCTCCACAATCCGCAAGTACTCTACGCCGGAGGAACTGGATAAAATCGACAAACTGGAGAAACTTATGAAGCAGCGCAAGAAATAGCAAGAACGTCAGGAGCTTCAAAGTCCCTGACGTTCTTCTATCGTTGCTATTTCCAATTCAGTAATTCTTCCAAAATCTCCTGTCTGATAATCGCATAAGCTCTATCATACTCTTCTGCATACTCTCCATACTTACCATACTGATTCCACCATTCATAACTCCAACTTAAATAGGTATCAGGGTCATATACATCTTCCGCCTTATCAAAGCCATCAATTCTTCGCTCAAATTCCTCCTGCGTAATCAGCAAATCGGCGTACGAAAACTCATTAACAGGAAAGGGATCTATGGCAACGTCCGATGAGATATAATCAAATTCGAGCGGACCATAATTATTGTAATCATTCTCGTCTCCCTCACCGTTCCATCCCCACTCCGTGGGAATACGCCACAAATCCTCCGCCAACGAATACCCATCTTCGCCCCACTGCCATACTCTGTAATTAAGGTTTCCTTCCGTCCCGGTGGTATGGGGATAGGTGTACATAATCAACTTTCCGTCAGGCGTATACAATAATTTGCTGCTCCACGTCCACGGTGTCATATCCTCCACGCTGCGCACTTCGCCATCCATGTAATAATATACACCATATTGCCAACCGCCCGCCGCTCCTATGTACGCTTCCGGCATTCCGTCGGAATTGATATCCATAAAAGTACACTCCTCAACATGGAGTTCGTCAATCGGCATGGAACACGCTAAATCATATAGTTGATAATCCGGTTCCTGCCCGGTTGCTGCCAACATGGAAATACAATATACTGCGGCAAGAGATTTCGTCAATATGAGATTCACACTCATTCTATACCTCCGTTACTTCTGTACAATATTTACGATTCTGCCCGGAACGTAAATCTCTTTTACAATCGTTCCCGTCAGCTTATCCGCAACAGTCTCCTTTGCCTTGGCAATGACATCGTCCTTCGCGTCATCTTTGCCAATTACCAAGGTTGCCCTCGTCTTACCGTTAATCTGCACCGCAATCTCTACGGTATCTTCCACGGTCTTAGCCTCATCATACTCGGGCCATGTGGTCTGATAAACTCTGCCCTCAAAGCCTACCGCCTGCCACAGTTCCTCAGTGATATGAGGCGCCACAGGATTTAACATGGTAAGCAAGGTCTTAAACTCGCCCTTTGTCACAGAATTTTTCTTATAAAAATCATTGATTAAGGCCATCATGGCTGCAATCGCCGTGTTGTATTTTAAATTCTCAAAATCGTTGCTGACTTTCTTAATGGTCTGGTGCATCTTCGTCTCCAGATCACTTGAATAATCGTCACCGTCTGTCAAAATATCCTGCAGTTTCCACACTCTCTCCAGGAAACGGCGGCATCCCTTGACACCATCCTCACTCCAGCCTGCGCTCAACTCAAAAGCGCCGATAAACATTTCATAGGTTCGGAGTGTGTCCGCACCGTACTCCGTTACGATATCATCCGGATTTACCACATTACCTAAGGATTTGGACATCTTAACTACCGGGTGTTCCGCCATCTCGCCGTATTTTTCCTTAAGGGCTTCTCTCGCAGCTTTCTCACTGCCGTACTCCGCGAGCAGCTTCTCCTGCTCCTTAGCGGGCAGATTCGCGAAATTGTGAGGATTCAATCCCAGAATCATACCGTGAGAGGTTCTCTTGGCATAGGGCTCCGGACAAGGCACTACCTTCTGGTCATAGAGGAACTTATGCCAGAAACGGGAGTATAATAAATGCAGTGTTGTGTGCTCCATACCTCCATTGTACCAGTCTACCGGCATCCAATAATCAAGCGCCTCTTTGCTTGCCAGTGCTTCCGTGTTATCAGGGTCCGTATATCTGAGGAAATACCATGAAGAACCTGCCCACTGCGGCATGGTATCTGTCTCTCTCTTAGCGGGACCACCGCAGCATGGACACGTGGTGTTTACCCAATCCGTCATAAGCGCCAGAGGTGATTCTCCGTTATCGGTAGGCATATAGCTGTCCACTTCCGGAAGTTCTAACGGCAGTTCACTCTCATCGAACGGTACATAACCACACTTTTCGCAGTGTACAATCGGAATCGGTTCTCCCCAGTAACGCTGTCTGGAGAAGACCCAGTCTCTTAACTTGAAGTTAGTCTTGGCACATCCGATGCCCTTCTCCTCCAAGTAGGCAATCATTTTCTCCTTCGCCTCATCTACATTGAGCCCGTTGATAAAACCGGAGTTGACAAGAGTTCCCGTTGCCACATCCGTGTATACTTCTTCCTGTACGTTCTTGCCACCGGCTACGACCTCGATGATCGGCAGACCAAATTTCTTCGCGAAATCCCAGTCTCTCTCATCATGTGCGGGAACCGCCATAATCGCACCTGTACCATAGCTCATCAATACATAATCCGAGATAAAAATCGGAATTTCCACATCGCTGACGGGATTCACAGCCGTCAGACCGTCAATTTTCACACCGGTCTTGTCTTTCGCAAGTTCGGCGCGTTCAAAATCGGATTTTCTGGCCGCCTGCTCACGGTAAGCCTCAACTTCATCCCAGTTCTTAATCTCAGATTTATATTTATCAAGCAGAGGATGTTCCGGAGACATTACCATATAAGTCACGCCGAACAACGTATCACATCTGGTCGTGTAGATACGCATCTTGTCCTCTTTTCCTTTGATAATAAAATCTACTTCCGCACCGGTAGATTTACCGATCCAGTTCTTCTGAGAAACCTTCACCCTTTCCACGTAGTCCACGGTGTCGAGTCCTTCAATCAACTTATCCGCATACTCTGTAATCTTAAGCATCCACTGGCTTTTTACCTTGCGCACAACCTCTGAACCACAGCGCTCACAGACACCGTTGACAACTTCCTCATTGGCAAGACCCACCTTACAGGAAGTACACCAGTTAATCGGCATCTCCGACTTATACGCCAGCCCTGCCTTAAATAATTTTAAGAATATCCACTGTGTCCACTTATAATAATTCGGGTCGGTCGTATTGACTTCCCTGTCCCAATCAAAAGAATATCCGAGTGCGTGCAGCTGGCTTTTAAACCGCTTCACGTTGTTTTGCGTTACAATCTTCGGATGAATATGATTCTGGATTGCATAATTCTCTGTCGGAAGACCGAATGCGTCCCATCCCATCGGATAGAGCACATTATAGCCCTGCATTCTTCTTTTTCTCGCCACAATATCCAATGCGGTGTAGGGTCTGGGATGCCCTACGTGAAGTCCCTGACCCGACGGATAAGGAAATTCCACCAATGCATAGTATTTCGGTTTGGAATAATCCTCCGAGGTCTTAAAAGCCTTCTCGTCATCCCATACTTTCTGCCATTTTGATTCCACTTCTCTGTGATTGTAAACTTCTGCCATTTTTATATCCATGCCTTTCTTAAGATACCATGTTTTATATTGTATTATACTTGGCGGATTTGTCAACCTTTTTGCCCACATGTTGCATTTTTATATACATAACATTTTTCTTCCGCAGCACATAGGAACGGGACATGATTCCATGCCCCGTTCCTATGTAAAACCTTCTCTATGCTGTAGCCGGGTAAGCTTTCCGCAAGGCGATTCCCCTTATGCCTCGCTGCCGGCTTCTGCTACCTTGCCGGCTCTGGCTTCCACTTCTTTCTCCTGCACATCACCGGGAGCCTGCTCATATCTGGCAAACTCATACTTGTATGTGCCGCGTCCGCCTGTCATGGAACGCAAGTCTGTACAGTAGCCGTTTAAGCTCGCTACCGGAATATCCGCCTCGACAACAGTCTTGCCGTCTCCCGCAGGATTCATGCCAAGTACTCGACCTCTTCTCTTATTCAAATCGCCCATCACGTCTCCCGTATAGGAATCCGGCACAGTCACCTGAAGATTCGCAATCGGCTCCAGAAGCACAGGTCCGGCCTCCATGAAACCTTTCTTAAATGCCTGTACAGTTGCCATTTTAAATGCCATTTCGGAAGAATCTACCGGATGATAGGAACCATCGTAAAGCACCGCTTTCACACCCACTACAGGGTATGCCGCCATCGGCCCGCTCGCCACGGAATCCTGAAGTCCCTTCTCGACCGCCGGGAAATAGTTCTTCGGCACCGAACCGCCTACTACTTCCTGCTCGAATACATAAGGCTCTTCCAAATTACCGGACGATTCAAAACGCATTTTAACGTGTCCGTACTGACCGTGTCCGCCGGACTGTTTCTTATATTTATACTCCACGTCGGATTTCTTACGTATGGTTTCTCTGTAGGCGATCTTCGGATCAGTAAGCTCAATCTCTGCTTTATATTCGTTAAGCAGCCTGCTTGCCACCACATCCAGATGCAGGTCACCCATACCGTAGAGCAGAGTCTGTTTATTCTCCGCATCATTGACAACCCACAGCGTCTGATCCTCATGTCTCATCTTCTGTAATGCCTGTGCAACCTTATCCACATCGCCCTTGTTTTTAGCTCTGTATCGCTTGCACGTATAAGGAGTGGAAATCTCCGTCTTACCATAACGGATAATCCTTGCTTTAGTAGACAATGTATTGCCCGTTCTCGCCGCTGTCAGCTTTGCAATCGCACCTATATCGCCTGCATGAAGTTCTTTTACCTCTATGGGTTTATTCCCCTGCAAAACATAGAGTTTGCTAATCTTCTCCTCAACCTCTTTCTCATCATTGTAGATTGTGTCGTCGCTCTTAAACACACCGGAACACACCTTGATGAGTGAGTATTTGCCGATAAACGGGTCTGCAATGGTCTTGAAAATGTATGCGGACTTCGGTTTCGCAAAATCATAATTCGCTTCAAAAATCTCATTGCTCTTTAGGTCTATACCTGCAAGTTCACGATTCTCCGGACTGGGCATATATT
Source organism: Lachnospiraceae bacterium (assembly GCA_022510565.1). Lineage (GTDB taxonomy): Bacteria > Bacillota > Clostridia > Lachnospirales > Lachnospiraceae > UBA3282. Next base: position 16,197 of record JAFLTE010000005.1, on the reverse strand, counting down.
TCACAATGTCATCAAGCAGTGTGTAGATACCCTGACAGAGTATGTTCGATCCCATGGACATCGGTACGATGCTGCCGTCCATAACGTTACTGCGAAGCGCTGCTCTGATTTCCGCCTCGGAAAAACTGTCGCCGTTAAAATACCTCTCCATAAATTCCTCGCTGGTCTCAGCCACAGCCTCCATAAGCGTATCACGGCACAACTGTAAATTATCCTTACTGTATTCAGGCATCTCACATTCTATGACTTCCTTGCCTTCCCACCGATAAGCCTGCTCAGTGATAACATTGATATATCCCACAAACTTCTCATTCTCACGAATCGGCAAATGGAAAGGAGCCATCTTCTTGCCGTACCGCTCAGTCATATCCTCAACTACTTGTCTAAAGGAGGCATTGTCAATATCCATATCTGTGACAAACACAAATCTGGGAAGCTTATATTTTTCACAAAGCTCCCATGCCTTCTCCGTGCCTACTTCCACGCCTGCCTTGCCGGACACAACGATGATTGCCGCATCCGCCGCGCCCACGGCTTCCTCTACCTCGCCCACGAAGTCAAAGAAACCGGGTGTGTCTAACACATTGATTTTCACATCCTCCCATTCAATCGGAACAACAGATGTAGCAATGGATATCTGACGCTTCTGCTCTTCTTTACCGAAATCGCTTACCGTGTTACCGTCGTCCACTTTACCCATTCTGGAAGTGATACCGGACAGGTATGCCATCGCCTCCACCAAACTGGTCTTGCCGCAGCCGCCATGTCCCAGCAAAACCACATTACGAATCTTATCAGTTGTGTAGATGTTCATTTCACGCAATCCTCCAGTTCTGTTATTCACTCATGATTGGGCAGATTGATATATTAATTACATCCCCAAGCACAAATTGTAAGTATATTTTACTAAATTTTTTTCACAATTTCAACATCTTTTATGCGAAATGTATAATTAATCTATCGACTAAAATCGCAAACGCCTCTACGGTTACACAAACCGCATTCTCCTCTTGTGACACAATCCCCAAAATGATATACTGTACACAGAATAACGGACGTTGATTTTAATCGGAAAGGCATCTTATCATGAGCACATTTACCTGTGGATTTATCGGGCTCGGACTGATTGGTGGTTCCATTGCCAAGGCGATTCGCGCCGCAAATCCGAACGCACATATTATTGCATATGACACGAATGCGGCATCTTTGGCACTTGCGCAGAACGAACATATCATAGATGAAGCTTGTCCCGCTATCGACAGCGCATTCGGCGCATGCGACTATATATTTATGTGCGCTCCCGTATCGCATAACGACGACAATCTGCTTTTGTTAAAAGGTTATTTGTCTCCTCACACTGTGCTGACCGATGTGGGAAGCGTCAAGACCGGCATTCACAGACAAGTGGAGGCCCTCGGTCTTAACAGCCAGTTTATCGGCGGACACCCCATGACCGGCTCGGAGCGTTTCGGCTACCCGAACTCCGACGCAGCTCTTTTAGAAAATGCTTACTACATATTGACCCCTTCTGACGCCGTACCGGAAAAGATGCAGTCGGACTATCGTGACTTGGTAGAGTCGTTTGGTGCAATTCCTCTTGTTTTAAGTTACGAAGAACACGATTATGTGACCGCTGCCATCTCCCATGTCCCCCATGTGATTGCCGCATCTCTTGTGAATCTTGTCCGGGATTCCGATTCCAGAGAAGGCGTGATGAAGATGGTTGCCGCGGGCGGTTTTAAGGACATCACGAGGATTGCTTCCTCCTCTCCCGATATGTGGCAGCAAATCTGTCTGACTAACACGGAAAATATCTCTAAATTATTGAAAAGATATATTAAATCGCTGACGGACATTGCGCTCTGTCTCGACTATCGGGCGGAAGACACGCTCTACGATTTCTTTAACAATGCAAGAAATTACAGAGAATCTTTTATTGATACTTCCAGCGGTCCGATAAAAGCAGAGCATGTCTTTACGGTGGACATTGCTGATAAGCCGGGGTCCATCGCCACTATTGCCACCCTGCTTGCCGACCATAATGTGAGTATCAAAAATATCGGCATTAACCACAACAGGGAATTTGCCGAGGGTGCGCTGCGCATTGAATTCTATGACCAAAAGGCGATTGAACAGGCAATCGAGATTATGGGAGAACATGGCTATAACCTTCATGCAAAGAAATGAAATAACAGAAAGAGGTACATCATGATTTTACAAAAAGCATCTCATCTAAAGGGAGAAGTAACCGTTCCCGGAGACAAATCCATATCTCACAGAGCCGTGATGTTCGGTTCTCTGGCACAAGGTGATACCGAAGTGACTAACTTTCTGCAGGGTGCGGACTGTCTCTCTACCATCGACTGTTTTCGCAAGATGGGAATCGACATAGAGAATACACCTGAGCGCATTTTGATCCACGGACGTGGCCTTCATGGTCTGAGCGCGCCCGACAGCACACTGGATGTAGGCAACAGCGGCACTACTACCCGACTGATTTCCGGTATTCTTGCGGCGCAGCCTTTCCCCGTGACATTGACGGGGGATGCCTCCATTCAGAAACGACCCATGCGGCGTATTATGGAACCGTTGTCTATGATGGGCGCAGATATCACAAGCGTAAACGGAAACGACTGTGCACCTCTTCGCATTACAGGCGGACCGCTAAAGAGCATACACTACCACTCCAAAATCGCATCTGCACAGGTAAAATCTGCGATTCTTTTAGCAGGTTTATACGCAGACGGTATAACAAAAGTGACAGAGCCTGCCGTAAGCCGTAACCATACCGAGATTATGTTGAACTATTTCGGTGCCTCGGTTACCACCGAAGAAACAACTGCTTCCGTATGTCCGAATCCGGTCCTCAAGGGACAGAAAATCTGTGTTCCCGGCGACATCTCTTCCGCCGCATACTTTATTGCCGCCGGACTTCTTGTACCCGGTGCGGAAATCCTGATACACAATGTGGGCATCAATCCCACCCGAGACGGCATACTGAAAGTTGCGCAGGCCATGGGCGGCAATATTACTTATCTGAATATCAATCATGACGGGGAGCCAACCGCAGATTTACTGGTAAAACACAGCGCACTCCACGGTACTATCATCGAGGGAGATATCATCCCCACACTGATTGATGAGCTTCCGATTATCAATGTGATGGCAGCTTGTGCGGAAGGCACAACAACCATTAGAAACGCAGAAGAACTTCGAGCCAAAGAATCTAATCGCATAGATGTCATGGTAGATTATTTAAATGCCATGGGCTGCGATATTACAGGCACCGAAGACGGCATGATTATCGAGGGTGGCAAACCGCTTCACGGCATCACAATCGATCCGCATATGGACCATCGGGTCGCCATGAGTTTCGCCATCGCCGCTCTGGTTGCAGAGGGTGAAACAAAAATAACCGACAGTGACATCGTCACCGTCAGTTATCCGAATTTCTATGAAGACTTGCACAGACTGACACATTAACACCGCATGTACATGCAGGCATCTATCATAATGTGCGCTTTAATCCGATAATTTAACAAGCAGTCTGTTCAGAAAATAGGAGCCTACCATGCAGATAATCCCTGCCAGACTGCCGTACCAGTTGAGTGCCACATCAGACATCTGAAAATGTCGTCCCTCAATAAACTGCTTAAAATATTCCGTATAATAAGCCAATATATAGCAGAGCACACCTGATAGAACAATTCCCGCAATTCGGAAAATACGTCTGCACACCACCATACTGACAAATGTCGTGACTAAGCCTACCGCAAAAAACAATGCCAGATGCGCACCATAACGAATCATCAGACTGACCGCTTCAATCTGTACATCAGTGGGCTGCCCATAAATACTGGCGGCAATATACCCTGCCAGTCTCATGGTAGCATTAGTTGATTGTACACCGTTTTGAAACGAGACAATCATCACAAAGTACACAAGCATCATAAGTGCAGCAACAGATGCTGCAATCACAGTCAGTTCCAACCACAGTTTCGTATGTCTTCCCTGCTTCATATCAACATATTTCCCTATTCGCTCATATTGTCTATCATATCATATGCCGCAATTCTGCTTACATCCTGTTCCGACATACCGATAAAGATTGCGCCGTACTCATACATGTCTTCCCTATCTACTATGCGAACAATCTCCAGAAACGCATGCAGAACTTCCTGTGTCCAAATGGTCAGGTACGACTCATACACCGCACCAATGTCGAGTTTCTCCGAGCACAAAAAGCCAACCCCCGTCTTGGAAGCATCCGTCACCTCAATGTTGACCTGACGCGGATCTCCAGCCCTATCCATTCTTTTAATCAACAATGTTGATTCCAGTTCCATGCGTCTGTTTTTTCTTCTTTCCTCCATACCCTCTTACCTCTCTTTTGCATATTACCCCGTTTGTTATCATATTACTCTACTTGTTATGTTTTGTAAAGAATCGGCAATAAACATAGCATCCCCGAAACTAAAGAAGCGATATCTTTCACGTATGGCTTCCTCGTAAGCGCGCATCACATGTTCACGTCCCGCAAGCGCCGACACAAGCATCATCAGTGTAGATTCGGGCAGATGAAAGTTGGTAATCAGACAATCCGTTATCTTAAACCGATAGCCCGGGTATATAAAAATCTCGGTATTGCCGCAGCCCGGCTCAATCATACCGTCCTCTTTTGCCGCACTCTCCACAGTCCGACAGCTGGTTGTACCCACACAGATTACACGCCGCCCTGCTGCCTTGGCCCGATTAATCTTATCAGCCGCCTCCTGTGTCACCTCATAGTACTCAGAATGCATATGGTGTTCCAGTATATTGTCCACCTTGACCGGCCGAAATGTGCCAAGCCCCACATGCAGTGTCACATAAGCGATATCCACACCCATATCCTCTATCTGCTGCAGCAGCTTGCTTGTAAAATGCAGCCCCGCCGTGGGTGCAGCCGCTGAACCGTCATACTTGGCATACACGGTCTGATAGCGATTTTTATCCTGCAGTTTGTGCGTTATGTAAGGCGGCAGCGGCATCTCGCCAAGCCGCTCCAACACCTCCTCGAAAATACCCTCATATGAAAACTGTATGAGGCGGTTTCCCTCCTCTACTACATCCAGCACTTCAGCCTTAAGGCACCCGTCTCCGAAGCTTAATTTGGCTCCGGGTTTCATCTTTTTACCGGGTTTAACGAGGCTCTCCCACACGTCATTCTCTCTACGTTTTAAAAGCAGTACCTCCACCGCTGCACCCGTATCCTCCTTGACTCCCAGAAGCCTGGCCGGAAGCACCTTAGTGTTATTTAAGACCAAGCAGTCGCCCGGTCTTAAATAGTCGATAATCTCTCTGAAAATATGATGCTTCATCTGTCCGCTTTCTTTGTGCAGCACAAGAAGTCTGGAACCCGAGCGGTCCTCCAACGGGTCCTGTGCAATCAGTTCCTGCGGTAAATCAAAATAAAAATCTGATTTTTTTAATGATTCCATATGATCCTCCGAACAAAAAACCGAATCACCTAAGAGGTTTTCCATTCTTTTTTACTTAGAGACTTGCATGCTTTAAAAACGCCACATATCCTCTCTTAGCCTCATAAACATCCGCCTTGCTTGTAGCTTCCCACGGTGCGTGCATATTAAGAACCGCAACACCGCTGTCAATCACATTCATGCCGTATAACGCAAGAATGTATGCGATGGTGCCGCCTCCGCCCAAGTCTACTTTGCCAAGCTCCGCAGTCTGGAAATTCACTTTTTCTTTCTCATAAATAGCCCTGATGTGTCCCAGATATTCTGCGTTAGCGTCATTGGAACCGGACTTTCCTCTGGAACCGGTAAATTTATTAAACACCATACCGCCGCCTAAATATGCCACGTTCTTCTTGTCAAAGCTTGATGCAAAAGCCGGATCGAATGCGCTGCTAACGTCGGAGGAAAGCATGCAGGAATGTGCAAGACATCTGCGCACATTAAGTTCACTGTACTCTCCTGTAAGATTCATCACTTCGGCAACCGCGTTCTCGAAGAACTTGGACTGCATACCGGTAGCTCCCACACTGCCGATTTCTTCTTTATCCACCAAAATACAGCACGCCGTACGCTCTGTCTGTCCGATTTCCAACATAGCTTTCAAGGAGGAAAATGCACACACTCTGTCGTCCTGTCCATATGCGAGAATCATACTTCTGTCAAATCCCGCTTCTCTTGCCTTGCCTGCAGGAACCACCTCAAGCTCCGCAGAGATAAAATCCTCTTCCTCCACATCGTAGGTCTTCTTCAGAATGTCGAGAATGCCCTTTTTCACAGCGTCTTTTCCCGCACCTTTCTCCTCTTCCCCATCATCCGTTTTTCCTTTGCCCGCTTTCTTGTCGATCACGAGAGGCTTATTGCCGATAATGATATCAAGCGCTTCGCCCTCAATCACTTTATTTGCTTTCTTTTCCAGTTGTTCCTGTGCAAGATGAATGAGTAAATCCGAAACAAAAAATACCGGGTCATCCTCATTGTCACCCACATTGATTTCTACGGTTGTTCCGTCCTTTTTCACTACCACGCCGTGAATTGCGAGGGGAATGGTTACCCACTGGTATTTCTTGACACCACCGTAATAATGTGTGTCCAGATAAGCGAAACCGCCATCCTCATAGAGAGGATTCTGTTTGATATCAAGGCGCGGAGAATCAATATGCGCACCGAGAATATTGATACCGTCAGTCATCTTTTTTTTGCCAATCTGAAACATAACGATGGACTTATTCATCCAGACGGAATACACCTTATCGCCCGCCTTAAGCTTTCCGCCGGACGTAAGGACCGCCTCCAGTTCCCGATAGCCTGCCTGCTCAATCGTATTGACAATTTGGTCGATGCACTCCCGCTCAGTTTTGCCGTTATCCAGAAAATCCATATATTCTCTGGCGAATACATCTACTTCTTTAAGTTGCTTTGCACTGTAAGTCTCCCATGTGTTTTTATGTTCCATATAATCATACCTCTTTCTTAGATTTTTTAACTTCTCAATTCAATTCCCATGCCCTCTAAGCCGTTGAGAATCTTGCGCATGGCACCTGCCACGTCGTTCTCCTCCAGCGTTCTGTCCTTAGCCCGAAAAGTGATGGAGTAAGCCAGAGATTTAAATCCTGCCTTAATCTGGTCTCCCTCATATATATCAAAGAGCTGATAATCTTCCAGGATCTTTCCGCCGCGCTGTGCGATGACGGCCTCAATCTGTCCTGCCATAATCTCCTTGGGAACAACCATACTGATATCTCTGGATACCGCCGGGTATTTTGCAATCCCCTCATACTTACGGTCGAAAGTCGCAAAGGGAATAACCGAAGGCATATCCAACACCGCCACGTAGGCTTTCGTCTTCATGTCATAGTTGTCGCACACTTCCGGATGTACCTCACCCAGATACCCAAGCGTCGTTCCTTCGTAAATGATGTTTGCCTGTCTGCCGGGATGCAGGAAATTCTTGCCCGCATTGGGGTCGTATGCGGCTTTCTTACGCATACCGATGCTGTCGAAGAACTCTTCCACAACACCCTTCATGGTAAAGAAATCACAGTCGCCGTACATACCCAGAGTGAACTGCATCCTCTCATCCGGCAATTCCTGTAAGGGCAGTGATTTCGGTACATAGATATTGCCCAACTCGTAGAGGCGCACGTCTTTGTTCCTTCTGTTATAGTTTGTGGCAAGACTCGTCAGCATACCGTTCAATGAGATTGTTCTCATAATGGAGAAATCCTCGCCGAGCGGATTGGAAATCGTAATCGCCTGACGCGCCGGATCATCCGCATCCATCAACAGCTTATCAAACACCTTCGGGCTCTCAAAAGAGTAGCACATACCCTGCGAGAATCCACAGTATTCTGCAATATCTCTTGCCTTCTGCTCAATGCGGAGTTTAAAGGGCAGTTTACCCGTGGTTGCTTCACCGTTCGGAAGGGTTGTCGGAATCTTGTCATATCCGTAAAATCTGGCAACTTCCTCCGCTATATCGCACTGTCGCAGGATATCCTGACGGAATGTCGGCACGGTCAATGTGTTTGCTGCCTGATTGTAGTCCACGTCTATCATCTTAAAGATATCCAGCATTTCCTCTTTTGATACGTCTGTTCCCAGCAGTTTATTGTACCGCTCCGGCTCAAAAGGAAGTACTACCTGCTCCTTCATTTCACCATGTACATCAACGATCCCCTGTACAACCTCGCCGCAGCCGAATTCTTCAATAAGCTGACACGCCCTGTTGATTGCAGCCTCCGCATTGTAGGGGTCAAGTCCCTTCTCGAACTTGCCCGATGCGTCGGTACGAAGTCCCACCCTTTTAGCAGACTTACGAATGTTTGCACCGTTAAATGTTGCCGCCTCGAAAAGCACAGTCTTGACATCATCGGTGATCATGGAATTCTCACCACCCATAATACCGGCAAGACCAACCTCCTTCTCGGCATCACAAATCATCAGCACATCTGAGTCCAACGTTCTGTCCTGACCATCCAGCGTGCGGAACACATCGCCGTCTTTCGCACGGCGCACGATAATCTTATGCCCCGCTATGGTATCCAGATCATAAGCGTGCATAGGCTGCCCGAATTCCTCCATCACGTAGTTTGTAATATCCACCAGGTTGTTGATCGGACGGATACCACTGGCTGCAAGACGCCTCTGCATCCACTTGGGGGACGGCCCAATCTTAATGTTGGTGCACACCCTCGCACAGTAACGCGGGCACAACTCCTTATCCTGCACTTCCACGGAAATATAATCATCTACCTTTTCATTGTTCTCTTTTACTTCCACCTTTGGCGGATAGAAAGGCTTACGGAAGGTGGCTGCCGCCTCTCTCGCAATACCGATTACACTGTAGCAGTCCACGCGGTTGGAAGTTACCTCATACTCAAACACGGTATCGTGCAGACCCAACGCTTCTATGGCATCGGATCCCACTTCCACGTCCTCCTTAAAAACATAAATACCCATCTCAGGCGCTTCCGGATACATATTTCTGTCGGAGCCAAGCTCTTCGATGGAACACATCATACCGCATGACATTACGCCCCGCAGCTTGCCTGCCTTGATTTCAATACCATTCTCAGGCAAAGGTCCGCCGTCATGGCCGCCTGCCACCTTGCCGCCATCCAAAACGACAGGTACTTTGTCGCCTTCCTTGACATTGGGTGCTCCCGTTACAATCTGAATTACTTCGGAACCGATATTGACCTGGCAGACAATCAACTTATCCGCGTCGGGATGACTCTCAATCTTATCGATCTGACCTACCACAATCTTCTCTAAATTTTTATCCAGTCTGCTATAACCTTCCACCTTGGTTCCCGATAATGTCATAGCATCCATATATTCCTGATCTGTGCACTCTAAATCCGGCACATATGCTTTAATCCATGATAATGCTGTATTCATATTGTCCTCCTTTCAAACCAATCAGAACTGCTTTAAGAAACGAATGTCATTCTCATACAGTAGTCTCATGTCGTCGATTTCATATTTTAAAAGGGCGATTCGTTCCAAACCCACACCGAATGCAAAGCCTGTGTACTTCTCGGGGTCAATGCCGCTCATCTCAAGAACGTGCGGATGAACCATACCGCAGCCCAGAATCTCAATCCAGCCTTCGCCCTTACAGAAACGGCATCCTGTACCGCCGCATTTAAAGCACGTCACATCCATCTCTGCGCTGGGCTCCGTGAACGGGAAATGATGCGGTCTGAACTTGACTTTGGTGTCTTCCCCGAACAATTCCTTGGCAAACTCGGCCAGAGTACCCTTTAAATCCGCAAAGGTGATATTTTTATCGATTACAAGTCCTTCAATCTGATGGAAGGACGGAGAATGTGTGGCATCCACCTCGTCGGAGCGGAACACGCGACCGGGCGCAATCATGCGAATCGGCAACCTACCCTTTTCCATCTCATGTACCTGTGTGGAGGATGTCTGTGTCCGAAGCAGTATATCTCCCGAAATATAGAACGTATCCTGCTCGTCCTTGGCAGGATGATCTGCCGGAATGTTTAATGCCTCAAAATTGTAATAATCTCTCTCCACCTCCGGACCTTCCACAACTTCGTAGCCCATACCGATAAAAATTCTCTCTACTTCCTCCAAAGCAATTGTGTTGGGATGTCGATGTCCCACGCTGTTTTTCTTAGCGGGCAGCGTTACGTCGATGACTTCTTTCTTCATCTTGGCTTCCCTGACCGCCCTCTCCATCTTCTTGACGGACTCTTCCAATACCTTCTCGATTTCCTCTCTTGTCTCATTGACAAGCTGTCCCACCTTCGGACGGTCTTCCGGCGCCACATCTTTCATACTCTTAAGCACCGCTGTCAGTTCACCTTTCTTACCGAGGAAATTGATTCTCACCTCATTTAACTTTTCCAGCGCATCGCTCGCCTCAATCTGGCGCAGCGCTTCCGCCTTGATCTGTTCCAGTTTCTCTTTCATAGATAAGCTCCTCTCTCATTTTATTCTTGCACGTCTTCTGACTCTGCTTATACACAAAAAATCCCATGTGCCTTAACACATGGGACGAATTATCTCCGCGGTACCACCCTGTTTCCTGTCCTGCTATGCGCCAAACATTCAGCTTAACGCAAGTCTACAGACAGACTCTTCATTACAGCGTAACGTGCTTCGTACGACACAGACTACTGACCCATACAGCGTTCCCCTGTGCAGCTTGGGTGGGAAATTCGTAACACAATCTGAACCGAAGGGAACTTCCAGCCGATGATTCCCTCTCTCTGACGGAAAAAAGTGTTCTACTGACACCTTCACAGCCTTTAACATAAAAAATTTTCATCACAAATCTATTGTCATTCTAGTGATTTTTCGCCGACTTGTCAAGCCATCCGAACAGAAATTTATACACCGGTCCGAAATAGCGGTTAATGTGTGCGCCAATCAATAGAATATACATCAGCAGATAAAACCAGAACATCAAAATGACCACAGTGGTCAATCCTCCGTATGTGCCAAATCCGTTAAAGTTGTCTACATACACGGAAAACACATAGGATGCCGCGCCCCATAGAACCGCAGCAAAAGCCGCCCCCGGAATCTGCCTCTTAAAGCGCATCTTGCTGCCCGGCACAAAGGCATAAATCAGTGCAAAAATAAGTGTCAGCACCACCCATGACACCAGGAAACGAAAGCGCATGAAAAACTGCACCAAAATATGTAACGGCGGAATATCCATAAGCAGAATATCCACAATCACATTACCAAAAACCATAACGAAAATCGCTACGAGAATTGCAGCCAGAATAATTACCGTATAGATGCAGGCGACAAACCGCAGCACGAAATAGTTACGTCTCTCCTCAAAGTCATTCACAGCGTTCAGTCCGTGAATTAATGCGAGCATTGCCTTAGATGCCGACCATACCGTCACAATAGCAAATACTGTGATTGTTCCTGCAGATCTGGCATACACATCGGATACCACACTGATGACAAGCCCGTTCATCGCATCCGGCGTAAACCTTGTAATAGCGTTAATCAGGTTGCTCTCCGTAAGCGCAGTATAAGGCAGAATCGCACAAAGTGCCATCAAGAGCGGAATCATGGACAAAAATAAGAAAAAAGCGGTGCTCGCCGCAAAAGCCGCAATATTTTTCTTCGTCATCTGCCAGCCAAAATCCCGAAATATGAAATAAAGTCGATAGATTGTTCTCATAATTCACCTGATACCGATTCATCTATCAATCGGTAATCTCCGCAATATTTGTGAGTTCGCATCCCGCGAAAAAAAATTCCAGAATCTGACGACAGTCTGCGCCTGCATACCCCAGCGCCTTCGCACCGTTCTGCGACATACCCACGCCATGCCCGTAACCGCCGCCGGTCAACGTATATCCTATCACATTCTCATCCTCTTTTCCAGTTTCAATCACGAAAAATCCGCTGGGCAGGATAGCTGAGGGAACAACCGTGCTTCCGTCCTGTCTTGTAACTTCACTTGTTCTGTCGCACAGAATGTAGCGAATATTATATTCCGCCAGTATCTTATAGGTTCCCGTATCGCTCACAATTAACAGTTCGTCCGCAACTCCCCCTGCGCCTCTTTTACCAATACTGATGTCACTGATCTTTCCGAGCTTTGCAATCGGTTCCGACACATAGTAATCCCCTTGCGTTTTCGTCAGGACAGACTGAGGACTTGCAGCATAACGCTCTTTCATCCTCGCAAGCAGTCTGTCCGCATCGATGGAAGACACCGTGTATGTCCATCGATACCAAGGTTCGTCGCACTCCAGGTCATTTTCATCGACAGCTGTGATGAACCTACGGAAATTGTCTTCGTCGCGTAAATTACTGTCTGCATTTTCCGCAGCCGTATCTCCCACACCACCGTTTCCTTCTGCGTTTTCATATACGGTTATGTTCAGTCTCGATGCCTGCATATATGCGGTATCCTGCATGCTTCCCGATTTCCAGATTCCCGCATCGGTTCCCACACCGCAGGAGGTGGAATAATAATAATTCTGCGCTGGCTCTCCTTCATAAGTAAGCAGCATACCGTCCGTTTCTTTGACTGCAGTGGTTGTTGCCGCATTCTCTTTGATGTTATGATATACTTGATAGGATGTCGTATCATCCACGTGCGCTCCCACTTCCGGCAGCCCTGCGTGCAAAATATAAAGATAAGCATAGGTCCGTGCACATATCGCCTGTGCTTTAAGTGCCTCCGAAGGATAAGATGCCGGCATCTCGCTGGGCACCACAGCATACAGATACTCTTCAAGCGGCAGCTCATTGATAAGCATCATACCATTCTCGTTCCGATAGCACTCAATCGTTCCCCGATAGGCATTATCCTCTTTTACTACGCCTTCCGCATAGACTGTAATTTTGTCCGTCAGCGCGGCACATCGGTAACTTCTTCGCTCCCCTGCTTTCAAATCATTCTCTTCAATTCGTATGTGCTCTCCGTCTACCATAAGTTCTACGGCATCGTAATAATTGCTGTTGTTCGCAGTATTCTTAAGGAGCACTCGAATCATGTCTGCCGCTTCTTTTTCAGATACAAGGCAGGCACAGACCTTTCCTCGCTCAATAACGTAATCGGTATCCGCATAACCAATCCTTAAATCCGCCGCGCTCAGCGTCTCCAGACTGCCATAGAGCTTGTAAACCTCCATATCCTCACTGAGTGGATATATGCCACAGCCTTCAATCTCCAGCTGTTCCTTGGAAAGCCACAAAAGTTTACCGTGTACCTTCTCGTTCTTTTCTTTTGCTGCAATAAGCTTGCCGTCGGAAAATGTCAAATCGGCAATACACTCCCGCTCCACATTGCTGTCTGTCTGCGCATAAAAGACGGTTTGATGATAGAAGCATTCCAACATACCATCCGCATTTTCTGTCACCCACACATTTTTCAATTCGTGCTCCTGAGGCAGCTCTTCTACCACCGTCAACAACGAATTACCCTTTATGAAAACTGTCAGGTTTCGCAGCACGTTTTCTTCAAATTCCGGCGAATGATAACTGTAGGCAGGGGAAAGCGCACCGTTTTCGGTATAGGCTCTCTTCTCCCCCGCATCAATTTTCAGTATAAATGCCGTCGTCTCCCAGACGGATGCTTCTTTATCAAGATAGGCCAACATGATGCGATAGGCCTTATACCAATCTTCTTTCAACACCAAAAAGTCCGGCTCATAGCGGTCTGCATAATCGGGCAGATTCATTTCATCCCCGCCAAGTTCCCGACATATCGCTATGTACTGAGCATAAGTCAGATATGATTCTCCATCGTCCGGCATAACAGCGTCGGAAACAGGCGCATCCAGAGCATCCATCAGAATCTCTACATCCCGACATTTGATCTTATCTCCTTCGGGCGCTTTCCTCACTTTCTCTCTTCTTCCAAGCCACACACAGACAAGAAACAAAAGGCCAAAGAAAATCAGCGCCATTTTCGCAAGCAGCCTCGTATTATATTTCATTTTATTTTTAAACCCTTACTTCGAATATTTCATATGCCATCCGAACGTGTATCGTCACAACAAAAGCAGCCGCACGAAACGACTGCTCTTTGTCTTTTGTATTGCCCGAAATGCCGGATCTTGTATTTTGACTCCTAGCTAAGCTAGGTGGGTAACCGCAACCATATTTCTGCCTTCCACTGCACAAAGCATAAAAGCCGGAGGCATGACATCCACATGGCGATGTAGGAATCCCGTTTAAAGTATCTGTAGGTTCAAAATAACAAGATTTTATCGAACATTCCAGGTTAATTTTATTATATCCGAGGTGGCGACATATTACAACCAATTTTTTGATTTATGTCTTCTTTTTTTTGACTCTATGAACAGTCATGCTCTGTTCTTATCCTATCTTCTTTTCTTGCCCTCCTTCTGGCTGTACATAAGAGCATCTGCCTCAGCCACCAGTTTGTCAAAGTAGCCTTTACCCTTATCGGTGTATGCGGCGCCGACACTGGCAGATATTTCCTGTAAATTTGCGCTTTTGCCAAATGCTTCGTCAAGCTTTGTCTCAATCATTACGCGTTTCTCTTCGATCTCTTCTTTCGTATGCTCACCGAGCATGATAACCATAAATTCATCTCCGCCGTTACGAACAATGAGATTTTCCGGCATACATTCCTGAAGCACCTGAGCTGTAAGAATCAGTGCATGATCTCCCTCCTGATGTCCGTAGATGTCATTGACGCTCTTGAAATTATCGAGATCGATACCGAATATCGTTATATAGTTATCCTCAAGCTGATCAACAAATTCATATGCATATCTTCTGTTAGACAGTCCCGTCAAGGCATCCGTGTTGGCATTCTTGATCAACATCTCCTGATACATCAAAAGGTCAGTTACGTCAAGCGCTATGCCTACAGTTCCCATAACACTGCCGTCCAGATCAAAAAGCGGGGATTTGTATGTCTGCAGTTTACGCATCTCATCACTGATTTTGACATCTTCATCAAAAATGCAAGTCTCTCTCTTATCCATGACTTCAAATTCCGACTCCATGCAGATAAACTCACCTTTGGCATAATCATCCGGTGTGAGATCCCAGATATAATAATGCCCGCGTCCCTCAATCTGTTCCATAGTCTTATTGACCGTCTTACAGAAAAAGTCATTGACCTTCATGTGGGCGCCCGTTTTATCCTTATACCAGATCATATGCGGCACACTGTTAATCGTAGTATCCAGATAGTTTTGGGTCTGCCAGTAATCCTTGCTCATTTTGTTAGTCTGCTGCCATCTCAGGAAACGGAACCGCATTTCTTCCTCAGACAGGGGCATGGGCCATATATCCGTAACTGCCGACAAATCCTGCTCCATCAGAAACTGCGTCTGTTCCTTGTCCGCAAGCAGAATCAACTGAGCTTCTTCCTTCTTGTAATAGAGCAGAATCCGAAGTAATGCCTCCGCGTTCTCCACCTGTAAATCCGCGAGAATCACGTCTGCTCTCTTAATAAGCAGTTCACTCGGTTCAGGGCTTGTAACAAAATCGTGCGCAAAATGCTCAAGCGGCTCTGCTTTCTTCAATACTTCGAGCAGTTCACGCCTCTCGCCAACAAAATAGAAGCACACATTGCAATGATACATCCTTTATCCTCCGTATAGATCTTTTGCACTGTCAATGTTTCATTTATCGTATATTTTGATTTTATTATATCGGAGTAAAATATAAAATACAACAATAAATATTGATTTTATTGATTTATCATGTATAATAGAAACATATGGAAAGTTGGGTATTTTGCATTATCCATCTTCCCCAAAACTATGAAAGAAAAGAGGTAAAAGTAAGATGGCACAAATCGATTTGAGCAAGTATGGCATCACCGGAACCACAGAAATCGTGTACAATCCTTCTTATGATCTGTTATTCGAAGAAGAGACAAAGTCCGATCTGCAGGGTTTCGAAAAAGGACAGGTTACTGAACTCGGTACAGTAAATGTAATGACAGGTATTTATACGGGTCGTTCTCCTAAAGATAAGTATATCGTTATGGATGCAAACTCCAAGGATACCGTTTGGTGGACTTCCGATGAGTATAAGAATGACAATCATCCTATGACAGAGGAAGCTTGGGCAGTAGTTAAGAAGCTCGCTCAGGAGGAGCTCTCCAACAAGAGACTTTTCGTAGTAGACGCATTCTGCGGCGCAAACAAGGATACCCGTATGGCAGTTCGTTTCATCGTTGAGG
>JAFLTE010000049.1 GCA_022510565.1 Lachnospiraceae bacterium | reverse complement strand
CTTAGGCTTTCCTCGTGCTCCTCCTTTTTCTTTTCAATCTCTTCATCAGAAACCTCTGAATTTGTCATACCGTCCGGTTCGTAATAACCTCTATTCTCTTCCGGCCTAAACAGCTGTATCGCTACGCCAGTTGTTGCTTTAGATATTATATTGATAACCTCGTCCCCTATAAAATCATTGTCGTTTAAAAATTTAATAACACTATGACTTTCCACCGCTGAGTCCAATCCTTCGTTGACGCTTCCCTTAACAGAATCCTTAATTATTGGAGAAAAAAATCCCAAAACTCCCTTTTTTAATGCAGTCTTTACGTCTGCTTCTTTAGCAGGATCCAGCAGCATCGAAAGGTTATAATTTGCTTCTGAGTCTATAACTGATATCGCATATTTAGCATATTTATGACCTTCAAAAAGTGGACTAACCGGTATAACGTATGCTGCTAATAATGCTGTCACACCCCCGTTGATGGCCCCGTCTTTCATGTAATCACCATAATCGGACACATTATCGTTCGATCCCTCAGTAATGCCTCTTGCTAATACTGCTGTTATTCCTCCAAGCGCCCCTGCTCCAAGAGAACCAACCAATATCGATCCAAAGCCGATAGCTTCTATCGCTGCTGCAGCTGCTGTTCCTGCTGCAGCTGTTGCGATGATAGCTGCTCCCATAGTAGCAAGCGCTGCTACAATAAGCGCAACAGCGACCGCTGTGACTATTCCAACCAGGATCTTCCCTATCAGGTGGTCTTTTTTATAGGTGCGGGGCGCATCCATAATATTGGGATAGTGGAACGCGCAATACATATGACAGTATACATTGTTCTCACAATAGATATTGATGTCAGTCTCCAGCTCCAGTGCCGCGCTCGACTGTTCGCCAGTCAAATCCGGTATAAGCCCTGACACCGACATCAGCGCCTCCACCTTCACATTTTGGGCGTCAATGCTAATCCCGCCACTTGCCAGGATATTGAATGCATTATCGCTTTGAAAGCGGATTCCTATGTCATCCTCCATGCAAAAGCAGGATGATTCCTGGTTTGAAGAATCCGAATAAATCCCCAGGCCAGTGCGGTTCATGAGGATGCGTTTATCATACTCCGTAGTCCATGTCTTGTTTTCCGGGTCCTCCATCTCAGGGCAGCTCTCGCCGTTGGTGCGCACGTTGTTTATAGCGCATGCCGAGGACTCCTCACTGTCCCCGAAGTACAGAGATACGGTGGTACCTACCTGTGGCATGCAATACATGAGGTTGCCGGTCTCCGGGCACCACTGGAAATCGTATGCTGTCGCTTCATCCTGTTCCGTGTCAATGTCCATCTGCATGCGGATCGTCTCATTCTTTGTCGAAAGCACCTTTCCTGTTATCGCACGCCCGGTCAGATCATCATTGAACAGCTTTTCTGTCTCAAAGAATGCCTGTCCCCCTGCATCGTAGCAGTAGATCAGGCAGTTCCCCTGTGTGTAGGCCCGTTTCCGGAAGATGGTCATGGAGCGTCCGGCAAAACGGATCTCCAGCCCGATTTCCAGATTCTCTTCACTCTCGATGGTACAATACGCGAATTCCCGCTGGCTCCTTCCAGTATATGAGAAAAATTCCTCGGATATCCCTGCTTTCCATGACAGGCACTGTATCTCATGCTCCGTCCCCCTCTTAGGGCATCCGATGTATACCCATGCCCTGTCGGAGCTGATATCCGCCAGTATCTTTGCCTTCAGATGGCTGGCCAGGCGTTTCAGGAACTCCCAGTCCGTCTCATGGTACTGGATCAGGGGACCGTTTAGCTTCGGCGTATCCGCCAGATTCCAGATGATGTCTGACTTTGGCTCTTTGTGGATGACCTGACGGGCAACCTGCTCATAGGTCATCCCCACATTCTGGAATGACCTGCTCTTTTTTGCACCATCCAGCCGGACCGTCCCTGAAACCAGGCGGATTTCCACCTCACTGTACGCCCCGCAAGAGTGCAGCACGGAGACTGTCTGTATGCTGCCATAGAACAGGATCTCCCTGCCGCTCTCCGTATCCGCATAGACATACATGCTGCTGTCCCCGTCAACCTGTTCCAGCATGCCTTTATCCTGTATCCCCGCCCTGATATATGCTTTTGCATGTTCGTTAAAGCGCTGCTCCATCCAGAATTCCCGGATGTGTTCAAGCTCTATGCTTCCGCCGGTATGGATGTTCCCGATTTCCCTCATCTGTATCTTCGCCTCCTGTCAGATCTGATATCTGTTTTCTACCTGTGCCTCCACAAGCTGTATGCCATATATCTCCTTTCGGAGAATGCTCTCCACAAAGTCCATTCTTGCCACCACGCATCTGGTATTCAACCCCTGCAAAAGAAACAGCGGACGTTCCTTCGGGATCTTCTTCCCGTCGAGAACAAGCCTGTGTACGACACTTCTGTCCCGGTTAAACTCACTTCTGTCACTGATGCAGTCAATTTCTTTTATAAACGGGACGGAATAATACTGGAAGCCCTTATTCTCTTTATCTACAAGGAATACAACGCAGAACTGCATGTTGGGTTCATATTTCAGCAGACGCTCTTTCACCTTTTCCCCGACCATCAGAAATGGATACAACAGAATATCCGGAAACAGTACATTTTTATCCGGTCTTATATAGAGCATCGTCTTTTTCGGGAGCCTGCTGTACCTTCCCATGTGGACGTCGCGTTCATCAATATTCTGATACCAGTTTTGCAGCTGCGGCAGATTCGCATAGCTCTTGTCCTGTTCAAGCATGTAGTATTTCATCTGTCCTCTTTTCCTCCCCACCCCGCCAGTACAGGGGAATGATCGGTCCCATGTATTCCCCGAATACAATGCCGAACTCCTGACCAACCTCTAATTCCGAGAAAGAGCTCAGCGCAAGCACGCGTTCTACATTCATCTGGCAAAACCCGGGCAGGAGCAGGACATAATCCATATAGTGCTTCTGACGGATATTCTGCAATTCCATGCGGGGTATCCGGATGTTCCTTTTCCTTGCCTGCTGTTCCAGATATTCCATATCAGAAAGATAATTCTGCCGGATCCATTTCGGACACCAGTCACTGTCTGTTTCCATCGGATCAAAATAATATCTGGAAGAGTAGGCATTGAGCAGAAGCCGGAATGTCCCATCCAGCAGGCCTGCCCTTAGATAGTGTATATTCAAAAAGGTTACTGCAGCCTTCCGGTGCTGCCGCTGTAGTGTGCCTGTCTGAACAAACAGGGCGTCCATCGCCCTGATGAACTCGTCCGCGCTTTCGCTGTCCTCCATCCGGCAGATGTCGCACCATTCCTTTATATGTTCCCTGTAAGGCTCCATCAGGATATCCCTGACAGCCGCCCGTACTTCCTCTTCATCACTGATTACAAACTTCATATATCTCCTATTGCTGCACAAGCAGCTGCCTGCCGTTCATCGTAATATCTTTGCTTAATGTGATGCTTGTATCATTCTGTATTAAGCTGACTTCCTCACCTGCAGTGATCTCCACGTTGCTGTTCGTGCTTAATATCTCAAAATCTTCTTTTGCCACAAACGAGATATTTTTGTCACTCTCAATGGTGATCCCCTTCTCGTCGTCAAGGATGATCGACATGCCATTCCCGTTTGTGAGCGTGATGCTTGTCGGGGTCAGCTCGATCTGTTTATTGTACCGGTTCATGATCGATTTATTATCCGGATTTGTCCGCGCTGTGCCGGTGCCGGGATCAACATGTACGGAACTGATGATGTACGCGTCTTCCTCGTTCTCACTTGGGAAATACATCCTCACATGGTCCCCGATTTCCGGCATGCAGTACCAGCCCGTGCCATCCGGGGAAGAGAACACGGTTGAATAGGTAAACCACTTTGCTATTGCTGTATTCTGTTTCCCATCCACCTTTACACATACCTTTACCTTATCCTTTGCTACGTCCAATATTTCCGCATTTAAGGAAGCGCCCACAATTTTGAGGTTGAAAAACTTCTTGACCTCGAAGCCATTCTCCCTCCGCAGTTCATAACAGTGCACCAGCTCTGCGTTCTTTAGACTGCTCTCTATTTTATATACAAAATAAACGCTTCCGCCAACGTCTACTGCCTGCCCGAGTTCTAAGATCTCCCTATGGTTGAATGTGACCACATCATCTATCTCCGTATTCTGCAGCAGCATTCCGGAATAGTCGCGCAGACAGTTGATTTCTTTTGTCTGTGTGTATTCCTGCGTATCGCATATAAATGTATTTTTCAGCTCCGGCAGCCCTACATAATACCGCATTTCAGCCATTGCATACTCCGGGATCACACATGCACCTATATTGGATGCCATCCTCAGCAGGAATTCCCAGTCCGTCTCTTTGTACTGTACCGTGAAATGTCCAAGCGGCCGCTGCAGTATATCCCCTCCGATAAATGCCGCGCCGTAAGATGTGCTCAGGCCCGTCATCATGCTCTGGTAAGTCATGGAGGAATTCTGATAGGCTTTGACTTTTCTTTCCATGTCCATCAGCCTTGTAGCCCCGGTCAGATTCAGCTCACATACAGTGGAACCGTTTTCCGGGTATACCTGGATGCTTTCCACAATTCCTGCAAAAATCCCTTTCTGCTCCTGCCATTCATTCTCTGCATACAATGTCACCCAGGTGACATCCTGGATCTTTCCCAGCACATCATCCTGGCTGCCGATCACTCCCTTTATGTATGCCGCTCCATGATTATTCACGGTCTTTTTTATCTCACATGCAGTAATTGTGAGAAATGAAACCAAATCTGTGTATATTCTCTGTGCCCGCATTTTTATCCTCCTCCTATTCGCCGGTCTTATCGTTCAGTGTCAGCATCATACTCATCATTACGTCCTTCCACAACTGCATATCCCTGTATGGACAATTAAACATGCCGATCAGCGCCCTGCCATCCACTGCAGTTACAAACATATGATTAAAAATCTGGCTGTCTATGGAATAGTTCTTGTATGTAAACCATGAAAACACATTGGTATGGTTCCGGTCTGTCCCTTCCTCCAGAAATGTATCCCACGGCTGCACCTTCTTTAAGGTATCTTTCATTACAGCCGCTGTTTCAGCGATCTCTTTCTCTGAAACCTGTTGGTCTAACAGGCTGAAACAGCAGTTTATGCTCCCGTCATGATTGGTCTTTATCACTTGTGGCCGGTTGCGGCTTGGATACTTCATCTGGGCAATGTGCTCCGGCATATCCTCGAAAACAAGCGGAAGCATGATGCCGAGCTTTCCCCCGAATAACAGCGTTTCCCGAAATTCATACAGGATCTCTTTCACATACACCCCTGAATATAAGTTGCCGTATGTCCCTGTCTTATAATTATTCTTTAATCCGATCACAAGATCTTCAAAACTCTCTTCCTGCATAATTACACCCTTTTCCCAATGCGTGTCAGATCCTGCATTGTCCGCAATATCTCAAGTATTTTAAGTTTCCATTCCTCTTTAGTCTTGTATGGCGCATTGAACGATACATGGAACATCTTCCCGGCTACAATTGGAAAGGCATTCAGATAATAAATCTCCCCATCCAGCGCATAGCCTTTATGGTCGAACCATCCGTATTCGATGTTTTCCAGTTTTTCACATCCTTCCTCAAAAAACTGGATACCCGGCTGAAGCCTTTTGATATTCATTTTGGTCATCCGGATAATCTGCGGCATTACTTCTATATCCGTGTCTGCCTGTGCCCTGTTAAATGCGATACTGGCTACGCCATCCGTTTTAATGATTGGCGGGCGATTCTGTTCCGGATACATGATCGATGCCGCTTTGTCATCCAGGTCGCTAAAATTTTCCGGAAGCTGTATGCTGAAAGTGTCCTGAAATAGCCTGTACTCTGTCATCTGTCCCTCTAAAACCGATCCGGATAGCTGCGGAACAGCGGGATCGGCATCCTCCTTTCAGGCAATTGCTGCTACCGATATGTTAATATGTTCAGGCTGATTTTTTTGTAAGATGTAATAAATACGAGTCTGCATGTAATTTTTTGGAGTAATGCAGACCCGTATGTCAAAAGATGTCCAGTTGAAGTTGAAGTGT
>JAFLTE010000048.1 GCA_022510565.1 Lachnospiraceae bacterium | reverse complement strand
ACAGAGGCTGTTGCGAAGTTCCGATTTATTATTGACGGTCTCCTTAAGAATAAGGAGATGGTTGTCATTATAGTTGCGTTTGCAATCACAGTGATCATGGTTTATCTGATCAGACGTTTGAGCATTGACTACGCGTGGACGATTGCTATGGTTGCAGGCGTTGTTGTGGATATTATGGTACTGCTCGTAGGTGATCTGATGTTTGATACGAACGTGGCATTGTTTGGGGTAATCTTTGGAAATATCATATCGTTTTTGTTAGTGGTGGTGCTGCAGTTCTTTGTGTTCAATGTGGATTACAGCAGGACAGAGAAAGTACAGTTCGAGGACGATGAATATTACTATTATGTCAAAGCGGTGCCCAAAGTCGTAGTGTCAAGGCCGGAGAAAAAGGTAAAGCAGATTAACAGTCAGAAGGCGAAGACGGTACAAAAAACAAGAAGTACTCATTAAAAGGATACATACAAAATAAACATTATAAATGGAGATGCCGTTTGGCGTTATAATCAGGAAAGGCGGTGAGGTGCATGCAACAACTGAATACATTTATTGCGACATATTTTTCCCAGTTGCATATGCCTACCGTTCGTTGGACAGATATTGTAGAGATCATTATTCTGGCTTTTCTGTTATATCACATTCTGGTGTGGATCAAGAATACAAGGGCATGGGCCCTTTTGAAGGGCGTCACGGTGATTGCGGTATTCATATTGATTGCTGCGTTCTTTAATATGAGCACGATTTTGTGGATTGTGCAGAACGTATTCAGCATCGCTGCCATTGCCGTTGTTGTCATGCTGCAGCCGGAGTTGCGCAAAGCGATGGAAGAGCTGGGACAGAAGAATTTATTCTCTTCGATTCTCGCATTCGATTCCGGTAAGGCGGAGGGAGGTCGCTTTTCGGATCGGACGATCAATGAGATTGTGAAAGCCTCCGTTGAGATGGGCAAAGTAAAGACAGGAGCGCTGATTGTTATTGAGCGGGATCAGCCTTTGGGCGAGTATGAGAGAACCGGCATTGATGTGGACGGTATTGTGTCCAGTCAGCTGTTGATTAATATATTTGAGCATAACACGCCGCTGCATGACGGTGCTGTGATTGTGAGAGGAAACCGTGTCGTTTCGGCGACCTGTTATCTGCCGCTGTCCGATAATATGGCGTTAAGCAAGGAACTGGGTACGAGACACAGGGCCGGCGTGGGTATTTCGGAAGTGACGGATTCACTGACCGTGATTGTATCCGAGGAAAACGGTAAGATCAGCGTTGCCTATAAAGGACAACTGGAGAGAGGACTGGATGCCGATAGATTGAGAGTAAGACTGTCAGAGATTCAGAACAAACCCGTGGAAGAGAAGAAGCGGAAGTTGTGGAAAGGCAGGTCCAGAAATGAAAAATAAGATTACCAAAAACTGGGGATTAAAACTGGTGTCTTTCTTATTTGCCGTTTTGGTCTGGATCGTTGTCACCAATATCAACGATCCTATTACACCGCTTCCCGTGTCGGATGTGCCTGTAACAATCAGACATGGCGAACTGCTCACGGAGAGAGGGCAGGTTTATGAGGTGCTGGATAATACGGATGTGATAGACACGGTGACGATTTACGCGCATCGCTCTGTTATCGAGACACTGGATAAATCCAATGTGGTGGCAATAGCGGACATGGAAGACTTGACCAGTGTGGATACGATCCCCATCAGATTGTCCACCAACAAATATAATGACAGCCTGGAGAGCATCAGGGGAAGTATTGACAGCGTTAAATTAAACATTGAAGATAAGCAGACCAGATCTATTCCGATTCGGGCTAATGTAGTGGGGGAAGTTCAAGAGGGATATATGTTGGGCAATGTATCAACGGAGCAGAACCTGATCAGGGTATCGGGTCCGGAGTCCGTCGTTTCACAGATTACCAAAGCACAGGCTGAGGTGAATGTATCCGGCTTTACGAGCAACATTAACACGGACGCGGATATCCGCTTGTATGATGAGGACGGCAAAGAGATTCCATCTACGACTTTGGAGCGGAGTATTACAAGGGTGCGTGTCACTATTGAGATTCTCGAAAAGAAAACCGTGCCCATTAGTTTTGTTGCTTCCGGCACTCCTGCAGACGGCTATCGGATGACCGGTGAGTATGAAAGTACCAGAAACAATGTGATTATAGCCGGGCGTTCCAGTGCGGTACAGAAAATTGATGTCATAGAGATTCCGACAGGGGTTCTCGACGTGACCGGTGCGACGGGCAATGTGACAGAATTGGTCGATCTCAAAGAGTATCTGCCGGACGGCATTGTTTTGGCGGAAGAGGATTTCACCGGCATGATTAACATTACGGCATATATAGGACCGGAAGTAAGACGTACACTTGCCTCCTCAGTCCAGAATATACATGTTACCGGTGTTCCGGAAGGCTTCACGGCCGAGATTACAGAGCCGAATAGTTACTTCAGTATTGCATTTTTCGGACTGGCCGAAGAGTTTGAGGAAATCAATCTGAGCAGCTTGGCATTAAGTGTCGATGTAGCGGCATGGCTTGAAAGAGAAGAGATTGAAGAATTGGAGAGCGGCTATTATTGGATTCCGGTGTCTGTAAATCTTCCGGAGGATTCCAAGTTGACATACGAAGAACTGCAAGTGCATATACACCTTGCGGAGACAAATTAGAACAGCAAAGCAGGAAGGATAGGTATTATCATGGGCAGATTATTCGGCACGGACGGTGTCAGGGGTGTTGCGAACGAAGAACTAACACCGCAGCTTGCAATGCAGTTGGGGCAGGCGGGCGCATATGTTCTCACGAAAGAAAACGCACATAAGCCGACAATCATGGTAGGATGCGATACGAGAATTTCAGGAGATATGCTGGCGAATGCTCTCATGGCGGGTGCATGTTCCGTAGGAGCAAATGCGGTTTATGTGGGTATCGTTCCTACACCGGCAGTGGCATATCTTACGAGGAAATACAAAGTTGATGCGGGAGTTGTTATTTCCGCCTCACATAACTCGGTAGAGTTTAACGGCATTAAGTTCTTCGACGGTAACGGTTATAAGCTTCCCGACTCCTTGGAGGATGAAATCGAGGCCCTGATTAAGAACGGTATGCAGGGTGTCAAGTTCCCGACAGGTGCGGGTGTCGGGAAAATTAAGTACCGCACTGATGCCAGAGAGGAATATATTAACCATGCGATGAAGGCTGTCAATGTGGATTTGCAGGGTATGAAGATTGTGTTGGATTGTGCGGAAGGTGCCGCTTACTATACTTCCGTGGAGACGATGAAAGAGCTTGGTGCGGAGGTTGTGGCAATCCATAACAGCCCCGACGGAACGAATATCAATGCGAATTGCGGTTCCACTCATATGGAAGAATTACAGGCGAGAGTAGTTTACGAGAAAGCCAACGTGGGGCTTGCCTTCGACGGGGATGCAGACAGACTGCTGGCCGTGGATGAGCTGGGCAATATCGTGGACGGCGATCAAATCATGGCGCTTGTAGGCAATCATATGAAGCAAAACGGCAAATTAAATCAAGATACGATAGTAGCTACGGTTATGAGTAATCTCGGCTTTTTCCTGATGGGAGAGCGGAACGGCATCCATATAGAGCAGACGAAGGTGGGCGACAGATACGTATTGGAGCGTATGCGGGAAATCGGTGCCAGTCTTGGCGGAGAGCAATCCGGCCACGTTATTTTCTTGGATGAGAATACAACGGGTGACGGACTTCTCAGTGCACTCCATCTCTTGCAGGTGATTGTGGAGACGGGTAAACCGTTGTCGGAATTGAAAACAATCATGGAAGTGATGCCGCAGGCACTTGTCAATGCCAAGGTACCAAATCATAAGAAAGAGAAATATATGGATTATCCGGAGATTGCCGAGGCAATTGAGGCACTGGATGAAAAATTTGCGGGAGAAGGACGTGTGCTCATCAGACCATCCGGAACAGAACCACTTGTAAGAGTTATGATTGAAGGTAAGGATCAGCAGATGATTGATACAGAGGCTAAGAAGTTAGCTGAACTTATACAGAATATTATGTTATAACTCTTGTGATATTGAAAAAAGGTGATATAATTAAAGTTAGGCTGTGATTGGGGGCAAGAAGCAGCCAGAATAAAGTTGGAGGATAAGGGTATGGTAAGCCAAAAGGTAGTCATCAAAAACCCGACGGGGCTACATCTAAGACCGGCAGGCATCCTATGTAAGGAAGCGATGCAGTTTAAATCGTTAATAACTTTTACATTTCGGGAAAATACAGCGAATGCCAAGAGTGTGCTGAGCGTGCTGGGCGCGTGTGTCAAGTGTGGCGATGAAATCGAGTTTGTGTGTGATGGCGAAGATGAGGAGGAAGCATTGAAAGCTTTAGTCGGTGCGATTGAGAGTGGACTCGGTGAATAATGCTATCTGTTTTAGCCCGTTGTGTACAACGGGCTTTTCTTTTTATGATTATATAAATTAAGGGATGAAATGAAAGGTGGAAGAAAACAATGTTAAATTACAAGCGTTACCGCAAGAATCCGGTCATTGACTATCCGGAGAGAAAATGGCCTAATATGGAAATTGAGAAAGCACCCATCTGGTGCAGTGTAGACCTTCGCGACGGTAATCAAGCGCTGATTGACCCCATGATTGTATCGGAAAAGATTGAGTTCTTTAATTATCTCATCAAATTAGGATTCAAGGAGATTGAGATAGGCTTTCCGGCGGCAAGTCAGATTGAATTTGATTTTTTGCGTCAGTTGATTGACCGAAAGATGATTCCGGACGATGTGGTGGTACAGGTGTTGACACAGTGCCGCGAAGAGTTGGTAGAGAGAACCTTTGAGTCTATTCAAGGATGTAAGCAGGCAATCGTGCATATTTATAATTCCACCTCGACGTTACAGCGCGATGTGGTGTTTAACATGAACAGAGAGCAGATTATTAACATAGCCGTGGAAGGCACTAAGATGGTGAAAAAGCACGCAGAGAATTTCCCCGGCAAGATTATTTTGGAATACTCGCCGGAGAGCTTCACGGGAACAGAACTTGATTTCGCATTGGAAATCTGCACGGCGGTGCAGGATGAGTGGGGTCCCACCAAAGAGAATCCGATGATTATCAATCTTCCCTCCACGGTGGAAATGAACACACCCAATGTGTATGCAGACCAGATTGAGTGGATGAATACACATTTCAAGAACAGGGAAAGTATTATTTTAAGCGTACATCCTCATAATGACAGAGGTACCGGCGTTGCCAGTGCAGAGCTTGCACTGCTTGCGGGTGCTGACCGTGTGGAAGGCACATTGTTTGGCAACGGTGAGAGAACGGGTAATGTTGATATTATGAATATTGCATATAATATGTTCTCCCAGGGCATTGATCCGAAGCTTGCCATAGAGCATGTGAATGAGAGTATTGAAATCTATGAGAGATGCTGTAAGATTCCGATTCATCCCAGACACCCTTATGCAGGAAAGTTGGTATTTACCGCGTTCTCCGGTTCTCATCAGGATGCCATTAACAAGGGCGTGAAGGCGCTGAAAGAGCGGGGCAGCGAGATATGGCAGGTGCCTTATCTTCCGATTGATCCTGCTGATATCGGCAGGGAATACGAGCCTATTGTGCGTATTAATTCACAGTCAGGCAAGGGCGGTGTGGCATTTATCATGGACACCTATTTCGGCTTCAAACTGCCGAAGGGTATGCACAAGGAATTCGCAAATGTGATTCAGGAAATCTCCGAGCATCAGGGAGAGGTATCTCCGGATCAGATTATGGAGAAATTCCGCCAGGAGTATTTGGCGAAAAAAGAACCGTTCCATTTCCGCAAGCTTCGTATGGATGACTTGAGCGGTGAGACGAAGTCTCAATTTGACACCAGAGTGACAATCGTTTACACGGATCATGGTGTGGAGAAGACATTTGAGGCGGTAGGTAACGGACCGATTGACGCGGCAAAGCGCGGACTGCAGGAAGAACTGAATATCGATATTAAGATTTTGGATTATGAGGAGCATGCACTGCAGAGTGGTTCCAACTCCCAGGCAGCGGCGTATATTCATCTGTTGGATGTGGAGAGCGGCAGAGTTACCTACGGTGTGGGTGTAAGCTCCAATATCACGAGAGCTTCCGTGAGAGCTATTTTCTCGGCAGTCAACAGACTGGAATTGGGTTCTAAATAGTTACAAAAAAATAAGAACAAGATGAATATGGAGGTGTGGCATATGGATCAGTTGGAACAGCTTCGTGTATGGGTGAAGGAAAGCAATAACATTGTATTTTTTGGCGGCGCAGGTGTGTCCACCGAAAGCGGCATACCTGACTTTAGAAGTGTGGACGGATTGTATCATCAGCAGTACGACTATCCGCCAGAGACAATCTTAAGCCACACATTTTACAGGAAGAAGACAGACGAGTTTTACAGATTCTATCGGGCTAAAATGCTGTGTCTTGATGCCAAACCCAATGCGGCGCACTTAAAGCTTGCGCAGTGGGAGAAAGAGGGAAAGCTTAAGGCAGTTATTACACAGAATATTGACGGACTGCATCAGGCAGCGGGAAGTAAGGTTGTATTGGAACTGCACGGTTCCGTACTCCGTAATTACTGTGAGGAGTGCGGTGCATCTTATGACGCGGAATATATTCTTCACTCTGAGGGTGTTCCTGCATGTACATCCTGCGGCGGAAGCATCAAGCCGGATGTGGTGCTCTATGAAGAAGGCCTGAACCAAAGGACGATAGCGGATGCGGTGCGCTATATCAGTAACGCAGATGTGCTTATTGTAGGAGGTACTTCGTTGGCTGTTTATCCCGCAGCGGGCTTGCTCGACTATTATACCGGCAATAAACTGGTGCTTGTCAATAAGACGCCTACACCCAGAGATTCCATAGCGGATTTGATTGTGCAGGGCAGCATCGGAGAGATTTTTTCACAGCTTGACTGATGGTGGGAGGGAACCATGGATATTCAGGTAGGAGATATTTTAAAAATGAAGAAGCCTCATCCCTGCGGTTCCAAGGAGTGGGAGGTTCTGCGTATCGGTGCGGATTTTCGGTTAAAGTGCGTCGGCTGTGAACATCAGATTATGATTGCGCGCAGACAGGCAGAGAAGAATATCAAGGAAATTTCAAAAAAACCACTTGCGAATTGTTAATGCCTATGTTATCATAAAGACTCGTGATATACTAATTTTTGGCTGCAAAAGCCAATCATCCTT
>JAFLTE010000047.1 GCA_022510565.1 Lachnospiraceae bacterium | reverse complement strand
ATTTACTTCGCCTCCTTTTGCGGTATCCCATATAGCCGCTCCCTGAAATACTGCCGATTCACACGTCCCGAGATGGTGATAAATCCTTTATTTTCGAGTTCAGCGTTCAGCTGTTGAATTAGTTTATAGGCGTAGGATTTTGATACTTCGAGCTCCCGTGCCACTTCGTCTGCTCGCATAAAGAGTTTTTCCATAGCATCTTTCCTTTCTTTTGCAATTAAGCGTATTCGCTTAACTTCCATACTTACTATATTAAACATCCGCGCTTATGTCAATACCTTTTGGAGAAGAAAATTAAATATTTTTGCTAAATTTCTTCTTGACCAACTTAAACGCATTTGCTATAATGATTCCATCTGTTCCAAGGAGTGATGATCATGGCCACAGGTGAGCGAATCCGCTTTTTCCGAATCCTACGGGGGATGACCCAGAAGTATCTGGGCACAGTTCTGGGCTTTGCTCCGGGCAGCGCAGATGTGCGTATGGCGCAGTATGAATCCGAAGATCGGACACCCAAGACAGATTTGACTGCTGCGCTGGCGGAGGCGCTGGACGTATCGCCCAAGGCGATTGCTGTTCCCGACATCGACAGCATGGACGGCCTGATACACACGCTGTTTGCGCTGGAAGATCGGAAGCTGATCCGTATTCTGGATGCGGACGGCTTGATCTGTATTCGATCCAACATCTTCGAGGGCGGCAGTCAGGCTGCCGACTTTGAGCAGAGACTGCGCGCATGGCAGGAACAATCTGCAAAGCTCCGCAGAGAAGAAATCACGAAAGAGGATTACGACCGGTGGCGGTATCGCTATCCGGAGTTTGACGATACCCGTATCCATATCGCCATTCCGCCAGAAGCACCGGTTCAAAAGAAACGTGGCAGGAAACCCAAACTGAAGGATTGACATGAAGAAAGCCCTCCGCTGGTGGAAGATTTCCTCCACAGCGAAGGGCTTTCGTTATAGGATTTACCACAGAGATGATCGCATTGACCGCCAACTCCAAAGCCACCTGAATTTTCCCAATGATGTTGGCTCAGACCAATGTTATCATTTCGTTATCAGAATCACTCCATCGAGACCGGAAAGCCCTATGTCACAAGACTTCTTCCTCTTTCCAGGCTTATTCCCACTCGTCGGGCACGGATCAATTCTTAACACCTATGTTAAGAGAATTTGCTCCGTATTACTTGATATGCGCTGGATTATCGTAATCCCAAGGTCTTTCCTGACTTTTGCTATCAAAAATCTATCAAGTCATGATGAGCAGCGGCCCATTGCTCGCGCAACCACCATGCTTGCGAATTTATTATACATGTTCCTATAGGCGTTGTCCAGATTGCATCTCAAATATTATATATTCCTTAAGACGACAAATTAATACCCTATCAATTATTTGTAAAAATCGGTAAAAGAATATCGTTAATCATTTCTTTTATGTGTACGAGAACTGTTTGTGCCATTGCATCATCTAAGCTACAAATGTATTTACACATCTCATCCTTATCTAAATCAGTAACAGTAGTAATTTTCCCGTAATCGCCAACTTTTTGTGTCTGATAATAAAACTGTGTAATGTCGATATCATCAAGCACAAGTGCATTTTCAATACCTTTATTCATATTCTTTTTAACAAGATAGAGGGGCATTTTCCGTACATAAACATTATCCCCATCCTGGGATTTACGGTTTGTGTCACAATCAAACAAACAGACTTGCTTTGCTGCTGGCCTTTTACTTGTTAAAAACCCATGAGCCTTTCTAAGCGCATCACCCCCTGTGTTTGCTTCCTGTCCGCGTTCATCAATATAACCAATCCATTCAACTTTAAAGGGAACATCCAAATGGAATGCATCAATCGCTCGGCAAAAGTAGTTTGCGTCAGTATGTCCTTCCACATACACGCATGGCATAGTAGAGGAAAACTGACTGATTGAAAAGGCATCTTCAATCGCAGCAACACCTGAACATTGATAATACTCTCGCTTATCGCTAACGACGATTTTCCCATTGTCATCCCGTGACAAAACAACCACTTTATCATTATGTCGGTTCGGATTGTGAATAATAAACGGTGAATGAGTAACAGTGAAGATCTGCGATGTTTGCACCCCATGAACATCTGTAAAAATGCCCTTATAGTAATCCATAATCTTTTCCTGCCATTTGGGATGCAGGCTGATTTCTGGTTCATCAATAAATACAAAAGCACCATTTAATGCATTCGCATCTTTCAGAAGGAAGCAGCCACGATAAACGATCTGCTTTTCTCCCGAACTTAGTAAATCAATAGGTACATCTTGGTGATGCTTTTGGAAAATAACCTGTTTTTTACCCTGAGACGTATCTATGCGATCATATTCAAGATCGGTGAACATCTGACTAAATGCGTTTCTAAAGCGTTCTATCCGTGTACTACTACGCATCTGATCATATTTAAAGTAGTCTGAAGAATTATCCCGTAATGTTCTCGCAATATCTCCATCATCTAAAGACTGAATGTCGACTAATAACTGCTTAACTTGTGTTGGCAGATTTTCGCTGGAGCGCTTGCTCTCATTCTCTCCATCTAATACAAGACTTGTAACAGAGGATATATCTTTCGCCCTAAAGTTAATCTCGATATCAGAATATATACCATTAAGCGGATATTGATTCTTAACGCTAATATCCCTTACCCATTGATCTAGTCCTAAACCATCATTTACACAGATATAGTCTTGTCCATTTATTATTTTCTTATAGTACCTAAGCTCGATAATCTTTCCATCCGCATCAAGCAAAACTTTCATTTCATTCTCTACTGAGTGAGATGAAATACTGTATAACACGTCGAGAATTGTACTTTTACCCGTGCCATTTTCTCCCGCAAAAATAACGGTATCTGCAACATTACCGGCTCTATCCGTAAAGTCGAGTTCCAAATTGCCAAGCACCGGATGATTTACCAACTCTACACGCCGAATCCGATACATTGCATCTTCCTCCAAAGTGGATCACTACATGAATACTAATGGATAGCAAGTTCACATGATCGAGCTATATAGTATAGTTGCGTTTGTTTCAGCTTTCACTTGCAAATCTGTAACAAAGCATTGGTTATACTGATAGATCTAAGGGCAAATCAGAGATGTCTTTCAATCTCTTTCCATCTATCAAATTCTCCAAGCTTTCAACTATATCATCTCGTCCATACTCTGTTCCAAACTGCTTTACTGCTTCCTGCAGCTCATACAAAGCACAATGATAGAGGCAATCAATATCTCCCGTACCCAACGCAAGGGACGCTAGTCTTGACGGCAGAGGCTCATTTGTCACAACCATAATATGGGGTAGATTCCCCTTTCTGTTTCTAATCAGATTAAGGGCCTCCGTCCGGCTATTCTGTGCTCGATCACTTCGCATTGTCCACTTTGCAGATACCGAAGCATGTAAAATAGGCTTCCCTCCATTCCTCTTTCTAAGGGCTGCCATCTTACAAATATCATCACTTATATATAGCCGATCAGAGTTTATCTCCTGATCCTCATATAGCCCTCGATATACTACAATATCAGGGGCCACCACATAATCATTGCCTAAGACGGTCATTAGTTTACCATTAGTATTGACCAGCTCCATCAAGTATTCCAAATGCTCATACTGTGCAAAACTGGATGCCTTTATCGCGCTCTGGTTTCCTAAGCTTAATACAGTCCAATCCCCCGGTCGCAGATGCTGTAAATTCGGGAAAGTATCTCTAATAAATTGAGCAATCAAATCCTCAAATTTTACTCCCGCACTTGTGCCCATCTTCTTTGCATCTGTCGTTTGAGGTACACCAACGAGAGCAGCCATCCGCTGTGCAATCAATGTCGAAACATTGTACTTCCCAACTTTTGCCTTTGCCCTATCTCCAACATCGGCATTTGAGGGAACACCTACGCTATCTACTCCCCACATGCCGCTCTCAATCAGGTTTTGATGGAACTTTTGTCTCGCTTCTTGAATTAAAACGTCACTCATTTTCAAGACACCTCCGTATTTCTTTTCCGACGGCACATGCGACAGGTGGTGGGAAAGCATTGCCTATCATTCTACATGCACTGGTTTTCTTTTTCCCAAATGTCCATGTGTCAGGGAATCCTTGTATTCTCGCCATCATTCGACTTGTTAATCGCGGCATTCCATCAAAATCTTCAGAAGGGGGATTGTCTGCTACTCCATGTCCATCAACACCAAGCTCCGCCCAAGCCTTTTTGGCTCTTACAGGGCCGAGGTCTGGACCACCATGCTTTTTTGAGCCTCCAACTAATGTAGGAGCAATTCTTATTGCTTTCTTTGTCCAGTTCTTTGCACCTCTCCAATTGTTCGCAACCATAAGGTCATAAAGCGCTTCACCAACGGATGGAGCACTATCCGGATTTCCATGAGGATAGATAAACTCTCCTTTTTCATCCTTTCTGATGCCAATAATGACTACTCTTGGTCTAAGTTGAGGAACTCCGAAATCTGATGCATTAAGCAAATCAATATGCGTGATGTATCCCAGCTTCTTGATTGCACCAAGGATTTGATTTCTATACTCATCAAACTCTGCATCTAAAAAACCGCGAACATTCTCTAACATGACAGCTCTTGGCCGAATTTCCTTTATAAGCCGAATTGCTTCTGGAAAAAGGTCGCGGTCATCTTCCTTCCCTAATTGTTTCCCTGCAACCGAAAAAGGGGGACACGGTACGCCACCAGCTAACAGATCCACCCCTTTATACGGAGCTCCGCTAAAGTTGTGGACATCAGCACAAATGACATTCCATTCAGGGCGATTCTGTTTCAAAACCTTACAATACTCTGCTTCATATTCAACAAGTGCAACATGAACAAAACCCGCCATAGCAAGACCCAAAGCCTGCCCACCTGCCCCAGCACATATCTCAACACAAGTCAAAGGCCGCTGCATAAACCAATCTCCCCTATGTTTACTCAATTCTTCTGATATACAGCTGGTATTTCAATAAACTCCATTATTTCCCCAACATCACAGGATAAAGCTTGACATATTCTCTGAAGGCTTTCCATCGAGACAAATTCATTCCTACCCATCTTAGCCAAAACATTAAAACTGATACCGGCTGCATTTTTTAATTCAGTGCGGTTCATTTTCTTATCAATAAGCAGTTTCCACAATTTATCATAACTGACCAACATACCATACTCCATTCAGTGTCGAATTGTGATTTTATGAAGATTATTATAGCATGCTAAGCACCATATTTCAAGATAATCTCACAAAATGATGAGCTGTGCGCATTAAAGACGAAAGAAAATAGAGCATGCTCTGTGAGTTAAGTACAGCAACACAGCATGTGCCGAAGATGAAGCCTACTTTACAAAGTATATGGATTTAAAATAGTAACTTCTTTTCCTTTCTCATTAGCATATTGAACTGTATATGCTGTTCCTCCACGTCTGCCACTATAGACAGCAATCAACGCATCCGTATGATCAACCAAGTACCGATCACGGGTATAATAACATCCTCGATAGTAATGCTCACTCAGTTGTATAACCTGTGATGATTTCTCCAGAAGCGTATTATATCGACATAGCCAAGAATCGCTCCAACCTTTTGCCTGATCTTTGAAGGGTACGACACAAATCAGCTGAACGGGCATAGATAATTTCTCTTGTGCCAATACTACCAGCTCACCACAGATGATGTCAGCACCCTTTGCGGCTCCACAGTAAAACGTGTCATACCCATCATCAATACGCTTTACAATTTCTTCCCAAAGCAATCTCCTTAATACACGGCAGCTTTGAGCGTCCTCATTCTCTCCAAACGGAAGTCCCTCTGGTCGATGCCCTGTGAACGCCAGTTTCATCATAGCCACCTCTCTATTTGCGATATATCCCAATCGTATCACAAAATCGCAAACTTCTTTATCATTATGGCGAGAGAGGTGACGCGCCATGAATGCAAAGGAAGCTGTAGCTGCACGAATCATTGAGCTTTGCAAGGAACGTGGCATCGCTATCAATGCGCTGGCGAATGAAGCTGGTGTATCGCCATCTACCGTTTACAGCATTTTAAACACAAAGAGCAAGAATCCCGGCATTGTCACAATCAAACAGGTATGTGATGGTCTGGACGTTTCACTCCGCACGTTCTTTGAAAGTCCACTTTTCGATGGGCTGGAACAGGAAATCAAATAAAGCACCGCGCATCGACTTGACCTGATGCGCGGTGTTCTTATTCATCTCATATCGAGATCACTCATAGATCAGCTCTGACAGAATGATTTCCTCGACCTGTACTCTTGCATTGTTCATCAGTCCTACCCATTGCATCTGATCGGCGGCCTTCAATTCCTCAGTTGCGCCAGCAGCTCTTGCATACTGCGGCATGAGTGTGTCCATTCGCTCATTTGCCGCCTCATCCACCGCTGAAAGATGCTCGTACAGCTTGCCTTCCATAACCAAATCGTTATAGTAGAGAGGCTGGTGCTTTTTCAAATACTCATGCCGCATCCGGCCATACTTGCCAATGGGCTTACCTGATTGCTCCGGCACCGTCAGATTGGGAATGAAGTAATTGCCGACCCTTGTGTACGTTAGTTTGCTCATCTCTACCGCTCCTTTTCATGTTGTATAATGCTATTCGCATCACATCATTATCTGATCTTGGTTGTCCCATTGAGGATGTCTGCCGGGTCCTCTGGCTGTTCTTGCGATTGATGCTTTTTCTGCCGGAACAGCATTGGAAAGCACATTCCTGATAAACTCTTTCATTCGCTGGGGTACTTTTCGTACAGCTTCCAGATACTCCTTCGTTTGCTCTTTGAGCTGCTCATAGCATTGTCGCCAAGTCAAAGCCTCCCGTTTTGCCACCGCCAATTCTTCTTTCAGCGACGCCACTTCCGCATCGACCGTTAGACCATGTTTAGCCATCCGTTTGAGCCGATTGCACTCCTTTTCAGTCATTTCAACCTTGCCATGACCGAGAAGCGTTTTATGCCCAATATCATCAATCTCCGCGAAAGTCACCGCCAGTTCCTTTTTGACGGTCAGTTGTTCCTGCATCTGCGCGAGCCGCTGCTCCTTCTTCTCGACCTTCTGGCTGATCGAATCAAGCATTTCCTCCTGTTCTTCCACCTGCGCTGCGACTTGTTCCAGCCGTTCCTTTTCCCGCTCGATCTTGAACTGCGTGACGGTCAAATGTTCCTCGCTGCTGCCACGTTCGCCGCGCTCCACATCATCATATCCGGCAGCTCGCATCGCTTTGAAAAACTCGTCCTGCAGCACACTGTAGGATTTTTTCAATACGGGCTTGCCGTTCTTCTGTAGGATCGGCTTTCCCTGTTCATCCTGCGCAGGTTTGGACATCCATTTCTTACTGCTGCTAACCTGCATGATGGTCTCCTTAACCGTACCGATCAGCGCTTTATCCTTGCATCGCTTTGACCATAAGATTTGCTTCTCTACAACAGGAACATATACCACATGCAGATGGTAATGATACACTTCCTGTCCCAGCGCTTCCGACATGGCGCGGTTCCGTTCATCGGCATGCATGACCGCAGAGAGGATATACTGCTCACCACCCACGATTTCCACAGCCGCTTTGTAGGCATCCTCATAGAATCGCTTGGCAAATTCATAACCGCCGTGATTGTGGAAATACGCTGAGTTCACATCGAAGATCAGCTCTCCGAAGTGTGCGGCATCCTCCTTTAATCCGCGAGTAGAGATCACGCCGTCCCGCTCCATCTGCGCAAACATTTCAACATAACCAGCCGTCGGCTCCTTGAAATGAACATTGAACGGAGTGCGTTCAGGCACGATGTCTTGATTGGTGTAGCTGCTCTTTTCTCGTTCGTTGTGACGCTGGGTATTAGCTATCTGTGCATTTTTGAGGTTGATGTTTCTGACAGTGGTACGATCAACCCCGTCATTTCTTGCCATAGGTTC
>JAFLTE010000046.1 GCA_022510565.1 Lachnospiraceae bacterium | reverse complement strand
CGCTGGTCCTGTCATACCGGTAACCCGTGTACCCGAACGGCTGTCCTTCCCCCTGCGCGGTGTAGGGGTTGGGGATGGCCCAGTCAAGGAGATAGTCTTCTCTGATGGAAAATGACTTCCATCAATATTTCTATAATCCCTTAAAAATCAGAATCTTCTCAACATTGTTTTCTTCATCATAAAGGATTCCCAGTCCGTTCCAATAGGTATCATCATAATATCCTGTTCCCATTTGATAATACGGTGTTCCTTCATTATCAAATACTCTGAAGCTATCCGGATTCGGAGTTGCTATCCGGGAGTTTGCCAGAATTTTTTTCACTGTCTCCTTATTCATCCCGACTCGTAATCCTTTCTCGCCAAACACATACTTACTGTCATCAACCTGCGCATACCTAAAATCCAGTACTTTTTTCTTTTCCGCATCATACCCATATACGACTTTGATATCATCGCAATATACTAACCACATTGGATACCCAAGCACATTATACACAATTTTTTCCTCATACTCTCCTTCCTTTTCTCTTATTAAGTCATCATATTGATAAATGTAATTAATGCTTTCAAAAATTTCTCTTGAAATATAGTTTTTATGAAAATATTTCTCTATCTTAACGGCACCAAAAATTACTGCAAGTACCATAAGCAGACATATGATGATGACTGCTGTTCTCCTTATGACCAGATATAAATCACTTATAATTTCCGCAAATTGTTTTCGTCTCATTTTAGTCACCTAATATACACCATTCTTTAAGCTTTTGCCTTGTCATTCATTTCACATCACAATTTTAAATATTTTTGGCACAGTTCGCTTATCTGCCGCCTGTGCCTTCCGACTCGAATACCCTTATATTCCGATAAAATCTTCTATAAACCCTTCTCTGTCATCATAAAAGGTAACCTGTTCTATGTCATAAAAGAATATTGCTTTTCGCTTTAATATCATTTCACCTTCAATGATTCCAACAGTTATTATATGTTCCCCAACCCGATAATCCCAAACCGGTAACATAAGTGAAACAGTATATTCTTTCTTTACATATACATTCATAATCAATTCCCAAAAATCATACTCCTCCTCCAAATGCCCATAGGACCCCTTGCTGGTAAACGCTTGTACTTTTTTCATATTCTCTTTGGCATCTGCATATTTGATTTGTCTGTCATTCAATTCAAATACTGTATCTTCAGAAAAAAATTTATCATATTTTTTCATGTCATGTGAATTTAAAACATATGCAAATTCTTTTGCGTAGTTTCCCGCAATCCACCTGATGTAGAAAGGATAAATGATAAGATATAGTACAATACAAATAATAAGAAACGCTATTACTTTAAATTTTTTTCCCAAAATCCCCACCACCTTTAAAAACCTCTACCCTTACTGAATAACCATGTGTGCCCCATAAAAAGGAAATCTAATTTTGTATGATAGCAAACATATTATTTTGATTATCCACATAAATCATATCATGTCCGACAAGAGTATAATACTGAGGTGTGTCTATATTGATTTTGACCGGAGTCTCGTAGGTTTCTTCATATCCCGGGTACGTGCCGAACAGCACTTTGGGGCTTTTTCTTCCCCATCTGTACAGTTTGTCTCCATCGATGCACACCACTGCCGCACTGCTGCTCACAGCCAAGGAAGATACATCTCCTTCGAACGCTATCCTTGACACTTCATACCTATCTGCGAACGTTGTTTTTTCATAATCTCTTTCAAGCGCAAGGCTGTTGTATACGTTGATTTCACTATTTGTCGTCTGCACCGCAAATCCGGCAGCCGGCCCCTGTACAATATTTTGCACGTCTTTTTGCAGATACCTGGAGGTTCCGTTTTCTACACTCCATAACACATGATTCCGGTCAAGGATGAGCAGTTCCTCCTTTGTGGCGGCAATATTTATAATAGGAGGCTCCACATCAAGGCGTTCCATTTCCTCTATGGCAGGGCACGGTTGGTCTTTCGGATACCATCTGTATACATCTCCGATCTCCGTCACAATGACAAACTGATTATAAGCTGCAAAAACATCAGTCACCTTGGGAATACCGTCTATCCGACTTATATTCCATTGTTCCTTTTTGATTTCGTCTGCAGTATAGGGATCGTATCCATATTCCTTATTCCATATATAGAGTTGTCCGTCTTCGTCCATCGCCAATGCATACATCATAGGATAGTTCATACACAGATCTGTAATCTTAATGCCATCCCAAAATTCGGGCTGCCATAAATCAACATCGTATTTTCCGTCAATACAGCGCAGCACATAAATACTTCCGTTTTCGCCCAATATGTATGCCAGTTCATGATTATCATTTGTGGATATATAGGTATTGAGACTTATTATTTTTACCGGCGCTTCTCCGCGCATATTTGATATATCTATCCTTTTTCTTCTGGTTGTCGGCGCTGCATATTCGGCAACCAGTATGACAACCGCCACAATGAGCACAATACTTAATAGTCTCTTCATTCGGACGTTCATAAGAATTTTATCTCCCATTTTTCAGTCTACGCTAATAAATCCCTTCCCCTATAGCTATCATACTCACACAGTCGTCATCGTCATATAAAAAGCCAACTGAAATTGCGTACGCATCATCAAAGTATGAAATGATATAAAATCTCTCCCCGTTTCCGTTTTCATCCCAAACATCCACATAATCACCATTTGGCGTACTTTTCTTGGAATATCTGAAGATTTTCTCAATCTGCTCTCTGCTCATGCCAACAGATACATGCTTATCTCCGAAGGAATAATCATCCGTCCAAAATAACACCTGATGTCTATGGCCTATTACGTCTTCCTCGCTGTAATTATAGGAAACGACCATATCATCATAGTATAACAGCCAATATTGCAAATCCGAATCATTCGCAATAGTCCCTATCATTTCTTTATTGGGTTTTCCGTTGTATCTTATACATCGTCTATAGTTAGCGGTTTCCTTGTACTTATACCAGATATCCCCTTCACCAAGCTGTATGTAATTTCGGTGAATATATTTCTCTATCTTAGCGGCACCCCAGATTGCTACAAGTACCATAAGCAGACACATGATTATGACCGCTGTTCTCCTTATGACCAGATATAAATCACCTATAATTTCCGCAATTAGTTTTCGACTCATTTTAGTCATCCAATACACATCAATTTTGAACCTTTTCTGTCATTGTCTCCGCTTCCAATAAATTTTTAAAAAAATCTGTTTCACCCACTCCATCCCATTCTTCGTATATCCACCTACCAGGTTGCTGAGACAATTTGCACCACTCGATATACTTTTACACCCTGTAATGCTGCAGCTTTCGTGATAGTCAGACTTAAAATGATACCACTCTCCTCCCATATACTTCACCAGCTGGTTCCCCAGGAAAGCTGCCATCTCTACCAGCTCCTCCTTGGCATCTTCATAATCACCCTGCTTCAGGACTGCCACCCGTTCCTCTATCACATCAAACCAGTGATTGATGTTCTCCTCATCATAGCCGGTCGCCTTTATCCCCGTTTTCCGGATGAACTTCTCACACAGTTCATCATGGTGGTAATACAGCTCATGGTACATTTCATCCGTATCTGTCTCTTTCTCCTCTATGCTCATCTCATCGAGCATCTTCAGTCCGTTTTTGATCAGGAGTTCGTTCATCTGCTGCAGTACCTCTATGAATTCCTCTTCATCCCGGTACTTCCAGTAGCCGATAAGGTCCGCCGTCCAGTCCACGCCTTCGATATCACCCGCCTGTTTTCCCATGCAGCCCCTCGCCGTCGTGTACAGTTCAAACGTGATCCAGCTCGGTTCAAAGCGGTACGGGTATATGCCGATCGTCTGCACCACATTTTTCTGTTTTCTTTCAAACACCCACGAATCTCCCTTGTATCCTTTATATTCAAATCCAAAGGGTGCCATTGCTTCTCCTATGTGTTTCCTGACCAGTTTTCCACGATTTAGTTTCATTATTTTTATGCTTTTAACGTATGCCCTTTCCATGGTGTTTCTATACGTACCAATCCCAATATTTTTGTAATAATACACTCATAAGAATATATTTTATCTTCACTAATAAATCCCATCGCTTATAAATATCATACTCACGCGGTCATCATCGTCATATAAAAACCCAATTGAGATTTCATATTCATCATCAAAGTATGCGCTGATATCAAATCTCTCTCCGTTTCCGTTTTCATCCCAAACATCCACAGCATCACTGTCTTGCGGCGTACTTTTCTTGGAATATCTGAAAATCTTTTCAATCTGCTCTCTGCTCATACCAACGGATACATGTTTTTCCCAAAAAAATAATCATCCGTCCAAAACATCGCCTGAAATCCATGGCCTATTCCATACTCCTCACTGTAATTATAGGAAACGATCATGTCATCATAGTATACCACCCAATATTGTAGTTCAGGACTATTCGTAATAGTCCCTATCATTTCTTTATTAGGCTTTCCGTTATATTCTATACAACGTTCATAGATACTGGTTTCCACACGCTTATCACTGATATCCCCATCCAGCTGTACATAATTTCGGTGTTGTAAATATTCCTCGACACCCCAAATTGCTGCAAATACCATAAATACACATATACATATGACCGTCAGTCCCCTTATGTTCATTTTTCTCCTCAACTTTCAATCATTATCTTTTTCTTGGTTTATCGCGCCTCTGTTCTCTCGCTGGATTTTATCATACGGCATATTTCCGGTAAAAAAGAAATACGGGACTGTCACGATATACAAAACACAGGCTCCCGTCTTACACAGCGCGACAAGCTCCGCCTGCCTTTTTCCGGCTTTTCCGTAAGCCGTTCCATACCTCACCAGCTTTTTCCCGAGAGAAGTGCCCTTCCGTTCACCCAAAAAGAAATATAGGAAATGCACGCACAACATGACAAGGATATACAATACAGCCAGATATATTGCTCTTCCTATAAATCTCCCTGTGGCATAATATATTGTCCTGTTACATACCAAATGTGAGATACTGACCGTCACACAATACACTACAACCGTCAGGAATCTTATGAAAAACACATCGACCACAGAGGAAATACTTCTTTTTAACGTCTCCATACTACACCCCATAATTAAATTTATCAAACGCCCAGCCCCACTTGTTGAAAAACGGGAAAACATTTACATGCCTCGTCTTCTTCTCGCTATAATCCGGATTGGATAAATGCAAGTTTGTAATTTTCGCTTCATCTTCCCCCTCAAACTGCACTTTCATCCGCGGAACTTCATAATAATAGATCATATTATTTTCTATTTTGTTTTTGTATGAAAAGTCCGGTTCTATATATGGTATATCATTCTGCCATATCACATCTGTTTCTAGTGCATATATCTGATTTATCTGCCTGTTAATCGAAAGAACTAATATGTTTTCCGCATAATTAAACTCTTTTACATATGATTCGTCCACACCATATACGGCATATTTTTCCTCAAATTCTTCCTGATTATCTATTACAAATGCCCACTGCTTACTGTAATAGTCCGCTACAAAAATACCCATCCACTCTGCGCCTGCCACATGCTCTGTGTCAAGCATTTGGCTGCCCATATAATGATATGGCACATCTATCGCGTTGCAGTATTCATCCGCGACCATATACGCAACAGTAGGAATGATAAACGGTTCTCCCAAACAGGCGATTCCCGTACGATAGTCTACAATTGTCAGAACCAGCAATAAACCGCATATAATGCCTGCAATTCGTTTTCGTTTCATTTAACCCCTCTCCAATCCACAGGATTCTTTATCTTTCTGCTCATTAAGATACATGACTGAATATGATGCTATTATGATCCACATATACCCTTCATTGATATATTTTCACCCTAACCCCTGTTTAATATATAAATTTCCTTGCTATCTAAAGCAAAACAAATCATCGTATTTTCATCTAACATATAATATATTGCGTTGTTTATGATGCTTTTTTCCATTCCTTCCGGTTCCCAATCCCAGTGCTCTGTCTTATCCAGCATCAATTCTATATAATAATCTTTTTGAAAAAGGTCTCTGATCTCATCGGGTACAAAATCCATCTCAAGAAAGATATCCCATTCCTCCAATCCTTTGGTGTATGCCCGCACATTATAGAAATATACCGGTTGGGTTGTTACTGTCTGCCCTGATATTGTGATACTGTCTTTTTGCAGAGTAATCATCCGGTTGTATATTTCATCCGATTCTGTTTCCGTGCCTTCATTCCCTCCCCCATATAGCTGTATCGACCATTCCCCATAGAATATCTCGTTATCGTATTCTCTTAAGGACTGATATAATTCCAGCTTCTCCTGCGTCCGGCTGGCTTCCTCTTCCGCGCTGATAAGTTCATCGGTTAGAACTTGATATTCTGCCTTACTCTTATCTAACAGTCCTGACAGTCTTACACGTTCCTCCTCCAGCACTTTTCCTTCCTGTTCCAGTTTACTCACGTTTACTGTCTGATACCATGTCATGCTTCCAATCCCGATTGTGAGGACGCAAACGATACTTATGCAAAATAGGTTTTTTATTTTCATTTTTCCAACATCCAATCTATAAATCTTCTCATAAAGAACAGTTCTCCGCTTCCGTCCTGCGGAACACATAACATGACATCGAAGTTGAGCGGATAATATTTTGCATTGATAAACCGTTCCTCCTCAGGATATATCATCCTGTCCCATTCTTTTAAGTCATCAAAGCTCATTTCTACACAATACGATTTATCCAGCAGCTTCTCAATCTCTTTTGTATCGATTCCTGTATGCTCTATTGCCTCAAATAATTCTTCTCCCGGGCACACTCTGAACCGGTATCGCGGTTCTCGTGTTATCGGTATCCTTTGGGGACCGTTTATGCTTATAGCCCATGTATGATAATCGAGGAAAAGCGGCAGTTTATCCTCAGTTCCCTGTACCTCTGTGTCTGCATCCTCTATTCCCAGATATCTAGAGTAAAATTGATCAGCCGTGTTCACAAACCACCTGCCATGAAACGCCTGTTCTGCATTAACATACAGTTCAAGTTCTTCTATCGCTTCTTCCTGTGATTGGTCATACTCTTCCAATTTCTCCTGCATATTCCGATTGTTTTCTTCACAGGCAAGGAGCTCGTCCTCCAGTGTCTCGCATATCTTTTTTGTATCATTATTCTGCGCCTGCAGTTTGCTAATCTTATTTTGCTGCATGAGATTGAATACGCACAGACCGGTACATATCGCTATGCATACTGCTAATAGAATTGTCTTTTTTCTGTTC
The DNA here is from genome assembly GCA_022510565.1 of Lachnospiraceae bacterium. Lineage (GTDB taxonomy): Bacteria > Bacillota > Clostridia > Lachnospirales > Lachnospiraceae > UBA3282. Next base: position 979 of record JAFLTE010000046.1, on the reverse strand, counting down.
ATTTTAGTATACCTCTTGACAACGTTCATATGTAAAAATATTGCCAAAATACAAATCTTTAACAAACTGACTTCTATCTTCTTTAACAGTCCATTTTTCCTCTGGAAGTCCATCTTCCACCCAGTCTGCCATTCTTCCTAAAGTGCCGTGTTGAAATCTATATATAAGCAATGCATCTAACTGCTGAATGGTTAATGCAAGATTCGTTTTTTCATCCTCCTCTTTTCCCTCATTCTTTTTTTCTAAATTAGTTAACATATTCTTTAACATACTCTCTGTCATACTCTCTACATCCGACTCAAATAAATCATTTAGCACTTCAATAGGCACAGCTGTACTTCCAGGCACAGCAACTCGCCTAGTAAGATCGCTATTCGGATCAATGTTCTTTGTCCAATTAAAGATATCTTCATTAACATTATCACCAATGTATTCTTTAAATAATTTCATTTCTGCCGGGTCACTCATCACTTCGGCATAACTCATAAAATGTCCAAATCCAAATGTAATTCCGTAAGTACTATCCTCTATGACATAATATGGTTTTACTGCTATTACTTCTCCAGTGTTAGGATCCCTTTCAATCACATTTTCCACCACTGAACTCTCAACATCTAATTCCAAATACTTTAAAGCTTCCTTCCCTTTATCTGACATACGTAATAATTCAGAATCCAATGCTAGAGGGGTTTGAGACTCCAATAAACCTTGTGGAGTATGCCAATAACTATGACATCTATTCGCCATCGACTGTTCAAAGCTTTCTTCTGATGCATTCTCCTGTAATCCGCTACAAGTTTTCGCTATATTTTCTAGGACAGGTTCTTCAGTTCTTCCATCCAAATCCACCAGCCCCACGGGATTTCCCAGACAGTATGTATACCTGTTCAGGGTCACGGGTTCTGCCCCGTTGCCCGCTACCACATCCTGTGCATGGAAACGTCCCGTCTCCGGCCTGTATTCCCTCGCCTGGGCAAAG
>JAFLTE010000045.1 GCA_022510565.1 Lachnospiraceae bacterium | reverse complement strand
ATACTCTCTGAAAATCTTTCTCTACGTAAGTTGCTCAGGCAACTTACAAAGTTAACTGCGAAGCAGTTTACTTTTCTCATTAGGAATCTTTTCAGGGTTGCATTGCTGTTTATTTGTCAAGGTTCTGATGTCGCACGGCTTTGAAATTTTCCAACGTGCGACTTTCATATAATATCAGATGCCATATTAAATGTCAACGGTTTTTTTAAATTTTTTTATGTAATTTTTTTGAGTTTTTCGGGCTTTTTTGCCACGCGAGATTCGGATGAATTTTCACCATAGAAATTACAAGACAAAGTCCTGACTAAAACACATAGATTCCCATACGACCAAGCACATAATATATTAAATAGGAAAGCACTGCTGCCTCCGCTGCGCCCATGACCGCACCCATCATTTTATTAAAGATACCAATTACAGAAATGTCGCTTAATGCCAAGATCGGTCGAAAAATCAAACTACACAGTTTAAATACAAGACCTATTACCGTCAAGCCTATTACACATGCTGTCAGCGTACTCATCGCTTTTACCCTATAGCTTGAAATAGCAAAAAAGACAAGCGCCACACTGGCTAACGAAACCGCCCCTGACAGAATCGTGACGACTTCTCTCATAATGCCGTTATGAAATCCTCTTCTGATTCTCCATATAAATAGTAGAAAAATTATCAGAACAAAAATGAACTTTGCCATCTAAGCCACAACTTTCCGCTCAATAACTCTTTTGTTTACACAACGTCACACATTCTACTGCAGTTCAACCGTATCAATGGAATCCGGTGTCACTATCATATATCGGTATGCATTGCTCTGAGGTATCAACACCAGAGCGGACTTCTCAAACCGCCCACTATACTTCTCCGTACCGTTGCTGTTATAGATACGGCACTCCGATTCATTATAGATAATAATCTGATCCTCACGGAACAAAATATCTCTGTAATCTATATCAAATTCTATAGACTGTCTGAATTCTCCTGATTTATGATATACGTCCAGTCGATATCTGCTACTGCTTTCGCTGCTGATAAAAACTAACCCGACATATTCATCTCCGTAATAAACGCTCTGAACGGTTTCACTGATAAGACTTTCAGCAATGACGACCGGCTTCTGCGCACCGCCATAGAACATAATTCTATCATCGGATACTGCAAACAGTGACTTGTTATCCAAAAAATCTGTCAAAGGCACTATAGCATCCAAGTAGTCATAGCCGCTGACATAATTATTGGTGCTGTTTTGACCGACATCCCCGAAATTATAAAATGCCACGCTGGATTTCATCTGTCCGCTGTCAACGAAAAGATAGGACACACACACCAGCTGTGCGTTGGGCGAAATGGATACCTTAATCGGATAACCACTGTCCTTCATGGTTGTCCGGAAATACACCAGTTCTTTTCCTTTTGCGTCATACAGATAGATCCATGTAGTATCCGTATCATCCAAAACCACCGCCACAACACCGTTAGACGATACACAGAAATCCCTCACCGGCTTATTGGTTGTTATATTACCCATCACTCCTCCGGTATCCATAACGTAAATACTTCTGCCGTTATAGTCTCCTATGGCGACTACATTTTGGCACATATCCACCATCGGATTCTGCATTTCAAACGTCTGGTTCCAAACCGCATTTCCTTTAATGTCCATGCAACCTGCGCCATCTTTACTGTAAGTTAAAAGATACCCCGCAAAAGGTAACAGATGAGCATCCTGCGTAATATGAATTTCCGCAGATGCCACAACCGCCATCTGGGTGTAAATCTTATTTTTCCATTGAATATACATCGCCGCCGCAATCGCACCGATTAATACAAGTACTAAAATCGTGCGATAGAAAATAGTGAATTTGTGACTTTTGATTTTCTCACGATAGCTAATTCTATATTCTTGGTCCGGTCTGTCTTTTTTTCTTTTCAGGTAGTCTCTAACGTTCGCCATACGTTGTTCCTCTTCCCATATCCATACTAAAGTACATTGTACCACATATTCGCTTATGGCAGTATTATTTTTTGTCCATACCGAATCTGATCCGGATTGGTTATTTCATTTAGTTCGCATATTTTCTGGACATAAGAGATATCGCCATAGATTTTACGACTGATTGTGTATAACGTATCTCCTTTTTCGACTTCGTAATATCTTGCAACATTTCTGGAAAGCGCTTCCACTTCCTCCTGTTCATCGGAATCGGTATTCTGAGTATCCCCTTCCTGTACCGCCTCGCCTGCTGCCGTGCTGCTCTGCGCCGACTCTTCCGAAGAGACTTTCCCTGTTTCAGCTTGTTCCGCCGACTCCACCTGTTCTTCGCTGTCAAGCCTGACAAGCTTCAAAACCTCTTCTTGCACTTCGTCCCGCACTACCACTATTTCATCCCTTTTTTCATCCGTCTCCTCCGGCTCTTGCGCCTCTTGATTCTCTATGGCAAAAAACACCTCCGCAGCAGATTGGTTCAGCTGAGTCATCTTATCGTAGCTGTTCGTGGAATTGATTACAATAGCTATCAAAGCCACAAGGATGATACCGAGTTGAACGGAAATTGCACTGTGTGGCGATTTGTGCGATTTTGTATCCTGCACTGTCCTCCGACTGCCCGTCTCTGTACTCGTTGTCTCGTCTGCATATACGTTTTCGCCCGTCTTTCCCGAAACTGTCTTGTCCGATATGCCATCCCTATCATCACGCACATTTTCCCGCTTCCGGTCAATCAGATAATTCTGCATTTCCCGATTTTCCTGATAAAAGATATCGTATCCTTTTACTTCATAAATACCTTCCTTTTCCTTAACAAGAAAAACTGGTCCGGCCTGCGTCAAGCGGCATCCAAGTTCATCAAGCAGACTGTATCTATCAAACACAGCCAGTCTTTTATCCCGCCCTGCCCCATAAACAACATATCTCCTATTATCGTTTTCCCTGAATCCGTAAAAATAGAAATCCGACAAATCCAGCGTGCCCGTTTCTTCTTTTAAAAAGGACATCACATAGTCTTCTATGTAAATTTCGTATTTTTCCTCTCTTCTTCCTTTGTGAATGATAACTGATGACTGTCTCATTTCATTCACTCCACATAGATTTGGTATCCTCACTTGTCGTGCAAGCTCGGCTTCCATTTTGGCACGTCTCATTACTTTCGCGTACATTATACCATGTCCGGAATAAAAAAATTATCAAAATATGCGGTATATAAAAAGAGTTGTCAACCCAAAAGTTTTCTATTCAACAAAAGGGACATGGCATCCTGTAAGCCATGTCCCTCTGAAAAAATTGTCTACATAAACTGATAAATCGTCTCAGTGTGAAAATCTTTACCCGGTCCGAACACCGACTGCGGGAAGTTCGGATGATGAATGTTATCCGGATAATACTGTGTCTCCAAACAAAATCCTTTGCGTGGCTCATACACAGTATTCTCTTTACCCGTCTCCACGCCGATACAGTTGCCCGCATAAAACTGCACACCGGGCAGATCCGTAAATACTTTCATCTTTCTGCCGCTCTTCGGATCCTGCACCTGGGCAATCTCACGAAGTGTTCCGTCCGCATTGTCAATCACAAAGTTATGGTCATAGCCCTGCACCAATTTTAACTGCTCGCAGTCGGCGTTGATATCCTGTCCAATCGGTTTCATCTTCGTAAAATCTAAAGGTGTACCCTCTACCGGGGCAATCTCTCCGGTAGGAATCGCTCCCGCAACAACAGGCGTATAATGAGAAGCATTGATTTGCAGCAAATGATCCTCAATCTTTCCGGCCTTGTGCCCTGCCAAATTAAAATATGTATGATTTGTCATATTCACAATGGTATTGGCATCAGACGTTACGTGATAAGTCAATTTCAATTCATTGTCTTCTGACAAACTGTAAGTCACAGAGATTTTTTTGTTCGCAGGGAAACCCAGCTCTCCGTCTTTGGCCTCAAGAGTGAGCGTCACGCTGTCCGTTCCCTCAGTCACATCCCACACACGTTTATGATAGCCCTCTTCCATATGGCTGTGCAGATTATTCTCACCGTCATTAACCTCGATATGATACTGTTTGCCATCTATCTCGAAGCTTGCTCCCGCAATGCGGTTAGCGCTTGGTCCGATAGTTGCACCAAAGAAACTGCCATTTCCGAAATAACCTTCCGGCGTATCAAACCCCAATACAACATCCTCTAAATTACCGTTTGCGTCCGGCACAAGAAGACTCACCAGATTTGCACCATAGTTAATGATTTTGGCTGCCATTCCTTTGGAATTGGACAAGGTGTATGCATATATATCCTTGCCGCATTTTGTTGTTCCAAATTTGTCTTTTACTACGCTCATCTCTACCTCCGTTTTAGTATATTATACAGACTCGCAAGTCTACACACTATAATTCGACTCTGCCCTCCAATGCGCGCAGCAGCGTGACTTCGTCAATATACTCCAAGTCACCGCCTACCGGCACACCACTGGCAATTCGTGTCACCTTAATACCTGTGGGCTTAATCAACTTGCTGATATACATAGCTGTCGTCTCGCCCTCTAAGCTGGAATTGGTCGCAATAATCACCTCGTTCACATCCCCTTCCAGACGCTGCATCAATTCTTTCAATTTAATGTCAGCCGGTCCGATACCCAGCATAGGAGAAATCGCTCCGTGGAGCACATGATAAACTCCGCCGTATTTGCCGGTCTTCTCATATGCCGCCAAATCTCTGGCATTCTCCACTACCATAATCGTTCCGTGGTCTCTGTTGCCGTTAGCACAGACCGGACACATATCTTGATCCGTAAGTGTATAACATTCCTGACAATACCTGACATTTGCCTTCGCATCCAAAATCGCATTCGCCAACCGATCTACGCGCGCCTGAGACATATTGATCAGATGAAATGCAAGTCTCTGCGCGGACTTGGAACCTATGCCCGGCAACCCTGCCAGCTCTTCTATTAACTTATTGATATGCCCGCTGTACAATTCCATTAGAACGGAAATCCTCCGCCCAGACCACCTGTCATCTTATTCATCACCTCGGCATTCGCCTCGTCCGCCATCCGGAGCGCTTCATTGGCAGCCGCCATTACAAGATCCTCCAACATCTCGATGTCGTCAGGGTCCACTACTTCCTCAGACAGCTTCACCTTGGTAATCTCTTTCTTACCTGTCACGGTTACTTCTACAGCACCACCGCCGGCTTTCGCCACAAACTCTTTAACCTCCAGCTCTTTCTGGCTCTCCTCCATCTGACGCTGCATTCTCTGCGCCTGTTTCATCAGATTGCTCATGTTGCCCGGCATACCACCCGGAAATCCACCTCGTTTTGCCATATTGTTTTCTTATCCTTTCTATTCTTCCTCTTCTATCTCCATGTGAATGATTTGACTTAAATCCACATAATTCTGAACAAATGTATTCTTATCGGGAACGCTCTGAATCATCACGTCAATTTCCTTGCCTACAGCTTCCGACACCATTCGTGACAACAATTCCTTATGTCCTTCCTGCTTCGTAAAATAATCGTATGCAAGTCCGTCCTCCACCACAACCATCAACTTGTTATCTCCGCTCAGGCTGAGATTGGCATTTTTTAAATACTGTTTCATCGGCATGGACATCTGTCCTACAATCACCGGCCATCTATTCACCGCTTCCTGAACATCCTCCGGTATTGCAGCCGGAAGAGGCGGACGCTCCTTGACTGTAGCTGCTTCTGCCATACCGCCGCCATACGCACCTACATTTCCACCGGAATACGTTGCGCCCGCAGGCACAACCGCTATGCCGTTTTCGATTTTTTCCTCTACTGCCCTGACCCGTTCTACTACAGATTCGTAATCTTTCTCCATGTCCGGGCGGCATAACTTAATCAGCGCAATCTCAATCAGAATACGTTTCTGCGCCGCATACCTAATCTGTCCCGACAATTCTGAAAAGATACGAATATAACGCATGATAGCATCCACTTCAATCATGCCCGCTTCTTCCCGCAGTCTGACAAGATTATCCGTAGAAACGTCAATCACATCCTCTATGTCGTCAGAAGATTTAATCAGGAGCAGATTGCGCAGATACCATGTAAAGTCCGCCACAAACTGCGTCAACTCCCGCCCCTGCATCACAATCTCTTCCAGCAGTTCAACGCACCCCGTCACATTACGCTCGAGTACATGCCGAAGCAATCTGCCGAACACCTCCGTGTCCACAGCCCCCAGCACATCCAACACTTTATCGTAAGTCAATTCCTGCCCAAAGTGAAAAGCAATACACTGATCCAACAGACTCAGGGCATCTCTCATAGAGCCGTCCGCCGTCTTAGCCACATACCGGAGTGCTTTGTCCTCGACCTGAATCTGTTCTTTCTCCATCAACTCCCGCAGTCTCGCTGCAATTGTGTCGATGGTAATCCTTCTGAAATCATATCTCTGACAACGCGACAAAATCGTAATCGGTATCTTATGCACCTCAGTGGTCGCCAAGATAAAAATCACATAGGAGGGCGGTTCCTCCAACGTCTTAAGGAGCGCGTTAAACGCTCCGATGGAAAGCATATGAACCTCGTCGATAATGTATACTTTATATTTGCCTGCAGCCGGAGAGTACGATACCTCCTCCACGATTTCGCGGATATTATCCACACCGTTATTGGAAGCGGCATCTATTTCGATGACGTTCATGCTCGCTCCCGCTGCAATCGCCTTGCAAGTCGGGCATTCCCCACAGGGGCTTCCCTCCACAGGCTGTTCACAGTTTACCGCCTTGGCAAAAATCTTGGCAATCGTCGTCTTGCCGGTGCCACGGGTTCCGCAGAACAGATAGGCATGCCCTATCCGCTCCGCCTTTATTTGATTTTGTAACGTGGTAACAATATGTTCCTGTCCCTTAACATCCTCAAAGCAATCCGGACGGAACTTACGATAAAGAGCTGTATATGACATTACTTCTCCTTACCTTTCCTATCTAATAATTTAATCGCCGAAACTGATACCCACCATCTTTGCTTCCTGCACAATGGTTGCATCCGGCGCTACCATCTTAAGTTTTCCTGCCACTTCTTCCAGAGGCACTTTCACAATCTCTCTGTTCTTATATCCTACCATAAATCCGTACTCACCCTGCAAAATCAGCTTGCCTGCTTCCGCGCCCAGACGGGTGGCAAATACACGGTCATAAGGGCAAGGGCTGCCGCCGCGCTGTGTATGCCCCGGAACCGTAACGCGCACTTCCTTACCGCTCTTCTTCTGAATCTTATCTGCAATCTCATAGGAAACTGACGGATAGGGATAATTCTTCATCTTCTCTTTATATTCTTTCTTGGAAAGCTTAGCATCTTCCTTAGAAATCGCACCTTCCGCAACTGCCATGATGGTAAATCTGGATCCCCTTGCTTCACGCGCATTAATTGCCTCAATGACCTTATCTATATCATAAGGGATCTCAGGAATCAGGATAATGTCCGCACCGCCTGCCATACCTGCATTCAGTGTCAGCCAGCCTACCTTGTGCCCCATAACTTCAACGATAAAAATACGTCCATGGGAGGAAGCCGTCGTGTGAATACAGTCAATACAGTCCGTCGCAATATCTACTGCGCTCTGGAAACCGAAAGTCATATCGGTACCCCACAAATCATTGTCAATCGTCTTCGGAAGCGTAATGACATTAAGTCCCTCTTCACGAAGCAGGTTTGCCGTCTTGTGTGTTCCGTTACCGCCCAGAATCACCATGCAGTCCAACTTCAATTTATAGTAATTCTGCTTCATTGCCTCCACTTTATCAAGTCCGTTCTCATCCGGTTCACGCATCTGTTTAAAAGGCGTTCTGGAACTGCCGAGAATCGTGCCGCCCTTAGTCAAAATGCCAGCAAAATCATTGCCTGTCAGCATACGAAAATCTCCGTAAATAAATCCTTTATAACCATCCAGAAAACCGTAAATTTCAACAGCCTCTCCGCTGCAGGACAAGCATTTAACCACGCCGCGCATCGCCGCATTCAATGCCTGACAATCTCCGCCGCTGGTCAACATACCAATTCTCTTCATTGACAAATCCTCCTCAAAGATTACTATTTCTTAGCGCCACAAGATTAATTTCACTTCGCTCAATGTCTACATGAACAGTTTATCATGTTTCAAGTTGTATCACAACTGAATCTTCTTTTCTTTCCCCAGTTCTTTTTCCTGTTTGTTGCGTATTCTCAACTCCTTAAAAAAGGTTGTCAGCATATGAGTACACTCCTCGGCAAGCACACCTCTTCGCACCTGAACCTGATGATTAAATTCAGGCATCTCGAGGATATTCAGAATAGAACCGCCGCACCCCGCCTTAGGATTCATGCTGCCCATGACAACCTCAGTCACCCGCGCCTGCACGATAGCACCTGCACACATCTGACAAGGCTCCAACGTCACATACAATGTACAACCTTCCAAACGCCAGTCATGCATCTTCTTAC
>JAFLTE010000044.1 GCA_022510565.1 Lachnospiraceae bacterium | reverse complement strand
AGGATTCAGACGGTTATCACACAGAAATCGAAGGCTGCAAATTAAAAAGGAGAAGTAATCGTGGACAGAAATTTGAGAAAAACCCGTACTGGCAAAGTGACCAGTAATAAGATGGATAAGACTATTGTGGTAGCCATTGAAAACCATGTTAAGCATCCGCTTTACAACAAGATTGTAAAGAAAACTTACAAGTTAAAAGCACATGATGAGAACAACGAGTGCAATATCGGCGATACGGTTAAAGTGATGGAGACAAGACCCTTATCCAAAGACAAGAGATGGAGACTTGTTGAGATAGTCGAAAGAGCAAAATAGTAAAACGAGCAAGCTCGTTTGGAAGAATTTCTGCAAAATTCTTCCGGGTTATGGAAATATATCAAGAAGGAGAAATTAGCATGATTCAACAGGAAAGCAGACTTAAGGTCGCTGACAATACCGGTGCAAAAGAGCTTCTGTGCATTAGAGTTGTGGGCGGTTCTACAAGAAGATATGCGCGTATTGGTGATGTGATCGTTGCTACGGTCAAAGATGCAACACCAGGCGGCGTTGTAAAAAAAGGCGACGTTGTGAAAGCCGTAGTTGTTCGTAGTGTTAAAGGCGCTCGTCGTAAAGACGGATCTTATATTAAATTTGACGAGAATGCTGCTGTTATCATCAAGGAGGATAAGACTCCGAGAGGAACCCGTATTTTTGGACCAGTAGCAAGAGAGCTTCGTGATAAACAGTTTATGAAAATTGTTTCACTGGCTCCGGAAGTATTATAGGAGGTGCCGGTATGTCAACATTTAAGATTAAAACAGGTGATACCGTTAAGGTAATCGCCGGTAAGGATAAGGACAAAGAGGGCAAGGTTATTTCCGTAGACAGAAAGAAAGGAAAGGTCCTGGTTGAGGGAATCAATATGATTACCAAGCATGAGAAACCCTCCGCTGCCAATCAGAACGGCGGTATTGTCCAGAAGGAAGCTCCCATCGATGCTTCCAATGTAATGTATGTACACAAGGGAAAAGCAACGAGAATCGGTTTCAAGATTGAGAACGGTAAGAAAGTCCGGTTTGCTAAGTCCACGGGTGACATCGTTGATTAATTCTAAGAAAGGAGGTCTAAAACGTTGAGTAGTAGACTGAAAGAGATGTATAAAGACGAGATCGTAGATGCTATGGTCAAAAAGTTTGGATATAAAAATGTTATGGAAGTTCCGAAGCTCGACAAGATTGTTATCAACATGGGTGTCGGTGAAGCTAAGGAAAACGCTAAGGTTTTAGAGTCGGCTGTGAGCGATATGGAGACGATTACAGGCCAGAAGGCGGTTGTCACAAAGGCAAAGAACTCCGTAGCTAACTTTAAAATCAGGGAAGGACAGTCTATCGGATGTAAGACAACGCTTCGCGGCGACAAGATGTATGAGTTCTTGGATCGTCTTGTAAATCTGGCACTTCCCCGTGTGCGTGACTTTAGAGGAGTTAACCCCAACTCTTTTGACGGCAGAGGCAATTATGCACTGGGTATTAAGGAGCAGCTTATCTTCCCCGAGATTGAGTACGATAAGGTAGACAAAGTCAGGGGGATGGATGTTATCTTCGTAACAACTGCCAAGACAGATGAGGAAGCCCGCGAGTTATTGAGATTATTTAATATGCCATTTGCAAAATAAAAGGAGGTAAATTCATGGCTAAGACAGCAATGAAGGTTAAACAGCAGCGTAAACCGAAGTTCTCTTCAAGAGAATACAATCGTTGCAAAATTTGTGGTCGTCCACACGCTTATTTGAGAAAATACGGAATCTGCAGAATTTGCTTCCGTGAGTTAGCATATAAAGGTCAGATCCCCGGCGTTAAGAAAGCAAGCTGGTAAGACAACGAAAATAAGCGATAATGATGTAAGGAGGAAAAACCATGACAATGAGCGATCCGATTGCAGATATGCTTACAAGAATCCGTAATGCAAATACTGCAAAACATGATACAGTAGATGTGCCCTCATCCAAGATGAAGCTGGCTATTGCTCAGATTCTTCTGGACGAAGGTTATATTAGAAAATTTGACTTAATCGATAACGGTAACTTCAAGACAATCCATATTACATTGAAGTACGGCGAGGATAAGAATGATAAGATTATCTCCGGTATCAAGAGAATCTCCAAGCCGGGTCTTCGCGTATATGCAGGTAAAGAAGATCTGCCGAAGGTTTTGGGCGGTTTAGGTGTTGCCATCATCTCCACCAATCAGGGTGTGGTGACGGACAAGAAAGCCAGAGAGCTTCAGGTAGGCGGCGAAGTATTAGCATTTGTATGGTAATTGATTAAAGAATAATAGGAGGTACGGGCATATGTCACGAATAGGAAGAATGCCAATCGCGATTCCGGCGGGCGTTACCGTGGATATCGCAGAAAATAATAAAGTGACTGTAAAAGGTCCCAAGGGAACACTTGAGAGAGTGCTTCCGTCTGAAATGGAAATCAAAGTGGAAGGCGATCAAGTTGTAGTTTCCAGACCCAATGATTTGAAGAAGATGAAATCTTTCCACGGTTTGACAAGAACACTGATCAACAACATGGTAGTCGGTGTAACGGAAGGTTATGAGAAGAAATTGGAAGTAAACGGTGTAGGTTACAGAGCGTCCAAGTCCGGCAAGACTCTGACCCTGAACTTGGGTTACTCCCATCCGGTAGAGATGACAGACCCCGAAGGTATCGAGACTGTCATGGAAGGACAGAATGTAATCATCGTTAAAGGTATTGATAAAGAAAAAGTTGGGCAATTTGCGGCTGAGATCAGAGACAAGAGAAGACCGGAGCCTTATAAGGGCAAAGGTATCAAGTATGCCGATGAGACAATTAGACGTAAAGTTGGTAAGACTGGTAAGAAATAGTAGATAAGGAGAGTATGAAAATGGTTAGTAAGGAATCAAGACAAGAAGTTCGCGTAAAGAAACATAAGAGATTGCGCAACCGTTTCAGCGGAACCGCCGAAAGACCGCGTTTGGCTGTATTCAGAAGCAATAATCATATGTATGCTCAAATTATTGACGATACAGTTGGAAATACTTTAGTTGCTGCCTCCACTCTGGAAAAGGAGATCAAGGCAGAGCTTGAAAAGACCAATAACGTTGATGCGGCAGCATATTTAGGAACAGTAATCGCTAAGAGAGCAATCGAGAAAGGTATTAAGACTGTTGTCTTTGACAGAGGCGGTTTTATATATCAGGGTAAGATTGCAGCATTAGCTGAGGCGGCAAGAGAAGCCGGCTTAGAATTCTAGGAAGGGAGAAGAAAATCACATGAGACGTACAATCATTGATGTAAGTCAGTTAGAGTTGACAGAAAAAGTCGTAACAATCAAGCGTGTTACCAAAGTTGTCAAGGGTGGTCGTAATATGCGTTTCACGGCTCTTGTAGTGGTTGGTGACGGCAATGGTCATGTTGGTGCGGGCTTAGGTAAAGCAACTGAAATCCCTGAGGCAATTCGTAAAGGAAAGGAAGATGCAATCAAGAACTTAGTTTCTGTTGCACTTGATGATAGTAACAGTATCACACACGATTTCATCGGTAAATTCGGATCCGCTTCCGTGCTCCTTAAGAGAGCTCCGGAAGGTACCGGTATTATTGCCGGCGGTCCTGCCCGTGTCGTATGTGAGCTTGCAGGTATCAAGAATATCCGTACGAAATCTTTAGGCTCCAACAATAAGCAAAATGTCGTACTTGCTACAATCACAGGCTTAAGCCAGTTAAAGACTCCTGAAGAAGTAGCTAAGAACCGCGGTAAATCCGTAGAAGAGATTCGCGCTTAAGTTACCGGAAAAAGTGTTGGTTAGAATATTTAGGAGGAAAAAGAGATGGCAGCAAAGAAAGCAGAAACAAAGAAATTAAAGATTACTTTGGTTAAATCTACTATCGGTCAGGTTCCGAAAAACAGAGCCACAATTCAGGCAATGGGACTTCGTAAGCTTCACCAGACGGTTGAATTGCCCGATAATGAGGCGACCAGAGGTCAGATTCAGAAAGTAAGACACATGATTAAAGTAGAAGAAGCATAAAAGGAGGTGTCAGCATGGAATTATCGAATTTGAGACCTGCCGAAGGGTCTGTACACAGTGATAATTTTAGAAGAGGTCGTGGACACGGTTCAGGCAACGGTAAGACAGCCGGCAAGGGACACAAGGGTCAGAAGGCTCGTTCCGGAGCGCCCAGACCGGGCTTTGAAGGCGGTCAGATGCCGTTATACAGACGTATTCCTAAGAGAGGATTCACTAACAGAAACTCTAAGGAAATCGTTGCAATCAATTTAAGTGCACTGGAAGTATTTGACAACGGTGCAACAGTTGATGTAGATGCATTGATTGAAAAAGGAATAATCAAGAACCCTCGTGATGGTGTTAAGATTCTTGGAAACGGAGAATTAACTAAGAAGCTCGATGTGAAAGTAGGTGCATTCAGCGCATCCGCTAAAGAAAAAATCGAGGCACTTGGTGGAACAGCAGAGGTGATCTAATGTTTACAACCATTAAGAATGCATTTAAAGTTAAAGAGATTAGGCAAAGAATTATCTTTACATTTATGATGCTTATTGTGATTCGTCTCGGATCACAGATTCCTGTTCCGGGTGTTGACAGAACCTATTTTGCCAATTGGTTTTCGCAGCAGACCGGTGATGCGTTTAATTTCTTTGATGCGTTTACGGGCGGTTCCTTCTTAAATATGTCCGTCCTGGCATTAAATATCACGCCGTATATCACATCGTCCATTATTATGCAGCTTATGACGATTGCGATTCCGAAACTGGAGGAGATGCAGCGTGACGGCGCAGAAGGAAGAAAGAAAATCGCTTCCATTACAAGATATGTGACAGTGATTCTTGCACTGGTTGAGTCCAGCGCTATGGCAATCGGATTCGGTCGTCAGGGACTTTTGCAGACATACAACGTTATCAATGTCCTTACGGTTATCGTGGCATTGACGGCGGGCAGTGCTTTCCTTATGTGGATTGGTGAGAGAATCACGGAACATGGCGTGGGTAACGGTATTTCCATCGTGCTCACAATCAACATTCTGTCTCGAGTACCGCAGGATATCGCGCAGTTGTTTGAGCAGTTTGTAATCGGCAAATCTATTGCCAAGGGTGTAGTGGCGGCAATTATTATCATTAGTATTATCGTGCTGATGGTGGTGCTTGTCATTATCCTGAATGACGGTGTACGCAAAATCCCCGTGCAGTATGCAAAGAAGGTGCAGGGACGGAAGATGGTGGGTGGTCAGTCAACGAACATTCCGCTTAAAGTCAATACTTCCGGCGTTATTCCGGTTATTTTTGCATCATCCCTGTTACAGCTTCCTGTAATTATCTGTTCCTTTTTCAATATTACCGGTACAGGTGTGTGGGGTGAGATTTTAAGAGCATTAAACTCCAATTATTGGTGTAATCCGAAACAGCCGGTTTATTCTATCGGACTGATTGTGTATATTGTGTTGGTTATCTTGTTTGCATATTTCTACACATCAATTACCTTCAATCCTTTAGAGGTATCGGAGAATATGAAGAAGCAGGGCGGATTCATTCCGGGTATCAGACCGGGTAAGCCAACCAGCGATTATCTGAACAAAGTGCTCACCTATATTATTTTTATCGGAGCGGTGGGACTTACGATTGTATGCGTTGTGCCGTATTTCTTCAACGGCGTATTCGGTGCAAGCGTATCTTTCGGAGGAACGAGCCTTATCATTATCGTAAGTGTTGTTCTGGAGACAATTAAGCAGATTGAGTCGCAGATGTTGGTTCGTAACTATAAAGGATTTTTAAACGATTAATTCTATAAGTTTATTGTAGGGACGGCAGGATAACTGATGCGTCCCTTACACTTTCATTAACCTAGGGAGGATAAGATGAAAATTATTATGCTGGGTGCGCCCGGTGCAGGCAAAGGAACGCAGGCGAAGATGATTGCGGAGAAATATGGTATTCCGCATATCTCTACGGGCGATATTTTTAGGGCAAATATCAAGAACGGAACACAGCTTGGCATGGAAGCAAAACAGTATATGGATAAGGGACTTCTGGTTCCGGACGAGTTGACGGTGAAGATTCTGCTTGACAGAGTGGCGCAGGACGACTGTAAGAAAGGGTATGTGCTGGACGGATTTCCGAGAACCATTCCGCAGGCGGAAGTGCTTGATAAGGCGCTTACTGAGCTTGGAGACAAGATTGATTACGCGATTGATGTGGATGTACCGGACGAGAACATTGTCAGGAGAATGGGCGGCAGACGCGCCTGTCTTTCCTGTGGAGCCACATATCACATCGAGCATGTACCTCCCAAGAAAGAGGGTATATGCGATACCTGCGGTCAGGAACTGGTGCTTAGAGATGACGATAAACCGGAGACGGTACAGAATCGTCTGAATGTTTACCATGAGCAGACACAGCCGCTTATTGAGTTCTATCAGGCGAAGGGTGTGCTGAAGACGGTGGACGGTACTGTTGATATGAAAGATGTGTTCACAGCGATTACGGAAATATTAAAGTAAAGTATGGTGACGGCGGATGGCAATAACGATTAAATCCCCCAGAGAAATAGAATTGATGCGGGAAGCAGGCAGACTGCTTGCTCTTGTTCACGATGAACTGGCTAAAATCATTCGCCCGGGCATCTCCACCAAAGAGATTGACAGAGTGTGTGAAGAGATGATTCGCAGTTACGGGTGCACTCCTAATTTCCTGCATTATCAGGGATATCCTGCATCGGTATGTGTTTCCGTAAACGAGGAAGTTGTGCACGGCATCCCGAAGGAGTCGCGCATCATACAGGAAGGCGATATCGTCAGCCTGGATATGGGATTAATTTATCACGGATACCATTCCGATGCGGCCAGGACTCATGCGGTAGGTCAGATTAGCGCGGAGGCGCAGAAACTAATCGATGTGACCAGACAGAGCTTTTATGAGGGAATTAAGATGGCAAGAGCGGGGATGCATTTGTTTGATATATCCAACGCGATTGCGGATTATGTCACACAGTACGGCTACGGTATCGTACGGGCACTGGTGGGACACGGCATCGGAACAAAACTTCACGAAGACCCTCAGATCCCTAATTTTGCGCAGCGAAGAAGAGGACCTAAACTGCGGCCGGGTATGACGTTGGCGGTGGAGCCGATGATTAATTTGGGAACCGATGATGTAGAGTGGTTGGACGATGACTGGACGGTTGTTTCGGCGGATCATTCGCTGTCAGCACACTATGAGAACACAATACTGATTACAGAAGGCGAACCGGAGATACTGACGCTCGGTAAGATACCGTAAGCGTACACGGCTCCGACATGGAGGTTGACATGATAGGAATGCTTGCCGTATCGAAGGCGGGTCACGACAGGGGAACCACATATGTCATAATAGGTGAAGAGAACGAATATGTATATTTAGCCGACGGACAGGTAAGAGGCGTTGATAAGCCGAAGAAAAAGAATAAAAAGCACATTCAGGTTATCAAAAAAATGCAAATGGAGAAACCGGAAGACGGTTTTGTGGATTTAGAGATCAAGAGAACAATCAAAATGTTTCAGGAGGGAGCAAATGTCAAAAGCTGATGTAATTGAAATCGAAGGAACAGTCATTGAAAAGTTACCGAACACCATGTTTCAGGTCGAACTGGAGAACGGACACGTAGTGCTGGCACACATAAGCGGTAAGCTGCGTCAGAACTTTATCCGTATCCTTCCGGGCGATAAAGTGACATTGGAGTTATCGCCATATGATCTGTCCAAGGGAAGGATTATTTGGCGTGATAAATAAAAGGTGTGAGAAAGACCGAAAAAACCCTTGCCAAATGCTGGGTATGGTGATATAATGTAAAACGGTCTTTTTTGAAAGGAGGGTTTGAGATGAAAGTCAGATCATCAGTAAAACCGATTTGCGAAAAGTGCAAGATCATTAAAAGAAAAGGAAAGATCAGAGTAATCTGTGAGAATCCGAAGCATAAGCAGGTACAAGGTTAATCCCCGATTGGTTGATATAGAAAAGAGCCCATAGGAGATAACTTTTTGATACCAAGCTTGTGTTTGGAAAGATCGGATACTTTGGTCCGATTGGGTAGAACCTACCCCAATCAATTAGTGTCATGTACACTTTGTATGAGAAGTGTACAATCAAAAGCAGAAAATGGAGGAAATGTAAATGGCTCGTATTGCAGGTGTTGATTTACCCAGAGAAAAACGTGTAGAGATTGGACTGACTTACATCTACGGTATCGGCAGGGTAAGCTCAAACAAGATTCTTGAGGCGGCGAATGTGAATCCTGACACTCGTGTCAGAGAATTGACCGACGACGAGGTGAAGAGAATCGCCGAGGTAATCGAGAAAGATTACATGGTGGAAGGTGACTTGAGAAGAGAAGTTGCCCTCAACATTAAGCGTCTTCAAGAGATTGGATGCTACAGAGGCATCCGTCACAGAAAAGGACTTCCGGTTCGCGGGCAGAGGACTAAGACCAATGCCAGAACGAGAAAAGGTCCGAAGAGAACAGTAGCAAACAAAAAGAAGTAACATAAACCAGTAGAAAGTGAGAAAGTAGGTTAGTTTATTATGGCTAAAAAAGTTACCAAAAAAGTGACAAAAAAGCGTGTAAAGAAAAACGTTGAACGTGGACAGGCACATATCCAGTCTTCTTTTAATAATACAATTGTTACC
>JAFLTE010000043.1:2649-10233 GCA_022510565.1 Lachnospiraceae bacterium | reverse complement strand
GCATGAGCTCTTCCAGTGCCGCCTTGTCAAATACCCTGTTCTTCCCTATCCCTGCCATATGTCCCTCGCTTTCTTGAATAAGATCCCCGTGTTAATTCAGTATATCTACATAATTCTGGTCTAATGAACTGAAATCTGTGGATGCCGCCTGCATATTCTGCAACAATTCCTGAAAAAGGGCCGAAACTGCAGTTATGACCTGCATTTCGCCATTAATCTGCTCTTTGAGCGCATCAATATAATCTCCCTTGGAATGGGAGAGACTTTCTGCCAGTGCCGTATAACCTGACTGTGCCTCCGACAACAGGTTCATAGACTGCGACATAAGCTGTCCTATCTCCGATGTTGCTCTTCCCTTATCAATTGCAATATTTCCTATATCGCCCATTTTCTTCCTCCCTATGCACCCGCCACGCTGCAGGCGCTGTCTATATTTGTGATGATCTGCGCGAATTCTTCCATGCTTTCCTTTGCCAGCGCCATATTGTCACTGAGCAGGGTGATCACGCCGGAACTTAGGGCATCCATCATACTCATTGTTTTTTCAGACAAATGTTCAATATAGAATCCGCCTTCCGCTGCCGCCAACGTATTGATCCCCGTCATCAGATTTGTGATTGCCGTGATCGTCTGTTGGTGTAACCCTTCCAGTGCACCGATTGCCGTATCATACTCACTCTGCTGTAAATTTACGATATCCGCCACTTTTCATCTCTCCTTCCTGCTATATGGCTGCCAGCTGTGCGCGAAGCGCCTCAATCTGCTGTTCCAACGTCTCAATGTACACATCCAGTTTCTCAATCTGTATATCCGCTTCCCCCTGTACTTCCTGCGCACCGGAAGTATTTTCCCGCATTATATCAATGGGTTCAGGTATCTTGGTACTGATAGTCTCCGCACTGTCTCCTTCGAATTTATCGGTCACCTTCACCGGCGCCATCTGACTCGACTCGAAAGTACCAAGTGACCTGTTCCATGTGGAAATGTCAGCGTCAATATGAAGCTGAACAAGTTTAATTTTCTGTTTCACATCTTTGGCTTTCCTTATCTTTTTTTGAAGCTTTTGGATTTCTGCGTTGATTGCTGCACGCATTGCCGCCTTGGCTGCTCCAACTGAGCCCGGTATTATACCCATACTATCACCTCTTTCTTTTTTATTAGCTTCGTAAATATTTCTTTCTAAAAACACATAATCTTCTATGCGAATTTAGGTAATACAATCCTCTCATAGCTGCCGTTTCTATACAGCAGACCTTCTCCCATTGCAGGAAGTTGTCTCGCCGGCACCGATGGCAGGATAGTTGTACCTCCCGGGTTACCCAATAAGATACCGTCAGTAGTCACTTTAAAGAATTTACTGATATCATCATAGCCTTTGGATTTGGTGGAATGCATAGTCACGATAACACCGCATCCGGTATCCGCCGCCATACGCAGGCAATCTGCCATCTTCTTGGCTTGTGAAGCATATTGCTCCGCAAATTCATCCACATCATCCACCACGATATAGACCGGTTCAAGTGATGCGTAGAATGTTCTCGGCGTCATCCTCGGATCAACCTCCAACGCCTTATGGTACAATCCTTTACGCACAGTCGCCATCTCCGTAAATTCTTCTATGAAATCTTCTGCTTCTTCCGGATTCTCCATATACGACAGATTTGCATCCGTCTTATGATAGAATAATTCTTTGCTCGAACTGTCAAACAGATATATTCTGTTGCGTCCGCCAATCTGTTCCAGAATAACTTTCAGAAGATTTGTCTTGCCTCTGGCGGAATCGCCTAATATGATAAACGGCGCTGCACATCGATCAAATCCTCTTACCTCCACGGTCTCCTTATGCAGTCCTAGGAGAATCTCGTTCTCTGAAACCTGTCCGTACTGTGCCAGCATAGGATATAGGAAGTTTTCCGGCAATACCGGTATCCTGGGTGCACGTTTGGTCGGATACATATCACACAACTTATCGACCAGATCTTTCAGCCCGGCATTGTAAGCTATCTCATCCTTAAAGGGTACCATGGAATATACCTGCATCAGATTAATTCCTGTCGCATGTTTTACCAAAACCCTGCCCTCTATCTCCGGCGGTTGATAGCTGCTTCTTCCTATCAAACCTGTCGTCTCTGATTTATCGATCAGATACCCGGCAAGCTTATTTTTGTAATTATTGAGGGCCACGTATTTAATACCGCTCTGTCTGGTTGCGGTTACTATCATGTAAATTCCGAGTCCCACACCATCCCTGCTGAGTTTGGTGAAGAAATCTTCCATCTCCTGTCCCAGTTCCTTGACCACGTCATAGTTATCTATCAGTATCACAATCGCCTTAAGCGGTTCTTCAGAAGTCTGGTTATATACCTCGAAATTCTGCACCATTTTATCTGCGAACAGTCTTTTACGCCTCTTAACCTCCTCTGTGATAATACGTACCAGCTTCGTACTTCTCTCCGTATCCTCCATACTGATATAATCGCACACATGAGGAACCTTGTTTAACGAAATAAGCGCACTGTTGCCAAAATCACAGATATAGAAATTCAATCGGTCTACCGAATTTTTCAATGCAAGACTCAGAAGAACCGTGGTCAGGAACACAGATTTACCATAGCCCGGAGCAGCAAAAAAAGCTGCATTGCCATCCTTGAACAAATCAAGATGATAGCCTATCTGGCTCTGTTCCTCAGGTATGTCAACTAACCCGATATCCACTTTCAGGTCAAGCGGTATCTCCGCGGACTCCATATCCTGTCCCGTGCAATATTGCTGCGCATATTCGCTTACAATCTGACGCTCCAGCGGTGGCAGCCATGGTTTCTTCACCGGTATCGGTTTCTGCTTATCATAGATCTTGGCGATATGCTCTATCGCTGCATCCAGCTGTGTCACCTCAATCTGCTTATTTTCCACACTGCCGCTCAAGTCACCGTTCAGCACTTCTCCCTGCCCCAGTTCATTGACCAGATATACCAGCTGCTGCTCCTTCACTTCCTCCTGTGTGCTGTGGCTGTGATATGGCGCGCCGCTCCATGCCGACTGAAACAGTTCGTAAATCTCATTATTGCCGACCTGCAAGTATGCCCGCCCAGACTGTGTGATAAAGGCCGCATCGGAAGTTTTAATGATTTCCCGGCTGTCAGACTCATTCTGTACCTTGAGTGCCAGCTTAAAACGAGAATTGGTCCAGATCTGATCATCCACCACGCCGGACGGCTTCTGGGTTGCCAGTATCAGATGGATACCAAGACTTCGACCGATACGCGCCGCCGAAACCAGCTCGGACATAAACTCCGGCTGCTCTTTCTTCAGTTCCGCAAACTCATCGCTGATCAGGAACAAGTGAGGGAGCGGCTCTTCTACTTCACCCAATTTGAACAGTTTATTGTAATCATTAATGTGATTTACATGATTTAGGCTGAATATCTTCTGTCTTCGGGCAAGTTCGCTCTTAATGGACGCCATCGCACGCAGACTCTCGCTGCCATCCAGATTCGTGATCGTCCCCAATAAGTGTGGGAGGTGCCTGAACAAGTCCGCCATTCCGCCACCCTTATAGTCGATCAACAAGAAACCTACCTCATGAGGATGAAAATTTACTGCCAATGACAAAATATATGACTGAACAATCTCGGATTTACCCGATCCGGTTGTACCGGCTACCAATCCGTGCGGGCCGTGCGCTTTTTCATGCAGATTCAAGTACAGATAGTCCTCATATCCCCGCAATCCTAAAGGCACCGCCAAGGATTTATATGCCTGATTCTTCTTCCAACGCTCTTCAATCTCCAGCTGATCCGGTGAATCCACATGATACATCTCAAAGAAAGTCACCTTCTCAGGAATACGTGAAACGATACCCTTTTCATGGATCAGTACGCTCAAATCTCTGGCCATCCACTCAAATGCAATGCCATCCGTACTCTGCAGGCGAAGTCTCTTATTAATCATATCCCCCTCTTCCAACAGAAGGATACCCTCCTTGGAATTCTCCAGTGACACGATAGTCTTGATATTGGCAGGCAAACTGGCTCTCATATTCGTCGTATAGATGATTGAGAATCCGAGTCCATCCGCTTCTTTATCCAGATATTCCATAATGGCATGATCCATGATCAGCTTCGGCTCATCGATAATAAAAAGATAATGTGGCAGGAAACGGCTCTCTTTCTTATTCTCTTCTTTCTTAAGCTTCCTGTCCTTGATAATGCGGTACATACTTCCCATCACATGATCCCGCATACGGTCATTATTAATACACCCATAGGCATTGATTGCATGAATCCGCAGGTGAGGATACCAATTCATCCACCTAAATTCACCGTTGTATCTCTCATGAAAAACTGTTACGATCTCCAGATCATGATAACTGTGGAAAAAAGCAAGCTGAGCAACAATAAGCCGCAACTGTTCGTGAATGACCGTTTTTTCTCCCACCAGTCCCATATGTGCCCTCTTTAAATCCACCGTTACCGGCTTGTCCGTGAGCATCCGAAACTGCCTGTAGACTTCTTCCGCCTCCTCTTCCAACTCGTCCCTGTCTGTTTCCATCGTTTTTGTTTTCAGATGCACCGGATAACTGACCGGTTCATCTGTCAATCCAACGGATACCTTCAGGAAATCATCGTCATCTGAACTTCTCTCATAAATCCTGCTGCTGTAGGAACGCACCATCTGCTCAATCTTACGAACGGGCGGACTGTTATAACGAACCGCTTCCGCCTCTTCCTGCCTTGCATGATACAGTCTCTTGCGCACAGACAGCAGGTAATCTTCGTACATCTGACGCCGCTTTTCTTCCTGTTCCCTGCATTCTTTCCTATCACGGATCAGCTTCGTCACGGACATGACCAGACTCATGAGTGTAGACATCACAGATACAATTACAAACAGCCCCCTCTTCATAAGGACACTGACACCTATCGTCACACACAGCATGATCACGGGCGGTATGACTGTCTGGATGATATCCTTACGCCCCATCTTCTTTTCCGCCGGAGGCCGTTCAATCTCAATCGCCTCTGTGGGAATCTTCCTGATGAGCCTCGGCGACCTCTTATATCTGGGAAAATCCTCAAACGGAAGTTCGTCAAACGCCTGCTCGGAAAGGGATGTCTCATAAAGTTCTTCCGCCATCTCGACGACAATACAGTCCGCATAAACGGTAAGGCTTCCCTCCCTATAATACAGGCTGTCTCCCGTCTCATACGAAATATCACAACCAAAACTACTTTCCGTCAATTCTCTTCCGTTAAAATACAGCTTATCCCTTGTCAGTTCCGAGCGTTCTATGTATAGTTTCTCGCCTTCCAACCAGATTCGGTAGGGAAATCCATAAATGACGACATCTGCATGTTCTGCTGCAATCGTCACTGCAGCTTTCCTGCGATATGCTTTTTTTGCTATGGCTGGCAGTCTGTTCTCCATGGTAATCCTTTCATAATCGGTCTCTATTTCGTATTTTCCCATTAAAATTCGAGTGTAACTTCCTCCGGTAAATAACCTCTTTCTATCTGTTCTCCATCAATTTCGTAGAAAAAGAAAGTCCCCTCTTCTACATTACTCTCCCAGTCAACACCTATACGATATTCAACTCCTCCAAACTGGCTCATTCTCCCTGGATTATACTGCATCCAATCTAATTTTCTGCCATATATCATCAAGTAATAATTATCTGGATTAATAGTTAAGTCAAAACTCAAATCATGTATATCCCAATCACTAACTAGCATTTCAAATTCAATTTCGCTAGAAAATATATGATGTCCTGCGATTTCACCTTCTACGCCATCTTCATATATCTTCTTTTGCAAAGGCCAATTTGCAGAGGACATACCATATCCTAAATATATTACCTCTAGATCCACAAATTTATCTTGATAACCTTTTTTATCATTTTCTTCCATCTCATCCTCCTGTTCCAATGAATCCGATTCCAAATTTGTATGTATATCTTGTTTATCCTGTACATCACCCCTACTAACATTCATTTTTTCATCCATCTTGTTTTCTTCTCCCATTTGGACCATATCTTTACTATTTATGCCAACAAATTTCATAACTAGCGCACCTAACAGCGCTACTATTAATAAAATAATTGCCAGTAAATTTTTCTTACAATTTTTTATCAAATTTTTTGCCTCCCTGTTCACAGTCATCTTCATAACCCTCATCGGAAATATCCCCCATATAAGTTCTTATGTCTATATCTTCATCTATAATCAGTTGACCATCTTCTATATAATATCGTCTAAATGCAGCACTTTCCGTTCCATCATACCTATTTGGTACGGCATAAATTATCCTCTTACCGTCTTTGTCAATTCCATGCATAACAGATCCGTTTGCTGCAATAATCTGTCCTATATTTTTCCTATAGTCCGCTGCGTAAAACTGACTTGCCAAGGAATTGTTGCTGAAATCAATCTCTTCATTATTTCTATCTTTACTTTCATTTGCAAGCTGATCTTTAATCCCCATGCTACATCCCACCAGCAATAGTGTATCTACATTTTTATCTTTTAGCTTTGCTATATCTCCTCTATACATTTGACCAGTTGTCTTTCTGCGGTCTCCATCCATCACAGAATCAGTAACAAAATAATTATTGTTGGCATGTGTTGATATTACAACAACATCAATATTTTCATTGGAATCATCCATATTGTTCCACGCGTCGCTAAAAGAAGTATACTTATCATTTGACTGTGAATTCATGGGTATAAGTTCTATCGTTGTATTATACACTTTCTCTAAGTTTTTTATATCCGCCTCAACAATCTTATCAATATCCAAAGACATAGACTTTCCTTCGGCATTTAATCCTGTAAATGCTAATGGATCATAAAAGTAATATCCTTTCATTCCGTCATAGTCTGTGTAACCCACAGGATTCCCCAGACAGTATGTATACCTGTTCAGGGTCACGGGTGCTGCCCCGTTGCCCGCTACCACATCCTGTGCATGGAAACGTCCCGTCTCCGGCCTGTATTCCCTCGCCTGGGCAAAGTAGGTCCCGCTGGTCCTGTCATACCGGTAACCCGTGTACCCGAACGGCTGTCCTTCCCCCTGCGCGGTGTAGGGGTTGGGGATGCCCGTCTCCTCCAGCTCTTTCCCGATGGTATCGGACAGGTCGTTGCCGAATTCATCGTAGCCGTAGGTGCGGCAGCTTCCGGCCGTGTCCGTACCTTCCGCCACGCCGCTGACCCGGAGGGGGCTGCCCATCTCATCCTGCAGGTAGTAGTGCAGTTCCCCTGCTTCTTCCATGGCTGCCGCATTGCCATCCCAGTAGATGGTCCGGGCCGGGATGCCGTCGTTTCTGGTGACGGACAGGAGGTTATGGTAGGGCATGGTCAGGTCCAGGAGGTAGTCTTCCCGTCCTTCTCCCGTCTCTTTCCCCGTCCGCTGTCCCAGGCCGTTGTAATGGTATTCGGCTTCCGTCTGTACGGAACCGTCCGGTGTGCGGCTCCATGCCTTTTCCAGCCTGTTCAGGGCGTTGTAGGCATAGCCGTGTACGGCTATGCCGCTCTCCAGTTCCCTGATCAGGTTGCCCCTGTGGTCGTATTCGTAGCTCTTTGCGGTGAC
>JAFLTE010000043.1:0-2640 GCA_022510565.1 Lachnospiraceae bacterium | reverse complement strand
CGTGTCCGTACCTTCCGCCACGCCGCTGACCCGGAGGGGGCTGCCCATCTCATCCTGCAGGTAGTAGTGCAGTTCCCCCCGCGGTATGCTCTTTTTGCTATGGTTAATAGTCTATTATCCATGGACGGTCCTTTCTTTTGTGGGACAATACTATCTAAATTCATTGCATATCATAATTTTAATATTGCGATTTTACCATTGTATAGGATATACATTTGGCATCTGCTGCAGCAATTCTTTTCTATCTGAGATCAATACATACTTATTTTCGCTATCATCCCATTGATATCTTCTCTCAATTTTATTTCTTTGATAAAGCAACTCATCATCTAATGTTGAGGGACTACTTGAACCATATATCAACTCAGTACCCCGCAAAGTAACATCCGGCATCTTTTGCGCTTCTTTGAGACGCTCAATATATAAACTCAATTTTCCGGATTCATATACCGTCTCTGTAGTAAAATCGAGATTACTATCCACAGCACGATCCGATAAAAGCAAAACCAGCTCATTGTTTTGAATCTCGTATAAATCAATATATCCATTTCCTTGTGAAGTTGCATGTGCCACTTCTATATATACCATCTCTTCCTGTTTATGAAACTTAATTTCGATAATATGCTCATCGATTATCTTATCAAAATCAACCTTTAATCCTTCTCTGCTGACAAAATACAGATTCTCATCATTGTAATCATTGTTATTGACATATAAAAGAATATTTTTTTTCTCATTTGGTATATTGTAAAATGCAACTATACTATCTGCCGTAATATTTATCTGCCGACTTTGATATAATATCCAAAACGAAAATAGTAGAACGAATATGATAAATACAAGCATGCATATAAATATGATTTTCTTAATATATTTAGTATTATTCATTACCACTTGTCCCGCCCTGACATCTTTTCTAATTTAGTATATACGAACTGAAACAGTTCATCTCTTTCCTCGTACTTATAGCTATATATTTCACTATCCAGAGATATCACTCCTTTATAGGAATCCATATAATATATCGAGCAGCACACTGGTGAATTCTTTTTATACACACGCTGCATATATGTAAGAGAAAATTCAAAAATATCCGTCATAATTTCCGCCGCCTGTTCAAGATCGCTCTCATCATAGATTTCAAATATCAGGAACTCTCGTTCTTTGTATGATACCTTTTTCCACTTTACTGCATCTTGAAATTTGTCTTTTAGCTTCGCTGTAAGAAATCCATCTTTAATATGTGCAATATGCGCTTTATCCGCAGTTACAGGGCCTTCTTCTTCCTCATCATAATAATATGCCATTGTAAAACGGTATTCTTCGTCATCTTGACAGATAAATTCCCAAATATAGAAGCCTTTTTCAAAGCGAAAATTCTCTTCTAAAAACTCATAGTTCATATTGTATGTTTCATCCAGATATTGTTGGACAGCTTTGCGCGGTATAACATTATATTTGCTGTTTGTGTAATGTCTTATATAGAAGACTACCGCACATACTGCACACACTGCACACATTGGATATAATATATACTTTAGGTACTTTATCATCACAATCATTCCTCTATACATTTAAATTCTGCCCATCCTCTGCTAAATACCCCGCCATTAAGTATAGTATCTAAATCACCCGATAATGAAACCAGACAAGGATAGTTTAATGAACCCTTTTCCGAATATCCGTTCTCCATCCGCTCAGCCTCGCGCCTAGCTTGCTCATCTGCCGATTCTGTTCCCAACTTAGCATTTAGCCAATCTCCTGGATAAAAAGATAACGATCTGATTTGTAATAAATCTTTTGATAAATAAAAGCCCCAAGTACAATTTCTATTAATAGCGCCATAATATGTTCTTCCATTTCTTATTCCATAACTCACTCCACCAGTTTGATTTGCCCACTCTTGAGCAAAGCTTTTTCCGTTTTTATCCGAGGTCCCCGCATTACATGAATAAAAAGTTGTGACAGTTTCATTAAATGCCTGTTTATCCAAGCTTGCTATATCGCTTTGCGTAAAATCTATCGTAGATGAGTCAACATCACTAACATGATATGCAAATGATAATTGATTATCTCCCACATCTTTTGTGTATGTTTGACTTTGTCCATGACAAAAAAACGACATTCCCACAATTTTGTCATTTGCCCTCAAATTCTCACTGTCCATTATCTCTCCTACGCTTTTTGTATTGATATAGGATATAAATTCTTCTTTTTGAGTAACTGACACAAAATTAATTCCTAAATTATTTGCGGTACTTTGGAAATTTCCCATTTGTACATCATTATATCCGGCTTGCACCACTAGCCACGTTATATTTTCATTCGGAACCCCCTCATCTACCAAATCATTGATATTTTTTAGTGCCGTTTCTACAAATTTATATTCCGATATAGCATTATCTTCTATCCCACCGGTAACAATAATAATTTCTGTTCCTTCCCTATCAATGTACCTTAATGGAGAATTTCTGCAATATATATACATATTTGTCGAATCACAATCCCCGACATATACATATTTGTCTTTATCCCGGCTCAGAAATCTTCCCATTTTTGCATCGTATTCCCTCGCCTGGGCAAAGTAGGTCCCGCTGGTCCTGTCATACCGGTAACCCGTGTACCCGAACGGCTGTCCTT
>JAFLTE010000042.1 GCA_022510565.1 Lachnospiraceae bacterium | reverse complement strand
TCTAAGATTTTGACAGTTTCAAATTCCGGTTTGCCCATTAATCGGTAAAGTCGATATCATATCTTGTCCCGTGCGAAAGTATCACTCCATCTGTTTTCCCTGCCCAAGCAAAAACAGCTTCCTCTTGTCACTAACCCTCATTTGGTCAAAATAAGGAAAAAGAAAAACCTATAACAAATTATAACAATACGAACATGACATAAAGAATTGATTGAAATACCTCCAAAACATTTTAAGGAAGGGGCTAAAGACAACTCCTTGCTCGAAATGTGCCTTAAATGCTCTTGCTATTTAGCCATGATCATGTTTTTACTTTGCTGAATTAGTTTGGCGTATTTGGTGTAAATTGTACACTTGACAAAAGTACTCTATATCTTTAAAATACAATTATAAAGAAATGAGTTTTTCGACCGTACAGCTATTGCTCAAGCGGCTTGCTCGTTTCTTTTTTTGTTCTTAAAATGTCATACAAATACAGTTTCCCATCTTTTGCATGACGTACCAAGATTCTTGCCTTAAAAACATTGTATCCGACCAGTTCGCCTACATTATCATAAACAGGGATTGCAAAACGTGTATCGTATCTGTACCAACCGAATTTTGCATCTGTATTATGTTCTTTTTGCATAATTTTCTGCAAAAGTTTTATTCGTGGCAATTTCAATCATCTCCCTGATGATGCTTGAAGAATTTTCCTTTGCATACATATTTGCGCCTCTTAACTCTTTTGTATCTTTGGAATGTGCAAACTCATCCGGAAAATCCGCACCTATGTATACCACATCTGATGTTTCTGTAATCTCAGCATACTCCCCGATATATTCTTTCAGACAATCCTCTACAACATTCCAGTCCACACTCCGTCTTCCCTTGAAACGCAGATCATTGATGACTACAATGTTTTTACCATCAGCGTCTTTTATAATATCAACTTTTTTATCCATCGTAGCTGCTCCCTATAAAATCTCATTTTGTTCAAATGCCCGACGAACTAGGAATTTGTCGCTGTTAAAATATAATCATACTGTACTTTTAGAAAATTTTATAAATTCATATGGCAATCCTATATTTTCAGAATATTTACAGATTTCTATCTTTTCGTCATCATTCATTTCGTCATAGAAAGGGCGATCTGATACTTTCCAGTATGTTTTAACTTCGTCTATTTTCAATACATCACCCCATGGTGCAGTATATAATTCCCCGACTCTATATTTCCCGATTTCTTTATATACCCTCGTGGTATAACAATACCCTAGTTTATTTAAATAATTTTGAATTGACTCATATTCATGTTCAGGGAATGATATTTCTTCAAACATACAATAAATCTCCTAACAATGTATTTCTGTCCCCTCGACATTAAGCTTTCCCATCTTCTCGGTACATACATTTCATCAAACGTGAACTTGGCATCTACAACTTTATCAAATAATACTGACTGGTTCTCCCTTTCATATAATTATCATTTTCCGCAAAAAGAAAACCTCCGTTCCTTTTGATTGTAGCCGCTGACGCTAAGTTATCCTTATAGCAACCGAGGATAATTTGGTGCATTCCTTTCTCCTTGCAAACGGATACGCCATATTGGAGTATGACCGTGGCATATCCCTTTTTCCTCTCGGATGGTCTTACCCCATAACCAATATCGCCGTATTTCTCCGACAAAGTCTTTGACAGCGCATATCTGATGCTCAGCAAGCCAATCAACTTCATTTCATCAAAGCACAAATACAGCAGCGACTTTCCCCATTCAGCATTACCTACGACTGCATTGTTCTGTATCTTTTCAACCCACTCGCCATAATCAGATGCCGGAAGGTCCAAACTCGCACTGATACTGGTTTCCCCATTATTGTAATGCTCCTGTATATATTCACGGAGTATCATTTCATCACTCATTTCGGGCAGTCTATAATTCACTCTCTCACCTCACTGAATTACAAATTATTTTACTCGACTGTAAAATCTGTCCACTCTATATGATTATAAACCATAATGTCGTTCGGTTGGGTCATTCCAAGTTTTTCGTAAAATGGAATGGCATTTTCATTCACACAAGTGTACATGATGATGTTTTTTGTCCCACCGGCCAACTCATGCAATTTACTGACCAGTGCTGTTCCGATACCTTGCCCCACACATTCACGGATAACTCCTAAATCTGTGATAAAGAGCCAATATGCAAAATCCGTTATGCCAAAGCAAACACCTATTATCTCCTTGTTTTGGTTTCTTGCCACTAAGCTGATGGAAACTTTGTTTACCAGTATTGTGATTCGCTCTTCAAATCGCTCTTTTGGATATTGTGATCCCAAATCTGACTTTTTCAAAAAATCAATATATTCTTTCGCAGTTAATCTTTCCTCGTTTATCGTATAATTCATAATATATGTCTCCACATCGTAATTTAGTTTGAAAGTACAACATCAATGTATGTTTGTAGCTTATGTAAAATTGTATTCCATTCATATTCTTGAACAGGGAAAATATCTGACTGTTCTGTGACATTCGAAACGCCGAATGAAATGCCTGTTTCCCACTCCGTATTAAACGCAACTGTTTTTAACTGGATTGTTTCCAGAGCGTTTGCGATCGTATCATTTACCATAGCTTTATAACTCATGAGCGCCCAATCCGAACCGCCGCCATGTGAAATGATTCCCGCAGGGATACCGTAGACATCTGACCGATAATTATTA
Organism: Lachnospiraceae bacterium; assembly: GCA_022510565.1. Taxonomy (GTDB): domain Bacteria; phylum Bacillota; class Clostridia; order Lachnospirales; family Lachnospiraceae; genus UBA3282. Next base: position 7,782 of record JAFLTE010000042.1, on the reverse strand, counting down.
TCCTTCCACCAATGCAGGAATGTGATTTCCTCCATTTTTTCCAAAAGCATACTTAACTTAGCAGGTATCGGCGCATAGTGAGGCGATACAATAAATATGCAATCTGACTGTATAATACTCTCATAAATTTCGTTAAAAGCGCTGTCACAACAACAACGTTTGCTGTCATAGCATTTGCCGCACCCAATGCAGGGCGATAACTGGCAGCTTCGCAAATCTATTATTTCACACTCGTTTCCTTTTTCTCTTACGATGGCATCTATCTTTTCACATAATAACATGGATGTACTCTGATTTCGGCTATGTACAATATTCGACGCGGATATGCAAATGATTTTCTTCATATTTATATTTCCTTATGTGTTTAATTTCAATCATCCTACTAACAGCACAGTGTAGGTGGCGGCAAAATATTTATTCAGTCAGCCAATATATTAGTATGGGCAGGAGTCAAATTCTTAAGGAGCCCCTCGGAAAGCGTCAGCGCTTAGCGAGGTTTCTTACGAGCTTAGCGCCTGCTACGCTTGAGGCGGAGCGAGAGCGCGGCGACGTAGAATATGATTCCTGCTCAAGCAAAAAATGCACCCTACATCATCAAATAATACGTCACCGGAAACAGTTTCTCCAACACCGCAAAAAGCGGCACATACGTCGAGAGCCTGATAAACACCGGCGCACACACAATACTTCCCAATGACAGAATGGGAATTGCCACTGCCACCGTCTCCTGTCGTCTCAGTATAATTCCGAGAATACAACAGTACAGTACAATAATGCACTGATATGCAATCAGCCGTCCAATCTGTGAAAGCCACATTCCGAAATCCCACACGGACAACATGACTCCCATGGAAAACTGCCCGCCCATCAAACGAACTCCATCAGATATCCATAGGCAAATCAACACGGCGAAAGAGACAAAAACCGTCGGCATCCACACATCGACTATATAAGTCAATATATTTGGTGCCATTCTCACAAATCTTTTTTCTCTTCTGTCCGTGTCATATTCCAACATACCACACATACCACTGATAAAAATAATGACTGCAAATACCCCTTTTATGGGGAAAACAAACATGTCAGATGTGACAGTTGTATCGTAATTAGATTGACTATATTGGTCATAGTTCACGTATCGAAATCCGAAGGTGCTGCCATCGATTAGATGGCTTTCATATGCCTCCTGCGCAAAATCTACAATATCCTCCGATATATTTCCCATGTATTCCCGGTAGCGCTGCTCGGAGTAAAGTCTGAAAACCACCCCGCTGATACGCTCTTTAGCCATTCCCGTAATACTGCTGGCAGATGTCTCATAAACAGTAATACTCTTTCGCCAGTCCTCGTCCAATACCACTTCTTCTATATTCGACGGAATCACAAATCCACAGTCGGCAGTGCCTCCAACAACGCTCTGCTCCGCCGCAGCAGCATCGTCACAAAACACAAATTCAAGAATACTGTCCGTTTCCTGTTTCTGCAGCCCGTCCACTATCCGGCTGCTCCACACGCCTTCCTCTACACAGACGGACACTACCGTGCCGCCCGCACTCTCTTGCTCTGCCAAACCGAATACGCACCCCAGAATCGGTATGAGCGTTATAAGCCCGATGTACGCGGGCTGCTTCCACAACCTCTTGGCGAGCAGCCTAAGCCATATAATGTATTGTTTTATTCTATACTGCATCATTTTTTCTCCAGTCAATACAATAGCCCACTGCCCCAAACACAGCCGTGTATATGCACATTCCTGCTATGCTCTGTCCGAGCGCCCCGTCTCTGTATCCGGCAAGCAATCCGCCAAAAGCACGTATCAAATAGGCGCTGGGAAGCACCTCCCCTACCGCCCTCATAACTTGTGGCAACAGAACAGACGGCACGAAGCCGCCTGACAGATAGATCATCAACACGGAAAGTAAAAAAATAAGCAGGATGCTGCCTGTTTTACTTCCCGCTATACTATATATCATGCTGATAAATGTCGTCACCGTCACCAACATAAGCAAGACTATTCCTATACGCGCGGACAGAGTGCCATGATTTCTGCCGCTTATGAGCATGGATGTAAGATGCTTCCCTACTCCCGGCATCAAAGATGTTACGACACTGATTAACACCCATGCCACACACATTAACAGACCTATGCAGATAAATCCGCAGAGCCATCTGCAAAAACTCTGCCACAGTGCACCTGTCCCATTTCTTGTAAGCTGCCGTCGAAACGCCGGATTCTCCCGCTGCATAACAGGATACACGGCCATACCTGTCAAGAACAAAAATATAACCACGCCGGAAGCCGCATAGTATTGCAATACGCTCATCCTCCCTGTGGCGGATACTGCCTCCTCATCATACATGGCTAGCCTGTCCAAAGCAAAAGCCAGATTGTAACTGTCAATATCAGCTTCAATTACAGACAGCCGCTCCGTCAAATCATATGCTTTTGCCGTGTCAATAGCACCATAAATCTGTGCCTGCGCCACTTGCAAAAGTCCCGCGCCCGATTCGGTCAACTCACGAAACAGCATGGCCTCAAGTCGGACATCCTTAGGAAAAATAACATCCACGGAAGGATTCTGTCCGTTCATAATTCCTTCCACAAGCTGTTCCGGCAATACAATAAGCACCGCAATCTCCCCATGTTCAAGCAGCGACAGTCCTTCCTCCTCGGAAACCTGCACAAAATGGCAAAGTTGTGATACGCTTTCCATGTTCTCCACATAAGACAACGCCATATGTGTCATCCAATTGTCTTCTTTTGTTGCAACACCAATCTCCACATTGACCGCCAGAGGCTCACGCTCCATGCTTTTTACACCACAAAAAGCAATCACGCTTATGAGCATCATAAGCAGGATTGCCTGTAACAGCATACGTGGAAACAATTTGATTGTCTTTTTAATCTCTAAATACAGATATTGCACTTTACGCCTCATGTGAATTACACTTTCCGGTCAGGTTCGCCTGCACTGATATCCGTGTACATATCCAGCAGACCCACCGTTTCCGAAGCGGGTCTGCCGTACATATTGCAGCATTTATGAGAAACTGTCTTGTGCTGTTTTTCTTCTTCGTCAAAAGAAACACTCATACGGTATACTCCCTGTGCGGATTCCGTATCCAAATGCTTCATAATCTCCTCAATCAAGGTTTCCTGCCCTTCACTGCCCATATATTGTCTTCTCCTTTACCAAAGCAAAGCATCCAGCAAATAGCCGTATTCATCATTGAGTTGTTCTATAATATCCATCCAATCATACAGTGACATCTCAAAAAACGCTGTCTCAGGCTCCACAGAAGGCTCAATTTTTCCCTGAAGCGGCTCTACGAGAATATCCCCTGATATTTTAAATGAACTTTCTCTGTCATCGTCTGATATATAGATGACAGAAATTTCATCCAAATCAATCTCTATACTCTCGCCTTTGTCATAGTCATCTATTCTGCTCTTCATTACGATATCCGTCTCCGACTCATCATCCTTAATGGAGCACGTGATATTAACTTTATCCTTCACTGCATCGCAGTTCATTACAAACTTCACCTTTCCGACAGTTTCATCCTCTTCTGTCCATTTGAAGTCCACATCCACATCATATGCATCATCGCTACATACTTCCTGAACCTGCCAGATTGCCTCTCTCCTCTTTCCGTCCACACCATTTCCTACGAATTTGCCTTGAACCTTATCAGCACTTCTCTCCTCACCCAGGAAAAAGACTTCCGCCTCAAAACTTGCCTCGCCATCCAGCGCTTCAAGAGGATTCTCCAACATAATACTGTTGATACGGTTATGACTGTCAATCTCAAACAGAAGATTGACGTCGGAAGTAACCAGTTTCTTATACTCTTTTAATATTTCAGACAGTTCTCTCGCTGAGGTATTCACGCCGCCGTAGTCGGCAACATCTTCATAATATTCCATAAAATCTTTTACCATGCGGTCAACCTCTTTAGCCGGAAATGTCACACGATATAATCCTTTTTCCACCTTCTCAATCGTCATAGCATCCCGAAGAGCTGTAAAGTCCTTTTCAAAATCCCCTAAAGTGGTGGTGAGATTTCTCCAATCCCGCATCGTAATTCCGGTGTCCTTATCAGGGAAAAGATTAATAGAAAAGTCCTCCATGTCAAGCTCCGAACCGTCCGCCAGAATAGAATTATTATACTGACTGATTACATTTTCGTTCTCTATATACATATCCTCTATGAAAAGCTCCGGAACGGAAAAACAAAACACCTCGTCGTTCGCGTAAATGTTCAAATGCGCAAACTCAATATTCAACACACTGAGACTCGTATCCGCACTTAACTCCTTGGCATGCACATCCTTATAAAAGTCCGTATCGATACCCACGGTGGTGTCACCGAAAATCGGAAGTTCTATGGTAAAGTCCAACTTGGTATCTACGTGCCCGCCGTCCTCCTGCATCATCAGCATAATATCGGCAAGTCCAAGCTTCTCAGCCAACGGATTCTTTATCTCTACAAGTTCTTTGCCGAGATTCTCAATTCCTTTTCTCACCTTATAAGAAGGCGTATTTCTGGAATACATCAGTACGCCCACACACACCGCGATTAAAAGCACAACTGCACATGCAATGCCTATAGCAAGCTTAACACCAAAGCCCTTTTTCGGTCCATTGGGATTATATGGCTGTACCGGAGGCACACCATAATTATTCTGTGGCTGATACGGATTGCTATTCTGATACGTATCAGCCTGCTGTCCGTACAGGTTATTGTTGTTCTGATTCATTCCATCCATTTTTTGCCCCTCATTCTTTCTCTTATCTTATTGTAGCTACTCCGTTAAAATAACCTGACAAGTGCCTCGCCCCGCAGGTGATTGTCTGCCTGACTTAAATAACCGTTCTTCATAACATAAATTTTATTACATAACGCAAGTTCGCTCTCCTCGTGGGTTGTAATAACAACCGTACCGCCACGCCTCAAATATGCCTGCAAATATGTGCGTATATCTTCTTTGCAAACCAAATCCAGTGCCGCACTCGGTTCATCCAGCAAAAGTATCTGCGGCATTCCCGCCATAGCGATGGCAATACTCACACGTTTCTTCATGCCTCCCGAAAGCTTACTTACCTGCTTGGAACAAAAATCGTCAATCCCCAGCAGACTCAGGAAGCCCTGTTCTAACTCCTGCCGAAGAATGCGATGATCCGGATACCACAATCGCAAATTGTCATAGACACTCAGTTCGGGAATCAACGGATTCTCCTGCGGCACATAGCCTGTCATCGTACGCAGTACATCCCTGTCACCGTGCATCCTGCCGGCGCCCGTTTTACTCCACGCCGTACGCCCGCCGTATATGACCGTTCCGGAACTCGGTTTTAGCGTACCCGCCAAAACTGACATAAGTGTTGATTTTCCGCAGCCGTTGGCCCCGACGATACCGACGCACTCACCCTGTCCGGCTGTAAAAGACACGCCATTTAAAATCCGGCGCCTGCCGTATGAACTTGTAATGTCCGTCACCGCAATCATATGCTCCATATCCCTATAGTAACACACATTTCAACAAAAGAAAACGCCTAAGCAATTTTTGCTCAGGCGTTTTATCACTTACTGTTCACTATTTTGCTGCTGCGATCTCAGCTTTTAATGCCTCTGTCAGCTTCGGAACAATTTTATTCAAATCTCCTACTACACCGTAGTCAGCCACATCGAAAATCGGTGCATCAGCGTCCTTGTTGATTGCAATGATAATGTCGGACTCTTCCATACCTGCCACGTGCTGAATTGCACCGGAAATACCGATTGCAAAGTAAACATTGGGGCGAACGGTCTTACCGGTCTGACCTACCTGCAGATCTCTCGGCTTCCATCCCGCATCAACTACCGCACGAGAGCAGCTTACCGTACCACCAATCACTTCTGCAAGATCTTCCAAGATCTTGAAGTTCTCAGGGCTTCCTACACCACGACCGCCGGATACGAGAATCTTGGCATCCATAATATCCACTGTCTCCGAAACAGCTTTAACAATATCCAGAATCTCCACATATTTATTGTCGGGGGTAAAGCCCGGATTGAACTCTTCCACAACTGCCTTTGCGCCCTTGATCGGCTCAATCTTCTGCATAACACCTGCACGTACGGTAGCCATCTGAGGACGGTTATAAGGACATGCAATGGTTGCAATGGTATTACCGCCGAATGCAGGACGTGTCATCAGCAACTGATTGTGTAACTGCTCCTGACCCGGAACTGCCTGTAACGGGAAATCGCCGATTTCCAATACGGTACAGTCTGCCGTCAGACCTGTGGCAACTCTTGCGGACACTCTCGGGCCTAAGTCGCGACCGATTGCCGTAGCGCCAACGAGCATGATTTCGGGTTTATATTTGTTGATTACGGAAGCGAGCGCATGTGCATAAGGCTCTGTTCTGTAATCTTTTAATTCGGGATCGTCTACTACAATCACCTTATCCGCACCGTACTCGGCAAGCTGATCAGCCAGCCCTTTGACGCCGGAACCTAATAAAACTGCAGTCACTTCGGTATTTAAATCTTTAGCGAGGTCTTTTGCTTTGCCAAGTAACTCAAATGCGATACTGCTGATCTCATTGTCTACCTGCTGTGCAAAGACATATACTCCCTTGTATTCTTCTAAATTCATATTACATTCCTTTCTCTATACCTGAATATAGTATTATATTTTGCCGTAATCGCATTAGATTACATGTTTAACTTTCAACTTGTCAACAATGTAGCTTACCGATTCATCAGGATCAAGAGTAACCTTCTCACCTGCGCCTTTTCTTACCTTATCGGACGCCTTGGCAATCTTGGTCGGTGAACCCTGCAGACCTAAGTTGGAATCATCCACATCCTTTAAGTCCGCTCTGCCCCATACGGTAATCTCCTGCTTGTATGCATCGAAAATTCCGCCGGGAGTCATGTATCTGGGCTCGTTCAACTCAGACAGTGCCGTGATCAGACAAGGCATTTTAGCCTTGACAACATGGTATCTGTCTTCATACTGACGCTCAACAACTACGCTGTCGCCCTCAATCTTAATATTCTGTGCATAAGAGATGACAGGAATGTCCAAGTGCTCGGAAATCTGAGGACCTACCTGAGCGGTATCACCATCTATTGCCTGACGGCCTGTGATAATCAGGTCATACTCGAGATTTCTGATTGCACCTGCAAGTGTGGTGGAGGTTGCCCATGTATCTGCACCGCCGAGCACTCTGTCTGTTACAAGAACGCCCTTGTCCGCACCCATAGCCATCGCCTCGCGAAGCACCTCTTCCGCCTTGGGAAGTCCCATCGTTACTACCGTTACTTCAGCACCGTACTGATCTTTTAATCTGAGCGCCGCTTCTAAGCCTGCTTTATCATCAGGATTCATAATGGTAAGCATAGCGCCTCTATCAAGTGTTCCGTCCGGATTAAACTTAACGCCGCCCTTTGTATCAGGAACCTGTTTAATACAAACAACAATTTTCATTGTATTTCTCTCCTTATTATAATGTTTATTTTTGTGTGCTGCGCTTACTTAAGCAATGCGCCGGAGATAACCATGCGCTGAACTTCGCTTGTTCCCTCGTAAATCTCCGTAATCTTCGCATCGCGCATCATACGCTCCACATCGTACTCTCTGATATAACCGTAACCGCCGTGAAGCTGAACTGCCTTGGTGGTAACTTCCATAGCAACTTCCGCCGCATATAATTTAGCCATAGCAGCCTCTACGGAATAAACTTTCTGAGTCGCTTTCGCCATAGCAGCCTTATATACAAGAAGCTG
>JAFLTE010000041.1 GCA_022510565.1 Lachnospiraceae bacterium | reverse complement strand
TCCTTGTCCGCTATCAAGTTTGCTAAGGTTGAGCCGATCAGAGACGAAGACGGCGTTATCGTTGACTTCAAGACAACCGGCGACTTCCCGAAATACGGTAACGACGATGACCGTGTAGACGAGATTGCTCAGATGATCGTACACAAGTTCATGACAGCTGTCAGAAGACATCACACCTACAGAAACGGTGTTCCTACAACATCCATCCTTACCATTACATCCAACGTAACTTACGGTAAGGCTACAGGCAACACACCTGACGGACGTAAGAAAGGTCAGCCGTTTGCTCCGGGCGCTAACCCGATGCACGGACGTGATACTCACGGTGCAGTAGCTTCACTGGCTTCCGTATCCAAGCTTCCGTTCAATGATGCACAGGACGGTATCTCCAATACCTTCACCATCATTCCGGGCGCTCTCGGTAAAGAGGATCAGGTATTTGCAGGTGATATCGAGTTAGACCTCAACAAATAGAAGAATCACAATTGATTCTTCTGAGAAAGTGAGGAATCAAAAATGGATAACAACCAGATGATTGAGGATTTTGTCAAGATGATGGATTCCGGTATGACGCAGGGTGTCGGACATGTGAATGTAGATGTCGATGACAAATCCGATGATTCTAAACAGGTGCAGACAATGGGGTGCACGGATTGTTCCAGAACCCCGTTGGCATGCAGTGTTCCGACTCTCCATGAGGGTTTGGATGATTATAAATAATAGGAGGAAAAAATTATGGCAGCAGCAAATGCTCAGGTAGATAACTTAGTTTCTTTATTAGACGGTTATGCAACAAAGGGTGGTCACCACCTCAACGTTAACGTACTCAACAGAGACACTTTGAGAGATGCTCAGAAACATCCCGAGAACTATCCTCAGTTGACAATCCGTGTATCCGGCTACGCAGTTAACTTCATCAAGTTGACACCGGAACAGCAGGAAGATGTTATCTCTCGTACATTCCATGAATCAATGTAAGTATTGTATTGATTGCTAACAAGAAGGCTGTCGCATTCATGCGACAGCCTTTTTACGTACTCCCATAAATATATTTTGCAATTTAGTGCATCAGAGAATCTCAATTCAGTTTTTTAGGAAATCATACTGCGACATATACAGATTGTAATAGTCACCCTTTTTCTCCAACAGCTCTTCGTGGGAACCAATCTCCCGAATGCCGCCGTGGTCCACATACATGATAAAGTCGGCATTCTTGATGGTGGAGAGTCTGTGGGCAATAATGAAGGATGTACGCCCCTCCAAAAGTCTGGCAAGCCCCTGCTGAAGCAGTATCTCTGTCTCTGTATCGATACTGGATGTGGCTTCGTCCAGAATCAGGATCCGAGGATCTGACAGAAGCGCTCTGGCAAAAGATATAAGCTGTCTCTGTCCCGCAGAAAGCCTGCTGCCTCGCTCATTTACCTGTGTATAATACCCGTTCTCCATCTCCATGATAAAGTCATGGGCACAGACCGTCTTAGCGGCACGAATTACCATTTCATCCGACACTTCATCATTCCCGTAACGGATATTATCCATAATTGTGCCCGAGAAGATAAAGCTGTCCTGCATCATAACGCCCATCTGCCTGCGTAGAGATTTAATCGTCACATCTTCGATATTGATTCCGTCGATTAAAACTTCTCCGCTGTCCACGTTGTAGAAACGACTGAGCAAATTCACAATCGTGGTTTTACCCGCTCCGGTAGGTCCTACAATCGCTGCGGTCTGCCCTTGCTTCACGGTGAAATTGATTTTCTTCAATATTTCAATGCCGTCCTCATAGCTGAAGGTGACATCCTTAAATTCCACTTTGCCGTGTATCTGCGGCATCTCATAAGCATCCGCCTTATCTTTGACTAACACCGGTTCATCAATCGTCTCGAAAATACGCTCCAGATAAGAAATCGCCGTCAGCACAGAATTATAGAAGGAAGCAAGTGTGTTAATAGGCTGCCAGAATCGTCCTATATATGCGGTAAAAGCAATCAGAACTCCCACCGTAATACCGGAACCTGCTTGGCTCATCCACGCGATACCCAATACATAGATAAATGAGGTAGTAATTGCGCTGATGATATCCACTGAAGGAAACATCACAAAATTAAACTTAACCGCACGCATCCATGCCTCTCTGTATCCGCCGCTCAATCTGTTAAAAATACCACTGTTTTCCTCTTCACGTACAAAGGACTGCGTCACTCTGATACCGTTGATGCTCTCCGCAATGTATGCATTCAGGTTAGACTGCTTATTGCTCTGAATCTGCCATGCCCTTCTCTGCCTTCTCTTCAGGAAAACCACTACTGTAGTCAGCATAGGCAAACCGCACAGACAGACAAGCGTCAGACGCACATTGATACTGAGCATAAAGAACATGATGAAAAACAGATTGCACAAATCCGTTATCGTATTGATAATACCGTTGCTCAACAAATCACTTAAGCTATTCACATAGTTTACGACCCTGACCTGGATTTTCCCGTGGGGTCTTTCATCGTAGTAAGAAAATGGCAGCTCCTGCAAATGAACAAAAATATCGTAGCGTATATTATGTATGACACTTTGCCCTACCCGCGTCATCAGCGTAATTTTAATCCGCAAACTGATGCAGGTATAGAGAGCAATCAATATGGTAAGTCCTGCATAGGTCCAGATAGCACGCATATCTTTCTGCGGAATGCACACATCCATAACCGCCATAAAGAATCGAGGAATGAGCATACCCAGCGCAGAAGCCGAAAGCATCAGAAACAAAACGGCCGCCATCTGCTTCTTGTAAGGAGCAATGTAACCCGCTAAACGTTTTAATTGATTAATATCAAATTTGTCTTCTAATATTTCATCAACATCATACTTATTTCTTGCCATTGTGACACCCAAGCCCTTCTTTCGTAGTTATGCCTCTGTAACAAATTCCCAGAGATTTCATAGCTATGCTTCGGTAACGTTTTCCCTGAAATCTCCGTACTGATGGCGGAACGCCGCTTCATAGTATCCGCCCGCCTTGGACAACTCCTCGTGTGTACCCTGCTCTACAATTCTTCCCTTATCCATAACCAAAATCAAATCGGCATCTTTGATAGAGGAAATTCTGTAGGCAATAATAAAAATTGTACATTCACGCTGAATATTCTTAAGCTGCTGCTGAATATAACTCTCTGTCTCCATATCTACCGCGGAAGTGGTATCGTCCAAAATCAGAATGGCAGGGTCTTTTAAAAGTGCTCTTGCCAGTGAAATCCTCTGCTTCTGACCTCCGGAAAGTCCCACGCCTCTTTCTCCCACGATTGTGTCGTACCCGTCAGGCATCTCCTGAATAAACAAGTTGGCATCTGCCATCTTGGCAGCTTTTTTCACCTGCTCAAAACTACAGTCGGGCCGCCCATAAGCAATATTTCCTTCTATAGTATCCGAGAACAGGAATACGTCCTGCATGGCCATACCGATATTGTCCCTAAGCTCATACAAATCCAAATCTTTCACATTGATACCGTCTACGAGCACTTCACCTGAGGTAACGTCATAAAATCTGCATAACAAATTCATGATGGTGGATTTGCCGGAACCTGTAGAACCTATGATTCCTACCGTCTGTCCCTGTTTTACTTTAAAGCTGATATCCGATATGATATCGGCATCCTCCGCATGATAGCACACATTTCTGAACTCCACATCTCCGTCCATCCGCTTATGCTCCACAGGTTTTCCCGGCATCATTACTTCCGGTTCCTGTTTATATGTATTGTAAATTTTCTCGGCAGAGGTAGTAAATCGATGAATATCGTTAATCCACCATCCCGCCATACGAAGCGGCATCGTCAGCATCCAGAGATAACCGTTAACGGTAACCAGATTCCCCAGTGTAATTTCTCCCTGAATCACCATGTAGCCTCCGTAAACCATAAGCACGACGGTAAGTATATTGGACAGAAATTCAAATACAGGAATGTATTTCTTCCATGTTGCTGAAGCATTCAGCTCCGCATCACGGTAGGCATCATTCTCTCTGTTGAATTTCTCAATTTCATAGTCCTCTCTGGCAAATGCCTTGACTACCCGATTACCGCTGATATTCTCCTGTACGAACGTATTCAGAGAGGAGAACTGCTGCCTGATCAGCTGGAAAGCCGGTCGTACCTTACTGGACTGCTTGTAAGTAGTAAGTGCCGTAAAAGGCAGTACCACCAACATACAGAGGGCAAGCTTCACATTCACTGTGAAAATCATAAGCAATGCGAAAGATAAAAGCAGCACATTTTCATAAACCGCATAAATCACATAGGCTATAAAATGACGAATCGCATCCATGTCACCCGTCTGTCTGGACATCAAATCTCCGGTACGGTTCTTGTTGTAGAAGTTAAAATCCTCCTGCAGCAGTTTGCGGTACACAGTATCTCGCATATTGTACAAAACGCCTTGAGAACAAGTCTCAAACATGACCTGAGAACTGTAGCGCAAAATCCCTTTGACAAGCGTCACGCTGAGAAGACACGCTATCATCACAGGCAACAGGTCTGTTATGCCGTTTCCGATTACGTCATCCACAATGATTCCTGATATGTAAGGACTGACTATGGTAAGCGCCGCAATACCGGTGGTCATCAGTATGCCCGCAGCCATTTTCATTTTATATTTTTTTAGAAACGAATATACCCACTTAACCGGTGTCATACGAATCTCCCTTATCATAAGTATATTTACATACAAACGTGTTCATTTTCTTATGTTAAATATTTCTCGTCACATTTTCTATAATAGAAAAGTTTAAAAATAGAATAAATCTATTTTACATTGTTTTTTTACAAAAAAAAAGATATACTATAAGACAATAACAAAATGATATTGCAAAATATAAATAAAGCAAGGTGAAGGGACAACAATTATGCAAGGAAGAATTCACTCTCTGGAAAGTTTTGGTACAGTAGACGGACCGGGAACACGTTTTGTAGTTTTTGTGCAGGGATGTCCGATGCGATGCGCGTATTGCCACAATCCCGATACATGGGAAATGAACGGCGGCACGCTGATGGAACCGGAAGAGATTTTTGAACAGTACAAACGCAATCAGGATTTCTATAAAAGCGGCGGCATTACCGTCACCGGCGGAGAACCCCTAATGCAGGTGGATTTTCTCATCGATTTATTTACGATTGCCAAGAAACACAATGTGCATACTTGTATCGATTCCTCCGGCATTGCCTACAAGGAAAATGCCAATCCGGAATGGCTTGCTAAATTGGATAAATTGATGGAATTGACAGACCTGGTCATGCTTGACATCAAACACATTGACCCTGAGAAGCATAAGGAACTGACTGCCCAGCCTAACGACGGCATTCTCGCTTTTGCCAAATACCTGGATGAAAAGCATGTTGATGTGTGGATTCGCCATGTCATTGTCCCGGGTATTACCGACGACGATAAGTATCTGTTTGATTTAGGCTATTTCATCGGCGGTCTGTCTAATTTGAAAGCTCTGGATGCCCTCCCCTATCACACTATGGGCAAACCGAAGTATGAAAAGCTTGGCATGGAATACAAACTGGAAGGCATAGAGCCGATGGATAAAAATAAGTTAGTTGAGAAAAAGAAGGTTATATTGGACGGTATCCGCAAACGGCGCGAGGAGATGCAATAAACAGATGCGGTGCAACGACCAAAAGAGTTGGATATACAACCAACTCTGTAACTTTACCCTTGTATAATGACTCCTTTTATATTAAAATAAGAGGGTAATGATTGATATTATATCAGTTACGCACAGTCTTATAACATAAGGAGGATATAGTTATGGCATATGTAATTAGTGACGCTTGCGTATCATGCGGTGCTTGCGAAGCTCAGTGTCCTGTTGGTGCAATCAGCATGGGCAGCGGTAAATTCGAAATCGATCCCGGCAAATGCATCGATTGTGGTTCTTGTGCAGGTGTTTGCCCTACAGGTTCTATTTCACAGGGCTAATCATACGTGTACATAGGGAAATAGAATGAAAGAATCGCCATATGCGGTTCTTTCATTTTTTTGAACCTTTTTATTGTTTCTTCTTTCCCTTAACAAACTTCTCACGCGGTTTGTGACGCTCCCTGATCATCTCATCTATCTTGCGATAATGCTCTTCCTCCTGCTTCCAGTGTTCTTCATCACGTTCTTCCTGCATCCGGAACTGATAATCCAATTCTTTTAGAATGCTGTCTTTTACCTCAGTGCACAGTTCACGATTCGCCGTTCTGACCGCTTCCGTAATCATGTGTTGTAACAAATATTGGAGTCTTGCGGCTTTTTGGCTTTTGTCCATGTCTGTATCTGCGCTCTGCTGTTCTTTTATAACTGTGTCCTTTGTATCGCCGGACAAAGCAACAACATATTTATGTGGTCTGTTCATAAGCATTTCTTCTTTTTCCTTAGTCTTTTCCTCCACTCGCTCTTTTACCATCTCCATAAGCTTGTCCCTCCTATTTTCCGTTATATCGTCCGATACTTGGTCTTCCGATGTTTTAAACAGAACCATACGAATTGCCTTTAATTGCAGTCCCTGCTCTTTGAGCGCTTTAATCTCCTGTAATTGCTGTACATCCTGCTCGGTGTAATAACGATGCCCCATCTCGTTGCGTTTAATGGGAAGCTGTAATTCTTCCTCCCAATAGCGCAGCACATGGTTCTCCACCTGTACTTTCTTGGCAGCCTCCGATATGTAGTAGATTGTTTTTTCTTCCATCCGGTTTCTCCTTTCTTAATTAAATATAATTTCGTATATAAGCAGACTCGAGATACTTCGTATCTCTCGTTCGCGTTGCTCGTCATGAGTCGTAGAAAATGCCCTTATATGCAAGCATAACGTGCATTATCTACTCCTTCTGACTCTGCTTATATACGCAAGAAAGAGACAGTCCTACTCAGGATTGTCTCTTTCGTATCGTCAGTTACTATCTGTTGTAAATCAGGCTACTTCTGCAAATTAGCAAACTTGGTATAATCCGGTAACCATACCAAATCCACCGTGCCGATCGGGCCGTTTCTCTGCTTCGCGATAATAATTTCCGCGATGCCTTTTCTCTCCGTATCTTTATTGTAATAATCGTCTCTGTATATAAACATCACCACGTCGGCATCCTGCTCGATTGCACCGGATTCACGCAGATCCGACAACATCGGTCTGTGGTCGGGTCTCTGCTCCACCGCACGACTGAGCTGGGACAATGCAATCACCGGTACATGCAGTTCTCTGGCCAGAGCCTTAAGCGAACGTGAGATATCTGATATCTCCTGCTGCCGGGAATCCGTTGACCTGCCGCTCCCGGACATCAACTGTAAGTAGTCGATGATGATCATTTCCAGATTATGTTCCAGTTTATATTTACGGCATTTTGATCGTAGTTCCGAAATACTGATACCGGGCGTGTCATCAATGATCAGATTGGATTTGCCAATCACACCCGCACTCTCAATCAGTTTCTCCCACTCTGCATCAGACAGATTGCCGGTACGCAGATGCTGGGAACCTACCTTGGACTCCATGGAGAACAATCGGTTGACTAACTGCTCCTTGGACATCTCCAAACTGAAGATTGCCACCGTCTGACCCTGCTTAAATGCCACATACTGGGCTATATTCAACACGAACGCCGTCTTACCCATAGACGGCCTTGCAGCTACCAGAATAAGATCGGAGGGCTGCATACCTGCTGTCTTGTAATCTAAGTCTAAAAATCCGGTAGCAACACCGGTCACATTGCCTTTGTTATGGGAAGCGCGCTCAATCGTGTCCATCGCATCCATAACAATCTGTCGAATCGGTACAAACTCTCCTGCATTCCTGCGCTGTACCAAATCAAAAACCCGTTTCTCCGTATCCGACAAGATATCTTCCAGACTGTCCTTGCCCACGTAACAGGTATTGGCAATTTCTTCATTCAAGCGAATTAATCTGCGCAGCGTTGCTTTCTCCGCCACAATATTGGCATAGTGTTTTATATTCGCGGATGTAGGGACTGCGGTAATCAAATCACGGATAAACTCCAGACTGCTCACTTCCGGCGGTACATCTTTCTCTTTCAAACGATCCTGTAAGGTGACAAGATCCACAGGTCTGCCCTCATCGTTCAATTCTACCATAGCATCAAAAAGTACGCCGTACTGCTTATTGTAAAAATCTTCGGAAAGAATAATTTCCGACGCGACCACAATCGCCTCTCTATCCATAATCATGGAGCCGATGACAGACTGCTCCGCCTCCATACTGTGGGGCAATATTCTTTTGAGTAATGCTTCCTCCAACGTCTGCCACCTACTCTCTTAGTTATCTTCTATTACTTTTACTTTCAGCTTGCCGGTCACTTTGGTGTGCAGTTTGACACTCACTTCGTAGACACCTAATGCCTTGATTGCCTCCGGAAGTTGAATTTTCTTTTTATCCAACTCCAGTGCACACTGTTGTTTCGCTGCCGCAGCAATCTCCTTGGATGAAATCGATCCGAAAGCTCTTCCACCTTCACCGGATTTCATCTTGAGAACAACTTCCTTCGTCTCCAATATCTCAGCAAGCTTTTGTGCCGCCTCCAACTGTTCCTGCGCCACTTTGTCTGCGTTTGCTTTCTGTAATTTCAAATCGTTCATATTGGCGGCATTTGCCTCCACGCCAAGTTTCTTAGGCAGAACATAATTTCTGGCATATCCGTCACTCACGTTCACAATCTCGCCCTTTTTGCCCAGCGATTTGACATCCTCCAATAAAATAACCTTCATGTCGATTCCCCGCTTTCTATACTTCCAATTCGCCTTCCTCTATCATGGCATCCAGCGTTCTCTTGATTGCCACAATTCCTTCCTCAAGGGAGCCGTTTTCTATCTGAGCGCCCGCAATGTTTAAGTGTCCGCCGCCGCCCATTCGCTCCATGATGACCTGAACATTTACTTCGTCAATGGATCGCGCACTGATATATATAATGCCGTTATACGGTGTCAAAATAAAGCTTGCCTTGATACCCTTGATATTCAACAGCTCATTGGCCGCCTGTGCACCCACCACGGTGGGGCTTGCCACATCTTCGCCGGTACACACGGAGATAGCAAAGGATTCTCTGTAAATCTCTGCCTGACTGACCGCATCCGCCTTGGCTTTATATTCCGCAGCATCATCCCTGAAGAGCTTTCTGACACGAGTCACATCCGCGCCGTTTCTTCTAAGGAATGCTGCCGCCTCAAAGGTTCTGACACCGGTTTTCGTCATAAAATTATTCGTATCAATCATAATACCGGAATACATGCAGTCTGCTTCTTCCGGCCGCAATCTCAGATTATCACTGATATACTGCAAAATCTCGGAAACCATCTCGCATGCGGAAGAGGCATACGCCTCGATATAAGACAGTGTCGCATTCTCGATAATCTCTGCGCCTTGTCTGTGGTGATCCAGAACAACCACAGATTTACACCGTTTCAAAAGTTCGGGACATTCGGTGATACTGGGCTTGTTGACATCCACCACCACCAGAACCGCGTTGCTGCCGACCATCTCAAGTGCCTGCGCATTGTTGATAATCATATCGTCTTCATATTCATCGTTATTCCGGAACATCTCCACCATCGGCTGCATGGAAGATGTCACATCGTTGAGTATGATGTGTGCCTTCTTAGCCAATGCCTTGGCAACTCTGTATATTCCCACAGATGCACCGAAGCTGTCCACATCTCCCATACGGTGACCCATGACATATACTTCGTCCTTGACGGTAATAATTTCCTTCAAGGCCTGTGCCTTCACCCTCGCCTTCACACGGGTGCTCTTCTCTACCTGCTGGCTCTTGCCGCCGTAATATGCAACATTTACAGGCATTTTAACTACTGCCTGATCGCCGCCGCGTCCCAGCGCAATATCGATTGCATTGCGGGCGAACTCATAATTCTGTGTATAACTTAAGCCATCCAAACCCATACCGATACTGATGGTTACCGCCATCTCATTACCGATATTAACAGTCTTAACATCCTCCAACAAATCGAAACGGTTCTCTTGGAGCTGAAGCGCGGACTCCTTGCGCATGATTACAAAGTATTTATCCTTCTCCAATTTCTTACAGATGCCGTCCAGCGAAGCGATATACTTATTCACCTTACGATCTATCAGTGCAATCAGCAGGGAGCGTCTTACCTCCTCTACGCTCTCCAATGCCTCTTCGTAATTATCCAGATATATAAGCGCCACCGCCAAAGATTGATTGTCCACTTCCTTCAAGGCAATCTTGAGCGCCGTCTCGTCGAACAGATAGAGAGCAATCAGATAACCGTCATATTCTTTCGCCTCTATAATATCACTGTTCTCAGCCATCTCTTTTAAGGAAATTTTCTTCAGCTTCGCAACATAATTGCCGGACTCATACTCAACATCAAACTCAACTTCGTCCTCTTCGACCATGCCCGGCAGCTTGTCCTTCGTAATCGACGGAAACAGGGAAGTAACGGACTTGCGGTATCCTTTGTCCTGATGTACCATCCTCTCAAATGCTATGTTCGTCCAGATAATCTTGCCCGCATCGTCCAACAGGGCATGAGGAAGCTCCAAGTCGCGCAACAGCCTTCGCTGAATCTGACCGTACTGTGTGGCAAAGCTGACCAACTCATTCATAATAATCGGCTTATTATAGAACATCATGGCCAGAATAATAGCAATATAGAAAATAATAAATCCGCTGAGCACCATTCCTGCCCTGTAATCTATCATATAGATCAGGACATCCACAACGATCAACAACAATCCTAAATATAAAGAGGACTGCAAATATGACTTCAATCTTCCTTTTAACTTAACACTGTTTTTCATCATATCTTCATCCAATCATATGTGCACAAATAAGTCTATGTTCCCATATTTTTATATTTACGCAACATCATAAGTATAGCATTTTTTGCAAATTCATGCCACTCCAATATATAGACTTTTTTCGCAGAAAAATGACATGATATGGTACTTGAAAAAACCCGGCCGCGTTGCGGTCGGGTCTTTAAATAACTTCTTAATCCTGAACGTAAGGCATAAGCGCTACGTGTCTTGCGCGCTTGATTGCTACCGTCAAGGCACGCTGATGTTTCGCACAGTTGCCGGTAATTCTTCTGGGAAGAATCTTACCTCTCTCAGATACGTATCTTCTCAGTTTATTGGTATCCTTATAATCAATTACATTATCTTTGCCACAGAAAACACACACTTTCTTTCTTCTGCGCATTCCGCCTTTTTTCTTAGCGGAGAAATCCGGCTTATCTGTTTTATTAAATGCCATAGTCATTGCCTCCTTCTAAAATCAAACAATTAGTTGAACGGCAGTTCCTCGTCGATTCCGTCAGGAATATTCATAAAACCGTCACCGGCTGCTGCCGGCTCAGGCCTGCTTGCAGGAGCAAATCCTCCGTCACCGTTTCCGGCGTTGTTCTTACTCTCGGCAAATTCCTGTTCTTCTACTACGATATCTGTTGTATACACCTTGACGCCATCCTTATTGGTGTAACTTCCGGTCTGGATGCGTCCCGTGACTGCAATTTTCGTACCTTTGTGAAAATATTTCTCCGCGAACTCACCTGCTCTGCCAAAAGCAACACAGTTAATGAAATCAGCGGTCTGCTCATCATTGTTACGATTAAATCTGCGGTCTACAGCCAATGTATATCTCGCAACTGCCATGGCGTTGTCCCCCTGAGAATATCGCACCTCAGGATCTCTGGTTAAACGCCCCATAAGTATAACTTTATTCATAGATACCTCTTTCTATTTCTCGTCTTGTCTAACGCACAGATATCTGATGACATTATCCATAATACGGATACGGCTTTCAATCTCCGCCGGAGCACTGCTCTCCGCTTCAAACCGGATAAAGTAATAGAAAGCTTCTTTCATTTTCTGAATTTCGTAAGCTAACTTCTTCTTACCCCAGTCATCCACTTCGCTAATCTTTCCGCCGAATCTTTCTACCAGAGCCTTAGCCTTCTCTAAGGTAGCAG
>JAFLTE010000040.1 GCA_022510565.1 Lachnospiraceae bacterium | reverse complement strand
TAAACCGCGTTAGCGGTTTTACTTATCTTTTAGGAATCTTTTCAGGGTTGCATTGCTGTTTATTTGTCAAGGTTCTATCTGCGCATTTAAAACGCAAAACGCTGCCGATTTTTACTGCTTTTGCTCGGCAACGTATTTGAGTATATCATTCCAAAATCTGAATGTCAACAGATTTTTTGATATTTTGTATCATATTTTTTATGATGCTTTTTACTGCAATATTATAGGGACATTTTCATCCCTTCCACGCAGGATAAATTCAATCGCTCCGACAGATTCAGACTGCGGTACTTCGACAATGCTGACCAACTCCACACTATAGCCCGCAGGAATTACGCCACTATAGGTCTGCAGGTCATCTAACAGCATGGTCGTCAATACACTCTTGGCTACTCCCCCGTTCACTGAGACACGGAATTTAGCTCCGCAATCTATCATATTCAATGTCTTGTCCGTGGAAGACACATTGGAAGCCATAAAACGAATCACAAGCAATTGTGAACCTTCAGTCGCATCCATGGAGAAAAACATATCTTCTTCACTTCCGCCGGAAGGATAACTCTGCATCAAATCATATCCCAAATACTGGAATGTGATATCCTCAATACCATAATAATCTTCTATTGTAGAAGGGAGTGCAGTCTCCACATCCTGACTGACATCTATCACTTCCGTATCGTTTGCCGGGCTTTCCTGTTGCGGCTCTTCTTCCGGTATTTCTTCCGGAATCTCTTCTGCCACTTCTTCAGCCACAGTATCATAAGCCGTCGTGTCTACCAGACGGCTTTTATGGTGCTTATCGTACTTTAGCAGTACGTTTACCGCATATTCCGTAATTAAATCCGTTTCTTCCTGTGTCAGTTCAGGCATTACGTCCCCGCATCCGCTTAGAAGCGCCGCTGCCAGGATACCACACAGAAATGTACCTGCTTTTTTCACATCTGTTCTCCTGTCTTATTGTATAAGTAGGGCACCGAACGCTCGGCTCGGCCCTTCCCGAATATTATGCCACATTATTTAAGCAGTGTCCAGTGTAAACCAGAATTCTACACCATTATCATAGTTGACTACGCCGTATCCCTGATTCATGGATTCCATAATTACTTTGACGATCGACAGTCCGATACCGCTGCCGCCGTACTCTCTCGTTCGGGCTTTGTCCACCTTATAGAATTTTTCCCATATATGCTCTACGCTCTCCTCGGGAATCGGGGTGCCGGTATTAAAGACAGAAACTCTCACACGCTTCTGCTCCTCACGTATTTTAATGTCTATAACCTTTTCACCCTGCACATAGTTCATGGCATTAGTAAAATAATTCATAAACACTTCTTCCACGCGGAATTCGTCTCCCCACACGTAGACTTCGCCGTAATCCTCCATGCGAACCGATATGTCTTTCTGTTTAATCAGGATATCCGCCGAGGCAATATAATTTTGAATAAGAGCCACAATGTCAAACCGCTCCATATTCACAAGCTCATTGCCGAACTCAAGCTGATTTAAAGTCAGCAGTCTTTTAACCATGATATTCATCTTGGACGCTTCATCCATAATGACATCACAATAAAATTCCCTGCTCTCCGCATCGTCGTTGATTCCTTCTTTTAAACCTTCCGCATATCCTTGAATCAAGGCGATAGGCGTCTTTAACTCGTGAGATACGTTAGAAAGAAAGTCTTTGCGCATCTCGTCAATCTGCTCTTTTTTCTCAATGTCCTTAAGCAGCTCATTGTTAGCGGTCTTTAATTCGGAAATCGTTGTCTCCAGGGTCTCTGACAACTCGTTGATATTTCTTCCGAGCACTGCAATCTCCGTCTTGTCGTTACCCATATATTTCGCATCGAAATCCAGATGTTTCATTCTTTCGGATATATCTGCCAGTTCCAGAATCGGCTTGGTGATGCGGCTGGAAACCCAGAAAACCAGCAGGGCACTCACAACAATTGCAGCTATGCCGACGTATGTCAGGAAACGGTTAGATATGGTAACGCTCTCCCTAATTCCTTCCAACGCGCTCCTCACCATAAAAAGATAGCCTGTATCCAGAACACCCCACATCTCGATATACTCGGTCTGCGTACGCATATCCGTGACAATCTGCATTTTATAACTTTCCGTCTCACGCAGGACGCTCTCCTGATCAACACCCACAATAATGTTGTTCAGCAAATGCTTAATCACATAGTTGGGATCACTCATGGAAGTCTTAACGGTTTCGGAGTCACTGTCCGCCACCAATACGTTAATGTTGTACTTACCACATATTTTTTGCAGCTCTATATCGAAAGTATCCGACGTGATATCACCCGCGTTTGACGCTTCATTGATACTGACATACGCCCTGATAAGCGCATTAATCTTATTATTAATGTAATACCTCTCAAGCAGCGTACTGTTGAGCAAGAGGCACATAAGGATTGTACCCGTGACAAGCGATATAAAGATGATTACTAAATGTCTCTTTAAAGAATATTTCATATCTTCATTTATTCCTTACGCTGTCTTGCCTCTTTCTTCAATCTTCTGTCCATACGCCTCTGTTGTCTCTTCTCTCTTCCGCTTCTCTTATCGATAATCAAATAGAAGGTGGGAAGGAGTAACAGAATCAATACCGTCGATGCAATCAGTCCACCGATAATAATGAGCGCCATTCCCTGCATCATAACGGAACCTTCACCAATTCCCAGGGACATGGGAACCATGGAAAGGATCGTCGTCAGTGTAGTCATCAAAATGGGGCGAAGACGCATCTGTCCGCTCTGCACCAAAGCATCCTCCAAAGGAATCTCTTCCCGCAGTCTATTGACAGTATCTACATACAAAATACCGTTATTTACAACGATACCGACTAACATCAATACACCCATCAAGGATACCATACTGAGGGTGGAACCTGTAATAAAGAGTAGTCCGAAGGAACCAATCAAAGCAAATGGAATACTCAACATGACCATGGCAGAGAATCTGGGCGATTCAAACTGCATAGCCATCACAAGGAAAATCAGGAAAACAGCTACAAAAATCGCTGTGACAATCGCTGTAAACTCGTCAATCATCATCTCTTCCATCATGCTGGTAGCCCTGCTGACACCTCTGGGGAAAATCATTTGGCTTATAGCTTCATCAGCGGCATCCTGCGCTGTAAAACGGGCCGCCTCCGTGGTATTGGCAGTAATTGCCACCTGATAAATACCATCCACTCTGGTCAACGTGACCGGCGCATCCTTATACACCACCGTTGCAAGTTCCGACAGTGGCACCTGTGTGCCGTAAGGCGTAGACAACGTCATATTGAGCAGATCATTCATATCATTGTATTCTCCCGCCGGATACTCCAGACGAATTGAATACTCCTGTCCGCTTCTTGTCAAAGTAGCCGCTTCTATGCCACTCAATGCATTGTGCATCTCACCGGCTACCTGCACCGGTGCAAGTCCTACCGACATACTTTTAAGCGGGTCGATCACAACATCAACCTGCGTGGAGACATCCGCCACATCGGAAGATACCTGCAGTACACCCGGAATGGTCTTGAGCATATCCTCTACCTGTCTGGCCGCTGTCTTTAAATCGTCCAAATCACGTCCCACTAAGTCAATTTCCAAACCGGTACTCATCATTGCCGTCATGCTGGCACCGCTGGATGCGATGCTGATATCCATATCCGTCACATTCTGAAGCCGTCTGGTGTAAATCTCTATCGCCTCATCCGTAGAAATCTCGGCATCGTCCGCAAGATACGCCGTCAATGTTGCCGTATCACTGGAAATTCTATAGGAATATTTCTCTACATTCTCATCCGCTTCCGCCATTTCTTCCAAGAAAGCTGTCTTTTCTTCTATTGTAGACATCTTAGTTCCGGAACGAAAGCTTGCCGTAATCGAAAATGCGCCTTCATCCATAGACGGCATCAACTCTGTAGGGATGCTTGTAACAAGCATAAATGCACCCACAAGCAGAGCAACGGAAACAATAAAGACTAAAATTTTCTTATTTAAGAAAACTCGTAAAAACTTCTCATATCCGCCGTTGATTTTACGAAGCAGCTTATTAATGAGCAGGTCTTTTTTCTCATTCGGCTTAAACTTCGCAAAGAGCAGAGGAATAACCGTCATAGCCACCACTAACGATGTCAGCATGGCCATAATAATTGTCATACCAAGCTCCGAGAACAACTGCCCCGACAGTCCGTGCATCGTAGCAAGCGGTGCATATACCACAACCGTAGTAATTGTTGAGGCTATAATGGAAGCCGTCACATAACCTGTTCCTTGCAGTGCCGCTTCATGGTAATCGTCTGTCTCGTCTTTTAATCTGAAGCAACTCTCCAACACGACAATCGAGCTGTCCACCATCATACCGATAGCGATAACGAGCGCTCCCATGGTAACAACGTTAAAGGTAAATCCCATCATGTTCATACCGATCATCGTAGCAAAAAGTGCAATCGGCATGGAACTTCCTACAATAAGACTTGCCCGCAAATCTCCAAAAAATACAAACAGAACGAACATGGAAAGGATAACGCCCAGCACAAGCGTTTTACCCACTGATGACAAAGAATCGATAATAGAGTCACTGGCATTGTAGATTACACTAATCACAACCGTGTCATTGCCTTCCTGCAACCGCTCGAGAGTGCGTACCACAGACCTTGTCACATCCACGGTACCGTAACTTTTCTTCTTGGTGACGGCAATACTGATGTCCTCCTGTCCGTTGCTTCGGCTGACACTGGAGGCCTGCATCTTGCTCTCGCTGACCGTGGCAAGTTCCGAGAGGGGAACAATCTGTCCGCGTGCAGTGGTAATCGGAATATTCTGTATCTGAACCACTCCAGAAATATCCGTGCTGCTGGAAACGGCAATATCCTGTGAGCCCTGGCTGACGCTGCCTGCAGGAACCGTAAAGTCCATAGCCGCAACAGTCTGCGCAATACCGCTCATCGTCACGCCATACTGTTTCATCGCCTGAGAATTCAGTTCAACTTTAATATAATTCTCCCTACCGCCGGAAACACTGACATCCGCCACGCCGGATATGGTCTCCAATTCCGGAACCATCGTGTCATTGACATAGCTTAGCACATCGCTGTCGCCGACCGCAGTCACCGAAATATCCATCGTTTCCATCTGGTCTATGGACATCTCGATAATAATAGGTTCACTCGCATCGCTTGGCATCAAAATCCTAGCCGTATCCAATGCCGAACGAAGGTCCATATAGGCATCATCCAAGTCTGTTCCGTATTCATACTGAAACATGACCATGGAAATATTTTCCGCCGATTGGGATGTATAGGAAGTTACGCCGCTCTGCTCAGAGCCCGCGGCTTCTACCTCTTTTGTAACCAATTCCTCCACGCTCTCCGGGTCTGCACCTGCATAAATCGTGTAGACAAGAAGCATCGGCAGTTCCATATCCGGTGTAAGTTCCAACTTGAAACTCGCTATGGAAGTCAGTCCGAACACAACAAGCGCTAATACTACCAGCGCCGTTGACACTGGGCGGCGCATAGCCAATTTAGTCAAACCCATACTTGCGCTGCCTCCTATTCTCCGCTGCCTGCAGCATTAGAATCCTGCTGTGACTGAATCGAGACAAGCGCGCCTTCCCGAAGATTGGCCGACCAACTTGTAATCAACTGATCCTGTATCGTCAATCCGGATAATACCGTAATTGTCTCTGCATCGAAAATGCCTGTCTCAATATCTCTGCGCTCCACAACCCCATCAACAGCCACATAGACATATGGCTGACTGTCATCGTAGTATACTGCATCATAAGGAATTAAGATTACACCGCCTTGACTGTATGTATCCGCGGTAACCTTAACACTACATCCTGTGAGAAGACTCTCGTCGGGAGAACTTACGCATGTTTTAACCGCAAAAAGTCCGGTGGTCTGATCAATCATACTGCCAATCTCCGTGATTGCGGCATCGTACAGTTTGCCGTTACGATCTACACTCACCTGCTGTCCTACCTTCAGAGTGTTGCGTATACCCTCGCTGACATAGAAGGTCACCGTCATCGTGTCTTTATTGGAAATAATATAAGCCGGATTGCTGGGAGATGCGAAGCCATGCTCCTGAACATTCACAGCCTCGATCACGCCGCTGATCGGTGCCTTTAACGTGTACATATCCAGCTGATACTCTGCGCTGTCTATGGCAATCTGTGCGCCCTCGACACCTATCTGCGCAGAGCTTACCGAAGCCGCTGCGGAATCGATACCCAACGACGCGGAATCCAGACTGAGTGCCGCCGTCTGTTTATTGGCATCCACGATTTTCTGGGTGTCAGCATAAACCTGATCCTGCGTGATATTCATAATGGTCTGTGTCTGCTCTAATCCTCTGTAAGCATCCTTAAGAGCGCTGTCAAGTTGCTTCTCTCCGCTGTCAAGCTGCTTGATTGCTGCTTCCACTTGATCTAACTGTTCCGCCAATGAAGTTGCATTATTTTCAATTGTGACTTTATCAGTTTGCGCAGATTCCGCCGCCGCTTGGGCGATTGCCTTAGCCTCCTCATACGTCACAGACTCCCCATCAATGGCTGCCTGCGCATTATATCCGTCCTCCCCCAGCTGATCCAGTGCAGTTATCTCTGCCAGCGCAGAATCTAACCGTTCTTGCGCCAAATTCATTTCATTTTCCAAACCGTTGACTGAGCCCGTCAATCCTTTAAGCTGCTCTTTCAGCTTCTGATAATACTCCCTTTGCTCCGCCAAATCCGCTTTCTGCTCATAAATGCCATCGATACTTGCCTCTATATTCTCTATCTGCATCTGGAGCTGATAGATCTGGAGATTCTTCTGTCCCCACATCTGTGCATCCAGCTGTGCAACCGTACTTTCATATTGGGATTGGGCCATCTCGTACTGTGAATTCGCCGCTTCATATCCTATCTGCGCCGCATTAGCACCCGCAGCTGCACTCTCATACTGCACCTTCGCACTGGCCAACTGCAGCTGTGCCGCCTCTGAATCCAACTCACACAAAACATCTCCCGCGTTTACGACATCGCCCACAGATACATTGGTACTCACTACTTCCGCCGAAACCATGGAAATCACATATACGGCTTCCTCGGGACTGACCGTTCCTACAAACTCATTCTTAAGAGTAAGCGAACCCGCTTCCGGCTGCTGAACCAGCACCGGAATCACCTCACTCATCGTCTCTTCCTCTTCTGCCTGCCCGCAGCCGGACACCGGTGCAATCAAGCACGCTGTTGCTGCAATAAGGGAGATTATCCTCGTATATGGTTTCCTATATTGTCTTCTCATTGCGCTCTCCTTCCTCGCATCATACCAAGTCCTAAAATACAACTTTTCGTTTATAAATTCAAGCATTTCATGTACTATTTTAGAATTATTTTATTTATATTTCTTATTTTCCCATTACTCTTCTTCGAATTTATATCCCATACCCCAGATAGTCTTAATCAAATCCCCTTTTTTACCCAGCTTACTGCGCAGTTTCTTCACGTGCGTGTCTATTGTTCTGGCATCGCCGAAATAATCGTAGTTCCACACGCTGTTCAGTATTTTCTCTCTGGACAGGGCAAGTCCCCTGTTTTCCATAAAATAAGTTAAAAGTTCAAATTCCTTATAGCTTAACTCTACAGATTCACCGTCTACGGATACACTGTGCGCCGCCTTATTGACCAAGATGCCTCCCGCTTCAAGCATATCGTCCGCACTGCCCCGGCTCGTTCTGCGAAGGATTGCCTCCACTCTTGCCACAAGAATTTTCGGGCTGAAGGGTTTGGAAATGTACTCGTCCACACCAAGTTCAAATCCCAACAGCTCATCCCGTTCATCGGATTTTGCCGTCAGCATGATAATGGGTACTTTAGAATACTCACGTATCTCCTTACACACCTGCCAACCATCCATCTTAGGCATCATCACATCCAATATAATCAGCGAAATATCGTTATTCTCAAAGAAAATATCCACCGCTTCGGCGCCGTCCGTCGCTTCCACTACTTCATAGTTACTTTTTGTCAAAAAGTCTTTAACCAGCTTACGCATGCGGCTCTCATCGTCCACCACCAAGATTTTCAGTCTGTCCATATCCAAACGCACCTTTCCGGTATTCACACCTATTCTATGCCCATAGTATACAGAATAAATATGTTCAAATTGTGATTTCGGTAAATATTTCTAATGCCAATTTATATAAAAAGAAAAGGCACAAACGAAAACTTTCCGCTTATGCCTTGTATCCGTAATTTACTCCAAAGCTCTTTCTGCCTCCCGAACCGCCTGCTCACGCTCCTGAAGCTGCTGCTCCCACTCGGAATACTCATTTATCACGGCAGTCCGATAATTCACAATATTGGGAATATCACTCTCCAACGACAAAAGAACTACGGCAGCCAGTGCAAGTGCCAACAGCACATTAACGCATATCGATGTAATAAAACGCGTCTTAAACTCAACCTTAGGTGCTCTCGATTCAATACTGCGTCTGATGGAGCTGTTGTTTGCCGTCTTGTTGCTGAACGTAGCATACAGCGGAATCGGGCGTATTTTTTCTTGCGGTATACCACATTTGATAAGCTGTGTCTGAATCTTCTGCAGATATGACATTCCTATCGGTGTAAGGAAAATCTTATTTTCAATCGCCCTGTTATAGACAAGCAGCACACTCTGCGGTTGGCGGTAGTCGAGATGCTTCTCCACAGCGGCAATTTTCTTTTCTTCCATTCTCGCCGTCTCAGCGTCCGCAACCGTACCGAACCGATAGCCGCCTACAACTAACACATCTTCCTTCTTTTCCATATAACACTCCCCTGTCATTCGTGAAAAAAAGTGGACCAGACGGGAGTCGAACCCGTGTCCAAAAGCCCATTCCCCGTCCTTCTACTATCATAGTCTGTCATTGCGGATTACTCCACATTCCCTCACGCGTCGGGAGGCAGACACCCCAATGCGCTTGGTAGCCTCTGATACGCCCGCAGGGTAGAGGCGTCACCTGCGTCGTTTCCTACATAGTCGATGCCCGGATCTTAATGTGTAGGTGCACTAAGGCGGACAGCTGCCATTAGGCAGCGTATGCTAAATTATCTTCAGCGTTTATATTTAGGTTTGCGATTTAACGCATCGCCTGCGGATAGCTTCTCCGGCTGCAAGACCCCTGTCGAAACCTTGACTGGCCCATATATTAAACGGCATAAGCCAAATAATGCTCAATATGTCTATTCGGCTCATTTCGTTCATAACATTATACCACAAATAGAATGCTTTGTTACTATTTTATTTTCATTTTTGTAACTATTCAGAACCACATTCGCAAAATCGCTGTCTTACAAATTCTTTATCTTAAAGTCGCGTTCGTGCTCCCTGCGTACGTCCTTCTTGGCAATATCCTGCCTCTTGTCATAGAGCTTCTTACCTTTGGCAAGTCCTATCTCGATTTTAGCCCTGCCGTCCTTAAAATAAACCTGCAGCGGAACAATCGTGTATCCCTGCTGTGCCATCCCGCCCGCCAGTTTACCTATCTCATACTTATGAAGCAACAGTTTGCGAATCCGCAGAGGGTCCTTGTTGAATATATTTCCTTTTTCGTAAGGGCTGATATTCATGCCGTAGACAAAAGCCTCGCCGTTTTCGACCCGCACGAACGCCTCCTTAATACTGCACTTACCCATACGAAGCGATTTTACTTCCGTACCGTGAAGTTCCAGTCCCGCCTCGTACTTATCTTCTATAAAAAAATCATGATAAGCCTTTTTGTTATTTGCCACAAGTTTCATGGCTTCCTTAGCCATACCAACACCCTCTTTCATAGCAGATGCCACATCGCCTTTTCTATAATCACTCTAATCCTTCCGTGTCATCATCCGCAATCACAAAATTAATCGTCCGCATAAAGCGGTCCACATCCTTGACCTGTATGGTGAGACGCTGACCTAATTTATAAGTCAGACCCGAATCCTTCCCTACCATCTCGTAGGCGCTTTCATCGTAATAAAAGTAATCTCCCTGCAAGTCGGACACATGGATAAGTCCTTCTACCGTGTTGGGCAGCTCCACATAAATTCCCCACTGGGTAATGCCGGAAATCACGCCCTCGTATAACTCTCCTATGTGGTCTTCCATATACTGTACTTTCTTAAGCTTATTGGTCTCCCGCTCCGCTTCCTCGGCACGCCGCTCCATCTTGGATGAACGACTTGCCACATCAGGCAGTTTCTGCTCATAATGCTCGATACGGTTTTCCTTCAACTTACCTCGAAGCTGCTCCTTAATAATGCGATGAATCTGCAAATCAGGATAACGCCTGATGGGCGATGTAAAGTGACAATAATATTGACATGCAAGACCGAAATGTCCTGTACAGTCCACCGTATATTTTGCCTGTTTCATGCTGCGCAGCGTCAGGCGGCTGATTAGAGTTTCCTCCTCCGTATCCGCAATACCGTCCAGCAATTTCTGCAGTTCTTTGGGGTGAACCTCTTCCCCCGTCAGTTTAATATGATAACCAAAGTTGCGTATAAAAGCTGCCAGCTTCATAATTTTATCCGGATCGGGCTTCTCATGGGTACGATAGACAAACGGCAGTTCCAGCCAGAAGAAATGCTGTGCCACAGTCTCGTTGGCAATCAGCATAAAATCCTCTATAATCTTGGTCGCCACATTGCGCTCGTACGGCTTAATATCAATAGGATGCCCGTCTTCATTAAGCACAATCTTACTCTCCGGGAAATCAAAATCTATGGAGCCGCGTTTATGACGACGTTTCCTGAGAATGGCCGCCAACTCTCCCATCATTTCAAACATGGGTACCAGCGATTCATACTCCTGTATTGTCGTTTCATCCCGGTCTTCCAGAATCTTTTTTACGGCAGTGTAGGACATCCTGCGGTCCACGCAAATAACCGTCTCCGCAATCTGATAGTCGGTCACCTCTCCCTTACCGTTAATCGTCATAAGACAGCTTAACGCCAGACGCTCCACGCCTTCATTCAAAGAACAGATACCGTTAGACAGCTTGTGCGGCAGCATGGGAATAACCCTGTCCACCAGATACACACTGGTTCCGCGCTCCAACGCCTCCCAATCCAGTGCCGAGTTCTCCTGCACATAGTTGGTTACATCCGCGATGTGCACGCCCAGATGATACAGGCCTGCCTCGTCCCGATACAGACTCACCGCATCGTCCAAGTCTTTCGCATCCTCTCCGTCTATCGTTACCATCTGTAAATCTCTTAAATCCATGCGGCCTACTTTGTCCGATTCCAGCACTTCCTCAGGAACACGTCCGGCCTGATTCATCACTTTCTCCCCAAACTCCATGGGCAGACCGTAGCCTCGCACGATGGACATGATATCCACGCCCGGATCGTTCACGTGTCCTAAAATCTCCGTCACGATGCCCTCCGGCCTGTGCCGCTCGTCCCCGTAGGAAGTAAGCTCCACCACTACCTTATGCCCCGTGACTGCACCTTTAGAACGCTCCTTGGGCACAAAAATATCCGTACCAATCTTGCCGTTGTCCGGAACGACGAAACCAAAATTTCCGGCATTATCATATGTGCCGACAATTTGCTTCGTACCGCGCTCAAGAATCTTGATGACCGCAGCTTCCTGCCTCTTGCCTCTCTGTCCCGGCATAAGCGCCACCTGAACCTTATCCAGATGAAAAGCGCCGCCCGTCTTGTCTTCCGGAATGTACAGGTCTTCCTGTCTGCCATCAATCTCCACGAATCCAAAACCCTTGGCATTGCTGATAAAGGTGCCCACCGGCTGATTGGCATCGGGTTTCACGTACTTGCCCTGCCTTGTAACCTGAATCTTTCCTTCCGAGAGAAGCGCCTGAAGCACTTCCCTGAAAGCTTCCCGTTCTTCCCGCGATACCTGCATGAACGCTGCCAGTTCTTTCTCCTTCATGGGCGTATACATCTCGTCCTCAATGAGTTCGCATATTAAGTTTTTACGCCTCTCAACTTGTTGAGAATGTTTAAATTGCTCGTTCTCTTCGCGATTCATAATGTTCACCGTTTGTTAGTATTGCCTTTGTGTGGGAGCAGATACACATTTATTATGCAAAGCAGACGAAGCAAGCCAAACGGCTTGCTTCGTAATTTTCATATTACTAATTAATATTTCTGCATTTAAAATAAATTCAGATTCAGGATAACCACAAGCAAGAGAAATGCAACCGCCAATCCTGTGGTGATTTTCACCAGCTTGCTCTCCAGGGACCGTCCCTTGTTCTTACCCCAATATGTCTCAGCCGCACCGCTTACCGCGCCCAAACCGGCTGTCTTACCTTCCTGCATCAATACTAATATCACAAGCGCAATACATACAATAATAAATATAACCGTCAATGTAATTCTAAGTGCTCCCATTTCCACACCTCCTAGTGTCAAGCAGATTTTATATTATCATACAAATGAATTTTACGCAATAGAAAAAATGATTGTTTTTACTGCTGATATATTATAGGTCTTGAATGATTTATGTTGTTAGTATACTATATTTATAATTTATTAAACGTGTTGCACATTGAGATGGAGGAAAAATGAAAAAAAGGTGTAAAAAATTCTTAATTAAACTGTTATCTATTGTATGCTCTGCAATGTTGCTGTTCTTATCGCC
>JAFLTE010000004.1 GCA_022510565.1 Lachnospiraceae bacterium | reverse complement strand
TTCTTCGCAACCACTAACTCGTAAACCTCATCAACGTATGACATTGTGCATGTCCTCCTTTAATTTGTATATAATGCCTACGTTTCATTATAGTATGTGGCAAAAAAATCCACAACCCTGATTTAGTGTATTAAAGCGTAAAAATTTCCGCTGATTTTTTAGACATATTGTACAATGATACTTATATTCACAAATACATGTATACAATTTGCACTCTTTCTGATGTATATTCAACAGATAATTTAGAACACATTACCTATAGATATTCCCGCAGTCGTCTGATATTCTCCTGCTCAAAGTCCACTAATTCCTGTGCCAGTTCCACTGCCGCGTCAGTGGCCAGTTGATTATGTTTGATAGCTTTCCACATACTTGTAATGCCTCTGTTGCTTCCCTGTATCATGATCTCTGCCAGATGCTCCTTGCTGACATTGAGCGCTGTATTTGCGTGAATACTTCCTTTCAGCATTATGTCCGAAATCTGACTTCCGCGATAAACATCTCCCTCATTCTGCAAAATTTGATCCAGTGCCTTATTATGGATTTCCGAATAGTGAAGGGATTGCTTAGACAGCTGAAGGGAAAATTCATCGTTTCCTATTTTATCCAGAATCGTATCAATCGTCGTCATACCTAACTCGGTATTTCTCTGTACTTCTCGTAAGAGTTTAGCATCGTCATGTTTCATGTTTGTTTCCTTTCTGTCTATCTACGTATAAGCAGACTCGGAATACTTCGTATTCCTCGTTCGCACAAAAAAGAGTATGAGGCTCTCCCCATACTCTTTATCCTTACCATTATTTACTTCTTTAATCACGCATGGACTGTCCGGACTGTATTTTTATTCCACATAGTCGGATTTTACATAGGCTGTCCTTCCGTTGTACTTGATTTTCGTCCAACCGTCAGCCTGCTTCATAATTAACTCAAGTTGTTCACCGACATAAGCCGTTCCCAACTTTTCACCATCTTCACTGGCCGAAGCGCGGATACGAACATTCTCCTTAACGGTCACGGTTCCGGTAACCGTATCGGAATTGTTGTTACTTGTCTGCGTAGTCTGTGTTTCAGTTTCAGTCGCAGTTACAGTTTCTGTTCCCTCAGTACTTACCAGCGTAGTCTCGGAAGGCTCCAGATACTCGCTCTTAATAAAAGCTTCCCTTCCTTCGTAGTTTATCATACTCCATCCGTTGCCTCTTTCTTCCAACAACGTAAACTCATCACCGATGGCAGCTTTTCCTAATTTATCGGCCGTCTCACTGTCTGAGGTCCTGATATTAACAACAGCCGTTGCTTTAACCTTAGTAACCACAACAGACGGTTCACTGGTCTGCGGCTCATTTGCCTGTTCGTCGTCAGAAGGCTCACCGCTCTCTTCCGGTGTCTCGCTTCCCTCTGCACGTGCCAGAGCCTCTCCCACATTCTTTTCAATCTCCGCATTCAAATCGACGATAAACTGCCGCAGGTTCTCATCCTCGGCAACCATATCATTGTATGTGACCGCAACTTTATTGTTCAGATCGATAACATCGCCTTGAAGATTTAACTCGCGCATATAATTGAGTACGTCTTCATCCTCTTCTCCGTCCACATTGAGATAGTAGTCACCGTTCTCATTCTGGCAGGCATAATATGCGGTCATACCCGGAATCGGCTCCTTGTAATCATAGAATTTTACTTCCGCATAGACATAGACCATATAAGTATTTTCCTTCGGTCCCGTCTTTGTATAAACTTCCAGTGTAGGATAGGATTCAATATACTTACTTGTCTCCTGCGCCTTAAGCACTTCCGTATCATCCAGTTTGTACATCAACTTACCCATGGTGTCGGTATCTCCCTCCACCATTGCCGTATAATATGTGTTGATAAGTTCGTTAATCTCAGGTACCGCATCCCTCTCCAGGGGTACTTCCGGTACTGCAATCAGCGAATTCGTAATATCGACCTCTGCCCCTATTCCTGCAGTCTCTTCTTCTGTCACTTTCTTCTTATTGGCATTAATCGCTATGGCAATTGTGGCCACCACACAGATGACAAGCACAATCGGCATGATAATCTTAGAGTATCGAAACAGCCAGTTCTTTAGGATTTCCAGCTTCGCCTTAATAAAATCCTGTATATTATTATTTGATGTATTCATATAAAACAACCTTTCTAACTATCTGACACAACTGAAATAAGTTGTCCAATGCACCCGACAGGACTCGAACCTGCATCAAAGGCGTCGGAGGCCTACGTTTTATCCATTAGACTACGGGTGCCTGCCTATGCGTACAAAATATTACGATTTTGTTACATTTTGATTATCATAACACAAGCTGGCACCATTGTCCAGTAAACTAAATATTTAACCTGAAATTTCCTCTATTTCCGCTTTTTTTCTGCTGTACCGATACAGGCTGTATGATAGAATCTCCTCCGGATCCACCTGCGTTGTATTGACCTCCTCCACCATCTGTCTGTAGAAAGCATACTCCTGTTCATGGTCATCCGGCAAAAGCAAAACCTCATGTACGGAGCTGGGCAAAATCATCAGGTCTGACTGCAGCCATTCCGCCAGTTCTCTGATTTTATCCGAATAGAGCATAGCAGACGCACCGTTTAACTTCGCCCTGTTCGTCAACACATACATTCTGATTTCATCCGTCTGCTGCAGCTTAACGCCTGTCATCTCCTCCACCAGATTCTGCATCGGCATAAGCAGCTCCGGCATACTCTGCCGCATATTGTGCTGGGCAATCCGATACAGTTCATCGACTGTCTGCTCCCACATGACAAGATGATTGTTGTGGATTAGAATGGATGCCCTGCCCATAAATTTTTCTTCCACGGCATAGTA
Source organism: Lachnospiraceae bacterium (assembly GCA_022510565.1). GTDB lineage: Bacteria > Bacillota > Clostridia > Lachnospirales > Lachnospiraceae > UBA3282. Next base: position 181,618 of record JAFLTE010000004.1, on the reverse strand, counting down.
GAAAACGACCGCCAGATCACACCATTTAATATAAGGGATATCCTCCAGAAGTTTCCTGTTCTTTTCATAATTAATCATCTTGTGAAAAATTCTGTCACGCACAAACTCAAACTCCTTAAAAGAATCAATATCCAAATTGAAGTCTTTCATTTGCTCCCGATACAACTCCACGATCCTGTCCACGATTTCCTGCAGTTCGACTCCCGCAAGGTACTGTCTGTAAGGCTCCTCCAAATAAATAGTGGGGGATATTTTGTCCGACTTCCTCATCATAACGACTCCGGTCAACTGAACCCCATTGTTCTTTGTTACCTCTGTAACTTTGACTTCATAATCAACTCCCATTCTCTCACGAAGCAGCTTGGCAATTGTTTCCGTAAATTTTATATAATTCATTTTCCCTCTTTCCCATTCTCCCCAGGCATAAAGGAATACCTCAGTCTGCGGTGTTTACTTACTTACAAAATAAAAAGACAATGGCTACTCGCGTTTCCATTGTCTTATAGGTGTTCTGTAAAAATGCTATGCGCTATTCACTAAACTCTCGACAAATATTCACCGGTTCTTGTATCAATCTTAATAACCTCTCCCTGATCCACGAACAGAGGAACCATAACCTTAGCGCCTGTCTCAACCACAGCGGGCTTGGTGGCACCAGTCGCCGTATCACCCTTAAAGCCGGGTTCCGTATCGGTAATCTGCAACTCTACGAACAGCGGAGGTTCAATCGCGAATACATTACCGTTATATGAACAAATCTTAACCATCTCATTCTCTTTGACAAACTTGAGTGCATCGCCGACTGCATCCGCATTCAGAGCGATCTGGTCATATGTTTCCGTATCCATAAAGTTAAATAAATCGCCGTCTGAGTATAAATACTGCATATCTTTTCTATCAATACGTGCCTGTGGGCATTTCTCGGTCGGTCTGAAGGTTTTCTCCACAACGCCTCCGTTGATGATGTTTTTCAGCTTCGTTCTCACAAATGCAGCGCCTTTACCGGGCTTTACATGCTGGAACTCAATAATCTGGTAAACATTGCCCTCAAACTCAATGGTAATACCATTTCTGAAATCGCCTGCAGATATCATAAGATAATCCTCCTAAATTTTCACAAGTATAATTCTTACTTAGTTTATACTATAAATTCTGTTTTTTCAACCTATTTCCCGAAAAAAGGTAAAAACTTTTTATTTGGAGAGGATAAAATCAATCGCTTTAAGATATCCTTCCAGTCCCTCTCCGTAAATCTGCTTGTCGCAGGCAGGAGCCGTCACTGATACCTTGCGGAAGTCTTCTCTCTCCATAATATTCGAGATATGAATCTCAACTTTCGGCACCGAGATACTTGCCAACGCATCCCTGATCGCATAGCTGTAGTGAGTATACGCGCCCGGATTGATTACGATTCCCTCCGTACCGTCAAAATAGGCATCCTGAATTCTGTCAATAATGGCACCTTCATGGTTGCTCTGGAACACCTCCACGGTGCATCCTTCCTCCTGCCCTTTCTGAGCAATCATATTTAACAAGTCATCGTAATTCTTGGTTCCGTAAACGCTCTTCTCCCGTATGCCGAGAAAATTTATATTAGGACCGTTAATCACAAGCAGCTTCATCTTAATAACCTTACCTCCATTCAAGCCGATTCATTTCAGCTATTTTACATTCTTCTCTATTTCACACAAAATCTGTTCAAAATCCTTACCGTCCACATTGACGACCACATCTGCCGCAGCTTTATAGAAGGCATCTCGCTCACTTATAAGCTGCCGAATCTTAGTCTGTGGATCCGGCCCTTGTAAAAGCGGTCTTGTGGTGTCATGCTTTAATCTTTCGTAGATTGTCTCGGCACGCGCATTCAGGTAGAAAACCTGTCCCAGTTCACGCAAAAGTTCCCTGTTTTCTTCCCGCAGAGGCAGACCTCCGCCCACCGATATAATCTGATTGCCCGCGTTCTCCAACAGCTTTCTCAAATATGCTGTTTCTCTATCCCTGAAATACGCTTCACCGTCTGTGGCAAAAATATCCGATATGGAACGTTTCTCTTCCCGCTCTATTTCCTTATCCGTGTCTATAACCGGCTTTCTCAGTCGATAGGAAAGTTTGAGTCCCACCGTAGTCTTGCCGCTGCCCATAAACCCGATTAATATAACGTTTCCCATGGTATTTACCGGCTCCTTTATCTATTGCATAAACTGTCCCTTAAGCTTCTCGTAAACCGCCTGTGCATCCTCCTTTGACACTTGCACGTCATTCCACAGCTCATAGGCGATAATCCCCTGATACAAAAGCATCTTAAGTCCGTTGTATGCCTGTCCGCCATGTTCCTTGGTAAGCCGCATAAACTTAGTCTCCCAAGGGCTGTAAATCAAGTCAAAACCCGTGTGGAGCATTTCATAAAACGCCCTGTCCTCGATCACCGCATCATTCACATTGGGTGCAAGTCCCACGGAGGTTCCCTGAATCGCCAGATATTTTCCGCCGGGCAGTTTGGTATAATCCTTCGTGCACATCGGAATAATCACTTTTCTTCCCGTTCTGCCGTTTACTTCCGCTGCCACTGTCTGCGCTTTATCGAACGTGCGGTTCAACAGATAAACCTTGTCCGCACCCTTTGTCGCACACAAATATGCAACTGCTCTTGCCGCACCGCCTGCTCCCAGAAGAATAATTTGTTCTCCTTCGATTGCCACGCCTTCACTCAGCATAGCGCGATACAATCCTTCCATATCCGTATTATATCCTTTATATCCGCCGTCAGTCCTTACCAGCGTATTTACGGCTCCGATATCCCGCGCCAAAGTATCGATATCCTGTAAACTCTCTATCACTTCGCTCTTATAAGGTACCGTCACATTCAGTCCCAAAATATTGAGCGCGTGCGCGCCCGCTACCGCCTGTGGCACCTTCCCCTCTTCCACAGGAAAAGGCACATACACAAGATGATGTCCCATCCGCTCGGCCAACGTATTATGTATCATGGGAGATAACGTGTGCTCCACCGGATTGCCGATTAAGCCGCAAACATTCGTCTTTCCGTCTATTTTCATAATTCCTGTCCCCTATCCGTTATTCTTCTCTTTGAACGCTGATAGAAAAAAAGTACAATCCACTCCAGCCTGCGCTTTAAAACAATCTGGATTTCTTCCTTGGGATGAATCGGTTTCACAAGCCATGTCCTGATACCCGCTTTCTTCGCGCCCCACACATCCGTAAAAAGTTGGTCGCCCACGAACATCGTTGTCTCCGGCTCAGTGCCCATAATTTCCATCGCCTTAAAATAATTGGCCGGCAACGGTTTACCTGCCTTGTATATATACCGGGAATGGACTTCATCGTTGAACGTCTTCACACGGGGTTCCTTATTATTAGATAAAAGCAGACTCTCAAACCCGATACGCCGCAGCCGCTCAAACAGTTCCACACTCCTTCTGTCCGCCGGCGCACCGTGGGGCACCAAAGTATTATCGATGTCAAAAATCACGCCTCGGTATCCCTGCTTATACAGTATTTCATAGTCAATTTCATATGCGGAATCCAAATATTCATCCGGATAAAAACACTCAAGCAACGCCATATTACCTCCAGTCCGAAACACACATACCTGCATTCCTCTATACACTGAATCCTTTCCTATCATAACAAAACCCCTTGCTTATGTGCAAGGGGTTTTCTGTCATTTACGTTATCCGTTACGGTTTCATTACTACCATACCGTCCTCCGACGGATTCTCTCCGAACAGACTGCCGGCACTCCCGACAAAATACTGATAACTCTGTAATACCTGATCCTTCTGCATATCGGAAATTGCTTTCTGCATATCCAAATTATCCAGACTGCTGTCCATTCCGATATAGCCGAAACTGTCTTCTTTGTTGAATTTAAGAGATACACTGTCCAGATCAGCCATGCGGCTTGCCGGATTTTCCTGAGCAGGCTCCGCAACAGATGTGAGATTACCACTCTGTTCGGCTAAGTCTGCCTGTTTGCTCACGTCGGCTTCGTCAATCTGTCTGCCGACTTTGTCAGGCTCTGTAGCGTATGTAGTCTGAATTTGCTGCACACCGTAACTGTTATGAAAAGAATCATAAATACCGCCCACTGTCATAACTCACACCACCTTTCCGTTCATCGCTCATCTCACCAATGTATGTCGTCTGACTCTTGGAACGATTTTCTTTTATCTGTTTAATATATCGGCATATAACCCGAATTTCTTAAGTTTACTCCGATACCTTCCACAGACACTTCCCTATTCTACTATGCATCCTCTTACTTATCCAGTACTTTTTTCAATTCATCCATAAAGGTATTGATATCCTTGAACTCTCGATATACGGAAGCAAACCTGACATATGCAACCGCCTCTAAATCTTTTAATTTATTCATCACAAGCTCACCGATTACCTGGCTGGGTATTTCTTTTTCCTCCATGTTGAATACTTCTGTTTCAACTTCATCTATGAGCTGATTAATCTGACTTGCGCTGATTGGTCTTTTATGACACGCACGCAAAACACCTGCTTCAATCTTGGTTCTGTCGTAAGTCTCCCTGTTGTTGTCCTTTTTAATAATGATAAGCGGAATTGTCTCTACTTTCTCATAAGTTGTGAAGCGCTTATCGCACTCGTCGCAGACACGTCTTCTGCGAATGGAATTGTTGTCTTCGGCAGGTCTGCTGTCGATTACTCTCGTATTTTCATGACCACAAAAAGGGCATTTCATCAGGGATATCCTCCTCAGTATCAGTATTGTATATGGAATATCGTGCAATAAAAACTACACGAACCATATATATTATAGGGTATTATTATAATTATGTCAACTATTTTATGGAAACCACTCTGCCGCAAACCACTTAGGCAGTATTCGGATGCCTCCTAGATACAAATATCTACTATGATGATATCAGGTCCGATCTGTTTGATATCTTTATAGCAAATCACATAGTTTGAATCATTGCCGCCGAACAGACCACACCACTTATTTTCTCCCGGAATAATTAATTTAAAAATCTGGCCGGTGCACTCATCAAACTCAAAATCACATACTTTTCCCAATTTCTGACAGTTTTTTAAATTTATAACTTCTTTTTTCTTAAACTCCGAAAATAACATAGGAACCCCTTAGGGCTTTTTATTACTCTATGCGTCAGCCCGTAAAAAGTTCCTATCATGCAATATGAAAATATATATTTATCCTCTAATCATTTACGGTGACATACTCATGGAATACGTATCCGACAGAGTCGTCATCCAGAATAATCTCAATCCACTCACCATCTTCCGTACTGCCACCATACAGATAGTTCTCTCCCGCCTGAGCTACTTTCAGGACATTGGAATCGGTTGTACTCGGATTGTCGCGCACGTTCACATTCTTTATAACGGTGACGTAGGGCTCACTAATCTCTTCCCACGATTCCTGCCCTTCCAACTCCTGACCCTGAATATCGGTTTCGCCGTCCTCCGATTCCTGTGCGGCATCGTCATAATTCTTAGGTACATACCGCTGATACATATGATATCCAAGTATGGCAACCACCACGAGCAGCACACAGCCCACGATTGCCGTCATAATTGTGATGATGTCAACACTTTCCTCCTCATCATCCCAATCATCCTCTTCCCAATCATCTTCTTCCCAGTCCTCTTCCTTACGGTAATGGACTTTCTTTTTCTGCGGCGGTGCGGACACAGATTCCTTCTTCTTAGACGCTGCAGGCGCAGATGTTTTCTTCCCCGGCGACGCACTTTGTGCTGCCGGACGCTTCTGCGCAGAAACTTCCGCAGCCGTCTCCGATAGAATATTTCGCTCAATCGCATCGATAGGTATATCCAGCGTCTTATCGGAAACTACATCTTCTTGCCCTGCACCGCTCACCGGACATCCGCATTTATGACAGAATTTCGTGCCGTCACGAAGAAGCGCTCCACAATCCGGACACCTGTTGTCTTTTATTGTCTTAGTACCGCATTTGGGACAGAACAAATCGCTGTCCATCAAATGAGCCCCGCAATTTGTACATATCATATTTTATCACCTCGTTCTCTACTAATGTACCAGAGAACTCACTTTTTGTAAAACAATATGGGAATATTTTTCCTTAAAATTTTATGAATAATTCCGGTTGATTCGCACATCCTTTTTATGTGAAACAACAAAATACGGATATAGGAAAGGATGGGTAGGAATATGATACAGAGTAAAGTAGAAATATGCGGTGTCAACACGTCCAAGCTGCCGCTTTTAAAAAACGCTGAAAAAGAAGAATTGTTTAAACGGATCGGCGACGGCGATGTCGATGCACGCAAAGAATATATCAACGGAAATCTCCGTCTCGTCTTAAGCGTCATTAAGCGCTTCCACTCCAGTAACGAAAATGTAGATGATTTATTCCAGATAGGCTGTATCGGCCTGATTAAAGCCATTGACAACTTTGACTCGACTTTAAATGTTAAATTCAGTACCTATGCCGTACCTATGATCGTGGGTGAAATTCGCAGATATCTGCGTGATGCCAACAGTATAAGGGTGTCACGCTCCCTGAAAGATACCGCCTACAAGGCCATCTATGCCAAAGAGCACCTGACCCGCATCAACTCCAAGGAGCCCACCGTCACGGAGATTGCGGAAGAAATCGGAATTTCCAAAGAGGAAATCGTCTATGCGCTGGATGCCATACAGGCACCCATGAGTCTCTATGAGCCTGTCTACACGGACGGTGGCGACACCCTCTATGTGATGGACCAAATCAGCGATAAGAAAAACCGGGAAGAAATCTGGGTTGAGCAAATCTCCTTAAGCGAGGCCATGAAGAAACTGAGTGAGCGGGAATATGAAATCATCACACTGCGTTTCTTCGAGGGTAAGACCCAGATGGAAGTTGCCAATAAAATAGGAATCTCCCAAGCACAGGTGTCACGCCTTGAAAAAAATGCCCTAAGGACCATGCGTATGTACCTGACTGCCTAGAAGATTCCCAAACTGCCAAAACGTATATCATTATCGATAGTCCGCGATGTCAAAAGTAAGCGTAATATCTTTATTACCATACAGCTTGAAATAATTCTGTATGATGCGGTCCGTGACAACGCGGACATTTTCTTTCTCCGTGCCCATAAGCACGACCAAAAACTGCGAACTGCTGTATCTGGTCCCTACATCCACACCGCGCAATGACTTGCAGATAGCCTGCTCCATACACTGCATGGCAATCTCCATGCGCTCCAGCTTAACATCTCTGCCATCCGATGAAAAAAGTGTAAACAGCAGAATCTGTGTCTCCTGACTGCTTCGCTCGGAAAAACGGCTCATAAAGTCATAGATATGCGCAAACTCACCGTATTCAACCTGAAATGCGCCTTGACGATCGTCACGCTGCCTAATCAACTCAAGTACCGCCTCCAAGTCACTCTTAGACTGTTCCGGTGTGCGCACAAGATTCGCACTGTGATAGAAACCATAGCGGATATTTTCATTCTGCTTGACATGGTACAGCGCCTTATCCGCCCTCTGGTACAGTTCCTCATATTCATGCCCGTCTACTCCGGACAGACTGATGCCGATGGACAGTTCCGTTTCCTTGAGAAGTTCCACTTCCTCCTGCTTTTTGGCAAAGGCCTCTAAAATTACATTCACCATATTGACGGCATCTTCCCTGTTCTTCATACCTTCCGCGAAATAGAGAAATTCGTCTCCGCCCGTTCGGCTCACAATGCCCTTGCCGCACACATCACACAGTACATCCGCAGTCATCTTCAGCGCGTAATCTCCTGCCAGATGCCCATGAGTCTGATTAATCTGTTTAAAATGGTCAAGATCGATGATCATCAGACATCCGCCTGCTGCACGAAGGCCCGCCGAAATCTCTGACTCACCCTTGCGCTTGCTCAAAACGCCTGTCAGGTAATCCGTAGACGCCTCCAACACGCTCTGAGAGCCCATGGCTTCTCCGTATATCTTCTCGCTGTCGAAAAGCGGAGCTGCCATTTCTTCTTCATGCATCCACTCCTTCGCCAGCGTACCGTCTTTGATCAGCCCCAGGAAGATGTCTACCAAATCAGGGTCCCACTGGCTTCCTTTACCCTTTATGAGCTCCTGCATCACTACATCGTCACTAAGTCTGCGCCTGTACACCCGGTTACTCGTCATGGCATCATAAGAATCCACAAGCGCAATAATCCTTGCCACAATCGGAATGGATTCCGCCTTCAGTCCCTCAGGATACCCGTTACCGTCGTAACGCTCGTGATGGTATCTGGCACCCACATCAACATTCGGAAACATTTTGAAGTCCTTCAAAATTTCCGCTCCCATAATGGTGTGGTTCTGTATCAGTCTGAATTCCAAATCGGTTAATTTAAAGGGCTTATTAAGCACTGCGTCGGGCACACCAATCTTGCCCACGTCATGCAGCATCGCCACATAATATGTATTCTGAACTTCCTCCTCGGACCACCCCAACCTCTGTGCCACCATCTCTGCATAGGCAGCCACGCGCATGGAATGTCCTTTCGTGTACTCATCCTTGGCGTCCACCGTATTGGCAACCGTCATAATCGCCTGAATCGTGATACGCTCCATCTCTCTTGTTTTCTCATCCAACCGCCTCTGCAAATCTTTCCGGTAGCCATCCAGCTCCAGCGTGCTTTTAATGCGGCTTTGCATAATCTGCGGTTCGAAGGGCTTAGAAATAAAGTCGCAAGCCCCCATGCGGAAACATTCTACCTCCGTCTCGGAACTGCGATCTGCCGTCAGGAAAATAACGGGTATCTTCTGCCATCTGGAATCAGCCTGAAGCGTCCCCATCACTTCAAATCCGCCGATCTCCGGCATATTGATATCCAAGAGAATCAAATCCGGTGTGTGCCGCTCCAGATACTTGTATGCCTGTTTTCCGGAATTTACGGCAACTACCTTATATATGTCCCCCAACAGATTTTGCGCTGTTGACAATGTAAGTCTGTCATCGTCAACAATTAATATTATCTTTTTCATTTGCCCCTCACATATAATCTTCTTGAGAATTACCTATCTTACATCATATCATTACAAACCGCAAAAATCAATTATCTTTACTCATCTCCTTTTTCAATCTGCGCATAATCTTTTTTTCCAAACGAGATATGTAGGATTGCGAAATACCCAACAGCTCCGCCACCTCCTTTTGAGTCAGCTCATTGCCGTCCGCACTGCCCAGCCCGAAACGGAGTCTGATGATCGTCTGCTCCCGCTCCGACAGTTTTGCAATCGCTTTGATGAGCAGTTTCCGCTCCACCTCACTCTCCAAATCTTTATAAATCACATCTTCATCCGTACCCAAGATATCCGACAGCAAAAGTTCATTACCGTCCCAGTCCACGTTGAGCGGTTCATCGATGGATACTTCCATCTTATGCTTGCTGTTTCTTCTCAGGTACATTAAAATCTCGTTCTCAATACAGCGCGACGCGTAAGTCGCCAGCTTAATGTTTTTTTCAGGGTTAAAAGTGTTAATGGACTTAATCAGTCCGATGGTTCCGATGGAGATTAAATCCTCCACACCTACACCCGTGTTGTCAAACTTTTTGGCAATATACACAACTAATCTCAGGTTGTGTTCTATCAGGATCGCCTTGGCCTCATCTTCATATTCCGTCCCAAGGTCGCTTATAATTTCATTTTCCCTCTCACTCTCAAGAGGCGGCGGCAACACTTCCGCACCTCCTATGTAATGAATATCTCCCTGCTTCGACATAAGAAGCCTGGTGTCCCTATGCACCATTTTAAACTGAATTTTCCCGGGAATTGCCACTTTTAAAATCATTTTGAATCCTCCTACTCTTCTAATAAGCGTGGGTGGAGTATCATCTGGTATATGCTCTCTTCCGATATTCCCGTATTACAAATTGCAACGATGACGCGTTCCTTTCTGACAATCTGCTCCTGTCCTTCTATGGTCAGCTCCGGCAGCTCATAGGCGCTTAATACACCTCTGTCTTTTCCGACACTGCTATAGGGAATGGCATGATATTTCTCCGGTATAAATGCTGATTCCAGTTGTTTAGCCAGCCTGACGCTGATTAAGCTTACCGGTGCTCCGCTGATCGGGTCAACCAAATGATTCCCCGTGTCTATAAACGCCTGCGCTCGTACTTTCTGCTGCAGATTTGGGATATCAATTTCCACTGTCCTTAAATATTCTTCCTTCTTACGCTGTAAAAACAGTATCAGCTTTAGAAGAATACGATATGACACATATCCCGTCACAAACGTTATTAAGAAGCTCACCTGACCTCTCAGAACCATTCTCAGGCGATTCAGAGTCCATATCATCATGCTGCCTAAAAAAAATCCGCAGCCCGCCAATACCAGACTAGCGTGAATCAGTTTTCGCCCACGGCAGTTCCGAAAGGCAGTTCGCAGCATACACACACTGACAGGGACAGCGCTTACCAGAATTCGAATTCCTATCGTACCTACAGGTATCGCCATCACGATGCAGACCATTGCCGCACCCGCTGCCGCTCCCATCCAGATTCTCTTATGCGTGGCAGTACATTTAAGAATCTGTCCGGCAAGAGACAGCATATACAGATTGCATGTCATCTGCAGGACGAAAACGCTGTCAATATATAATTTGTAATACACATCCCACCTCCGTGCTTCAGATTCATTATAAGAAAACGGAGATAAATATTTTGTCATAATGACAGAGCATTTCCACTTTTTTTGCAGACATATAGCAACAAAAAACCACAGGATACGCTATCCCGTGGTTTGTGACATTCATGTCAGATTTGTAATGTTTATTTACTTCTTAAAAAATCAGGAATCTTTAAGGATTTCTCCTCCACGGAGCTCTTGATATCCGCAGTCTTGTTGATTCCGCCAATCGTCTTAAGCTGTGCACCGGCTTGTCCCGCTGCAGTACCGGCTTGCTTTAACCCTCCGCCCGATACGGCAAAGTTGCCGAGTCCGGCTCCGGGAAGTGTTCCCACGGTCTGCTTACCCTGCAGCGAAGTGGGGGTTATGTATCCGGACTTAAATCCGAGTCCGCTCGCCTGCTTAGCTTTCTCCTCGATACCTGTAGCAATAATTGTGATATTGCAGGTGTCGGTCATATTGGCATCGTACATCGCACCAAAAATAATATTGACATCGTTGCCGGTAAGTTCCTGAACATAGCTGGCCGCATCGGAAGCGTCAGCCAGAGAAATATCTCCCGACACATTGATGATAACATGTGTCGCACCGGAAATCGTTGTCTCCAAAAGGGGACTCTCCACAGCCATCTTAACTGCTTCGCTTGCCTTGTCATCACCTTTACCGGTACCAATACCGATATGCGCAATACCCTTGTCCTTCATAACTGTCTGCACATCCGCAAAGTCCAGATTAATTACGGAAGGAACATTAATCAAATCTGTGATACCCTGCACCGCCTGCTGAAGTACCTCGTCAGCCTTCTTAAGTGCATCCGGCATAGTAGTACGCCTGTCTACAATCTCAAGCAGCTTGTCATTGGGAATGACAATCAGCGTGTCCACATGATCCTTAATCTTATCAATACCTGCAATGGCATTGGTCATACGCGCTTTCGCCTCAAAACGGAAAGGCTTCGTCACAACACCCACTGTCAAAATGCCCATATCTTTAGCAAGTTTAGCCACCACCGGCGCCGCACCCGTACCTGTACCGCCGCCCATACCACAGGTTACAAATACCATATCCGCACCCTTGAGCGCAGCGGCAACTTCATCCGAACTCTCCTCAGCCGCTTTCTCTCCGATTTCGGGCTTAGCACCCGCTCCGAGTCCTTTGGTCAGTTTCTCACCGATTTGTAAAAGTGTAGGCGCTTTACACAATTGTAACGCCTGCTTGTCCGTGTTGATTCCGATGAACTCCACTCCATCTATTTCTTCGTCAATCATTCTATTTACAGCATTGTTACCTGCGCCGCCGACACCGACTACAATAATCTTGGCAGCAGATTCCGCATCATTTGACTTAATCTCAAGCAAGGTGATTCCTCCTTTTGTTTACCCACAAACTCTCATAGATTATCATATAATTATTTTCCGAAATTCGCAACCCATTTTTTTGCTTTTTATGCTGAAATGCTTTAAACTGGGATAAATTGACAGATTTTACCGTTTATAAACCATCTTACTCCTGCTCAAAACTGTATGATTTCGTGTCCTCACTGTACTCTCGCATGTCGAGCGTGCCTTTTTTTCCGATAAGACTTGGCAGAATATATTGAAGTTTCATAATCTTTTCATCCATATAGCCGTCTAAACCCAAGGCAACCTTTGCCTCACCGAACACCAGTGTGACCTGGTAATTCGAATCAAAATATATTCTGTCCGCAGACATGGAATACTTGTCCAACTGCTGTGTAATATTTAAAATCTCGTCAAACACCTCCACCTTCTCTACCGGCAAACGCTCGTGGAGAATCACATGGTCAAACTTAAGCCCCGTCACCTGCGGAATACCCGTCGTCCTCTCCGTGGAAGTCTCCACCACAATACCGTCTTTGTCAAAATATATGTATTGTCCCAGATAGGACACGTAGCCCGCCAACGCCTTCTCGTAAACGGTAATCCTGATGGTGTCCTTCGCCTCTATCGTCACATCCATCGCCTGAATAAACGGAATGTTCTCCATCCCCTTATCCTTGTATTTCATAGAGAGGAAAAGTGAGTTGTTACCGAATCTCCCGCCCATCACCATATCCATTATCTCTTCGTTGGTATAATGGACATTGCCATCCACATATACTGTAGTGACCGTATAATTCTGAAGGATATATATATATCCCGCAATCAGCACCGTCAAAATAAAGAGAAACGCGGCGGACAAAATCAGCGTTCTTTTGCCTCGGCCAAAGCGCACCTTTTCTTTCTGCCCGCCCTTTCGTTTCTCCCTCTCAATGTCGTTGTTCCTGACAAGCCTTAAATTGGGGTTTCTTCTCTTTACTTTTCTAACCGTTCTCCTGTCAGCCATCCACAAACCTCATGTTTGATACCGATGTATCGTGAGTCTCAAAAATATTTAAGCAAGCTCCACATCAGCTCCCAAATCTCTTAAACTGAGCACAATATCCTCGTATCCTCTGTCAATATAATGGCGATTCGTCACAATACTGGTTCCTTCCGCCGAAAGCGCAGCCACTACGAGCGCCGCACCGCCGCGCAGTTCCTGCGCCTCCACGATGGCTCCGTGCAGCTTGCTGTCACCACCGATATAAGCCACATTGCCGTGAATCATAATATTCGCACCCATCTTACGTAGCTCCGGCACAATGCGGAAACGGTTTTCAAACACTGTCTCCTCAATGCGCCCGCCCGCCGTTGACGCAGCCATTACCACCATAAAAGGCGACTGTAAATCCGTGGGAAATGCCGGATAACATCCTGTCGTCACAATATTGCACGTACTCTCATGGTCTTTGCCGATTACCAGAATACCGTCCGACTCATATTCGATTGCCGCACCCATCTTGTCGGCATACGACAGTACGCTCTTCATGTGATGCACCGGCGCATTTTGTAAAAAGACACGTCCGCCGGTACACATGCATGCGCTTATATATGTCCCTGCCACAATACGGTCCGCCGGCACACGGTATCTTACCGGCATAAGCGACTTTACGCCGTTTATCACCAGACGCTCAGTCCCGGCGCCTTCAATCTGCGCACCCGCACTCTGCAGAAATTCGCACAATGCCTGTATCTCCGGCTCTCTGGCCGCCGGTTCAATGACCGTCACGCCGTCCGCCAGGACCGCGGCAAGAATCAGATTCTCGGTTGCACCGACACTGACAAAAGGCAGCATCAACGTCGCTCCGTGAAGCTTTGCCGCTTTCGCACAAAAACCGTTCTCCTTTTCCTCAATGGCAACGCCCATCTGCCGAAGAGAGAACAAATGCAGATCAATGGGACGTGCGCCAATCACGCAGCCGCCCGGATACTCCATACAGATACTTCCGATTCTGGCAAGCAGTGCGCCAACCAGCATGACGGAGGAACGCATAACGCCCACCGAATCCGAAGGCATCCGGCACTCGGACAGCCCTGTGGCATCTACCCGCACGAGCGTTCCTTCCCTCTCTACGCTGCATCCCAGACTCTCCAACAGCCTTTGCATATGATAGACATCGGAAATGTCCGGGCAATTCTCTATTTCACATGTACCGTTTATTAACAACGTCGCCGCGAGGATGGGCAGCGACGCATTTTTAGAGCCTTGTATCCTAGTCTGTCCATTCAGACAGTTACCGCCATAGATACGAATAGCGTCCATATTCCTTACCTCGAATTCTAAAGTATGACCTATTCTATCTATATGGCTTTTGAAATGAAAGTTATCTTGTCCTTATAAATCTTTGAGCCTGATCCCTCTCGCCACGCTTAAGACAAGCCCAATCTCTATGAGCAGAAACATAACCGAGGAGCCTCCGTAACTGATAAACGGAAGGGATATACCGGTATTGGGAATGGTGTTCGTGACAACCGCCACATTCAAAATGACCTGAATCGCGATATGTCCGAGCACACCCACTACGAGAAGCGCCCCGAACAGATCCGGTGCATTGTTCGCAATTACCATAAACCGCCAGATGAGCATGAGAAACATGATAATGACCGCAAATCCTCCAAACAATCCAAGCTCCTCACAGATGATGGAGAAAATCATGTCGTTCTGTGCCTCAGGCAAAAAGCCGAGCTTCTGCATACTGGCACCAAGTCCCTTGCCGAGCACACCGCCGGAACCGATGGCATAAAGTGCCTGTATCGTCTGAAATCCCTTGCCGCTGGCGTAAGCCTCCGGATCCAGCCACGCTAAAATACGCGCGCCTCTGAAATTCATATCTTCAATGTCAACCTGCGATGCGGCCGACTGTACAATCACAAAAACAACAAGTGCAGCCCCTGCGATTCCCGCCAGACCGAGCAAAATAAACCTCTTATAATCCGGACAGGATACAAACAGCATCAGTGCCGCGATGCCCACGACGATAATCGCCGAGCTCATATTCTGGGTAATTCTCCACAGCATAAGTGCAATGGGCATGGGAACGAGAAGCACCGTCCAAAACCCCTTACGGGATCGTATCTGTTTTCCCATGGTACAGACCATGCTCGCCAAAAACAGAATCATGGCCAGCTTCGCAACCTCCGCAGGCTGCAAAGAAAGCGGACCTATGTACAGCCACCGCTTAGCGCCGTGAGACTCGTGTCCGAAAGGTATAATCAACAGAATCAGTACCACCGACACGATATAACCAATCACCGCAAACCGCTCCCAAAAATGATACGGAATGTTCGCCACCACCATCATGGCAATCAGACCGAGTATGGTTGCAAACAACTGCTTTTTCAGGTAATATGCGGAATCGGCGAAATCCAGATTGGCTTCATAGGAGCTTGTGGAATACACCATAATAAGTCCGAATCCCAACAGGAACAGCACGATGAAAAGCAGACTGTAATCCATGAAGTTTTCGCTATTCGATTGTCCTCTTCGGGAAGAATTCCTCTGCGCCACCTATTTTGTTTCCTCCAGTTGATTTACCAGTTCTTTAAAAAGTTTTCCTCTGACTTCATAATTGGGGAACATCCCCCAACTCGCACAGGCTGGTGACAACAGCACAGCGTCTCCTTCATCCGCCTGATCGACACATACCTCAAAGGCCTCCTCGAAGCTGTCCGCCAGAACAATATTCTCTACACCGTGCTTTTTGGCACAGTCCGCAATCTTCTCTCTCGTCTGCCCGATGAGTACCAGACATTTTACTTTGCCGTCAAAGGCTTCTATCCACTCGTCATATACACTCTGCTTATCGTATCCGCCGCCAATCAGTACCGTGGGCTTACACATCGCCCGAATCCCCTGAATCGCCGCGTCGGGATTGGTTCCTTTGGAATCATTGTAATAGTCCACGCCCCGCTTGGTCGCCACAAACTCTATTCGATGCTCCACCGCCTTAAACTGTCTGACAACCGATAAAATTTTATCCATCGGCACACCCATAGCCTGTGTAATGGCAATGGCCGCCATCACATTCTCCACATTGCAGGTACCTACCAGATTCATATCGTGAATATTCATCAGACGTGTCTCTTGTCCCCCTGTTGCCTGACAGATTTCTTCCCCATCCAGATAAAAGCCGTCGGTCAATCTGCGGGCAGAAGAAAACCATACAACATTGGCAGGACATCTGTCCCCGAATGCCCTCGTATATTCATTCTCATAGTTGAGTACACACGTCTGTTCCTTCGACTGGTTTGCCGCAATCGCTTCCTTTGCGGCTGCATAATTCTCCATCGTATGGTGCCTGTTGAGATGATCCGGCGTTATATTTAAGATTGCCGACACTTGCGGCCTGAACCGCTCCACCGTCTCCAACTGAAAACTGCTGATTTCCGCCACAGTCACGGTATCCTCCGTGGAATCAAGTGCGGTCAGCGTATAGGGATTCCCAATATTTCCTACAACATCCACATCACGACAGTGTGCGGACATAATCTCACCTACCAGCGTAGTTGTAGTCGTCTTGCCGTTGGTACCGGTAATGCCGATCACGCATCCCTTACCGATTCTGTATGCCAGCTCAATCTCGCCCCAAATCGGTATACCCCTTTGACGGAATCCGTCCACAAATTCCGTATCCGTGGGAACTCCCGGACTAAGCACCAGAAGAGAAACTTCCTCTGCAATTTCTGTCGGCAGCTCTCCCAGAACAATGTCCGCCTCCGTACCCTGTGCAAACTTTTCTCTGATAGCTTCCTTCTCCAGTTTGTCGTTGGCATCAAACAGAACAGGCTGCGCTCCTATGTGGCACAACGCTGCCACTGCACCTATGCCGCTGATTCCGGAGCCTACCACCAACACCTTTTTATTAACCAAATCCTTGATGTCCATAAATTCCATGTCCTTCCCGAACCAATTTAAATTCCCAACAGAGCCGCCAGACAAAGCAGCGCTGTCACAATGGAAAATACCGCAACCACTCTTGTCTCAGCCCATCCGCACAGTTCAAAATGGTGATGAATCGGTGCCATCTTAAAAATACGTTTTCCCTTGGTCAGTTTAAAGTATGTGACCTGTATAATCACAGACAACACCTCAATCATGTAGATAAATCCTACAATAACGATAAAAAGGGGCATCTGCATCATATAAGCCGCAGCCGCCACAAACCCTCCAAGTGCCAGAGAACCCGTGTCTCCCATAAACACGCTGGCCGGATATACGTTAAACAGAAGAAAACCGAGAAGCGCACCAACCACCGCACAGGTAATCGGCTCGATACCGCTCCCCGTACCGATTGCCACCACACTGAAAAAGGTCGCCACGAGCACCGTCACCGAACTTGCAAGACCATCCAGCCCGTCAGTAAAATTCGTACCGTTGACCGTACCGATTACGATAAAAAACAGAATCGGAATATTCATTCGTCCGAAATCCAGATACGTACCGTCAAGAAACGGTACCTTCATGGCAAGCGACACATCCGTATACCGCAGCAAATAAAAAGTAAAAACACCCGTCACAACAATCTGCAGCGCAAACTTCTGCCATGCCCTAAGCCCCATGGAGCGTCTCAGTACAACCTTAATGTAATCATCCATAAATCCGATCATTCCAAAGCCCAGTGTAAGAAACAGAATCGGAATAATCTTCGGATAGTCTTTTACAAAAAAGAGGGACGTTATCACTATGCTTATAAGAATCAGAATGCCGCCCATGGTGGGGGTTCCGTTCTTCTTCAGGTGGCTTTCCGGTCCTTCTTCCCGAACTGTCTGACCGACTTTAAGCCGCCGCAGAAAAGGAATCACGAACGGACCAAGCGCCACACTTATCGCAAATGATATTATTACAGACAAAAAAATCGTTGAATTCATAGCCCCTCCACTGTAAATCTTCATGTATTATTATAATTCATCTCCTCCAAATATGGAAGAATGTTTTCAAAAAGCTGTCGCACCACCGGCGCAGCGATCTGGCCACCATAGTATGTCCCCTGCGGATTGTTGATAATTGCAATCGCCAGTATCTGCGGGTCATCGGCCGGCGCAAAGCCAAGAAACGAGGCAATATATTTTCCGCTGCCTCTGGGAAGGGTCTGACTGGTTGCTGTTTTACCGCCTATTCGGTAACCTTCAACAGCGCCGTTTTTACCGCCTCCTTCCGCAACCACTTGCTCCAGTATGTAGCGCATGGTCTCGGAAGTCTCCCCGGATACAACATTCTCTCTGACCGGATAACTGAATGTCTGACTGTTACTTCCGTCACTGTCCGCAACCCTTACACCGAAATGAGGGGTTACCCTTCTTCCGCCGTTGATAATGGAGGATGCCGTCACCGCCAGTTGAATCGGTGTGATCTGAAAGGACTGCCCAAAGGAGATTGTCGCAAGCTCCACGGGGCCGATATTCTCTACATTGTGCATGATTGTCCCTGCTTCGCCCGGCAAATCGATTCCCGTCTTATCCAACAGGCCAAACTGTTGAAAATAGGAATAAAAACGCTCCGCACCTATACGAGTCCCCACAGTAATAAAAACGGGATTACATGAATTCATTGTCGCCTGCACGAAATCTTCCGCACCGTGTCCTCCCACCTTATGACATCGAATTCTCCTGTCCTCCACCATGATATATCCGGGACAGCTAAAAGTATCCGTTGTCGTGACGGAACCCGATTCCAACCCTGCCGCTGCCGTGACAATCTTAAAAGTGGATCCCGGCTCATAGGTATCGTTAATACATCCGTTACGCCACATACGGTTAAGAAGATCCTGTAATTCGTCCTCACCGAGCGCATCACTGTCTACCGTATCCGGAAGCGTATAGGGAGAATTCAGATTAAATTCGGGCACATTGACCATGGCCAGAATCTCCCCGTTCTGAGGATTCATAACCAAGATGGAAACACTGTCCGCTTCCTTAGTCTCCATAGTCTGCAAAGCAAGCTGTGTGGCGTAACTTTGTATATTCATATCCATACTGATATACAAATCCTTCCCGGCAATCGGCTCCACCCGCTCTTCGCCTGCTTCCGCCACTTCAACACCTTTGGCATCGGTAACTGTTAAAATCGTTCCCGCTTCGCCCTGCAAATATTCTTCATAGATAACTTCCAACCCGATAATTCCCTGATTGTCTCCGCCGGTAAATCCCAGCACTTTCGACCCCAGAGAATCGTACGGGTAATATCTTTTGTAATCTTCATCTACCTTCACGCCATCCAAATCATAGGCCCTGATTGCATCCCCAATGCTTTTGTCCACGTTACTCTTAATCTTCTCAATAGATGAATACTTTTCTACCCTTTTTCTGACGTACTCCTCCGAAAGTCCCAATTCCTTACACAGAACGGCGATGACTTCTTCCTGATCGGTAATCTGGCTATGTATGACGGAGATTGTACACACTGTCTTGTTATCTGCCAGAATTTTACCGTTTATGTCTATAATCCGTCCCCTTGCCGCCTTAATGCTTCGTTCGCGCTCATGCAGCTCCTTCGCCTTCATCGTGTAATACTCTGACTGAAATACCATAAGATAAACCAGTCTTCCCATCAGTCCGGCGAAAACAAGCGCACACAGAAACATCACTGTCACGGTCTTGTTTCTGTGATATGTCTTATGCAGATGCGGCGTATTTTCCACCATACAGAAAACCTCACAAAAAGGTATTAGTATAATCTATTACCAATCCGATGAGGTTATTCTTAATTTGCTCTATTCTGTTGCCGCGGTATCGTCTTCTCCCGTCCCGTCTTCATTGCTGATAATTTGACCGTCTTCCATCATACTGCCTCCATATACCTGGGCTCCGGTATCCGGATCGAACAGATAACCGGTATTTGGGTCTTTCAGATATCCGGTCTCGGGATCCAGGGGAAAGGTCTTCCAAATATCTCTATTCTCCTGATTACCCGAGGAATTGTCCCCATCCTCCCCTTCCTGTGACTCACCGTCTTCTTCCGGCTCAATAGGATTGCCTTCCTCGTCTGTAAGCTGTTCTTCAGGTTCCGTCTGCGGTGTCCTCAGCTGAATATGTAACTCATCCAATTCTTCCCGCTCTTTATCGGTCAGTTCCTCCGTCATAAAGATATTCAGAATGGGAAGTACTTCCGTGAGAATTTTCTTGACAATTCGGGTTGCATACTTCGCATCGTCCTGCACAAACACATTGGGCCTGTCCACAACGACATAAATGGCAATCTGCGGGTCATCCGCAGGTGCATATCCCATGAAAGAAACTACATATTCATTATTTCTACGTGGCAGTGTCTCTGCGGTTCCGGTCTTGCCGCCGATTATATAGCCCGCCGGTCTTGCCGTATGACCGGTTCCGTTCTCTCCGGTTACTACCGTATCACAGAACTCTTTGACTAAATCACTCGTAGACTGTGAAATAGTCTGCTTTAATACTCTGGGCTGAATATTCTCAAGTGTGGCACCTTCCGCCGTGGTGATTTTATCGACAACGTGAGGCTCATAATAGTAACCGCCGTTAATCAGCGAACAGAAACCTGTAATCGTCTGAATCATCGTCGCATTAAA
The DNA here is from genome assembly GCA_022510565.1 of Lachnospiraceae bacterium. GTDB lineage: Bacteria > Bacillota > Clostridia > Lachnospirales > Lachnospiraceae > UBA3282. The sequence goes on along the minus strand of JAFLTE010000004.1, from coordinate 161,045 downwards.
ACCCTGCCCGAAAGAATTGGTTGCAAGCTCCACGGTTCTCATGGTGTTCTTATTGTACACCATTGTAGCGGTTCGCGCTTCACCCGCCAAATCAATGTTAGTCTTCAATCCGAAACCAAACCGATGCTGATAGTCCACCATCTGGTTTTTACCGAGTTTAAAAGCGACATTCATTAACACTACATTACAGGATCGCTCGATTCCTTCCTGTACGGTGAGATAACCGTCGCCGTATACGTTGTGACACTTAATCGGCGTGGGGTAATCGGCCACCTGCAGTTTACCCTCACAGTTGTACGACTCATAGCCCGTAATCGCACCGCTGTCAATCGCTGCCGCCACCGTAAATGGTTTAGCGACCGATCCCGGCTCGAACGGCTCCACGATACAATAATTTTTCCATAGGGCGTTGAGCTGCTGATACATAGCCGCATCATCCATCTCATCTATATTCTCCTGAGTCACATATTCGCCCGTTCTGCTGCCTTTATCATCCACAAGCGGCATACCGATCAGATTGTCGGTGTTCCTCGTATCATTTAAATCATACCCCGGATATTCCGCCATGGCCAAAATCCTTCCCGTATGGATTTCCATCATGATGCAGGCCATATGTTCCGCGCCGTTTCCGATTCTGTAATTATCTTTATATTCCTCGTTGAATTCTTTCAGATATTTCTCAACGATACTCTGAATATTCGCGTCAATGCTTAACTGAATATTATAGCCGTCTCTGGCCGCTATGGTTGTACGCTCCAGAGTGGAGTCGTCATTTAAGTAACCGTACTCCCTGCCGTTGATTCCGCTGAGTGTATCGTTGTAAAATTCCTCCACCCCATACATGCCCTGATTATCACTGGTGGTGAAACCGATTACGTCACAGGCAAGGGAACCGTTGGGATATTCACGCTTATACTCACTCTCAAACCATACGCTCCTAATATTGACTCCTGTCTCAGGATTTTTCGTCATCTCCTGAAAAGCATTCATCTTCTCATACTCCACACGTCTTGCCATCACGTAATAGGATGATTCCGGATGACTTGCGATATAGCTTCGCACTTCGCTCGTGTCAATGTTAAAGCACTGTCTCAAGGCATTTAAAACAGGCTCAATATTCTCTTCATTGCGCAATAGGATTTTCGTATCCAGAATAACATTATATACTTTGTTGCTGATGGCCAGAACCGTGCCGTTGGAGTCCACTATTTCTCCACGCTTAAAAGGTATTGTCGTTGAGTCATATTCCTGCTGCGACAATACCTGTTTCTTATACTCCTCACCATTGTCTCTGGTAATCAGAAACAATTGGGCGCTGAGCCCCGCAAAAGCCAATAGTATTATAATAAACAATACCAAAAGCTTCTTCTGCATTTTAATTGTAAATTTCATAACTGCATTTCTAGCTTTCGTCTGACCGCTCAAACACTCACCCGCTTACAATCGCGCATCATCGAGTTACTGCGGAATATCTGCCATCTGTTTTACATAGTCATTACTCTGGCTTGTGAAAGGAATAATCTGACCTTCCTCCGCATACTGCATACCCAGTTCCTGAATTGCGATTCTTCTAATCTCTTCTAAGTTTACACTACTTGTTATTCTACTATATTCCTCTGCATTTGCAAGTTTTAAATCATTGAGCTGCTTCTCCAGCGAAGAAATATGCTTCACACTGTTTGTGATGTCAGACTGTAAACCAATATAATTAGTCAATATGATTCCCGTCACCAACATAGCAACACAGAGGAACAGTACATACCCCGCATTCATGTGCTTAGCACGCTCTCTGTTCTTACGTGCAGTATTGCTCACCTTCTTAACAGACCGTCTCTCAATCTCTTTCGTTACATCTAATCTTCTGGCAGCGTTGCCCTGCACATAATACGCATTTCTGCCATTCACCGCACGATTCCTGTTTGTCATTCTTTGTGTTGATGCCATAACACTCTATCCCCTCTTCTCAAATACTCTCAATTTTGCGCTCTTAGCCCGCTTGTTGGATGCCACTTCCTCCTCCGACGGAAGAATCGGTTTTCTTGTGATGACCCTGCCTCTGGAAGCTTGTCCGCACACACACACCGGGAAGTCCGGCGGACAGGTGCACGGGTTCTCGTTCCTGCGAAACGCTGTCTTTACGATTCTGTCCTCTAATGAGTGGAATGTTATAATGCAAAGTCTTCCTTCCGGATTAAGCATTTCTATGAAGTCATCCAGAGACTCTTTCAATACTTCCAACTCTTTATTACATTCGATTCTGATTGCCTGAAAAGTTCTTTTGGACGGATGTCCGCCCGTAGCCCTCATCTTCGCCGGTATGGCCGCCTTGATAATCTCGTTTAACTCTCCCGTTGTCTCTATGGGCTTGTCCTTTCTGGCATTCACGATATGTTTCGCAATATTTTTGGCGAACTGTTCTTCACCGTAGTCTTTCATAACGTGATACAATTCCATCTCTGTATAGCCGTTGACAATGTCTGCGGCGGTAAGCGACTGTCTCAAATCCATGCGCATATCCAATGCCGTATCGTACTTATAGGAAAAACCTCTTTCCGCATGGTCCAACTGATAGGAGGAAACTCCGAGATCCAACACGATACCGTCCACCTGCTCAATTCCGAGCAGCTTAAGCGCCTGCCTTGCGTTGCGGTAATTATCCCGAATCAGCGTAATCCTCTCCTCGTACGGCTTTAGTCTGAGTCGCGCCGCTTCTATGGCGGCATCATCCTGGTCGATACCAAGCAGTCTGCCGCTTCCCCTTAACTTGGAAGCGATATGACAGGAATGTCCTCCGCCGCCCAGCGTGCCGTCTAAATAAATACCTTCCGGTCTGATTCGCAAATGTTCTATCGTTTCCTCTAAGAGAACCGATGTATGATTAAAATCCATTCCGTCTTCGTATCCCTCATAATCCGCTATATGCCGAGTCCCAGTTCTGCCATATGCTCCGCAATCTCATCCATATCGTCGTAAGCCGCCATGCCTTCGAAGCGCTCTTTGCTCCAAATCTCAATTCTGCTGGCAACGCCAATCAGCACTACATCCTTTTCAAGCTGCGCAAACTCCCTCAGTACATTAGGCACCAGAATTCTTCCCTGTTTATCCACTTCTGCTTCCGCTGCCCCTGCCAGAAAGAATCGTACGAACTTTCTGGCATCTTTATTCGTAAGCGGCAGGGATTTTAGTTTCTCTTCAAATACAGTCCACTCCTCGTTATCATACACAAACAAACAGCCATCCAACCCCTTAGTCACCACGAAAGTGTCTCCCAACGCTTCCCTGAATTTTGAAGGAATAATCAGCCTGCCCTTAGTGTCGATTGTGTGATTGTATTCTCCCATAAACACCATCAATCACCCTGCCTGTGTGCTTCTTGCTATCGTCTGTCTTCCGTACACACTTCAACACATAGGTGGTCTGCCACGGTCAGCAGCAATAAATTGTACTTGTGCGGCTTAAAATTTACCACTTTCCACCACTTATCACCACTTTCCACCACTCTGACACCTATTTTATAATAAAATAGAGCATAATGCAAGGGAAAACAAGCACTTTTTTAATTTTTTTGCATAAAAAAATAGCAGATATTTCTATCTGCTACTCTTTCCCTGTTTTATTTAATTTTATGTACCTGTATTATCCGTATAATCTTCCGTTTCTGACTGACCCGACACGTGAATCAAGTTGTCCGGAAGATATTTGCGTACCATCTCCTTATAGCGCTGGGCATCGATGGGCTTGGACAGATAATCCTTAAATCCGGCTGCGATATAGCGTTCTCTGGAGCCGGAAATCGCATTGGCGGTAAGCGCAATCACCACCGCATCCTTGCTTGCATTCTCCGTCTGCTCTTTCATTCGCGCCAAGGTCTCAATACCGTCCATCTCAGGCATCATATGATCCAGAAGGATGATGTGATACTCATTTGTTTTAACCTTTTCCAATGCCTCCGCACCGCTTAAAGTCGTATCAATCTGTATCGCAGTCTCCTTAATCAATCCTCTCGCCACAACCAGATTGACCTTATTGTCATCCACAATCAGTATTCTTGCATCCGGTGCCGTGAAACCGGCGGTCTCATTCTTCCTGCCGCGCTGCATTGCAGCAACTGCAGCCGCAAAATCTCCTATAGGTTCATCGTCCTTAACCTTCTGAGGCAAAGACACGCTGAACATAGAACCCTGTCCGTATGTACTCTCTACACGCACAAAACCTTCCATCTGCTCCACAAGCTGTTTCGTGATGGCAAGCCCCAGGCCCGTTCCCTCGATTTTACGGGTAGAAGACAAATCCACACGCTGGAAGCTGTTGAACAACTTATCCAAATCTTCTTCACGTATACCGATACCCGTATCAATTACGGAAACCGTTAGATTAATTTCCTTATCCTGATATTCCTGATGCTCCACCTTCAGTGTAACCGTACCCGTCTCCGTATACTTGACGGCATTGTTAATCAAATTGAGAATTACCTGACGAATGCGCAATTCATCGCCGTAAAGCAGGTGCGGAACGTCAGGCGATATGTCCGTCACCAGTTTCAATCCCTTATCCTGCACCTTCTTAGTAACCATATTCAGTACGTCATTGAGCAGGGAGCTCAGCTCATAGGTCACCGGGACAATTTCCATCTTGCCCGATTCAATTTTGGAGAAATCCAAAATGTCATTGATAATCGCAAGAAGCGTCTGCCCGGCGTTATAAATATCCTGCGAATACTGAGCCGCCTTCGGCGATATCTCCTCTCTCATCACCATTTCATTCATACCGATAATGGCGTTCATAGGTGTTCTGATCTCATGGCTCATATTGGCAAGGAAATCACTTTTCGCCTTGTTGGCCTGCTCCGCTGCCAGACGATTCTCCTCGGCAAGCGCTGTCTGTTCTTCAAGGTTGGATAAAAGCTGCTGTGTATTCGTCACATCATTGATGACATTCATCACGCATCTTGTCTCTCCGAAATGATCTCGAATAACCGTGTAACTGATATCCAGCGTTTTTTTACGGTCCAGCGTCTGCGCCCTGAAAACCCCTTCATGCACATCCTCTTCCACCACGTAAGCAATCGCCTCATCCAATGTTTTCTCCGTAAGGATATTTTCGTAGAATTTGTGTTCGCCCAGGACATTCTCATTCTCGAGATGAAAGAATTTTCTGAAGTATTCATTATAGTATGTAATCTTACCTGTGTAATCCACGAATACGACAGGTGTGGTCAGATAGGACGTAATGTAGGAATCCACCTTTGCCTTAGGCAGCTCCAACATATCCATGTAGCTTGCGATAAAATAAAAGCTCAGATTGGCAAGACAGGCGACAAATCCCTCAAAAGGCGTAGTCGCAGCGCCGTTTCCCATATTAAAAAAGCAGATTCCGTTGACACCCACACTGTAAACAACAATGAGTATAATCCATAAGTCAAGACAGATTCTCTCTCTTTTCAGCTTGGACTGCTTTCTGTGATAGAGCAGCAAACAGACACCAATCAGACACATAATAAAAATGCTGATATAGAACAGATAATTTCCCAGACACACCCTGTCTTTATAGAAAAGTCCATACTCAGTCTCCACCAGAACATAGCCGTTATCGGAGAGTCGAAGCAGCCAGATTACCACGCCCAGTATCGGACACAGAATGCGAAGCAGTCTGTATGATTTGGATTCCTCATAAAAGGTCAGCATGAAAACAAGCACATACATCACGAAGCTGACCGCACCGAGCACGCTCACATTAGCATAAAAGAAACTGTGTTCCTTGGGACAAAACATCATGACAGCCAGAGAACTGGCCCAGATATAAGTAGAAAGACACATAGCAAAATAGGCACTGTTATGTTTACTGTGCCTGTTGTTAAACCATTTCACTTGGATTCCCTGTATCAACACAAGGAAACTTACAGAAAATAGAAGGAGTGAAATATATAAGTTCATCTCGCCACGTCCTCACCACTATTATATATATCAAGATTCCTATTATCAACCGTTTTGGTCTGTTCTGCGCACATTCCTGCGAATTCGTATCCGCACAACGACATCAACCAATATTGCCACAATCACACAAAGAACCGCTACAAGCTGCGATACCGGAACGGAAGTGCCCGTAAGATAGAGTTGGTCGGTACGTATAGCTTCTATCCAGAATCTGCCAAGTCCGTAGCCGCCCAGATAGAGAAGCCATATCTCCCCTTCAAACTTCTTATGCCTGCGGTAAACCAACATAATGCACAGAAACAGCAAATTCCACAAACACTCATACAGAAAGGTAGGATGCACCTGAATATAATCTACTCCATTAACAGCGATAATATGTGCCTCCAACTGTTCCGTAATATCTCTTGCTCTGACTGCATCAACCGGCAGCCTCATTGCCAACAGGTTATCGGTATAGCCTCCGAAGACCTCCCTGTTCGTAAAATTGCCCCATCTGCCGATCGCCTGTCCCAGAATCAGTCCCGGTACGCAGACATCGACAATCTGCAGGAAACTCTGCTTCTTTATGCGAGTGTAGATAAACAGTGTGAGAAATGCCGCAATCACGGCACCGTATATGGCAAGCCCGCCGTTCCGCAGATTGAAGACGGCAAGCAGATTATCCTTATACATATCCCACTCGAAAATCACATAGTAAATTCTTGCACCTATAATGGAAAAAATGATAGCGTATATAGCAAAATCCCAAATCACATCGGGATCCATGTTTTCCTTCTTCGACACATGAGCCGCCAGCAGCACGCCGCAGATTACACCGATACCGATAATCACACCGTACAGCGCAACCTGAAATCCAAAAACACTGAAACTTTTCGGCACATTATTCAGATATATTCCCAAATGCGGGAACGCTATATCATTGCCTCCCATCATATCCTGCACTACAACTCCTTTTGCGGCAATTTACGCATCACGCTGTTCTATACATTAAACCGGAACAGAATTACATCACCATCCTGCACCACATATTCCTTACCTTCCATGCCGACCAAGCCTTTTTCTCTTGCTGCGGCAAGGGAACCCTGTTCCAACAAATCCTTATAGTTGACTACTTCCGCCTTTATAAATCCCCGCTCAAAATCGGTATGTATCTTACCTGCGGCCTGCGGCGCCTTGGTACCGATTTTAATTGTCCATGCACGGGTCTCGTCTTCTCCCGCTGTCAGAAAACTCATAAGACCCAGAATACGGTAGCTGGCCTTAATCAGCTTCTGCAGACCGGACTCGGACAATCCCAAATCCTCCAGAAACATGGCCGTCTCTTCCTCGTCCAGCTCCGCAATTTCCTGCTCAATTTGGGCGCAGATTACAAACACCTCACTGCCGCTCTCTGCCGCAAACTCTTTCACTCTGGCAACACCGTCGTTAGATGCACCGTCGTCCGCCAGATCGTCCTCCGACACATTCGCAGCGAAGATTACCGGCTTGTAGGTGAGCAGATTGTAGGATGCCAAAAGCGCTTCCTCATCCTCATCCCCCGCCTCGAAACTTTTCGCCAGTTTTCCATTCTCCAGATGAGCTTTAAGATTCTCCAAAAGTGTCAGTTCCTTGGCTAATGTCTTGTCCATCTTGGCCGCTTTGGCTGTCTTGGCAATACGTCTTTCCAGTATCTCGATATCCGAGAAAATAAGCTCCAGATTAATCGTCTCTATATCTCGCAGCGGATCAATGGAGCCGTCCACATGTACGATATTGCTGTCCTCAAAACATCTGACTACATGCACCACAGCGTCTACTTCTCTGATATTGCTGAGGAATTGGTTCCCCAGTCCCTCACCCTTGGACGCGCCCTTTACCAGTCCCGCAATATCCACGAACTCAATCGTAGCGGGTGTCACTTTTTTGGAATGATACATATCTCCCAACAACTTAAGTCTCTCATCCGGCACCGTCACGATTCCGATGTTCGGGTCAATGGTACAGAACGGGTAATTGGCGGATTCCGCCCCCGCTTTGGTTAAAGAATTAAAAAGGGTGCTCTTTCCCACATTGGGAAGCCCGACGATTCCGAGTTTCATGGTAACGTTCCTCTCTTTTCGTTTCAGTATAGTTTCTATCGTTACAGCAGCTTAATACCGCTTAATCTCCTTCAATTCCTGGTACAATACCTTATAATTCTCATATCGTACTTTGCTGATTCTGCCATCGGCCACAGCGTCCTTAATCCCACAGGAAGGCTCGGTGATGTGCGCACATCCGCTGAATTTACAATAAGGCTCATATTGAACGAATTCCAGATAATACTGTCCCAATTCCTCCTTGGTAATCTCAGAGATATCTAAAGACGTAAATCCCGGCGTATCCACGATGTAAGTCTCCTCACCCAAAGCAATCATTTCCGAATGCCTCGTAGTATGCCTGCCCCGCTCAATCTTGGCGCTGATTTCACCGGTCTCCATATTGGCAGCCGGCGCTAATTGATTAATCAGGGAAGATTTTCCTACCCCGCTCGGTCCCGCTACCGTGGTAGTCTTACCTGCAAGAATCCCTTTTACCTGCTCTAAGCCCTCGTTCTCCAACGCACTGATAAACAGTACGCGATAACCGCAAGTCTCGTAAGCTTTTCGGAGCGCTTCTTTTTCTTCAGGGGAAGCTATATCCTGTTTATTAAAACAAATGACAGTGGGCAGATGCTGACGTTCCATGCGTATTAAGAATCTGTCCAACAGATTAAAATTCGGATTCGGCTTTACGATGGCAAAGATAATCATCGCCTGATCCACATTGGCCACCGCAGGGCGGATGAGTGTGCTGCTGCGAGGAAGAATTTCCAAAATGCTGCCTTCCATATCCTTCTCGTCAAGCACTTCCATCTCAACATTGTCTCCTACGAGAGGTTTAATCTTCTCGTTTCTGAAAATGCCTTTGGCACGGCATTCATATATGCCTTTTCCCTCCACATGCACATAATAAAACCCTGCAATACCCTTGATAATCTTCCCTGTCATCCATCCTCCCGCATATTTTTCTTCTATTCCTGGGTAAAATTGATTTCCCTCGTCACAGTCTTTTCTTCCGTAGTGGCTTCGGTTGTAACCGTCTGTCCATCCTCGGTGGTGATGGTCTCCTCCCTCTCCACCGTAAATTGGAAAGTAATGACACCGGTTGCCGACTTAATTCCCGTATAATTGACCTCCACGGGGAAAGTGGATGTCCGCGTACTAAGAAGCTGTGTACCGTCCGCTGTCCTAACTGTAACCTGCACAGACATGCCATTATGGTAATCCGCATCCTCCGTAGGTGCACTGATGCTTTCCGAATAACGATACGTCACTTCCGCAGGACCGGTGCTAATCTTCAAATCTATAATTGTACCCTTATCGACATAGGAACCGACGGAATAGCTCTGATAACATACTTTGTCGACCAGCGATGCATCTTCGTTGGTGGTGGTCGTTACCGAACCCACTACCAATCCGCTCTCTACAAGATTGATCGTGGCTTCTTCTTCCGTCATGCCAACGACATTGGGCACTCTTACTTTGTTATCCTCAGCTCCTTGGCTTACGCGAATCGTAATGGAAGAACCCTTCGGAGCCATCGTTTCCGCCTCAGGCGACTGTGAGATGACATATCCGTTCTCTACAGACGCATCGTAACTCTCAGTCACGTTGACTACAAATCCTTCCTTCTCCAGAATGGAAGTGGCTTCTTCTCTCGACTTACCCGTCACGGTGGGAACGGTCACGCCGTCTTCTCCCTGCGCCACAGTCAACACAACAACAGTATTCTTGTCTATCATATATCCGACTCCAACACTGGCACGAAGGACAGTGCCTTCATCGTAAACGTTGTTTACCTCGTATTGAATTTCCGGTGTCAGTCCCATCTCTAACAAGGCCCGCTTGGCTTCATCCACATTCATGCCTACGACCGTGATCATTTCCACCTTATCCGTTTGCTCCTCGGCCACATCTTCATCTGAGCCCGCTCCGAAGCTGAACACCCCGAAAGTCCTGCCTACGAGGAAAATCACAATACCTCCAATCAGAAGAGCCGCCACGACGGCAAGAATGGTTGTGATTCTCTCCATCTTGGGATCGTAATCCTCATCGTCTTCATCCTCGTCCCAGTCTTCGTCGTCCTCGTCTTCGTCATCCTCTTCTTCGTAAGCCCGTCTGCTGTCTTTTTTCAGACGCATCGCCTCGTCCATGGAATCTCTTCTCTCAGACTGTCTCTTAATCTGCACCATATCTCTGTCCGTAATCATCCTGGTGGATGCTTCTTCATCGGGATCGATTACCTTGACGAAATCTTCATCCGGATTAATCAATGACTGCTTTAAATCCGTAACCAGTTCCGCCATGGACTGGTATCTTCTGTCAGGACTTTTCTGGCAGCATTTACATACAATCTGTTCTACACTAATCGGAATTTCCGACACATACTCTCTCGGCGACGGCAATTCCTCCTGTATATGTTTAATGGCAATCGCCACCGTAGTCTCTCCGTTAAACGGAACCCTGCCCGTAAGCATCTCGAACATGGTGATACCCAGCGAATAGATATCACTCTTCTCATCACTGTATCCGCCTCTGGCCTGCTCCGGCGAAGTATAATGCACGGAACCCATGACGTTGGAGGTAATCGTATTGCTGGTGGCCGCCTTGGCGATACCAAAGTCTGTCACCTTCACCTTACCTTCTTTGGAAATAATAATGTTCTGCGGTTTAATGTCACGATGAATAATATGGTTATTGTGTGCCGCCTCAATACCCATGGATACCTGAATTGCAATGCTGACCGCCTCCTTGACGGACAGTCTCGCCTTCTTCTCGATATATTTCTTCAGGGTGATGCCTTCCACCAACTCCATAACGATATAGTGGATGCCGCCCTCTTCCCCGACATCGTACACATTGACAATATTCGGATGCATAAGTCCTGCCGCTGCCTGTGCCTCTATCCTGAATTTGGACACAAAGTTAGCGTTCTCACCGAACTCCTGCTTTAATACCTTAACCGCAACGAATCGGTTTAGCTTATGATCTTTTGCTTTATATACATCTGACATACCGCCGGTACCAATCTTTTCCAAGATTTCATACCGTTCGCCTATCATCATTCCTATTTTAATCATGTTCCACCTCGTCTGCTAACGGCTCAATAACAATTGCAGAAATATTGTCCTTACCGCCGTTTCGGTTGGCCGTCTCCACCAATTTATCCACTCTGCTCTTAAGGCTTTCATCCTCTGTCAAAATCCGATGTATCTCCTCGTCGTCCAGCATGTTAGTCAAACCATCGGAACAAAGTAAAACCAGGTCTCCCTCCTGCAGTTCCACATTAAAAAAGTCCGCCTCAATATCATCCCTCGCGCCAATTGCTCTCGTGATGATATTTTTATCCGGATGGTTTCTGGCGGATTCCTTGTCTATGCCGCCCATACGCACCATCTCTTCCACCAGCGAATGGTCCCTTGTAATCTGTTCTATACTGTTGTTGATAACATAGAGTCTGCTGTCGCCCACATTGGCAACTTCCAAATATCTGCCGATAAAGGTAGCTGCTACCATAGTTGTTCCCATACCACTGTATGCGGGATTCTCCTGCGCTCTCTGTCTGATAAGCGTATTGGCCTTCTCAATGGCTCCTCCCAAAATCCTGACCGGATTTTTCTCAAATGAGGCGCCGATTTCGTCCACCACGGTCTCCACCGCATAGCGGGAAGCATAATCTCCCGCATTATGTCCGCCCATGCCGTCTGCCACGATAAACACATTCGGCAGATTACCGATGGGTGTCTCTGACAGATATATGAAATCCTGATTCAATTGTCTTTTTCGTCCGATATCTGTTATCGCATAGGACTTAAGCACCACAAGTTCCCCCTGTTATTTCTCCAAATATCTTCGTCTAAGCTGACCGCAGGCACCGTCAATATCTCTACCCACACCTCTTCTTATAGTAACACCAATCTCATATTTTTCAAGACTATTTTTGAAGGCTTCCACCGCACGGCGCTCCGTTCTCACATAGTCACGTTCCTTAATCGGATTGACCGGAATCAGGTTGACATGGCAGTTAAGATGCCCGATTAGTGCGGCAAGTTGTCTGACATCCTCATCGGTATCATTGACTCCTTTTACAAGACTGTACTCAAAAGTAATCCGTCTGCCCGTCTGCTCAAAATAGTATGCACAAGCCTCCAACAGTTCCTTAAGTGGATAAGTGCGGGCTATGGGCATTAACTGTATCCTCTTTTCATCCGTCGCCGCATGCAGAGAGATTGCCAGTGTAATCTGCAGCTTTCTTTCTGCCAGACTACGTATTTTCGGCACAATACCGCATGTGGAAACGGTGATATTACGCTGACTGATATGCAAACCGTTATCATCTGTCAAAAGTTCGACAAACCGCAGCAAATTGTCGTAGTTATCCATAGGTTCACCGCTGCCCATAACCACCACATTGGAGACCCGTTCGCCGGTATGCCTGATCATCGAATAAATCTGCTCCAACATTTCCGAAGGAAGGAGATTGCGCTCCAACCCATCTAACGTGGAAGCACAGAAACGGCAGCCCATACGGCAGCCTACCTGCGAAGAGATGCATACGGAATTACCATGCTTATAGCGCATCCAGATGCTTTCCACCATATTGCCGTCCGCCAGCTCAAAGAGATACTTTCGGGTTCCGTCTACCTTGGATTCCTGAACACGAACCGTTTTCAGCACGGTGTAATGGTAATGTTCCCTGCATTTATCTGCCAGTGCCGCAGGAATGTTCGTCATCTCTTCATATTCGGTAACGAGCTTCTTATGCATCCACTCATACATCTGCTTTGCACGGAAGGGCTTCTCGCCCATGGATTCCATCTGTTCCTTGAGCTCACTTAGAGTGAGCGATTTTATGTCTTCTCTATCATTATTACTGTATCTCATATTTTCAACCACAATTTGGCCTCTTTCGCAGTTTCGCCAGAAAAAAACCATCCGTCTTATGCACGCCGGGCAAAAGCTGTATATATCCCTTATCCGCCTCTTCTTTAAGCGTTTCCGGCATATACGGTGCCATGCTGACCTGTTCCAGGTCAAACTTGTCGCATATCCAGCGGACCATCTCTTCATTCTCCGCCGGATTCATAGTGCATGTACTGTACATCATGATACCGTCCGGTTTCAGATACTGCACTACATTGCCCACGATTTCTTTTTGCAGTGCAATAACCTGCTGTAAGGACTCAGGCGTTACCCGGTATTTAATGTCCTGCTTCTTGCCTATTACACCCAGACCGGAGCACGGAACATCCGCCAGAAGAACATCCGCCTGTCCAACCAACTCCTCGTCAGCAGTGCGCGCATCCCGCACTTTTACTGACACGTTTGTCATATGCATTCTGTCTCTGTTCTCTTCTATCTTGCCAGCCTTATAGGGTGTCACATCACAGGATATTACTTGCCCCGTCCCTGCCAGTTTGGCAGCCGCGTGCAACGTTTTGCCGCCGGGCGCAGCACACACATCAATTACGGTGTCGCCTGCCTTAATACCCGCCGCCTCAACCACCAGCATGGAGCTGACATCCTGCACTGCAAAGGCGCCCTCCTCATATCCCGCAAGATTCCTGACTCCATCTGACCTCTCTATCTCCACGGCATAGGGTAAATAAGTGCTTTTACGCACTTCCACGCCTTCCCGCTGCCATGCCGTAATCAATCGTTCCCTTTCTTTTTCGTCAAGTGTTTCCTGAAAGCGGATGCTGACCGCACCGGGCTGCAAAAAGGACTGCAAAATCAACTCGCACAGCTCATCGCCATAAGCATTACAGAAATGTTCCACCAGCCACAGCGGCATCGAATAGCAAACCGACAGGTAATCGTGATACGCAGTCTGTCTGTCGGGATAAATAATCCGCTCCTTGCCTCTTACGATTGCACGAAGCACACCGTTGACATATCCCTGCAATGACTGAAACTTGCGTTTCTTCGCCAGCTTAACCGCCTCGTTGCAGACCGCCGCATCAGGTATATTCTCCATAAACAGAATCTGATAGCAGCTCATCCGTATAAGCTCTCTGATAAGAGGTTTCATCTTGTTGACCGGAACAGTGGAAAACTGATTAATGACATAGTCAATCTGGATTCTGCGCTCCAGGGTACCAGCGCTTACTCTTTTGATAAAAGCTTTCTCCTTACCGTCCAAATCATTGTATTTTTCCAGAGCACTCGAAATAAGGATGTTGCTGTATTCATTTTGGCTTGACAGTTCCAGCAAAATATCCAGAACCACTTCACGTATATTCATTTTCCTCTACCCAAAAGATTGCCGTCCCAATCTAATCCCTTCTCCTGCCGTTGCCGAAAAGAAGGATCAGCCTCAGAAGTTGTAAAATCGCGGCAGCCGCAGCCGCCACATAGGTGAGTGCCGCCGCAGACAGTACTTTACGGCATTTTCCGGTCTCATCCTGCTCTAACATACCGTAGTTGTTAAGCATTGCCAAAGCCCTGCCGGAAGCATTAAACTCCACCGGAAGCGTCACAATCTGAAAAAGTACGGCCAACGCAAACACCCAGATACCAATCTGAATCAATATCTGATTCATGCCCAGAAACACACCCAGAAAGATGATCGGTACGCCTGCCCATGAACCGATATTCGCCACCGGCACGAGAGCTGTCCTGAAAGACAGGGGCGCATACCCTTTATTGTGCTGCACCGCATGACCACACTCATGTGCCGCCACACCGATTGCCGCAATGGAGTCGGATGCGTACACGGAATCCGACAGGCGAAGCACTTTGTGAGACGGGTCATAATGGTCGGTCAGCTCGCCGCGCACATGCTCGATGCGCACATCATAAATTCCCGACAACTGCAGAATCCTCTGCGCCGCCTGCGCACCGGTTAAGCCGCTTCTGCTCCTTACGCGGGAGTACTTACTATAAGTAGACTTAACCCGTATCTGGGCAACAATACACAGAACCGCTCCGATCAATACAAGAAAATAAGTCGGATCAAACATCGTTCTATAATAATAACCGTATCTCATACTCTTCATCCCTTTCTGACACAACTGTCACATTAAATGTTTTTCATCTATTCCCCAAGCTTTTCGCCCGCTTTTATCTGATATCCCAGAAGATAATCTTTCACTGCCATACGCTTCTTACCTTCCGGCTGCACAGACAATATTTTGAGAATTCCGTCGCTGGTCTGTACATAGAAGGCATCTTTTTCTACCAGAACAACCGTGCCTGCTGCTTTGTCGGTTATAACAGAAGCCGTTTCTTTTTTCTGCAGTTCTTCACTCGTCACAGCCTCTTCTTCCCAGATTTTGAGCGTTTTGCCGTTCCGGACAGTGAATGCTCCCGGCCACGAAATGAGTCCTCGGATAAGATAGTCCAAGCTCTGTGCGCTCTGCTGCCAGTCAATCTTTCCCATGGACTTTTGCAGCATCTTGACATAGCTGCTCTCCTCATCGTTCTGCTTGACAGGTATCACTTCACCGCTCTCTATCTTAGACAGAGCCTCCACAATCAGCTTGGCTCCTGCCAGCGCCAGCTTGTCATGCAGACTGTCACCGGTCTCTTTCGCATCAATCGCCACCTCGCTCTTCATAAGTATATCGCCGGTATCAATTCCTTGATTCATCTGCTGAATGGTGACACCGGTTGTCTTCTCGCCGTTGATGATTGCCCATTGAATCGGAGCGGCTCCTCTGTACTTAGGTAATAAGGAGGCATGAATATTCACACAGCCGAACTTTGGCATGGTCAGAATTTCTTCAGACAGAATCTGCCCGAAGGCAGCCACCACGAAAATATCCGCATCGTAAGTTCGGAGTATCTCCACTGCCTCGGCAGCCTTAATCTTAACAGGCTGGAACACCGGAATGTTATGTTCTACGGCACATGCCTTGACCGGTGTCATCTGCAGTTCTTTGCCTCTGCCCTTCGGTTTGTCGGGCTGCGTCACTACAGCCGTAACCCGATGCCCCGCCTCTATGATTGCCTCAAGAGCCGCAACCGCAAAATCGGGCGTACCCATAAAAACAATGTTCATGCTTACTCCTTTTCCGAAACGTCCTGCGTCTCTTCCTCCCTGTCCGCCAAATCCGCTGTATTCACCAGAGGACCTTGCGCCTTTTCAACGTATAAATGTCCGTCCAGATGATCCAGCTCATGGCAGATTGCCCTCGCCAGCAATTCCGTTCCTTCCAGTTCAAACGAATTCATATTCTCATCGTAGGCAAGAACCTTGACGTAATTGGGTCTGGTTACCATACCGCTTTTGCCGGGCACACTTAAGCACCCCTCGTATCCTTCCTGCTCACCGCTGGTCTCCAAAATCTTCGGATTGATGAGAAGAATGGGGTCTTCTCCCGTAACGTCAATCACCACAATTCTCTTTAGAATACCAACCTGCGGTGCTGCAAGCCCCACGCCTTCCGCATCATATAAAGTCTCATACATATCATCTATTAATTCCTGAACACGGGGTGTGATTTCAGTCACTTCCTTAGACTTCTTATTCAGGACCGGATCGCCCATCTCCCTGATTTTTCTGATTGCCATGTTTTCCTCTCCTTTTTCATCATCTGCTAATATGTATTCATCGGGTCAAAATCGTACTGCACCGTCTGGTTTTTCAATTCTTTCTCCTTACAGAACCTCTCAAGCCTATCCTTGATTTCTACAAGTACCTGATAGTCTGCATGCTTCGCATAAAAAACATGCCTGTACAAATCGTTAATCCTGCTGATTGCGGCCTCGGCCGGTCCAATCACCTGAAGGCTGCGGCTCGTACTTTCCCGCTCATCCCAAATTCCATTGACCAATTTAGTCATTTCTTTGCAAAGTTCTTTTCCCGCTTCCTGTTCACGGGAAGTAATAAGCACCGCCAACATATGTGCCACCGGCGGATATCTCATAAAATCGCGATAGGTAATCTCCTCCTCATAGAAACTCAGGTAATCCTGATTGGCAGCATGCACGATACTGTAATGTTCCGGTTGATATGTCTGAATCACCACTTCACCCGGTTTATCGCCTCTGCCGGCACGACCGGCCGCCTGTGTCAACAGTTGGAAAGTACGCTCACCGGCGCGGTAATCATTTCTGTTTAACGATAGGTCTGCCGCCAGAATTCCCACCAGCGTGACATTGGGAAAATCATGCCCTTTGACAATCATCTGTGTTCCCACAAGAATATCTGCCCGTTCATCCGCAAAAGCCGCCAGAATTTTCTCATAGCTCTCCTTGGTGCGGGTAGTGTCCGCATCCATGCGCAGTACCCGCGCCTGCGGAAATTCCTTATGCAGTGCTTCCACAATCTGCTCGGTGCCGGCTTTAAAACCCATCAGATATTTAGAGCGGCAGGACGGACAATTCGCCGGACGAATTTCCTCATAACCGCAATAATGACATATTAACATACCGTTACGGTGTTCGGAAAGAGAAACATCACAGTGCGGACATTTCATCACATGCCCGCAGGCACGGCAGGAAACAAATCCCGCATAGCCTCTTCTGTTTAGAAACAGCATTGTCTGTTCCCCGTTGCGCAGTCTTAAGTCCATCAGTTCCCGCAGTTTAGCGCTGAATACGGAACGGTTCCCATGTTTTAATTCTTCCCTTAAATCCACAATGTATACGCTGGGCAGCGCACTGTTTCCGTGTCTGCCGGTCATCTCATATAATTTATACTCTCCCGCCTTGGCGCGGTAGTAAGCCTCCATTGAAGGCGTTGCTGAACCCAGAACTACGCTTGCTTTGTGCATGGATGCAATCCGGATAGCTGTCTCTCTGGCGTGATATTTCGGCATGGACTCACTCTTATAGCTTCCTTCGTGCTCCTCGTCCACAATAATCACTCCCAGATTCGGAAAAGGTGTAAAAAGCGCCGACCTGGGTCCGATAATCACATCGATTTCCCCTGCTGCGGCACGCCTCAGCTGGTCGTACTTCTCTCCCATGGAAAGTGTAGAGTTCATCACCGAAACCCTGTCACCGAATCTCTTATAAAAGCGAAGCAGCGTCTGATAAGTGAGGGCAATCTCCGGTATGAGCACGATTGCCTGTTTACCCATCGCAATCATCTGCTCAATGATGCCCAAATATACCTCCGTTTTACCGCTTCCCGTAACACCGTGTACCAGATATGTTCCTGCGCGTCCCTGTCTGTAATCACGCAGAACATCCTCTATAATGTTTCGCTGATTTTCACTTAAAAGGACTCTCTTTTCTTCACTCTCCATGTGCTTGACAGGATTGCGGTATATGCTTTCCGTCTCTATTCTCAGACACCCCTGCTTCTCCAGAGCCTGCAGGGTGGCGGAAGATACATTAAGTTTCTGACGTATCAGTTCATAAGGCAGTATTTCTTCTTCTATAAGCGCACGAAGCACCCGCGCTTTGGCCGGTTGATGCTTTTTCTCACACTGACAGACCATCGCCTCTAATTGCTCTGTATCAAGGCATCTTGTGACCTTCTTTTTTTCCAGATGTTTTAACTTCTGTTTTACGGGCAGCACCGTCTTAAGTGCCGCAATCATGGTGGATCCGTATTGTCTCTTCATCCAATATGCAATCTGGATTCTGCTGCTCTCTATGGTGATGCCCTTATCGTCCACCGAAGTAATTGTCTTAATCTTATCTACCGGGTAATCCGTACTGTCGGATAAATCCACCACATATCCAACCTTGTCGCGGTCACCCTTTCCGAATGGTACGTGCACCCGCACTCCCGGATATATGACTTCTGACAACTCCTGCGGAATCTTATACTGAAAAGGTCGGTCAACCTTTTCATGGGAAATATCTATGATCACATCCGCATACTTTTGTGCCATGCGTCTCTACCTTCCTTCGAGTATCTCCTGAATCAACACCCGCTCATCCATAGGATATTTCACGCCGTTAATCTCCTGATAGTCCTCATGCCCCTTGCCCGCAAGCACGATGATATCCCCCGGTTCCCCATGGGAAATTGCATAAGCGATTGCCTCTTTTCTGTCGCAGATTTCCACATATTTGCCGTCCGTCTTCCCGATACCGATTTTGATATCGTCGATAATATCCTGCGGTTTTTCGGTTCGCGGATTGTCGGATGTAATAATGGTTAAGTCCGCCAACTGTCCGCTGACCTCTCCCATCTCATATCTTCTGGATTTCGCACGATTTCCGCCGCAGCCAAACAGACAGACAAGCCTGTGTGGCTCATACTCCCGCAGAGTGGTAAGAAGGCTCTTAAGGGCCATGGCGTTATGCGCATAGTCAATCATCAGTGTAAACTCGTCGGACACTTTGACGGGTTCTATTCTCCCCTTCACTTTAGCCTTAAGAAGCGCCGCCTTGACAGCATCCTCTCCCACCTCGAAGTGGCGGCAGATTGCGATTGCCGTCAACGCGTTATACACGCTGAATTTACCCGGTGTGGCTATCTGCACGCTGAAATTCATCAGCCCGCCCACATCGAAAGCCATCCCCAGATTTCCCGCCTCGCGAACAAAAGAAATATTTGAGGCTCTCAAGTCTGCTGACCTGTCGATTCCGTATGTTTCGAGCGCACACGTGTGCCCCTCTGTAACCGCTTCCCAATGAGCATCGTCATGGTTGACAATTCCCACTTTGCACTGCTTAAACAACAATCCCTTGCAATGCATATAATCGTCAAAATCTTTATGTTCTCCCTTGCCGATATGATCCGGCTCTAAGTTAGTAAAAATTCCAAAGTCAAAAACAAAACCCTGAGTCCTGTGAAGCATCAATCCCTGCGATGACACTTCCATCACCACTGTATCACAGCCCGCATCCGCCATCTGTCTGAAATACTTCTGAATCAGATAGGACTCCGGCGTAGTATGATCCGCGTGGATATGAGTATCTCCGATAATAATTTCGATGGTGCCGATCAGCCCCACTTTTCTCCCTGTATGTTCCAAAATGGACTTTACAAGATAGGTTGTGGTGGTCTTTCCTTTTGTGCCCGTGATGCCGATAATTTTCATTTCTTTGGCCGGGTATCCGAAAAAGGCTGCGGACAGAAATGCCATGGCATAGTGGGTGTCAGGCACTTTGATGATGGTCACATCCGCTTCGTGAGGAATCTCCACCGCTTTTTCCACAACGAGTACACCCGCACCGGCTGCCACAGCATCGGCAGCAAATGTGTGCCCATCCACGATGGCACCCGGTATACAGATAAACATACTGTCAGGCACGACCTTGCGGGAATCGTATATGATATCGCTCACTTCCCTATCCGTCGTACCACGGATACATTCATAATCAATCTTAGCCAATAAATCTTTCAGTGCAGCCATTTAATACCTCCTACTCATACTCCGCTTTAAATACCATAGCATGAAAACCGCTTTTTTTCAACAATCCCGTAACCATACGGCATTTCAATCCAAGTTTGTAAGTTTTTATTATTATTTTAGAAATTCTAAATAAACTAAACACATTTTGGACACAATTTAGATTTAAAGTATAAGCAAGATAGTTGAAGAACTCACTATCTCCCCCTCATAAAGAAAACAGAAAAGTCCGGAAACCCCGGACTTTTTTGTATATGTGCCTCATACGTCCGACTTCTCCACTATAATCTTATTCATCAACTCCCTTGCAGTTTCCAACGGAATATTGGCGCTCTCCGCAGTTGTAGCATTGGCCGCGGATATGGCACAGGCCCGCATAATTGCCTGTTCTTCCGTCTCTCCGTCCACATAAGACATCGCATAGGCTGCAACTACGCTGTCTCCGCAGCCCACCGTGTTGACGGGCACGATGCCGTTTGTCCGTGCATACAGCACACCGTTCCCCGTGATACTCACAAGCCCTTTGCTTCCCATGGACACAACTACCCGCGGGATACCTTCACTGCACAGAAGTCTTGCCGACTCTACAATCTGTTCCCTGTCCATAATGCGGCGTCCCATAATATATTCCAGCTCTCTCCAGTTAGGCTTAATCATCTGCGGTTTTGCCCGCATACCCATACACAGACTCTCTGCGCTGGAATCCAGATATACCGGCACGGACAGCGCCGCAGCGCGCATAATCAACGTCTCGTATATCCCCACATCCACGCCCTGTGCTACGGAGCCTGACAGAATCACAAGTCCGCACTCAGGAAGCATTTCATCATACTGCGCAAGGAAGGCTTCCTTTTCCTCCTGTGAAATTACGGGCCCCGGCTCCAGAATCTCCGTCACATAACCGTCATCCGCCAGAATATTCATATTATTTCTGGTCTCTCCCGCCACATGTATGAAACAACACTGTGCCCCACGCTTTACAAGCTCTTCCTCTATAAATCTTCCGCTGTAACCGCCTAGGAATCCGGTAGCTGCCACCTCATATCCATACTGTCCTAAGATTTTCGTCACATTGACACCTTTGCCGCCGGCAATCTTTACAACCGTGCGCATTCTGTTCACATTGCCCACAATCACACCTTGTGTCGTATATGTTTTATCTACCGCCGGATTCAATGTCACAGTCATTATCTTTTTCATCAATCGGATTCTCCCTTACAGTAATCCTGCATAATCATCTGCAAACTTTCTCTGCCCTGATAGACATTCAGGTCGGGATAATAAATTACATGAATGCAGATATTACACTCCCCGCCCTGATACAATCTGTTATATTCCTCCGCACCGAAAGTCTCCTCCAGGAATGTATGCCAGGCTTCCATATTGCCGAAATACATCATCTCGTACCGGCCGCCCCAGGCGTCCTCCACGGTATATTTGCCCACATTATTATTCTTCCCTAGTACTTTTCCTCTTATGAGCCTGATATTTTTCTGTGCGAAAACCGGCTTGGAATTTCCGTTTCCAAAAGGCTCCAGCACGGACAACTGCCGCACAAAATCCGCTGTTACATAGGACATCGGCATAGGTACATCGATACAAATTTTTTCTACAAAGTCTTCCTCTGTCAATTCACAGTGTTCATTCAGATAGACTCGGAAATTTTCTACATTTTCCTGCGGTATGGAGACACCCGCCGCCATCTTATGCCCGCCGTATTTCGTGTACAATTCCCTGCATTCGCTCATCTTATCGTACATATGATAGGCCTCTATGGAGCGCCCGGAACCCTTGACGCCTTCCTCCGAATCCGTCAGAACAAACACGGGCTTATGATACCGCTCCCTGATACGTCCGGCAATAATACCTGCCAGACTCTCATGGCATTCGGGCAGATAAACTACCAGAACCTTATCATCCCTAAGCGGGCTGTCCTCAATCATTTTGATTGCCTGCTGCACTCCCTGCAGGGTCATATTTTTCCTGCTGTCATTTAACTCTTTCAATTCACCGGCTACAGATACCGCCTCCGCCTCATCCTCGGTCAGAAACATCTGCAATGCCCTGCCCGCCGTATCCAATCTGCCCGTAGCATTGATGCACGGTCCTAAAACAAAACCGATATGATATGCCGACAGCGCCTTACTCTGCAGCCCGTTGACGGTTATAAGCGCCTGCATACCGTGATTGGCCGATTGTGCAATCTGCTTAAGACCGTATTTGACAATAATGCGATTCTCATCTGTAAGCTCCATCACATCGCCCACGGTGGCAAATGCAGCAAATGCCAGAAGCTCCTGCAGAAACTTACGTCCCTCTTCACCGGGATTTTCTGCGAACTTCCGCCAAATCAAAACCTGCACCAGCTTATAGGCGACCACTGCTCCGCAGATTCCGTCAAAAGGGTATGTACACTGCTCCTGCTTCGGGTCAATCACGGCATCCGCCGGTGGCAGACACTCTGTTCTTGTACCGTCGCCCGACACCTCATAGGGCACTTCATGGTGATCGGTCACGATAACCGTCATGCCATGAGATTTTGCACATGCAATCTGATCTTTGGCGGCAATGCCGTTATCACATGTAAGGATTGTGTCTATGCCCGCCTCGTACGCTTCCTCAACCATATGCTCATTGATTCCGTAGCCGTCGTGGATGCGGTGTGGTATGGCGGAATCCGCCAGGGCACCGCAGTAATGTAAGCCTGAAAGTAAAATATAAGTGGAGCAGATTCCGTCTATGTCATAATCACCTATAACGCGAATCCTTTTCCCCTGCTGAATCTTGTCCAAAAGAATTGCCACACCTTTTTCTACATCCTTCAGAAGATATGGCGAGTGCAGGTCATCCGGCGTGCCGTGCAGGAATTGTTCGATTTGCTCGTCTCCTTCGATATCCCTGTTGCGGATAATTCTCGCGATCACCTGATCAATATGAAATTTTTCCGCTATTCTTGCAAAGTCCGCTCTCTTAGCGGATACCACCCACTTTGCCATACAATCGACTCCTGCTGTATTCGGTGATTTACGTAAAAGGCGTTCTGCGATAGACAGAACGCCTTTGAATAACTAAAAGCTTATTTAATATATTATGCTTTCTTCACGAGCTTCGTGCGGAACACGTACCATAATGCACCCGTCAAACATACGGAAGAATACGTACCGCAGATAATACCTGCAATCAACGGAAGCGCAAACTCTCTGATAGAAGAAACACCGAACACCTCAAGTGCCGCCACCATAAAGAACGTTGTCAATGAAGTAAAGATACTTCTGGATAACGTCTGGGAGATACTTCTGTTTACCAGCTCCTGCAATTCTTCCCTATCCTTCTTATCCCTTAAATTCTCGCGAATACGGTCAAAGATAACGATGGTTGCATTGATGGAGTAACCCACAATTGTCAGCATGCAGGCAATAAAGGTATTGCCCACGGATATTCTCACAACTGCGTAGAACGCAAGCACTACAAGAACGTCGTGAATCAGTGCGATTACAGAACTTGCGCCGAATCGAATATCCTTAAATCTGAACCAGATATACAGCAGCATGAGCAATGTTGCCACAACGATTGCCTTGATGGCATCAGCCTGCATCTCGGAGCTGATGGTCGCACTGATGGTCTCCGCCGTGATACTGCTCTCATCCACACCGAATTTTGTCACCATAGTGTCTGCGAAACGCTCACGTTCCTCCACATTCAACGTTCTCGTCTTAATGATAACCTGATTGGAGCCTGCAACCTTAGTGGTCTGCACGTTACCGTCCCCCGTGATACCCTCAATAAGCGGAACAATCTGTGCGTCAATTTCTTCTATGCTCATGTCATTATTAAGTGTCATGGTCGTGGATGTACCGCCCACGAAATCAAGACTGTAATTAAGCGGCATATCCAGCTGAGATTTGTTGATTCCCATCACTACGAATCCAATCACAATAACCGCCACAGACAAACCGAAGAACAGATATCTCTTGGACAGGAAATCAATGGTCTTCTTCTCCTTAGCCACACCGTATGCTTTCTCACCCTGTATGCCCACTGCATACAGTGCATTGAGCAGGAACTTGGTGACAAACAATGCCGTAAACATGGACAAAGCAATACCCAAAATCAACGTGATTGAGAATCCCTTGATCGTACCGCTGCCCATGTTAAGGAGCACTAATGCCGCGATCAAAGTCGTGATATTGCCGTCCAGAATCGCGGACAGCGCTTTGCTGAAACCTATCTTAATGGAGGACTGTACCGTCTTACCGGTAGCCAGTTCCTCTCTGATACGTGCAAAGATAATAACATTGGCATCCACCGCCATACCGACGGAGAGAATGATACCTGCGATACCGGGCAGAGTCAGTGTCGCTTCAAAAGCGTACAACAAAATTACCATCAGCTCTGCATACAGACACAGCGCGAGAGATGCCGCCAAACCGCAGATATAATACACTGCTATCATAAAGATAACTACCAGCGCAAAACCCACTGCCGCAGCAATCAGACTGGAATGAATTGCCTCGGAACCAAGCTGTGCACCTACCACATTGGAGCGAAGTTCTTCCAGTTCCAGTTTCAGACCGCCGATACGGATGGTGGAAGCAAGTTGCTGCGCTGCCGCCGCATCGCCCGATCCCATCGTGATGATAGCGTTGCCGTCGGTGATGACAGCACTGACATTGGGTGCACTGACAATGGCGTCGTCATAGAAAATGGCAATTGACTCGTTGTTACTGTACGCCTTCTGGGTAGCTTCCGCAAAAGCTGCCGTTCCGCTATCATTGAGAGTCAGCGTAACGATATTCTCAATATTTCCCATCCGCTGATCCTGCTGGGATCTGGCCTGTGCATCCGCCACATCCGTACCGGTCAATATAACAGAACCATCCGCCAGCAGTTCATCAATAGACTTAGTCAGCATATACTGCGTAACCAGATTGCCGTCCGCATCGA
Organism: Lachnospiraceae bacterium; assembly: GCA_022510565.1. Classification (GTDB taxonomy): domain Bacteria; phylum Bacillota; class Clostridia; order Lachnospirales; family Lachnospiraceae; genus UBA3282. The sequence continues at coordinate 135,848 of JAFLTE010000004.1, read as the reverse complement.
TACCGAAACCTGCCTGGTAATTTAAGTTACCCTCGCTGTCCGTCTGGGAAATAAAATACAAACTTCCCGGCTTACCCAGTTCTTCCAGAATCGCATTGGCATCCGACACACCGGGAATTTCGATATTGATTCGATCTGAGCCTTCCTGATATACCTGTGCCTCCGTGCTGTAGTTCTGTACACGCTGCTGCAGCTTATAAATTGTATCGCTCATATCCTCGGAACTGGGATTCTCGTCTCCCACCACCTGATAGGTGATGCTGACACCTCCGGCCAGATCCAGGCCGAGTTTGATGCTCGATGCCGCACCGGACTTGTCCGCTCCTACACCGAACACTGCCGTGTAGCCAAACAGTCCGAGTATCAGAACATATACAATCAAACTTATAACCGCTCTGCTCTTTTTCATAATATTTTCTCCTTTTCCTCGTCGGCCAATGCCGCCTTTATCATAATTGCGCACTCAACGCGCTTTCTCTGCAATTCGCAGCCAAGATCGTAAGAACCGTTGATACTGCCGCTGAAATTGTATGCGTTAGCGGCACATCCGCCGCTGCAATAGTACTTCGCAAAACAATCCCTGCACTTCTCCTTGGCGTAGACGTTACATGATTTAAAAGTATCTCTGATATCCGTGCGGACAATTCCTTCATCCACATTGCCCATCAGGAATTCTTCCTGACCTACAAACTGATGGCAGGGATATAAATCGCCCCAGGGAGTCACAGAAAGATACTCCGTTCCCGAGCCGCAGCCCGACAATCTCTTCGCCACGCAAGGACCACCCTCTAAATCTATCATAAAATGGAAGAAATTGAAACCTTTTCCTTCTTTTTTTCTTCTAATATATTCAAGTGCCAGTTTATCATACTCCGAAAGAAGCGCCGGCAGGTCTTCATCACGAAGCGCATAGTCTTCCTCGGGCAGTGCCACCACAGGTTCCATGGAAATCTGCTCGAATCCCTCGTCCGCCAGATGTTTGACATCCTCGGCAAAATCAAGGTTATTCCTTGTAAAAGTGCCGCGCACGTAATAATTCATCTGGTTCCTGCTCTCTGCCACCTTCTTATACTTGGGCACAACCTCTTCATAGCTTCCCTGTCCGCCTCTGTGAGGACGCATCAGGTCATGGATTTCTTTGCGCCCGTCGATACTCAGGACGATATTTGCCATCTCTTGATTGGCAAATTCAAGAATCTCGTCATTTAGCAGAACACCGTTGGTAGTCAGTGTAAAACGGAACTTCTTATTGTTCGGTTTCTCAAGGCTTCTGCCGTAGGCCACCAACTCCTTGACCACATCCCAGTTCATAAGCGGCTCTCCGCCGAAGAAGTCCACCTCGAGATTTACTCTGTTGCCGGAATTTGCCACCAGAAAATCCAGAGCTTTCTTACCTACCTCATAGCTCATCAACGCTCTTTCACCGTGATATTCGCCTTCTTTTGCAAAACAATATCTGCATGCAAGATTACAGTCATGGGCTATGTGCAGGCACAGTGCCTTCACTACGGTCTGGCGATTCTTGAATTCATCGATATAGTTCTCATAAATATCCTCAGTGTAGAGCATGCCCGCGTCTTTTAATGCAAGAATCTCTTCGATTGTCTCCTGCAGTTCAGATGCATCCACTGTGGTGCTTCCCACTTCTGTCAATTTATCCGACACGTATGTCACAATTTCTTCCGGTGTCTTAAGCCGGCGTTTGAGCGCCTCTTCCACAATCGGGATTACACGGTAAGCCGACTCATCCACCACATGCACGGAACCGCTGTTTACATCCAACACTATATGATATCCGTTATTTACATATTGATGTACCACTTTTATTCTCCCAAATCAGTCAAATATATAAACGCATAATAAGCAGCGACGAGAAATCGCTGCTTACAATTCTTATCTTTTTAGCTGAAACAATGTCTGTTATTTTGCTTTCTCACAGCTCTGGTTACCCACAGTGCAGGAAGTCTTGCACGCTGACTGGCAGGATGTCTGGCACTCGCCGCAGCCGCCCTTCTTCATGGATTCTTTCATATCTCTTGTACTTAAAGTCTTAATATGCTTCATATGATGTATCCTCCTTATGTAACTTTATGTAGTATAACACAGATTTATTGATTGGAAAAGTATTTTTACAAATTTTTTCATCATGCTTCAACTAATCATTCCGCCCAGCATTCCGCTGCCGGCACAGAGAAAAAAGACGGTTACCATATTGCCCGCCACATCCTGCACTCCTCTGTTGACAATCAGGGACACAATCACCAGAATCGCATAATACGCAACTCCCACGGCAAGTCCCCACAGAAATTTCCTTTTCGCTGCGCGCTTACCCGCCAACAGGCCCGCCGCAAAAGTGACCACTATGTAAATACCGATAATGCAGAGAGATACCACTTTTTCCGACAGTCCGAATCTGTACAACATAAAGGCAAGTAAAAGAAGAAGCCCTGCCGTGAGGACATACGCCGCCAACATACACTTTGTAATGAAAATCACTTTTCCCAGATAAATATCCTTTTTTCCCATGCTCCCTACCTTCCTACCATAAATAAGATACTAATATATATTCCACCCATTGGAAAAACTTGACACATTCTTATATTCCATAGTAATATTTGTGTAACTGTCTATGAGACTACTTACATCGAATATCACAGACAGCGCAGACATATTCCATACAATAAGGAGTGAACATTTCATTGGATACCACAGGTGTCATACAAATCATAACACTGATTATTCTCGTTTTTTTGTCGGGATTTTTCTCATCTGCCGAAACGGCCTACTCGACAGTCAATCGTGTGCGCATTCGCACGCTTACTCAGGAAAACAACAAAGGTGCCATAAGAGTGTCGGAAATTCTGGACAGATACGGCAAGATGCTCAGCGCAGTTTTAATAGGCAATAATATCGTGAATCTGTCCGCATCTTCCGTCGCTACAACTTTCGCCATTAAAATATGGGGAAGCTATATTGTAGGCATTATCACCGGTGCACTGACTTTCGTAATTCTCATTTTCGGCGAAATCATACCCAAAACCTGGGCGATGCAGCGAGCTGAGAAAATTACTCTGGCATACAGCCGTATCATACGTCTGCTGATGATAGTCCTTACGCCTGTCATATTTATAGTTGACAAATTATCCGACTGGATATTGCGTCTTCTACATATCAGCTCTGACGGCAACACATTCAGCATCACCGAGACAGAACTGAAAACTTATGTGGATGTGAGCCATGAGGGCGGCGTAATTGAGTCCGAAGAACGAGAGTTGATTTATAACGTGTTTGATTTCGGCGACACGGTTGCCAAAGACATTATGATTCCCCGTATTCAGATGACTACTGTTCCGCTCGACGCCACTTATCAGGAACTGCTGTCCACATTTCAGGATTCGATGTTTACAAGAATTCCCGTTTACGACGATGATCCGGACAACATTATCGGTGTGGTAAACATTAAGGATTTTATTCTGGTAAAAGACACTGAGAAATTCCAACTTAAGAAGATTCTTCGCGAAGCCTACTACACATATGAGTATAAGCGCGTGTCCGACCTGTTGATGGAAATCCGCGAGAAATCATTAAGCATTGCCTTCGTGTTAAGCGAATACGGTGCTACGGTGGGTATGATTACGATGGAAGATATGATAGAGGAACTTGTAGGTGAAATCCGTGACGAATATGATGCCGACGAGGAAGAACTGATTCAGGAGACGGGTGACGGACAGTACCTCGTGGAAGCCCAGATGAAACTGGACGACATCAATGATGCTCTGGATATCGAACTGGACTCCGAGGATTATGATTCCGTGGGCGGACTGATGATAGAGAACCTGGAACGTCTTCCTCAGGATGGGGAAACCATTGTGCTTGACAACGGCATCACTCTCCAAGCTGACGGCGTGCAGGATAACCGTATTGTAAAGGTGTTGCTCACTCTTCCTGCACCGGACGAGCAGATCACTGCGGAAGCTCCCGAGGAGTCGTAACCGAATGATTATTGTATATTTTGTATGATGCATTCCGCGGGCAGATATTTTATTAAAAGCTGCTCCAACATGACTCCCTCGATTGGTTTTGATAAATAATCGTCAAACCCTTTCTCCAGATACATCTCTTTCACGCCCGCCATCGCATTGGCCGTCAACACGATAACGGCCGCATCCTTACTCTTGTTGTCCGGCATCTTCTTAAGTTTCTGAAGCGTCTCAATACCGTCCATGCCGGGCATCATGTGATCCAATAAAATCACATCATACCGCTCTTTCCCGGCATAATCCAGACATTCTCTTCCGCTTGTCACACAGGTAATCTGTACTCTCGTCTTGCGAAGAAGTCCTCTGATAACCGTCAGATTGACCTTATTGTCATCCACTGCCAGAATTTTGGCATCCGGCGCTGCAAAAAGGCCGCCACCTCTGTGATCTATCTCCTGCTTCCCCGACTGCTCCTGCAAAGAACCGACAGTTCCTTCACCGACAATCTTCTGCTGTAAACATACTGTGAAAGTGGAGCCCTGTCCGTATACACTCTCCACCGTCACGGAGCCGTTCATCAGATTTATCAGTTTATTCACAATACTTAAGCCCAGTCCCGTACCTTCTATGGCATGCACCTGCTCCTCGTCGATACGGTCAAACGCACCAAACAGTCTGCCTATATTTTCTTGCTTAATTCCAATCCCGGTATCTGTAACCGCAAAAGTTAATTTCAGTTCGTCAGCGCCCACTCTCTCGTAAGCAACGGTCATGGTGACACTGCCTTTTATCGTATACTTGATTGCATTGGTCAGAATATTTAACAATATCTGACGAACCCTGACTTCATCTCCCAGAAGCTCACTCGGCGTATCCTCCGGTACTGCAAATGTCAATGCAAGTCCTTTCTCCGCCGCCCGCATTCTGCATTCCGTATGAAGTGCATTCAGCAGAGATTTTAACGAGTATGTCTCCTCAACCACTTCCATCATACCCGACTCAATCTTGGAGAAATCCAGAATGTCATTAATAAGAACCAGCAGTGTCTTACTGGCATTTTGTATGTTTTTCGCATACTCTATAGTTGACTGTTCTTCAGTTTCCCTGAGAATCATCTCATTCATACCCATAACGGCATTGATAGGTGTTCTGATCTCATGAGACATATTGGCGAGAAATGCGCTTTTGGCCTCGTTTGCTTTATCCGCACGCTGCTTCTCTCGTTCCAGCCTCTCCAGCATACGCACGCGCTCCGTCACATCGTGTACGATTACGATATAACCGATAATGTCTTTATAATCGTCATAAATTTTATCGATACTGATACTGCATATGCTATTTCTCTGCCAGCACCTCGCCTCCACACGGTTCTTACTGCCTCGAAACCGGAATGCGTCGCGCTCTAAAATAAAAATATCACTGAGACGCAGTTTACAGCACTCCTCCGTACTCATGCCGAGGAAAATGGCAGCACCGTTGTTCACGGTACATAGCCGCTCCGTCTCGTCAAACAAAAACACCGGCTCATCCACAGAATAATATACGAACTTGGACATATTCTCCAACGTGACCCGTGAGCCGTTATAAAACAGATATGTTTTGCATAGAACAATCTGTGCCGCATACTGCCCCAACGTACTGATGGGAAAGGCCGAAAGTCCGAAAAACTGCAGCAAAGTATCAAGCGCACATCCGAAACCGACAATTAACACGCACAACATCAGTAAATAGGCAATATCCTTCTCTCTCCTGCGGATACGCCGGCGTAACATATAGATGCTTAAAGACAGCAGATTTACCGTCAGTACAACGTAAAAAGCCACATAGGCAATGCTCAAAAATCCGGAATTAATCCGATAAGACATACCATATGCGGTCATCTCAAATGTAACATTTCTGCTCTGAATAACAAAAGGATACAGCGGTACACAAAGCCATACAAAACCGGTGCACCACTGCTTCATCTTACCCTGTATGTCAGACCAGTAAATTATCATATTGGTAAAGCAAATCAGCAATCCGAATATGTGTATTGTTCCGATGGCACGAAAAAGCGCCGCCAGATTCTTATCCGTCTGTATAAACACCAGACCGATAAACAGTCCCCAACCGGCGCTGAACATCGTAGAAGCAAAATAGAGCTTGTCAATCCTGTCCTTGCTGCCCCGCTTGGCAAACTCACTCAATCCGACAAAGTAGGTAATTGAGGCTAAGCCGAATATGAGATAAAACAAAAGGTCTTTCATATGTATTCTCCTAGATGTTCGCAGCCAAATTCATAACCGCCTCTATTTCAGCCCCATTATCCGGAACCGGCTCCACCAATTCATGTTTCCCGTCGGGCGTAACCATGCCGATGTAATTTCCCTGCTCTGTCTTCTCTAACGTATAGTAAAGTATGTTTTGCGTCCCTCGCAGATGTACCACATAAACTCTGTAACACATACCTTTTTTGTTAGTCTCGTCGGGCATATCCACTCTGGTAATCTGCATGTCCTCCGTGATATTCATTGTCATCACAGAAAATTTATCAGCTGTGTTCTGAACCGCAGCTTTTTTTTCTTCCGGATAGGACTCCTTATAGAATTGCAGCAAAAGTTCTCCCTCTCGTCCCTGTAATTCCTTAAGTCCCTCTTCTTTATGCTCAAAGAGATATTGCGGCAAAAGATATAGGGCCATTCTGTTGTGCACCATCTGCCGAAACTGTTTCTCACTCACTTTAATTGTCTGGGCATTTTGCATCATATCCCTTCGCTTTACCGCCACCTCCAGGATTGTCTTGGGAAGCCCGATATTTTGAGTAAAAGGATTGAGCGCTATATTTTCTATATGTTCCTGATTGGACATAACCATGGACAGACATACCTGAAAAGGCATGGCAACCAAACCATGACTCTTCTTATCCTGCGGAATCTGTTCCGGAGATGAAAAAATCGGGAGTGCCTGCTCCCCGGTATCTCTGCGAAGCAGGCACGGCAGTATCCTCGTCTCTTTGGGAAGCTGCACGAATCTATGCTTCTGCATCTGCTTCTGCGTTTCTTCATCCACGCCCTGCAGCTGCATCACAGGAACAAGCACCATGGACTTTTCCAAAATCTCCATGACTCTTGCATACTTTTCCTTCTGTCTGTCCTGTATAAACTCCGCAATAGCAGCTTCCAACTGTGCATTATCCAATACCTGATCTGCCATAATCTGACCGTTCTCCTTTACTCTCCCTGAGCGGCAGTCACCGCAATACATAGCTCCTCAAGCTGATTCTCATCCACCGTTCCCGGCGCTTCGGTCATCAGACAGGAAGCATCTTTAATTTTCGGAAAAGCAATGACCTCACGGATATTGTCCGCACCCGTAAGAAGCATCACGAAACGGTCAAGACCGTAAGCCAAACCTGCATGAGGCGGTACACCGTACTTAAAAGCGCTCAACAGGAAACCGAACCGCTCCCACGCCTGCTCCTTCGTAAAGCCAAGCACCTCAAACATCTTCTCCTGAATATCGTCCTGATGGATTCTGACAGAACCGCCGCCCAGCTCCACGCCGTTAAGCACAATATCATATGCCTTGGCACGGACACGTCCCGGATCGGAATCAATATACTGCCAGTCCTCCTCCATAGGCATGGTAAAAGGATGGTGCATCGCCATAAAACGATTCTCTTCCTCGCTCCATTCAAGCAGCGGGAACTCTACAACCCACAGGAAATTAAACTTGGATTCGTCAATCAGTCCAAGCTGTTTACCTAACTCTACACGCAGCGCGCCAAGCACACTGTAGACAATATCCTTCTTATCGGCAGCAAAGAGAAGCAAGTCACCTTTCTCTCCCTGCATCGCTCCTACCAGCCTGTTCAATTCCTCTTCCGTCATAAATTTGGCAAAAGAAGATTTATAGCTTCCGTCCTCCTGCACACTTAAGTATGCCAGACCCTTCGCGCCGTAACCCTTCGCAAAGTCCACCAGCGCGTCAATCTTCTTACGGGGCATATCCGCCTGACCTTTCACGTTCAAGCCTCGGACAGAGCCTCCGTTTTCAAGTGCTGACGTAAACACACCAAACCCACATCCGGCAACCACATCTGACACATCTGTCAGTTCCATTGCAAAACGGGTATCCGGCTTGTCGGAACCGTAACGGTCCATAGCCTCCTGCCACTTAAGCCGCGGCAGCGGAAGCTGTATGTCAAGTCCGATTGCCTCCTTACAAATATGCTTAATCAGCCTCTCATTGACATCAATGACATCATCCACATCCACGAAGGACAACTCCATATCCGCCTGCGTAAACTCCGGCTGTCTGTCGGCACGCAAATCCTCGTCTCTGAAACAACGTGCTATCTGAAAATATCTGTCATAGCCGGAGCACATGAGAAGCTGCTTATACAACTGCGGTGACTGCGGCAGCGCATAGAAATTACCCGGGTGCACACGGCTGGGCACCAGATAGTCACGCGCTCCCTCCGGAGTTGATTTACACAGAATCGGCGTCTCAATTTCCAGAAATCCTTCGTTTGCCATAAATGCTCGCATCTCAGAAGCAATTTTACTTCTTAATATGAGTTTTTCCTGTAAGTCAGGTCTTCTCAAATCCAGATAACGATATTTTAAGCGGATTTCTTCCTTCGTCTTGGAATCAGACTCCACCGGAAACGGCGGTGTGTCCGCCTCGGACAGAATGCGCACCTGCGTGGCGCGAATTTCGATTTCACCCGTTTTCAGATTCTCGTTCACCGCGCCGGAACGTTTCTCCACCTTACCCACCACGGCAATAACGAACTCGCTCCGCATCTTCTCCGCCTTAGCAAAGGCTTCGGCACCGCAGTCACTCTCCTCAAAGATAATCTGCAGAATACCGGAACGATCCCTCAAATCTACAAAAATAATACCACCTTTATTTCTCTGTTTCTGTACCCATCCCATGACGGTAACTTCTTCTCCCGCGTTCTGAAGGGAGAGTTCCGCACAACGGTGGGTTCTCTTCCACCCTTTCATGGACTCTGCCATTGTTCTGTCCTCCTGTCTTATTTTCTGCCTGTTTCCGGCCTACTTTTCTGTCATAATCTCTTTATATCTGCTACTGCCTCAATGCTTCAGTTCCTCGCGGTAAAATTCCTTAAACTCTTCGTATCCTTGCGCCGTGAGCTGTTCTTTCTGGAACTTCTTGTTCTTGTTCATACGCGCAACAAGCACTTGATTGCCTCGCTCCCGCTCTGCCTGTGCCTGAGACATCACCTCACACAGCTTGTCGGAGGAAATCCCCTTCTCCATGAGGTATGCAACCTTTTTTCCTGCCTTAGGTACTTTGAAACCGCTCTCCATCAACAATAAGATAATCCGTTCAAAACCGATGGAGAATCCGCACGCCGGCACATCGTGTCCCGTAAACTTTCCTACCATGCCGTCATATCTTCCGCCGCCGCCGCAGCTTCCGCCGAATTCCGGCATATCAATCTCGAAAATAGGTCCCGTATAGTATGACATGCCGCGCACAAGTGTAGGGTCGAATACCAAATCGAAGAAATCCCCCTTGGTCGCTTCCACGCTGTCTAGAATCTCCCTAAAGCTCTCGATTACACCCTCCGGCAACATCTGTCCCAGCTTGTCCGCAATATAGTCTACAGCATCCTCTGCCGCCTCCAAACCTTTGTAGAGGTCCATATATTTCGTCACGACCGTACTGTCATATCCCGCCTCGGTCAGCTCCGCCTCCACACCTTCGGTACCAATCTTGTCCAGCTTGTCCAGAACGATAAATACCTGATCGTAGTCCTTCTCCTCAAAGCCGCTGTATGCCGCCATAGCCTTAAGAATCTGACGGTCATTAATGCGAATATTAAAATTCTTGAAGCCCAGCTTCCCGAGCGTCGTGGTCGTTGCAAGAATCAACTCGATTTCCGCCAGATTTCCCGCCTCTCCCAGAATATCAATATCACACTGCATAAACTGGCGATACCGACCTCTCTGGGGTCTGTCGGCGCGCCATACATTGCCCATCTGCAATGCCTTAAACGGCGACGGCAACTCATTGGCATGATTGGAATAATACCTGACCAGAGGAACCGTCAAATCATACCGGAGTCCCCCGTCCACCAAATCTTCTTCACTCTTTGCCTCATCGAGCTTAAGCTTCTCACCACGCTTCAATATCTTGAAAATAAGCTTCTCGTTCTCCCCACCCGCCTTGCAGTTCAAGTTTGCAATGTTCTCCACACAGGGGGTCTCAATCGATGTAAAACCGAAATTTCCGTAGGTTTCCTTGATTACGCCAATCACATAATCGCGAATCTCCATCTCCTCCGGAAGAATATCTTTCATACCGGTAACCGGTTTCTTACTCAGTGTCATATCTGTCTCCTAATATGTTCTGTTGTTTGCTGTTGCACTTGTGCACTATACTTCTACGATTCTACACTTTTTCTCGGTGTTTTTCAAGAAAAGGTTGTTCTGCCCGTTCCCTTACGCTTATAATAATCCTGTTTCATTTCATACATTTTGACATCCGCCGCGTTAAACACCTCTTTGTAATCCCGCGCATCGTTTACCTTATGTATTTCCCATCCGTATGAAACAGAGAGTGTAAGCTGATCTTTCCTGTTTCTATTGGCTTTGGTAATATTCTGCTCCACATTCCCGAGTGCTTCATGAATCTGTTCTTCATTCCTATCATCACAGATCACACAGAACTCGTCTCCTCCTATTCTGTATACCTTACCGACATCGAAAAAGCTTGCAGTCAACACATCGGCGACTCCCATGATCAGTTTATCGCCCTGTTCATGTCCCAAATTGTCATTGATCGGTTTCAGACCATTAATATCGAATACGACAAGTGCATAATTCTTCTCGTTGTTAAGATATGCTTTATGGAAATCATATGCCCTTCTGTTTCGTGTACCTGTGAGAATATCGTATTTATTACTCAATTCCAACACAAAAGTATAGTATAAGAGCAGACTGATTCCGGTAGTCGTCCACATCGATTTAACACCTCGAACAAATACCTGCAGAAAAACTCCGCCCAATGCCAGGAACAGAATCGCCAACAGATATATTTTTTCGGAAAAATCCGCATCCCTGTACTCACGGAAAGAAGTGATACCAAGCATGATAAAATAAATCATGCAGACGGCAAGACTCACCATATAAAAAGGCCCTCTGCTGTAATGATTGTCTGCATCAATATAAAATAACAGCCCGGTATATTGGGAAGTTACTGCAATGAATATCACCAGAAAAGCCGGAATTATGGCAATCTTTTCCGCACGCTTAAAACCTTTCCGATTCATCAATACAATGCAGTAAGGAAGCAAAGGCGCCAAAGAATAGTTAATGACGTACATAATAATGTGAAGATAGCGAAGATCATAATTTGCACCTATGTACGTACCGACTTCGCTGATCAGAATTCCGATATTCACGAGTACAGCACAGATAAAATATCGATTTTTATATTTATTAACATACTGGCTTCTGAATGCAAGACTCACTCCAAACGTCAGGGCCAATATAACCAGAATGAACATGTAATTAACTGTCATAATAATCTCCTTATATCACCTATCTCCGGTCTTCCGGCTGTCGTAAGACTATCGTTTACCGAAAACGTCATGATTACTCCGCAAAGTTCTGTCTTACTATAAAAAATACCACTTGGAAATCTGATTGGCAAGGAGGAACTTATCATGACTTGTTTCGTATGAAAGATTTGACATATTTTACTTATTTTTAAATAAAACTACGGTTGAGTTTAGGAAGAATCATGATATACTATAAATAACGATGCATACAGACTATATTATTGAATACACGATATATTGTTCAAAGAGGTGAAAAAGTATGAGTAATAGAGAAAAGGCAATACAATTATTGAATGTGATCGATGATGAAAAAATGGTTTATGTTCTCAATATCTTAGAGAACTTAACGTGTTTTGCAGAAATTCCAAACAGTGAAACAATTGCGGCTTTTCAAGAGGGTGATAATATGTTAGCAAACGGAACGGGAAAAAGATATACCAGTACATCGTCTCTTTTTGCTGATTTGGAGGCATAAGATGTTAGAAATTACACCCACCGGTCAATTTAAGAAAGACTTTAAAACATGTAAAAAACGCGGTTATGATATGGATTTATTACAACAGATTATAGATATTTTGACAATCCCCGCATTGTTGCCGGAAAAGAATAAAGACCATCGTTTAAAAGGAAATTATATAAATAAACGAGAGTGTCATATAATGCCGGATTGGTTACTTATATATCGTATAGAAAATAATAGACTCATATTATATAGAACCGGTACACATTCAGATTTATTTAACGAATAAGACAAACTGCTTTAGCCGGGCTCTATTTCAAAACGAACATTCGAAATATCAGTATTAATCACAGAGTTCTAACTTCACTTGCCCGCATTAAGGGATGCAAAGTATGTGATCTGACAGACAAGGAAAAAATGTTTTATTACAGATGCAGATATGAATAACGTCAAAGAATGTGCAATTAAACTGTGAAAGTTATGAACGGAGCTGCAACATTCTCTCCGTTTTTCATATTTTCGGCAGTACAGAAAAGCAATATAAACGTACCTTTTTATCTACTTTATTTTCTGTCAATATCCTATCCTACATTTCTAAAATTACTGTATCTGAAATGAAGAAAGGACTGGTGGGGAATGGCAGTGTATCGTTATCCTCAAATGCAGAAAGACGTTCATTGGCTCTCTTCCAACAAACGCCTTTCTCATTATGTATTATTAAGATATAAACAAAATCAATCGTTATTGTTAATGCTCATACCAGACAAAATCGTCAATATCCCAATCAGTACCCAAGTCCCCACTAAGGGAATAAGCGCCACAAATACTGCCGTCCACAGCATTAACAAAACAATCATAATTGAAAAAATCCTTTGAATCCACCACTTCCTCCCTATTACCAAACGTTACGGAATACGCTATATCTCCCTTATCCTTATACTCATCCCAATCCGTGATATCAAATAAACGCAACTTCCAGCCTTTAGACGCAAGTTCAGGGGATATGTATACTTCCAGTTCCTTTGCCTTTTCGCCAATATCAGCCTCCATAGCCTTCCTTGCAATCTCTATCGCTTCATCTTCGCTGATTCCGCCTGCCGCCTTTATCTTTTCCTCAAGTACGGCTCTATCTCTCCGTTCCGCCTCGTCTATCTTCTCTTGCGTCCAGCCCTGCGAATTGACAGCTATCCTACCCGTTCCCCCGCCCTGTTCCTGCGTATCATCCTGTGTTTGGGCAGTATCCTCATCCGTCTGTATTTCCGTACTCTTTGGCTCTGCTTCTGAAATCTCATACTGTACTGCTGTATCTGCCTGCCCACTGCCATCATCAGTTCTCCCACATCCAGTCAATGAAAGAACACCCACAGCAAATAAAGTTACTAATACCGTTCTTACAAATCTTTTAGAATTTTTCATTTTTTCCCTCTTATCCATTGAATATCGTTATTTTATATAACCATATAACCGGCAAAGCAATAAACGCTTTGCCGGTCAGACGGTATTTATTCATATGTCTTCAAAATGCTTCCGTCCACAGCGTCAATCATACAATAATATGTCGAATGGTCATTGGGATCGCTGAAAATTACGTTATAAGCAACATCCCCATTATGCTCATAATCCGTCTGCCCTGATATATCCTGTATCATCACTGCCACAGAACCGTCTTCATATTTCAATATTTCTTTTCCTTCCGCTCTCTCTCCAAGCTCAGCCGCCATCTGTTTCGTTGCAATTTCTATCGCTTCCTCTTCACTGATTCCGCCTGCCGCTTGTATCTTTTCCCGCAACTGATTTTTCTCTGCCTGCATTTCTGCTCTCGCTTCCTGCGCTGCCGGAGTCTGTGATACCGCATAACTCATCTTATGCTGAAAATCAATGATTTCCAAAATTTCCTCGTCAGTCATTTCCCGATCCGGTAGATTGAAAACACCCGTAGACCTGATATAGCAGAGCGTTCCCTCCGGGACATCCTCCGCATCGTCCACCTGTACAATGACATTTTCGGGAAATTCTCCGTCCTTATATGCCTGCCAGAACGCTTCCTTGCGTTCTTTTTCACTGTCAGAATACTCCCTTGAAAACTCGTCAGCCTCCGTAGGTTTCGACTGAACCATATCGTTAATTTCCTGAACTTCTTCCTTGGGAATACTTTCCATTCTCTCCTTTACCACACTTGTCACAAGCGCCCGAGCCGGAAAGCTGACTACACCCGCCACCAGTACAAACGCTGCAGCAGCTGTCGACATCCTTCTACAGTTCCATGTCCTGTTCGGGGTAATGACTACCCCTGTTTTGTCTTGAATAATTGTCTGTATGTTCCTCAAATTATTTTTGTTATATTTTTTCATGTGACTGCTCTCCTTCCTGATTCTCCATCATTTTTTTCAGTTTTTGCCTTACGTAATATAATTTGTTTTCCACCTGTTTCTTTGGTATGTCCAGCACAACTGCAATTTCTGCCGGCTTTTGCTCATAATAGTATCGTCTAATAATCAGCTCCTTTTCTTTTTCGTCAAGTTCACCGATACAGGATAGTAGTCTTTCATTTTCCGCATCAGTTGCTGCTATTTCAGCATATACCGGGCTTTCAGCCACAATTTCTTCCATGGACAATTCTCGTTTCCTGATAATTTGACGATATCTGTCAATTGCCTTCGACCTTGCGATCACTGAAAGCCATGCAGGCAGTCTGCCTTTATCAGGATCATATTTTTCGGGACACTGCCATAAGTGAATGAATACATCTGCTACGCACTCCTCTACATCCTGGACAGAAGCAGCATTTATTAAAATCGGTGCTGCAATCTTCCAAAGAAGTTTTGAATATTTCCGTACAACAGATGCCAGCATTTGCTCATCCCGATTGATAATTGCTGAAATTATTTTTTTATCATTCAGTATAAACACCTCTTTCTTCAACAGTACATTTAACTGACCAGTCATATATATTACGAACAAAAATATCAAAAACACTTACTCAAGTTACAAAAAAATCTAATAATTTTTGTCTGCTAGAAAAATAAGCTTTTAATAATGTATTAAAAAATTATTACATGTGTCATTGCTATGCAAAAACAAAACTCTTTTTATATTGTAAAGCTCTAACACCTTATTCTGCAATTCCTGTAAATGCCTAATCTGTGCTTCGCTCAATGTTCTTGGTTTCCCAATTCTGACAAGATTTTTCAACAAAACATAGGTCTTGCTTACTTCTGTCCACGCCTATAATCTTATTACCTCCGGAAACTCCTGACTGTCCAACTTGTAGTCAAAATGTCCACAAGTTTTCCTGATAGAAAAAAGAGGGCAGACACAAAACTTTAAGTTTCATATCTGCCCTATCACTGTTTTTCAATATCATGCTTACATATATGCCATTGGGGAGGGATTAACAGCAATTATTAACTCCTCTATTAAGTGTTCAATATATGGAAACAGGATATTATCATCAAAATCGATCAATTCCTTTATTCCATCTTCCAAGCTAATAATCTTCTGGACATCCCGAATATCAGACGGGTATTCCTCTTTGCCAATCCAAAAGTGCACAGCTTTTCCGCCTAGTGTTTCTTCAATCTCTTTATATATTGGCTTTCCCTTATGCTTTATATAATTATATAAATTTCTAATATCACTATTAGAAAATTCTTTCCAAAAATCAATAATCAAATCTACAGCAGATGAAAATTCAGGAGCCATTGTCTTTAAATAATCAAACGGATTTCCTTTAGCATGGGGTGTTGAAACTCCCTCTTCCGTTTTTCTTAATAAACTATAAGCTTCTTCAATAGGGTGCATACCTCTAACCTCTTTCACATTGGTAATATTCCCTTCCTTATCAAAACTATATAGGGCATATTCTGCAGAAACATAAGTTATTGCCCATGATAAATCAACTAAGATATTATAATTTATTAGAGCGGTTTCATATAGATTGGATTTAATATACAATTCTGCTGCTTTCTGGAAATCCTCATCCTCCAATCGCATAAACCAATAGTCCCAATCCTCTTCCTGTGTTTTTCGCAAAAAAAGTCGTGCAGCATTGTATCGACCTAAAAGTTCATTCCATTTAGCAACAAAGTACATATCTTGGTCTGTAGCAAATGCAACTCCAGCTTTAATAGTTACATTCCCATGCGGTGGTTCCAGTTTTCCAGTTTCATTTTTAAATATATCCAATCTTATTGCTCCCTATTGATATCCTGCGTTACTAAGTACAATATCCTTTAATTCAAATGGATTAAAATGAGGCAACCGTATCAGCTTTAATGATTCTTCGATTGCATAAACCATAAAGTTTACATCTAACATCTTATCCATCACTTTCTGAAAAGCGGATCTTACAAAAGGAGTGTCCAGTATATTAACATACGATGTAACGCCATATTTTTGCATGATGAGTCTATCAAGGAAATCAGGTATTATGATATTTCTTACAGACGCCATCTGGGCTGCCATATCAAAAGATGGTTGGACATCCTTTAATACTTCTTCTGTGCTATTGGCAGAGATGTAAGCCCTATAAATAGCTTCCCAGCATGATGAAATGTTGCATAAACTACTCAAGAAAGTTTGATTTACATGAAACGCATCGTGTATTTCCTGAATATGCTGCACTAAGTTACACTGTGATTCAGAATCAATTTTACTCTGAATTGATACTGTTTCAATAAGCGCCCTATAATCACAGGATGCTTCTTCTACAAATTTATCATAACCGGAATGCTGTAGTTTATGCAAACCGTCAAGAAGAATCTTGTCTTCTTCGCTATCCGTCTTAAAGTCGGTCCAGTCCCCATCCATGTACAGATCTGCCAATTTATGCAGCATATT
This sequence comes from Lachnospiraceae bacterium, assembly GCA_022510565.1. Classification (GTDB taxonomy): domain Bacteria; phylum Bacillota; class Clostridia; order Lachnospirales; family Lachnospiraceae; genus UBA3282. Next base: position 118,993 of record JAFLTE010000004.1, on the reverse strand, counting down.
ATAATCTGCAGTCTTTTGATCAGGTTTTAACTGATAATACAAATGAAACAACTCATGATTGAACACTAAAAGTCTGGCCAATAACGTATTATTCCAAAATACCCCGCCGATCATCTGATATTCGCCCAAATTGCTTCCGGGAAGGTAAGCTGTTTCAGTACCGAATCGTCTTTCCCTATTAACCTGTATGCAATATGCCAACGCCGGTAAATGTAGAAGCTTTAGGGATAGATAGTCGAAACATATTGAACAGACGTGATCCGTAAAGTTTTTCAGATAAGAATTGTTTTCCAGGAGGTATGACAATTCTAACAGGAAACGCTCAAAAAAATCCCAATATTGTATATCCCAATATAGCACATGTTTGTTATCGTCGGATGCTATTTCCGGAAAAACGGACGCAGATTTTACCTGCTCTATTTCAAAAGAAGTATCAATAATTTCACTACTGATTGAGGAAAAAAGATCAAAAAGATATTTAGGCTCTCTTGAATATGGCTTATGACATAATTGTTTTGTATTATACATCAGTCATCACCATTTTCAGCTTTATCGTCTTTTTGAGCCTTCAATTTTTTCAGCAGTTCCATTGCCTGATCAGCACTCTTCGCAGCAATCTCAACTCCATCATATTTGATGGTTACACGCTGATTGTCAATGTATTTTTGTAATATCTGAGAAAAAACAGGAACCGTAATCGAAACAAGAGGAATCAGTATTTGAATGATGTCATTACTGCCCAAAGAATCAACTTTAATTGCTCCCTCATTTGGAACTGACGTTATTATATCATCTATAATATCTTTCTCTGATTGCTGCACTTCAAATACTATCATATATACTTTCTCCCAACATTTTTTTGTGATTTTTACTTAATTATAATACCAATTAACTAATGAGTCTACATCTTATTATCTTTATAGTACACTTAAATGTCATGAAACAGCTTGTGGACATCATATCAAGAATACAACTGGGAAATTCGTTTAATATAATACTGATGCCCACTACACCTAACGTTGTACTGTTCCTCCATTCTTAAATCATTCGGACTATAACAAAAACGGACAGTCCCATCTTTTAATGAGATTGTCCTTTAGGCACAGATTTATGTTCATACGTCACATTTTCATATATTATTGGGTATTATCAAATATAAAATTGATGTATCTTTGATGTAGTAAACACATTTTTATGTACTTTGCAGGAAACAGGAAACCTTTAATCCGATTCCAAAAGCCTCCGCTTCCTCTCTATCATTTCCTCTATCCTCTCGATATACTGCGCAACTTCCTTCACATTCTCGCAGCGTTCAATCAGAATGCTTTCACTGCCGTCTTCCGCCGTCTTACGGCTGACCTTCTTTGTGATACTCCCGGCACCCAGCGCAACGATAGTCTGTTTCTCCTCCATAATGAGAATATTGTATATGCCATACTTATCCTCCACAGAATATCCCACATTCTCAAAATTGCCTGACATATTTTTCTGGCGATAGAGATAATAAGGTACCATCCCCATGTCTCTCGCCCCTCTTTCAGCAATCTGCATGGTTTCCTCCGTGTTATTGTAGGCAGTGACACCGTTTTCGTGGGTCCACTGATTCAGCTTGGAAGCCCTTTTCACCGCGAGAGAGTGTACTGTCAGAGAATCGGGTGCAAGTACCTGAATAGCCTCTATAGTCGCTTCCACGTCCTCCTTGGTCTCTCCCGGAAGACCCAGAATGATATCCATATTAATGTTATCAAATCCGACTTTACGTGCCATGTGAAAAGCATCCACAACCTGCTCCACCGTGTGCTGTCTGCCAATGAGCTGCAATGTCCCTTGCTTCATGGTCTGCGGATTTACGGAAATTCTCGTCACACCGTGTCTGTACAGCACCTGCAGTTTCTCCTCTGTGATGCTGTCCGCTCTTCCCGCTTCCACCGTAAATTCCTGCACAGTGCTCAGGTCAAAAGTATCCCTTATTTTAGTAAGCAGCCTGTCTAACTCTTCCGCAGACAGGGAAGTAGGCGTGCCGCCGCCGATGTAAACGGTGTCCAGTATTTTATCCCGATATATCTGCGCTACTGCATCCATCTCTTTTTCCAGAGCAGTCAGATAATCTGTCACTCGCTCTCTCCATACACTGATTGGATAAGACGTAAAAGAACAGTAAAGACAGGTTGTGGGACAGAAAGGAATGCCGATGTAGAGACTGTAACCGTCCTCGTAGTGCAACGTGCTCAGGATTTCACGTTCTCGCCGGGCAATCTCAATACTCAACCCAATCTTTTCCTCACTGACAAAACGCTCGTCTCGAAGAAATGTCACCACATCCTGCTCACTTTTACCGCCATCCAGCATGGTCATGGCAATCTTCGTGGGACGGATGCCTGTCAGATTACCCCAAGGAAGCGATATGCCTGTCTCCTCCCGCAATGAAGTATACAAAAACCGACCGAATTCATTCTTGTAATGGGCGGGTGATACCTTCCGGGTGTCACGCCATGTATATATAATTTCCTTATCGGACAGTTCGCCTATGTGGTTTGTATTCTCTGCATCATTATCAGTTTGGTTGGAATTATGTACCTCACGGTGAACGATTAATTTCACTTCATCCTCCCCGAATTCCAATTCCATTACCGGAGGAATCTCGAGAATTTTTCTGTCTTTAACTACAGATTCCGGCGTCAGGATTTTCAAATCCCACGCCGGATAAAATGCCTTCACCAATGCATGAATTTCATATTCAAACTGCGCCTTATTGCTCCTTAGTATTTGCACGATGTTACCGTACCTTTCCTTTTTGTAAACATCATACAACATATAGGATAAACTCGCAAGAAAGACAAATGCAGCTTACAGCGTCGCCTGTTTTTCCCCTTGCGCTTATATTTTGTTAAACGGCTCCTTATAACATGCGACACTTCCCAACTCCTCCTCGATGCGAAGCAGTTGGTTGTATTTTGCAACGCGGTCGCTTCGGCAGGGCGCACCGGTCTTAATCTGCCCTGCATTTACCGCCACAGCAAGGTCCGCGATAAAAGTATCCTCCGTCTCTCCGGAGCGGTGCGAAATTACTGTCTTATAGCCGTTCTTCTGGGCCATCTCTATAGCATCCATAGCCTCGCTGACCGTACCGATTTGATTCACTTTAATAAGAATTGCATTAGCCACGTTCAGTTTAATACCTGCATCAAGACGCTTCGTGTTGGTCACGAACAGATCGTCACCAACAAGCTGTATCTTATCTCCAAGCTTCTGCGTCATCATCTGCCAGCCGTCCCAGTCGTCTTCTGCCAGTCCGTCTTCGATGGAGATAATCGGATACCGCTCAACCAGCTCCTCATAATATGCCACCATCTCCTCCGTGCTTCTGGTGATTTCCTGCATTTGGGCTTCGCTGCCAAAATCACTACCCGCCTCATAACATTCTGTGACTTGACTTCCTTCCACCTTGCATCTTCGTTGTTTTAACTCTGTCTCTCCCGGAAAATGATACACACCGTCTGACTCATCATACAGTTCCGATGCCGCCACATCCAACGCAATTTTAATGTCCTGCCCCGGTGTATAACCTGATGCCTTGACCGACTCTACAATCAGGTCAAGCACTGCAAACGCATCCGGCAGGGAAGGTGCAAAACCGCCCTCGTCTCCCACACCCGTGGACAGTCCTCTGTCGTTGCATATTTTCTTCAGGTTGTGGTAGATTTCCGCGCATATACGCAGCCCGTCCGCAAAGCTCTCCGCCTGCACCGGCATAATCATAAACTCCTGAAAATCCACCGTGTTGTCCGCGTGTTTGCCTCCGTTTAGTATATTCATCATAGGCACAGGAAGCAGTCTTGTGTAGGCGCCTCCCAGATAACGGTACAGAGGAATCCCCATCGCCTCGGCACATACTTTAGCACAGGCCATGGATACACTGAGCGTAGCGTTAGCGCCCAAATTGCTCTTATTATCTGTGCCGTCCTGCTCTATTAAAATGCGGTCCACTAAGCCCTGGTCAAAGGCATTCATTCCCATCAGCACTTCTCTGATTTTCGTATTTACATTGTGCACCGCTTTGGTGGTGCCAAGACCGAAATACCGCGTCTCACCGTCCCGCAGTTCCACCGCTTCGAAACGTCCGGTGCTGGCACCGCTGGGTACTGCCGCACGCCCCGTATACTGGGTACCGCCCACTTCCTTCTCTACCGTGACTTCCGCCTCTATCGTCGGATTGCCGCGGGAATCCAAGATTTCCCGTGCATGTACATCTACAATCCTCAACTTTATACCCATAGAAAAACCTCCTGTGCGCAACTTTTTAATTTAGTATGCACACAGAAGGTTTGTGTTATGCATCCGCCTTATAGCGACCTTATTCAATCTACACTCCTTATTCATTCCTGATTGCGGCCAGCGGACTTAACTTCATGGCTCTTCTCGCCGGGAAGAAACCGGCCACCATGCCCACCAGTATCGCAAAAACCAAAGACAACAGCACGAGCCAAATCGGAATATAAGAAATTCCGCTTGCGTACTCTTGTGCCGCCTCCGCCAGTTTATTGATAACACCGGATAAAATGAAACTTAAAATCAGCCCAATGACACCACCGATAAGACCGATAAATCCCGCCTCCATCAAGAAAAGGCTGCGGATATTTCTAAGGTCGCATCCCAACACCTTCATAACGCCGATTTCCTTCGTCCTCTCGTAGATGGACATCATCATGGTGTTGGTGATACCGATGGCTGCAACAAACAAAGATACCGCACCGATACCGCCCAATACAAGCTGGATTGTAGCCATGGTCTGCTGCTCCGACTGCACCCACTCAGCATTACTGTGCGCTTCATATCCTAAGTTGGTCAGATAGTTCTGTACTTCCATCACGTTATCCAACTCGTCCACGTTGACGGTTAACTGATTGTAGAAAATTTCTTTATAGGGCTTACCCGTCTTCGTCGTAGGCTGCCCGGGTATCACTTTGTTCTTGAATATTTTCTGAAGCTGCGGTATGAGCTGCTCGATATCGCAGTGGGTATACCAACCGTATTGAGACCAGCTGTCCTCCATTGTGGCTTCCACACCGCATGCCGGGATCATGTACTTCTTCGGCGGCGGCGTGTTCTGCCCGTTCTCATCCGTGTATTGCGACTGCCAGTAGGCATCCGTATCAAAGATGATAAAAATGGGATCGTTCATCAGATCGATATCAGGAAGAATACCCGTCTCCCAGTAATAGCCTCCGCCTCCCTTGGCATTGTAGAAATCCTGCAGCACTGTATTCCCATAAAAGAATGTCAACTCATCATCCTCGCCGGGAAGCCGGCCTTCTCCCACCTCAATGTTCATCTCTGGATAGGCTTCCTTCGGAAGCGCCCGAATCTGCAACCAGCCCTGATAACTTCCGTATTTGGCAAGGGCGGACATCTGCAGGATCGGCCATACGGATTCCACATGTTCAAGCGATTCAATCTCTCTTACCAGATCGTCATCCAGCCTCATGTCCTCCACATTATCGCCGCCCCACGGCTCATATACCGTAATCCGTGTGAGGCTCCCCCATGATTCGTACTGTGCTATTAAGGAACGGCTCAGCCCCAAACCCAGTGATACCATAACGACTATGGATGCCACACCGATTACCACACCAAGTACAGTCAGGATGGTTCTCACTTTTCTTTTCCATAAATTACTGCTGCTCATCCGCAGCAAGTCAAGGAATTTCATAAGTTCTCCGCTCCCGCCGCCGTTAATATTTATTCTCGGAATTTATCGTGTCTTCCAAATCCAACAGGTCATCCGCCAGCAACTTGGCTTCTTTTTTCTTCTTACGAATCATCAGGAATACACCCAGACCAATACCTGCCAACACTACCACTGCTATGATAATACCGATAATCAACCCTTTCTTGGGACCGGACTCCTCAGGCATCATATCTCCCATCATCATATCATCAAACATCATGTCGTCGAACATCATATCATCGTAGTAAGGCTCCGACACATATAATGTGATGGGTTTTTCTACTACAGTCACATTGCCCGCATCATCTTCATAGGATATCTCCACATTGACCGTTCCGTCATCCATCGTGGACGCGATTCCGGTCAACATGACATCCACATTGCCGGTAGCACCGGACTGCAGGTTGCCTACGAAAGCAGAAGCCTCATCAATGGAATCCGCCACAAACTTAACCTGCACATTGTAGAGTGTAGTCTTTCCTGTATTGTAAATGCTAAACATTACATTTGACTGGGAGCCCACCGTAATATCCGACGGAACAACCTCCGGGATGCTCGTGTCGAAACGGCTCTCCTGAGATATCGGAATGGATACACTTGCCTTGTCCGTCAAATCAAACATCGTTCCCGCATCGTACTTCATATTTACATCAAGCACATACGGTTTCTGTGCCAAATCGGCTTTCGCCGTCATCTCGATAACAATATCCGCCGCCGTATTCGCCCCAATCTTGTCCATATAGACGGAACTTGAGCCGGACGTTGGCAGAAATGCGGCATAAGTATTGGTCGTATCATTGCCCTCCGCAGCCGCCTGCATATCAAAAAGTACATTCGTGACCGGTGTGTCGTTGGCAGTATTCTGAACATGAATCGTCAACGTAAATGTATCCCCTGCAAACACCTGCGCCGGATTCGTCTCAAATCCCGTCACCACAATACGGGGTTTTGCGCCGCTGGTTTCCTGACCGCTGCCGCCAATAGTTCCGCTTCCCGGTTGACCCACAGTCCTCACATAAACCGTAAGCTCTGCCGGCTCCTCGCAGCGAATGCCCGCCTTCGTGTAGAACACATTGAACTTTAACGGATAATATCCGCTCATCACATCGCTTCTGGTCGTAAAGTAAAAAGTAAATTCCCTTCTGTTATTCATCGCCTGTTCTTTAGTTGCATTTCCCGGAATATAAGGCTCTGTCTGGAAATAGCTTGTCATATCCGGTTCAAAAGGCCACTCCGTTACAAGCGTTGATGTCTGCGGCTCTACGATCAGATCGTTCAACTCCTCCGTACCGAAATTGATGACCGGTAATACAATAGCCACCTTCTGACCGTAACTGACCGTAGGTGTCTGCCAGTTATCTCCAACCCGAAGAAATTCGCTGGTAGTAATGGAAACCGTGGAGACCGCAGCAGATTCCATCAGAGACTTGGTCTGCGCGACATAAGCCCACATTTCCGTAACTGACATTTCCGTATTGGCTATGTAATACACGGCACTGTCAAATACTTTATGAAGATTCTGCATCACCATCTCATCAAGCTGATAGCGCACTTCCAAGCTCTGCATATAGTAGAGCATCTCCGCGTCTGCTGCCGCTCTGTCATCGTCCGTAATCACAACATCGGAAGTCCGATTGATTGTATTCCCGCTTATACTGTCGTAGGTGGCCTCCACATAGGACATCTCACCCATGACATATCCCGCGAACGGAAGTACTGCCACGATTGCTGCGGCAACCAGCACCCCTGATATCAGCTTTCCTGCCACTCTTGCAAGCTTGCTCTGTCCTGCTTTGTTATGACTTCTCTTACTCATTGTCTTCCCCTTGTTCCTTTCCCGGTACACGTATCATTTCATCCGACGTATCGCTGCCTCGTTTATCCTCTATCTCTATGATTTTACCGTCCTTAATCCTTAAAATTATATCTGCAAAACTTGCCAGATAATTATCGTGAGTTACCATGACAAGCGTCTGATTCTTCTCCCGCACGACCTTTTTCATCAGATTCATCACTTCCACCGAAGTGTTGGAATCCAGGTTGCCGGTAGGCTCATCCGCAAAGATGATTTCCGGTTCCACCACAAGCGCTCTCGCCACGCCCACGCGTTGCTGCTGTCCGCCGGACATCTGGTTCGGTCTGTGCTTTTTATGCTTGGTAAGGCCTACCAAGTCAAGCATCTCCTCCGCTTTGGCATTTCGCTTCTTCTTATCCATTCCCTGAAAAGTGAGAGGAAGGGCCACATTCTCAATAGCGTTCATAGTGCCCATCAGGTTAAAAGACTGAAAGATAAATCCGATGTGCTTCCGCCTGAATGCCACAAGCTGATTCTCGGTCTTAGTCTCCATATGCTCTCCGGCAATTATGATTTCCCCTTTTGTCGGCTTCTCCAATCCTGCCAACATGTTAAGCAGTGTGGATTTGCCGGAACCGGAAGTGCCGACGATAGAGCAGAAATTTCCTCTGTCGATTGTGAAGCTGACACCGTTTAATGCCCGCACCTTCGTCTCTCCGACACGGTATATCTTATATAAATCTTTAACCTGTATTACAGGTTTGGCATGTTCCATCCTGAGCTTATTCCCCTTCTGTTTGTCTTACTATTATTCTTATCCTCTTCATGACTCATGTCAAGATATTGATTCTTAATTTTGTATTAACACTTATTTTCACTCCGTATCGGCATGATAAGCAGTCGCTTCCACTACAAAGTCAGGCACCTGATCCACATAGAACTTATAGAAGACACCGCGCTCACTTCTGTCATAGGGATAAGTCGTATCCTTTTTAAATGTGACATAAACGTCATAACTTTGATCCAGTTCCCATCCGTCATTGTGCCATGATGCTGACAGATATGACGGATAAATAGCCGGTACGATCTGTGCCAGTTGTTCCTTATTGTCAAATATCTCCGTGACCTCATATGCTTTAGAAGTGCCATATGCGACAGTTTCCACCCGTGCACCCATGGCGAGATTATATTCCGCCACACTGTCATAAGTTTCCGGCTCATCCAATTCATAGTGATAGTTTGTTATCGTAATACTTGCAATATCCTCAGGATCAAGACGAATCGGATAATACGCCTCCTGTTCTTTTAAATAAGCGATCGTATTCTCAAAACTCTCATACACATACATGCGGGTGTACCGCTGATTAGGGAACACAAGGCTTATCCGCCCACACGGCCGTTCCCCGATTGCAAGAGAAAAATCAAATTTTTCCATATCCTTGACATAGGCATCCCTCAGTTTCTGCGCATCCTCTGCCGGCAGAGCCACCCGGACTGCACCGTTAGTGTAAGTAATCACCTGAACATGGTCGTAGGAATCCTTATCTGTCATGACCTGATAAGCACCTGCCTTAAACTCGTCCGATCCCACGATACGGTTCAGCAATGCCTCGTTGACAGGATCAGCATAATTAATCCAGATTTTTCTTCCTACTTCCCTGCCCGATTTTAATCGGTACAATACTGACACTTCCCTGTAGTCGGCTGTATTATCTACATCGCCCGTATTCTTGATCACTTCAAAATATTCACGTTCCTGCTGCCACTTGGATGCCAACGCCAGAACCGGTTCCACATCGGTGATGACCATGTGCTCTTTATGATAATCTGCAACAGAATAATAAGTAAAATCCTTTTTCCAAAACTCACCGCAATAATCTATGTTCAGTGCAACGCTGTCCACTTGACTCTCGAGCGGAACATACTTATCATATCCTATTAAATCATTTTTATAGATAAGAAAAACAATCACGATCCCTATGAGGGCAACACATCCGGAAACCGGATGCTTGATCATACTCTTAATATCAAAATCGTAGATGACCTCCGCAGCGGCACAGACGATCACACCGCTGACCAGCATACCCAGTACAGCCAGGAATGTACTTCCGTACGATGCATTGTGTACGATCATTCCTATGCCCACACTGGCAGGAACCGCAATAAGCACTTTAATCACCGGTTCTGCCTTCGTAAAGGCAATCGCCCTTCCGGCCGCTTCCGACGGACGCTTCCTGTAGCAGAACCACGCTGCTGCCAGAATCACTACAGCAAGTATAAGCCATTTACCGCAATAAGGCAGCACTTCTCCTGCCAGTCCCCCTACACCTTCACTCCATGCCATATATCGCAGATCCCATACATTCAATAAGTAATCCCACACTGCGGACAATTTAGGTTCATGCTCCACATAAAAAGTGGATACCGTCTCAAAGAAAGCATACTTCATTATATCATTAAGTCCGTACAGACCGATTTCATAAAATATCAAAACTCCTGCCATACATATCGTGATAATACGATTTCCGGTAAGCATCACCGCCAAGATGACCGTATGATATATTACCAGAAAGAAAAGCAGATTCCAGATAAAGGCAAAGCCAATCTCCGAAAGCACCAGACCGTTCACCGCATTCTGTACTGCTGCCACAATAACGCCGACAAGAACGCTGAGCAAAGTGGATGTAATATAAATAACGATTCCGTTTAAATACACCGCAAAAAATCTTCTGTTCTTTTCCACGGGCACACTATGGTACAGATCGACTTTTCTTCTGTCATGAAGATAGGAAAATCCCTGTACGCCAATGATAACCGCCAGTACTATTGCAGTTATCAGATACTCCTCCTTAAATCCGAGCACTTCCGCAGCTGCCCGGCACATCGTATCATGATACTCTTCATAGGTGCGATACGTTCCTTGGGCATACCATAGCCTGATACGGCTTAAGTATATCATCAGTATTCCTACATATAACGCCAACTGCCCCAGAACGGATACGATCCACACCCATATGCGTCTTTTATGATTTTGTTTACAATTATCCCAAAATGAGTTTTTTGATGTCATATCCTACTACCTCCGTTTCGCTGATAAAGATTTCCTCTAAGGAAAGAGGGAGCACTTCATAAAACACAGTATCCACTGTGGCAAATCTTGCAGTCACTTCTTCTCTCGTGCTCCTCACCGTATAGGTACAGAGGGAACCTCTCTGCTCCTTCTTAAGCACCTCGAGACCGCTTAATGCCTTTAATTCCTCATCCACGTTGCTGAACACACACTGTATCTTCTGAATATTGCACTTCATGTCTTCCAAATCCTTAGACAACAGCACGCCTCCCTTATGCAGCAACCCCACATGGTCACAGATATCTTCCAGTTCCCGAAGATTGTGTGAGGCAATTACCGGAGTCAACCCTCTCTCTTCCATCTCCTTTGCAAAAATGGATTTCACACCCTGTCTCATCACCGGATCAAGACCGTCCATCGTCTCGTCGCAGAGCAGATACTTCGTGCGCGCACATACACCCAGAAGAAACGCAAGCTGCTTCTTCATACCCTTAGAATACGTGTTAATCTTCCTGTTCTTATCCAGATTAAAATTGTCCAGATATTTATAAAATTCTTCCCTGTCGAACTCTTCGTATATGCTGCTGTAATATCTCTCCATAGCCTGTGCATTTGTATTGGCAAAAAAATACGGTTCATCCGCAATAAAGAACATTTTTTTCTTTGCCTCCACATTATCGTACACCGGCATACCATCCACTGCTATCGTGCCGCTGTCAGGTTTCAGTACACCGGATACCATACGCAGCACCGTACTCTTTCCCGCTCCGTTTGTCCCGATCAGTCCGAAGACTGTATTATCTTTAATCGTTACGCTGACATCATCGACTGCTTTGATTTTATCAAATGTCTTGGTCAGATTATGTATCTCTATCATAGTCTTTTCCCTTTCCGTCTAAAGCACTTCAATTTCTCTGATGAGCTCTGCTTTAGACATACCGATTTCCAGCACTTCCCTCGCAAGCGCCAGTATCTGTTCCATATATTCATTCTTACGTTTTTCTACCAGTCCGCTGTCCCCGGATACGAAACTGCCTCTGCCTTTCACCGTATAGATGAAACCTTGTCGCTCCAATTCCGCGTATGCCTTCTGAATTGTGTTCGGATTGATAGAAAGCTCCATGGCAAGATTACGCACCGACGGCATCTGTTCGTCGGACCGCATAACATTCTTTAGAATCAGCGTCTTAAAGCGCTCAACTATTTGTTCATATATCGGTCGGGTGTCCTTGTAGTCTATGAGTACCATAGCTCAATACCCCCCCCCTTTCTGCAAATCGCAATTTTTACTGCTATACTAACTGTACTATTAGTGATGGTACACTTAGTATGGCATATGCATAGTGTAATGTCAAGGGATAGACACAAAAAGACTCAGGGCAAGGATAATTCCTACCCTGAGTCTATATTTTGTTCATTATTGATGCTATATGTATACGATGTTTATTTCACCAGCAGCGACTTGCCAGTCATCTCGGCAGGCTGCTCCATCTCCATCAACTCGATGATTGTGGGCACAATATCCGCAAGACATCCGCCCTCTCTCAGCTTATAGGAAGGGTCTGCATTGACGAGAATAAACGGCACCGGATTGGTCGTGTGCGCAGTGAAAGGCGCGCCCGTCTCATAGTCCACGAGCTGCTCCGCATTACCGTGGTCAGCGCAGATGAACATAAAGCCACCAACTTCCTTAACCGCTTCCACAGCACGTCCGACGCATTCGTCTACTGCTTCAACCGCCTTGATTGCAGCATCCTGCACACCGGTATGCCCTACCATGTCAGGGTTAGCAAAATTGATTATAATCACATCATACTCTCCTGACTTAATGCAACCTACCAGTTTATCGCAAACCTCATATGCGCTCATCTGAGGTTTTAAGTCGTAAGTTGCCACATCCTTCGGAGAGTTGACGAGAATTCTTTCCTCATCCTTGTTGGGCTCTTCCACACCACCGTTAAAGAAGAAAGTAACATGTGCATACTTCTCCGTCTCGGCCAATCTTACCTGCTTCATATTATTTGCAGCAATCCACTCGCCGAAGGTGTTGGTTACGGCTATCTTATGGAACGCCACTTCCTTATTGGGAATGGTAGGGTCATAATCGGAAAAGCATACATAAGTAATATCCAATTTCTTCTCTCTATAGAAGCCCTTGAAATCATCGTCACAGAAGCTTCTGGTAATCTCTCTTGCTCTATCCGGACGGAAGTTATAGAAAATCACTGAATCGCCGTCCTTAATTGTTGCTGTGGGTGCGCCGTTTTTCATAACAACGGTAGGCTTTACGAACTCATCCGTCTCGTCTCTGTCGTAGGAAGCCTGAATGCCTTCCGTGGCACTTGCCGCCTCTAAGCCCTCACCTTTTGTCAGAGCAACATATGCCTTCTGCACTCTGTCATAGTTGTTATCTCTATCCATAGCATAGTAACGACCTGTCACGGTAGCCACCTCGCCTACACCGATTTTTTTCATCTCCTGCTCAAGATCTTCTACAAAGCCCTTGCCGCTTGCCGGAGGAGTATCACGTCCGTCCAAAAATGCATGGACATATACTTTCGTTAAGCCGTTACGCTTAGCCAACTCCAACAGTCCGTAAAGATGCGTGTTGTGGCTGTGCACGCCGCCGTCGGACAACAGGCCGAACATGTGCAGCGCGGAATCGTTTTTCTTGCAGTTGCCTACCGCGTCAAGCAGAGCGGGATTCTCAAAAAACGTACCGTCCTGAATCTCCTTGGTAATTCTCGTGAGCTCCTGATACACGATACGCCCCGCACCCATATTCAGATGACCTACCTCGGAGTTGCCCATCTGACCGTCGGGAAGTCCTACCGCCATGCCGCTGGCGTTACCTTTTACAAAAGGATATTCCGCCATAAGTTTGTCCATCACGGGTGTTTTAGCCTGCGCAACCGCATTGCCCTGTGTCTCCTCATTCAGACCGTACCCATCCAGAATCATTAAAACTGCCGGTTTCTTTCTCATTTTTTTCTCCTCGCATTCTTTTAAATTATAGTGTTTATTCTAATAGTCAATCTCCCACTCATGGGCGCCGCCCCAATCGCCGATGGCATTGGTGGTGGTGCCGTCCTGTGTGGTGACTTTCGTGTCAAACCTAAAGTTCATCTGCGGCACATACTGACCGCCTATCTTTACATTGCTGTATAAATACTGCATCGTATATTCGATATGGGAATCGTCCCCATCCTCATCCACAGGTTCATAGGAAATCACGCTTCTCTGCACCCCGTCATCTTCCTGCTTGGTTCCCCAGACCTTAATGATTCCCTGATTGCTCTCATACTCGTCGGTATCCGGAAAATAGAATCTTATCGTCCCGTCTTCTCGATGCAGAACCAGTTGTTCCTTGCTGACCGGTATATAGATCGAGCCTTCCCAGTAACCGGAGTTTCCCTCAATGAAACTGTCTCTTATCTGCTGATAGGATTCCTCGACTATCAGCCCCCTTGCATATGCATAATTGCCCGACTCAAACTCCGTAAAAGCAGTGGCAAAATACTCTCTCACTTCTCCTGCACGGTCAAGACACTTAAGAGTCTCCGTTATATCCGAATCGTGAACCTTATCATTGATATCCGTAAGCAATGCCGTATATGCGTCCACATGCGGCATACTGATCGGCACATAAGGCATATCAATCAGAGCGTACTGCATTAGTATACCTTTTAAACTCTCTGTCTGATTCTCCTCATATAATGCCAAAAGTCTGCGCAACAGTTCCTCATATTCTACATAGCTGCACGTGTCCCGAGATGCATCCGCATCGAAAAACATCCGGCAAGTATCCTGCTCCTGCGTCACCTCAAATAGATCAGCATAGCAATAGCTCTGCAGCAGCTCCAAGGTTTCTTCATTGTCCGCCTCCAGTTCCAAGATCTGAAGACACTTGTCCAACGTGGCTAACGTACAGTTATCCTGATTGATTTCCTCTACCGCCTCATTATGTATTTCGACACAATAGTAGTGGAGTAAACCTTCGTCCTGTGTCTGCTCCCAACCGGCATACAGAATCTGCTCCGCCTCATCTCTCTTCTCCTGCTTTACATAGTTGTCCGCTATGGAGCGGTACGCTTTCACGCAGGAAGCATCGAGTTCTAAGGCATGTTCATAATAGGTCCGGGCATTGTCATAATCTTCCTGTGCCGTATATTTATCACCTTTAGCCAAGGCGCGCGACAATTTCACAGAAGGCCGGGTGAATATCACTGCAATAACCAGCGCGGCCACAATCACCACCGCTGATGCCACAATCATAATTTTCTGAATTCTGACTTTCCTTCTTCGTGCTTCTCTTTTTCTTGCACGCTCCTCGTCCCGCTTTTTCATGCGGCTCTCGAAATCTTCCTCACTCCTGTTCTTTGGAGTGCTCGCATTCTTTACTTTTTTTATCTCTGCTTTTGCCACACAAATACCCCCATACTTCCAACATACTAGCATATCTTATAGGTTTTTGTCTAGGAAATCATGTATTCTTTATACACGTTTTTTACCGCGGTTCCCACCGAAATGATTTCACTATGGGTTGGCCGTGTGGTATACTGATTCTGACATGAAATATCATATGAGGACAGCACCGATGGACAATCATAACGACAACACAATACGCATTCAATATCAGAGCAAACGCTATGAGCTTCCTTATACACTCGTGCGCAGCAAGCGCAAAAGCTGTGCCATCAGCATTGACCAAGACGGTCAAATCACGGTGCGTGTCCCTTTACGCATCTCTGAAAAGGAAATCTCACACCTGCTGATCGACAAACGGCTCTGGATTATCACCCGCTATCTGGAAGTGCAGGAGCATAAGAAAAATCGGCCTGTCTCCGACCTGACCGATGCACAGCGCACCGCTCTGGAGAAGAGATACATCGCGGCGGCGAAAGAATATTTTCCGAAGCGCGTCGCCCATTTCAATGAGCTCACCGGCGGCTCTTACAACCGCATTACCGTCAGAGATCAAAAGACACGTTGGGGAAGCTGCAGCGCCAGAGGTACACTCTCTTTTAACTGGCGGCTTATGCTGGCTCCGCCCACGATTGCAGATTATGTAATCGTTCATGAGTTGTGTCACCTGACTTATATGAACCACTCCGCAGCTTTTTGGAAAAAGGTAGAATCCGTGTACCCCGACTACCGTACCGCCCGCAAATGGCTTAAGGAACACGGACACGAGCTCATCATTTCCTGACATATAAATAACTGCCATATCCGAATCGCACATCCAAATATGGCAGCATACAATCAATTGTATATATATTCTTCTTCTCCTTACGCCGTATAAATCTTGCGCAATTTACTCACAGCCCTGCCCTCAATCAGACATTCCCCGTGCTCCTCCAGGTACTGCATCCTCTCCTTGGATACCGCAACCAAGTTGCCGAACTCTACGGCCTGCGCACTGATTTTATTAAATGACTTATAGGAAAGTCTGTTTTTCTCCACCACAAGATAATAGACACCGCCCGCCTTATAGAGCCAACTTTTTACGGGTAAATTTGTCGGAACGGACGCTGCATACTGCATAACCTGATGAAGCGTATTAAAAACAAACATACGCCGATTCTCATCAAACACTTCCGCAGACTGCATAAGCAGTTTCTGCCGGCCTGCTTCCTCCTGTCTGTTAAGCTCCGCACTGACCCCTTGCAGCACTTCTTTCAGATGCTGCAAAATGTCTCTGAATCCCGCAGGGCCTTCATTCGTGAATGTAACTACCAAACCCTGATTTTGCATGGGTGTAATCTGCATAGCAATATTTTCCCCGTTAATTGTATAGCCGACCTCATCGTGAGCACGCTCTATAATATCGCGCAGAAATCCCTCGCCCTTCTCATTCCGTTCAAAGATATCTGACAGTGTCAATCCATATTCAAGCATATCTTCCGCCGTGATAATGCATTGTACCGTTGCCTCATTAATCTTTTTATATCTCATATAACTCGCTATCCTCTGTTTTCTTTACTCATCCGTCTGCCGACAAAACATTACAAACTGTCTTTGTATGTATTATACCATGGTAGTGGTATTTTGCACAACGTATGCATTTTCATTCTTTTGTTACATTTCTGTATTTTTATCTGAAAATTTATAAATTTTTACATAATTTTCAAAATTTTTCTTTCATTTTGTCATTTTTTCTGCTAAAATAATGTTAAGAAAATATAAATCCTGCCGATACTTATAGTAGAACAAGATGTTCACTATAAAAATCCAAGGAGGGATCACAGCAATTTATGCAGCAGATAGGAATTATAAAGTTGAAGCGGTTTTGGCGATAACCCCGTCCAGGAAGGTTTCTTCCAACCAAAAACGTCAGTCCAAGCGGAA
Source organism: Lachnospiraceae bacterium (assembly GCA_022510565.1). Classification (GTDB taxonomy): domain Bacteria; phylum Bacillota; class Clostridia; order Lachnospirales; family Lachnospiraceae; genus UBA3282. The sequence continues at coordinate 102,052 of JAFLTE010000004.1, read as the reverse complement.
CCCATCCCAGACTTTTGCGAACACTTTTTTCGCCAAGGTTTTGGATGAGGCATGTGAGAAGGAACAGGAGAGAAACATCCACATATATACCAACGGTTATACGAAGGATGCCCTGCCCTATTACAATTATATCAATATGCGAGAATATTGTTAGTAAGTGAAAGCCGATGAGAAATTATCCCGTCGGCTTTTTCTTGTTCTGCAATATGTATGTACTACGCCATATGCGCTTATGTTTACGCATTCATTTCCGCCTTGAAAGTCCTGACATACTCTTTCGCTGCATCCGTGCTGTATCCGTTCTCCTCCATGAGATTGATAAAATGAGAGCCGACAATACAGCCGTCGATGGTATGCTTCATCGGGAGAACATCCTTTGCGGTACGAATTCCGAATCCCATCATGACAGGAATCTTAGACACGCTCTTAACCTGTTCCAGATAATCGAGGACATTCCGATGGAAATCCGCAGCCTGCCCCGTCACACCCATGGAAGATACACAGTAGACGAATCCCCTTGCCTTCTCAAGGAGCATCGGAATTCGCTCGCCGGATACGGGTGTTACGAGCTGAATCAGAATCGGCGCATCTGCCTTTCTGTCAAGCACATCCTGAAGCTGCTTCTGCTCCTCATAAGGTAAGTCGGGAATAATCAGTCCGTCCACCCCCACTTCGACGCATCTGTCTACAAAAGCCTCCACGCCGTAATAGGTTATTGTGTTGAAATACATCATAAATACAAGGGGCACCTGACAACCGTCGGCACGGATGTCTGCCACCATATCAAACACTTTCCTGAGATTCGTTCCCTGCCTAATGGATTTGTAGGAAGCCGCCTGAATAACGGGACCGTCCGCCACCGGGTCGGAAAAAGGTATGCCCAGCTCCACCACATCAATCTGTGCCTCATCAAGGGCTTTTACCAGATCGGCACATCCCTGCATATCCGGCAGTCCCGCCGTCATATAGGTGATAAATGCTTTGTCGCCGCGCTCCTTAACCTGTTGCAATCTCTCTTCAATTCTATTCGCCATTTTCTTATTCCTTTCCGTCAATTAAGATAACCGTTTCCGCTGAAGTAGGATTCAATTGTATGCACATCCTTATCACCGCGTCCGGACAGACACAACACGATTGCCTGATCCATTGTCATGGTCTGAGCTTTCTTAAAAGCGTAGGCAAGGGCATGCGCGCTCTCAATTGCGGGAATAATTCCCTCCAGTTTACACAACTCTGCCAGTGCCTCCATCGCCTCATCATCCGTAATAGATACATATGTTGCCCTGCCGCTGTCCCTGAGATATGCGTGCTCAGGTCCCACACCGGGGTAGTCAAGTCCTGCCGAAATAGAGTGTGCCAGCTGCACATTTCCGTCCTCGTCCTGCAGAAGATAAGAGCGCATACCGTGCAGTGTACCGGGTCTCCCAAGGGCCATAGCGGATGCATGTTTGCCGCTCTCAATTCCCATACCTGCAGCTTCCACGCCGATAAGCTCCACTTCCTTATCGTCAATGAAATCCGCAAACATACCGATAGAGTTGGAACCGCCGCCCACGCAGGCCATCACCACCTCAGGCAGTCTTCCCTCTTTTTCCATAAACTGCTTCTTTGCCTCCACACTGATACACTTCTGGAACTCCTTTACCATCCTTGGATAGGGATGGGGGCCTACCGCGGAGCCGATTACGTAAAAAGTATCTTCCGCCTCTTTTGCCCATGTGCGGATAGCTTCATTGGTTGCATCTTTAAGCGTATTGCTGCCGGACTCTACACTCACTACTTTTGCGCCCAGCATTTCCATGCGCATCACATTCAAATGCTGCCTTTCAATGTCCTCGGAGCCCATATACACCTTACACTCCATATCAAAAAGCGCTGCACCCGTGGCGGTCGCCACACCGTGCTGTCCCGCGCCGGTCTCTGCAATCACCTTAGTCTTGCCCATCCTCTTAGCCAGCAGAATCTGACCAATCACGTTATTAATTTTGTGGGCACCCGTGTGATTCAAGTCCTCACGCTTTAAATAAATCTTTGTACCGTATTTTTCCGATAGACGCTTTGCATAATAAAGCGGTGTCTCTCTGCCCACATATTCCCGCAGATAATAATGGTATTCCTCCCAGAATTTCGGGTCTGCAATCGCTTCCTCGAAAGCCTTTTCCAACTCTGCCAATGTGTTCATCAATGTCTCCGCCACATATTGACCGCCGAACTCTCCGTAATATCTGTCGCTCATCTTTTCCTCCAATCCGAAGCGTTCCCGCTTCATAAATCCATATATCAACTCATACGTTTCTTACCGCTTGGACAAACGCCCTTATTTTCTCTCTGTCCTTACCTATGCGCATAAGGCCGTTCGGCTGCGCCGTATCCGGTACATCTCTCTCCACACCGCTGGACACATCCACCACATCCGGTGCCACCTCACGTATCGCTTGTCTTATATTCCCTGCGTTAAGACCACCTGCCAAAAAGATTGGTTTCTCATCACGCGGAAGTTTGCGCAGAACATCCCAGTCAAAGGTCTGCCCGCTGCCCGGCCTACCGGCATCAAACAGATACGCCTCCACTTTCGCACAGTGATGAAACTTCTCGTATGCTTCTTTGTCAAACCCGTTAAAAGCACGAATTATCGGAATTCTCATCGCGTCAAAGGACTCTTTGGACAATTCACCGTGCACTTGTATCAACTCGAATCCCGCCGCCTGTATCTCCTCCACCTGCTCCGGCGTGGGTGACACCGTGACTGCCACCGCTTGGATGCGTACTCCCGACAATGCTTTGCCCTGCTTAATAACAGGCAACAGCTCCTTGGCCCGGGTGATGGACATATTGCGGTGACTCTTCGGATAGAATACTACGATACCCGCATAGTCCACGCGCTCCTCCACTATCCAAGCTGCTTCCTCCGCGGAAGTCAGTCCGCATATCTTAATCTTAGGAATTGTGTTCTCGTGTTGTGTCACCTTCATAATCATACACACCCTATAGCGTACGCCATTTTGATGCCAACGCTTTCGGGTCCTCAGCCTCCATGAAGACCGTCCCGATCAAAAGCGCATCCACGCCTATTTCTTTCAAAAACTCCACATCCTCGTCCGTGCTCACACCGCTCTCGGAAACGAGAAGCGTCCCATCGGGTACCATCTGCGCAAGCTTTTTGGTAGTATTTAGGTCGATGCTGAAGTCTTTCAAATTGCGGTTGTTGACACCGATAATCTTCGCATCCAGTCCCACTGCCCGCATCATCTCTTCCTCATCGTGCACTTCCACCAATACATCCATACCTAAATCGTAAGCCAGTTCATAGAACAATTTCAATTCTCTGTCATTTAAGATTGCCGCAATCAGCAAAATACAATCTGCACCGATTACCTTCGCCTCAAAGATTTGATATGGGTCAATAATAAAATCTTTACGAATCATAGGTAAATCAGATATCTCTCTAATCTGCTTAAAATAATCAACACTCCCCAGAAAGTGGTCTTCCTCCGTGAGGCAGGAAATGGCATCCACCGAAGCGTTGTACTGGTCAATTCTGTCCGTCAGCTCAATCTTATTGTCCATCTTGCCGTGGCTGGGAGAAGCCTTCTTAAACTCCCCGATGATAGACAATCCTTCCCCCGCAAGAGCGCTGTAGAAGCTGATGCTTTCTCTGTCGCACTGTGCCGCAAGCTCTTTCATTTCCTGCTCGGAAATACGCTCCTTATGCTCCGCAAGCCTTTTTCTCTTATCCGCTACAATCTCATCCAAAATCATCCTAAATTACTCCGTTCACAAAATTTTCCACAAGTCTCTTCCCATGCTCCGTATAAATGGACTCAGGATGGAACTGTAAGCCCACCACCGGATAATCCTTATGCCGAATCGCCATAATCTCCCCGTCCTGTGTCTGAGCCATTATTTGAAGGCATTCCGGCAAATCTTCCTTCTGCACTGCCAGGGAATGATACCGAGCCACCTTGATGGGGGAATCGATTCCCGTAAAGATGCTTGTTCCGTCGTGCTCTATCTTGCTTTGCTTTCCATGAAAAATATTCTTAGCATATGATACCGTTCCGCCCAAAGCTTCCCCGATACACTGATGTCCTAGGCAGATGCCCAGAATAGGCTTTTTGCCGGTAAATCTGCGCACTACTTCCATACAGATGCCCGCCTCTTTCGGATTCTTCGGTCCGGGAGACAACACAATTTTGTCAGGATTAAGCGCCTCGATCTCCTCGATTGTAATCTTGTCGTTCCTGACCACCTTGATATCACTCGTAAAAGTGCCGATATACTGGTATAAATTATAAGTAAACGAATCGTAATTATCAATGAGCAAAATCATAAATTTTCCTCCTCTACCAGTGTTTTGGCAAGCGCCATTACCTTGTTGCAGCACTCCTGATATTCCATCTCACCCACCGAGTCCGCCACAATACCCGCGCCCGCCTGCAAGTATACTTTATTTCCTTTCTTAATCATGGTACGGATTGTGATACACAAATCCATATTGCCGTTAAACCCGATATATCCCGTGGCACCGCCGTACAGTCCTCTTCGCACCGTCTCCAATTCATCGATAATCTCCATGGCGCGGATTTTCGGTGCACCGCTGAGTGTTCCCGCCGGCAGGAAGGAAGCCACCAGTTCAAGCGGATGCCGCTCTCCTTTCTTCTTACCCTCCACAAGCGACACAATATGCATCACGTGAGAATAATTCTGCACATTCATAAACTGCGTCACCTTTACCGTTCCGAACTCTGCAATCCTGCCCATATCGTTTCGCGCAAGATCCACTAACATTACGTGCTCTGCACGCTCCTTTTCATCCTGCAGAAGTTCATCCCGCAGAAGCTGATCTTCCTCCTCATCCCTGCCGCGTCTCCTCGTGCCGGCAATCGGACAGGTAAACACTTTATTGTCCGTCTGCTTTACAAGCATCTCCGGGCTGGAACCGATAATCTCAAAATCGCCAAAATTAAAATAGTAAAGATAAGGCGACGGATTCAATTCACGAAGTTCTTTATATAAGGTCAGTCCGTCATGCCCCGTCTCAATGGTCCAGCGCTGCGACAATACCGTCTGGAAAATATGCCCCTCTTTGATATAGTGTTTGATTTTATCGACTTTCTCGCTGTATTCTTCGAGTGTATCTGTTTTGTGTACGATTTTGCCGTCATGGACGAAGTCAGCATGACCGTCATTCTCTTTCGTATTCTTTCTGACAAGCGCCACCAGATTGGCTGCCTTCTCCTCTCCGATTTGCCTGCCTTCAGGTGTATCTTCTTCCAGTACAACACCGGTCATGGTCTCCGCTCTGTGGTCGATGATGATAAACTCTCTTGTGAGCATCAACTGAATTGTCTCGATACCGATTTCGTCCGGATTCTCATCAGGCAGTTCCTCACTGTAACGTACAAAGTCATAGGCAAGGCTCCCTACCAATCCGCCTATCATGGCAAGCTCTCCCTCGTCCTTAACCACCTCAAACTCATCGTAGTATGCCTGTAAAAGTGTCAGCGGATTTCCCTCTCTGACTTCCACACTGCCGTCGCCCTTCGTGATAACCAAGCTGTTGCCTTTTGATGAAATAATCTCCGCCGGATTTATTCCGAAGAAAGAATATCTGTCATAGTCCTTGTCATAGCTTTCCAACAAAAAACATTTGTTGTTCGCCGCAATTCCCTCAAACATGGATATCGCTTTCTCATTAACAATGCTGACCGTCTTCCGGTACGCTCTCAATCTCCGTTTCATATGCTCCTCCGTTTCCCAGAAACCAAATAGAAAACGGGTATCTTCCAATCGGAAAATACCCGCCACCAATTCAAGTTACTGACACATTACAGATACAGGACTTATGTCCGATATCCTTCTCTTTAACGCAGAGTTACGGCTCAGTCTACTGACAGCCACGCTGTTTTCGACCTGCGTCTCACAAACCCATTCCCGAAAGTGCTCCATATCGGCTTCCACCAACGCCGACTCTCTGTAATGTCCCTACTAACGGTACTCCCTTTGCTCACAGACTTTACTTATCTGATTATAAACTGCTAAATCTTGAGCTGACAAACTGCGTAGCAATCCGTCAACAATAATATATTAGTACAGTACTCCGTTAAAGTCAACCATGAATTACTGTAACTGTTTCGCTAAACTCTGTATCTTCTCAAGCATTTCCCTACACGCCTGCATATCATGCACAGTCGCCTCGGAAGTTCTGAGTCCTTCCACGCTGGATGCGGCCACTTCCTCGCTCGTAGCAGATAACTGGGAAATATCATCAGAGATTGTATTCGTGCTGTCCAGGATACCGGCCATAATCTTTTCGCTGTTTTTCACACCTGCCGCCATACTCTGTACTTCTTCGTCTACCGCCGCAAATTTCTCCTTGGTAGCCTCTATCAATTCATTCTGCTTGGCGATGGACATTACTGCGCTGTCCACGCTCTCGTTTACGCTCTTCGCATCCTGAATCAACTCGTTAATAATATTTGTAATGCTGTTTGAAGCATCCTTGGTCTGCTCCGACAACTGTCTGATTTCTTCCGCAACAACCGCAAAACCTCTTCCTGCTTCCCCGGCACGCGCCGCCTCGATGGAAGCATTGAGTGCAAGCAAATTGGTCTGGCTGGAAATCGACAGAATGACTCCGATAAAGTTCTGCACTTCTTCCACTTTCTCGCTAAGCCTGTTGCTGACAGAAACAGTGGCGTTGCTTGCTTCCTCCACATTCTGTGCCTGCTTTCTCAGGCTCTCCACAACTTCTGCGCCTTGCGCTACCATACTATTGGCTCTGCCGGATGCTGCAATCAGCTGCTTCATACTCTCTTCCACAGAATCCGTATTGCTGCGGATGTCCATACACATATCGGCCTGTCTCTGAATAGACTGTGCCGTGGCATCGGTACTCTCCGCTATGTTCGACATCGCGAAATTATTGGTATCTACATTGCCTTGCAAATCATTCAAACGTTCCATCGCCCCGTCAAAGTTCTGGATGATGCTTGCAGCCACCTCCAACATTTTCTGTTGATTGGCTTCCTGAAGGGCAGCAGCCTCCGCAACGGCATTGACAGTCTCATCTCTAAATACAGTTATCATTCCGGAAATCTTGATGGATGAATACGCTGCCAGTGCACAAGTCACTATCGCGATCTGTGCGGCTGACGACTGTGATTCATCTGCGATGAACAGTTTAATCACATTGGTAAGCAAAATTAACGAATTACCGTAAATCATTATTTTCCTATTGTAGTACACCATAGTGGCGAACAACACAGGAAATGCATACGCATAGACCCCTACATCTATTCCAAATAGCACGATTACCGAGTAAGCCGCCGTAGAAAACAGCAACATGCCAATCCCGGCTTTTTTCTGATTGCGCCACAGCAGATAAGAAACTGTTGATCCAATAAATGCCAGTACCGATGCAATCACTTTCAAATAACCCTGCCATAATACGGCTGAACTTGATGCAGTGTACCCCATTGCCACGATATAATACAGCAATATTATTGCAACTACAGTGTAAACCGTCTTATTTGCCCGCCTATATTGCGATTCTGTCATCTCCATTTCCCCCTCTTTTACTTTATGATTTTCTGACATCATATGACCGTTATCATCAAAAATTTTATCACATTCGACTTAAACTTTCCACTATCTTGATACAAATTTTTTATACTAAACATACGACAGTTGTCATATATTTACTATCTTCTATCTTACTTCCTGCATCACGTCCGGGGGCAGCCACTTTTTTAAAATTGCACCAAGCATGGCCAGTTCTATCGGTTTCGGCAGAAAATCGTTCATACCTCCTGCCAGGAACTGCTCTTCCATGCCTTTGACGGCATTCGCGGAAAGCGCAACAATCGGCAATTGATCCGTATACTGTGTGCCGATACTCCGAATCTTCTGCACTGCTTCGATACCATCCATCTCCGGCATCATGTGATCCATAAAAACAAGATCATACTGCGACTGTCCACGTATAATGTCTATACTGTCCTGCCCGTTATCTACCGTGTCGGGCACAATACCGAATTTCTTGAGAAGTCCTGCCGCCACACGCAGATTCACCTTATTGTCGTCCACAACCAACACCTTAGCATCCGGTGCGCAAAAATCGATAGCGAACTGCTTATGTCCCACACCTCTCTTATTCTTATTATATTCGCAAGGTGTAGCATCAATAATTTTTTGTATAATATCAAAGGTAAATGTGCTGCCTACACCATACTCGCTCTCGACACTGATATGTCCTCCCATACTCTCCACCAAAAGTTTGGAGATGGACAAGCCCAGCCCGGTGCCTTCCACACCTCTGTTTTTCTTCATATCCACTTGCTCGAAGGAATCAAACAGCTTTGCCATATCTTCTTCCTTGATGCCGACACCGGTGTCCGCAACGCTGAAAATCAGCCGTCCCATATCATTATCCTGAGCTTGCCATGAAATGCCAATCGTCACCGTTCCCTCATGGGTGAACTTTACTGCATTACCCACAATGTTAATCAGAATCTGTTTAACCCTTCCGGTATCACCGTACAACTTACTCGGCACATCGTCCGGCACGTTAGTTATAAGCTCCACCGGTCTGTCCTTCACCCGCACCTCCATCATACTCGCGACATCATGTACAAGAGATGCAAAATAATATTCTTCCGGAATAATAGGCATCTTGCCGGACTCAATTTTGGAAAAGTCCAGAATATCGTTAATAATACTCAAAAGGCCTGCACTCGATGATTTAATCGTGTCCGCATACTCCCTGCCCTGCTCCGTCAGTTTTTCATCCAAAAGCATATCCGCCATACCGCAAATGGCATTCATGGGTGTTCTAATCTCGTGGGACATATTGGCAAGAAATGCACTCTTCGCTTCGTTGGAGGCCTCCGCCTGATGCATCAGGCGCTCCATCTCTTCCATATTGCTGTGTATCGTCCTCGTATGGTCTACCGCAACCATGGACAATACACCGCACCCGAATAGAATACAGAAAATATTAATCAGCATATTCAATATGCGAAGAAAATTCATAATAATGACACTGTCAATCGTATAACGCGGTTCGAAAAAATCTCCCATGCTCAGCTCAATAAAGTAAAACAAAGCGAGGACAGTAACATTAGCGAAAGGGTGAAAAACCTTTTCACCGAGATTCTGACAATCCAAAATATAACCTGTCAGGAATGTAAAAGGCATCACCGCCAGGCAATAGAGACCAAACTGTGTATCTTCGCCCAAGATATACACAGAAAGAGATGAATATATAAGTATTTCTATGATAAATATGTAATAGACCAGCCTAATCCGTTTCTTGCCCGCATGGTGAAAGGCGATGAGATAAACACATATACTGATAATATTCACACCCGCGAGAAAAATCTGTCCTCCCAATCTCATCGCAATCATCAGTACCAGGTGTATGAACGCCAGCGAGAGCGCGGAAATCTGCAGGAACACGTCATAATTCATGATATTCAGTTTAAAGTGTGTTATAAAATACCACAATTTAGCCAGTCTGGACATACCCTTTACCATCGCCCCATCAGATATATACTGCTTATATTATATAATACAATTAATAAAATAAACTCGCAAGTTTACGTTTACTATATTATATAGTTTTCAGATATCTGGCTTTGCCATTCCATAAGATCCGCCAAAGTCACCTTGTCCACGATATCACTGATGGCGTTATTGAGCATCTGCCACAAACGCAGTGTGACACACCCATCCTGCCTTTCGCAGTGATTGACCTCATCGTCCAGACACGGCACGGGTGCCAGAGACCCCTCCGTCAGCCGCAAAATCATACCCACGGTATATTTTTCCGGCTCCTTGGACAACCTGTAACCGCCCTGTGGACCTCTAATACTTTTTACAAAACCCGCTTTATTCAGCGTGGAGATAATCTGTTCCAAATATTTATCCGATATTTCCTGCCGTGCTGCAATATCTTTGATACGCACCGGTTCACCGGTGTTATTAAGCGCCAAATCAAGCATAAGCCTGAGCGCATATCTGCCTTTTGTCGAGATTTTCATGTCACAATATCCTCTTTTCCTATTTATTTGCTAGGCTTTATACGGTTATTTATACTACCGTTTATCTTTTTTGTCAATTTCCCTCTTAAGAAAACTTCCTAAAATAACGATATATATAACATAGAACGAGCTTGATAGGCTCATATATAAGTAAACGGATTTACGAATCACGCTAAGGAGGGCATAACATGAACAAAATAAATGGATACAACGCATATCAGAACAATTTCTACGGCAACTCTGTTAATAGCCGCAAAGACCAGAGCAAGACATCCAAGTCCGACTCTTCCGCAAAGACTGACAAAACAGGCAAGGCGGGCAACAGTGTACAGTTGAGCGATAAAGCAAGGGCTCTGCTTCAGGAGTTGAAGAAAACCTACTCGAATATGGATTTCATCGTAGCTGATTATGATTCCGATGAAGAAGCTGCTTCCTATCTTTCCCGCGGTACGAAAGAGTACACTGTATTGATTGATACAGAAGAACTGGAGCGCATGGCTGCCGACGAAAGTGTTAAGGAACAAAATCTGTCCCTTCTCGATGAGGCTGTAGGCAAACTGGATGAAATCAAGGAACAGTTAGGAGATAGCAAGGATGACGTAGTGCGCGTGGGCATCACCATCGGCAAAGACGGCGAGTTATCTTTCTTTGCGGAACTGGAAAAAGCAGGCGAGCGCCAGAAGAAATTTATAGACAGCATCCGCGAGGGCAAAAAAGAGGCTGCCGAGAAAGCGGAGGCAGACAAAAACAATCCCAGACATCCGTATGATCACGGCTATGAGCGTGGCAAGCGGACTACCGTACATGCATCCACTATTGAAGAACTGTTGGATAAGATTTCAAATGTAGATTGGGAAAGCATCAAAGAGGAGTCTACCGCTCCTTTTCCGGGCGAACATTTCAGTTCATCAATCTAATAGAACAGCAAATCTTGATATATAAAAAAGCGGGTTCACCCGCTTTTTTATATACTCTATATTTTCATAAGCTCTTTTCTTCTGCGCTCCTCGAAGAATGTGTCAATGGACTCCACGATCTTCTCCGGTTCCATAGATTTTAGCAAATATCCCTGTGGCTTAAGTGCCATTACATTCATAATTGTCTCCCTGTCTCCCTTGTTCGTCAGGAAAATAACCGGAATATCCTCAAACTCCATCTCGCTGCGAATCATCTCTAATACCTGCTTACCGTCCACAATCGGCATCTCATAATCGAGCAACACCAGATCCGGTCTGTTCGTCGCCAGATACTTAATTGCCATGGCGCCGGAATTGGCAAGCGTAACTCTATAGTTCTCTTCCAACCAGCCCTTTACATTACGAAGCATCGTACCCGAATCGTCCACCACCAGAATCTTCTTCTTATTCTGTTTACCGTGTTCTTTCACATACGTCGTAATGGCGCTAACCACTTCACTGACATTGATCGGGCGCTGGAATTTACGACTGATGAGACTCTTGGAAATCATTCTCTCCACCATGTCCAATTCATGCGGATCTCCTATTGCAAAAATAGGAACATCATTCTCCATGGCTTTATCTTTAATGTAGTTGAGCGCCTGCTGCTCTTCTTCCATCTTCTCATCCACATATAAAACAAAAGCACTGGGCTGCTCTTCTATCTTGTTGATTTCATTAATATCTGCTTTCACAATACGCACTTCGTATTCCGATTTCTCAAACCACTCTCGCAAAGACACGAGCAGGTAACTCTGCACTTGTGAAACAATTACTACATTCTGCATTCTGACACTCTCCCGATTAATCTCTCTGTATGTACAGTAAAAAGTAATCACATAATCTCCCAATATTGTAATAGTATATCAAAAAATATATATTTCCGCAAGATATATCCTTATTTACAGCCGCATATTTTATTTATTTTGTCTGTGATTGTAAATATTGCTCGCCTTCCTCCACAGCATCTTCATAGAGTTTCATAGTTTTGGCATGATACTGTTTAATATATGCAATCAATTCTTCCCTGTGCGCAGCGCCCTCTTTCTGCAACTCACTGCCCGCTTTTTCAAGACTGGCAGCTTCTTCCGACAGCTTCTTAGCCCCCGCGCTTAGGGCAGACGACTTCAGTCCGTGAATTCGTATCGTATAATCCTTCCAGTTTTCTTCCTCAAAAACTTCCTCTATAGCAGCACGCTCCGCCGCACATACATCGCAGAACTCCTGTAAAACTTCCCGATACACTTCCTCGCTGTCACCGCAATATTGCAGTCCCGTATCAATATCAAGCCAATGAAACTTATGAGGCTGCGTACTCTCGCTCTGTTTTGTATGCACTTCTGTCTCGTCTTCTTCCGTCCGGGCTGCTTTTATTTCTTCCGTGACAATTTGAATCTTGTCGGCAGGAAGATATTTTTTTATCATCGCTTCCAATTCACTACTCTCTACCGGTTTGCTCAGATAATCGTTAAATCCCTCCCTCATATACATCTCCCGCACGCCTACAATGGCGTTGGCGGTCAGCGCAATGACCGGTACATCCTGACACTTATGGTTGTACATATCCCTAAGTAATTTAAGTGTCTCGATTCCGTCCATACCCGGCATCATATGATCCAGCAGAATCACATCATAATGTTCTTTCTGCACCATATACAGACATTCTTTACCGCTTAGGCATGTATCTACCTGCATATGAGTCTTCTTTAGTAATTGGCTGATTACCAGAAGGTTCATGGAAGTGTCATCCACAACCAATATTTTGGCACCCGGTGCCACAAAACTCTCGCGATATTGATGTGTATTCTTCTTTATATCCGTCTGATATTTTCCCTGAAAATCTCCCAGCGGGATGTCACTCATAATTCCCTGCGGCAAACTTATAGTGAAGGTTGAGCCGATTCCGTATTCACTCTCCACCTCAATCTCACCCTTCATCTGCTTCACAAGACTGTAGGTAATGGCAAGACCAAGCCCCGTGCCTTCAACATTCCTGTTTTCGTCCAGATTCAGTCGTTCAAAATTATGGAATAGTTTCGAAATATCCCCCTCTCTGATTCCGATTCCGGTGTCCTCCACCCGAATTTTTAACAGAAGTTGGTCCTCGCTCAAGGGCTCTCCGACTACGGATAAGGTCACGCCACCCTGCTTCGTATACTTTACGGCATTGCTCAGTATATTAGTTATAATCTGACGGTTTCGCGTCCCGTCTCCCCAAAGTTCACTTGGCAGTGTTTCATCAATATCAATATAGAACCAGAGATTCTTCTCCTCCGCTTTGATACGAACCATATTTATTACATCATTAAGAAGATATGCTGTGTCGTATGTACTGTCTATAATTTCCATTTTACCCGACTCAATCTTGGAGAAATCAAGTATGTCATTAATTAACGACAAAAGTGTGTGGCTCGCGTTCTCTATATTCTGTGCATATTCGATAATCTCCTCCTGCTCACACTCCCGAAGAACCATCTCATTCATTCCCATAATTGCATTGATGGGTGTTCGGATTTCATGGGACATATTCGCCAGAAAATCACTCTTGGCACGATTTGCCTTGTCCGCCATCATCTTGGCTTCTCTCAGCTCATCGCTCTCCTTTGCCTTCTCCTCCGCACTGAACAGATAGGCCATTCCGATTATGATTGCAATCAACAGCAGACCGAACACCCACAGAATTAACGCAACCAGATAGGAAATGCCTTCCATTACCACATAGTCGGGCACCATTCCCACCAAAAGCATATCAGTGCCTTCTATCTCGGACGCGAAAAGAAAAAAGTCTCCCTCTGCAGTCTGCACATAGGTCGAAGCTGCCGTCAACACCTGCATCTCTTCCCTCATCATCAGGAATCCGTCGTACATTTCCTTCGTTTCCAGAAAATAACTTTCCATGTCTGCACTGCCGCTGTCAGGAATAATAGTCTGCTCCTGCCTGTCCATGATCAATGCCCTGCCCGCACCTTCATAGCAGGATATTCCGAACCTGTTGTAAAGTTGTTTCTCATCATACAACTTGTACAGTACATATCTCACATTCTGACCTCTGTATACCGGCACCGTGAACAACAGTCCATCGTCCCTGCTGTAACTGACTGCATTTTCCCCGCGAAAAGACTGCCTGATTCCGTCAAAGGCGAGGAAATCAAGTGTCTTGCCGCGCACCGCATTGCCATCCATTTCCAGAAGACCCACAGTGACATTGTCTTCCTGCGCAACAATAATATCAATAATATCCTGCCGCTCTTCCTCGTAATGCTGCATATAATCCGCAGTCCATTCAAGCTGACGCAATTCCGCATCAAACTGACTCTCGGTCATCTGTGCCAACAGTTCCGCCTGCCGTACCGCCTGCTGCTCCACATAATAATTGAGAAGCATCTTCATCCTGTCACGCATCAGAATCCCGACCACGGTAAGTATTGCAATAAAAAGCAACATACCCACAGTGATCTTTTTATTTCTCTCAATCCACGTTTCCCACGTTCTCTTCATAGAACCTTACGCCTTCCGCATATACATTGATTATATCATTCAACGTTTGTCACTACTCCCTCAACATACCAATTGAATGCATTGAGCATCTCGGCATCCGTCATACACTCCATCTCCCGAACACGCACATTGCCATCCGCATCCGTAATCGGGCCGTAGAAAACATCAAAAGTCCCTGATAAAAATTTCTGATTGGCCGCCTCTACCTCTTTCTGTATGCCCGGCTCAACATTGCGACTTAAGGGGGCCAGCGATACGATTCCCGTCTCCGCGCCATCCCAGTAATGCTTCCCGGCAAATTTCCCCTGTAAACATTCCAAAATATGAGGCTCGTAGAAATTCTCCCACTCAAAAATCGGTGCTGTCAAAAACGTATTCGGATACAATTCATAGTTATCCATATTGTATCCAATACACCAGACACCTCTCTCCTCCGCAATCTCCAGTGTTCTGTTGGTATCCGTATGTATCGTCACCACATCAATATTGTGACTGTCAAGCAGCTTCTCCGTTGCCGCCTCAGCTTCCGCATCTCCCGTCCAGGACTGCGTCCATTCCACGTAGACAAACGCATCCGGATTGACCGCCCGCACGCCCAGCGTAAACGCATTGATGCCGCGATTCACCTCCGGAATCGGATAAGCCGCCACATAACCAATCTCGTCCGTCTTGGTCTGCAGCCCCGCCACGATACCGCTTAGATACCGCATCTGATAGATTCTGCCGAAATAAGTGGCAAGATTGACTGATTCTTCCACACCTGTTGCATGGAAAAAATAAATTTCGCGATGCTCCTTAGCCATCTCCAGTGCATATTCCCCGAAACCGAAAGAATTGCAGATAATGATTTCACATCCCTCGTCAATCAACTCTTGTATATATTCCTTACAACTCTCATCGGCCGGAACGTTTTCGCGGTAATAGACTTCCAGGTTCAGACTGTCGGCGCACAACTCCATTCCCTCGTAATGTGATTGCCCCCAACTGTGATCGTCAATTGTACCGTTCAAAATGAAACCGACTTTTGTTCTTTCCTTTGTCACCTCAACGTCGGTCTCTCGTACGCTGATCATAATTATTCCGATAATGATAATACCTAAAATTCCGCCTGCAATAGCCAATATTTTTTTCATGCTTTTCCTCGTAAACGCAGCATGCAGAGGATGAACCTCTGCATACCGCAATATAGACCTAATCCTAACGGGAAACTCGAATTTCCACTACACTGTTAACCGGTAGTGTCACCGAAAGACCTTCTGCAGTCTCCCGGTATCCTGCAAATGTTTTCTCCGTAACGTTTTCAGGTGCATCGAAAGTATTATGGTCACGCATATCATTTCCAGTCACAATGTTTGCCTCCGTGACTTTGTAACCACAGTTGGCAAACTGCACGTCCACCTTCTTTTCCTGTTCAATGGACAAATTGTTGAGCGTAATGGTAATTACTCCGCTGCTGTCTATTGAAACCGACTCCGTTACTTCAGGTACTGTCCACTCGCCAATACCCGTTTCACCAACGTCACAAAGTGAACTTTCCAAAAGGTCCGCACCTTGATGGTGGCGGTACATATGCATAACGTGATAAGTAGGAGTCTTAATCATCTTCTCTCCTTCGGTCAGGAGTACTGCCTGCAGCACATTTACCATTTGCGCAAGCGCTGCCATCTTTACCCTATCACAATGCTTGTTGAAAATGTTCAATGTGATGCCTGCAACAAGCGCATCACGCACCGTATTCTGCTGGTATAAAAATCCCGGATTTGTGCCCGGCTCACAGGTAAACCATGTACCCCACTCATCTACGATCATGCCGATTTTCTTCTCGGGGTCATACTCGTCCATAATGTTTCCGTGGCGGGTAATCAGTGTATCCATATACAAAGCTTTCTTTAAGGTCTTGTACCAGGTTTCTTCATCAAAATCCGTAGCACTTCCCTTCTCCTCCCACCCGTTCGGATGCGTATAATAATGCAGGGACAGGCCATCCATGAAGCCATGAGCTTCTTTGCCGTGGTAAAAGGTTGTGGAAAGCACACCTTTGGTCCATTCGTAATCATCCACATTGGCACCGCAGCAAATCTTTTGAACCGGTTTCGCCGCATCGTAGTTACGCACATAGGTCTGATAGCGGCGATATTCATTTCCGTAGAACTCCGGTGTCATATTGCCGCCGCAGCCCCAGTTCTCATTGCCTACGCCGATATAATCAAGCGTCCACGGCTCCTCATGTCCGTTCTGCGCACGCAGATCCGCCATGGGCGACACACCCTTAAATGTCATATATTCCACCCATTCGGACATCTCCTGTACGGTTCCGCTTCCCAGATTAGCATTTACATAGGTCTTGCATCCCAGCTGGCGACACAGTTCCATATACTCATGAGTACCGAAGCTGTTGTCCTCCACTACTCCGCCCCAATGAGTATTAATCATCTTCTTCCTTTTCTCTTTCGGTCCGATTCCGTCACGCCAGTGATATTCGTCCGCAAAACAGCCACCCGGCCATCGAAGCACAGGTATCTTCAGTTCCTTCAAGGCCTCTACTACATCCGTGCGCATTCCATTCACATTGGGAATCTTGGAATCTTCACCTACATAAATTCCTTCATATATACATCTCCCCAAATGCTCGGAAAAATGTCCGTATATTTCCGGCTCAATTCTTCCCAGTCTGTTCTCCTCATTGATTACCAATTTTGCCATCGTTTGAACCTCTCTTTATCTGTTTTTAAATTCCTTCGTCTCAGTCTTCATATGAGAACACCGGTCTGCCTTCACCATTCCAACGTACCTTCATCAGCATCGCATGACGGTTTGGGTTATAGAGCGGATCACCCTCAATCACAGACTCTTTTCTTGCATGATATACGATAATATCATTGCCTTCCTCATCCTTCGTAAAGGAGTTGTGTCCGGGACCGTAAATCTCTTTCTCCTCCAGACTTTTCAGAACCGGATATCGCTCTTTCTTCCATGAAAGCGGGTCCAAAAGATCCGCATTCTCGTCCGCCGTCAACATACCGACGCAGTATGCGACACCCGTCTCACTGGCGGAATATGTCAGGAAAAGTTTACCGTCATGACGAATCACACCCGGCCCCTCATTTACCCAGAAGCCCACTCGTTCCCAGTCATAGTCCGGCGTTGTCAGAAGAACCTGCACCGTCTTCAAGGTGTAGCCGTTCTCCATCTTCGCAATATACAGGTTGGAAATCTGCTTTCCCACGCCCACCTTCTCAGCCCATATATAATACCATTCCCCTTTATTCTCAAATACCGTGGCATCCAACGAAAAACTCTCGAAAGAAAATTCGTCTTCCGGTGCGCGCCGCATCTTTCCTTTTTCAATCCATGCGTCGTTTAAAGGGTCTTCTCCCTGACATTCTAACACATAGGGACGGATTTTCCAAATATCTTCTTCCTCACCTCCCGCAAAATAAATATACCATTTACCAAACAGGAAATGAAGTTCCGGTGCCCAGATGTGCTTGCTCATAGGTCCCGACGCATGTTTTCTCCAGATTACTTTTTCTTCCGCATCCGGCAGTTCGGCCAGGGATTTGGCCCGTCTTAACACAATGCAGTCATAGTCCGGCACAGAGGCCGTAAAATAATACCACCCGTCAGTATGTAAATACACGTACGGGTCCGCTCTCTGTAAAATCCAAGGCTCATTATATTTTAATTCTTTTGCTGTCTGCATATCAATATACCTCCCGCTTAGATGCCTATGTAAAATATTAAAAAAACAGAAAAATTGGGACTGCCAAGCTTGGCAGCCCCAATTGGCAATTTGTTGCTTATAACTTCTTACTGGATATCCAGACAGCATCCGTCAACGGTTAAGCAGAAATACAAATCTCCTGTCACTGCAATTCCGGTATAGGACTGCTGATAGGTCTCTCCGGCAGCTGTGGTAACATCACACACAACATCTGCGGTATCTCCGTTGTTGGTTACATTAACGACAACGGTTGCAC
Source organism: Lachnospiraceae bacterium (assembly GCA_022510565.1). Classification (GTDB taxonomy): domain Bacteria; phylum Bacillota; class Clostridia; order Lachnospirales; family Lachnospiraceae; genus UBA3282. The sequence continues at coordinate 83,575 of JAFLTE010000004.1, read as the reverse complement.
CCTGAAGATCTGCTGCAAATGTATCCCAATTCCAAGCGCTCTCAAGCGTCCAGCCAAGTTCATCGAGATTAGCACCCGTATTCAATTCGCCGACCCAGCCGTAATTATCTGCACGTACTACAGCATACTCAGCATAGTCTGCATTATCGTCTGCGGAATGAGCGTCAGCAATATTCTGAAGAATAACAACGAAGTTGTTCCAGTTCGCTGCCTCTGCGCCGTGCCAGTTCACGAATGTCTTGGAAACTGTCTTGCCTGAGGGAACTTCCCATGTCTCACTATGAGCGCCCCAGAAACCTGTGCTGAAATCCTCTGCGCCTACTGCTGTTCCGGTAATCGTAACAGTGGGTGCCTCCGGCTCCTCTGCGCCGCCTTCCGGTGCGGTCATCTCAACGGTTGCGTCACCCAACTGATAGAGGGAAGCAACCTGCCCTGCCGTCAGTGCACTGTCATACACATACAGATCGTCTACCCAGCCCCTGTAAACCGTATCCCAATAGTTGATACCAAACAGAGACTCGAACTCGCTGCCGCCCGGCTGCATGATATTCGGAGCAAGGGTAGCATCCCATGTATACTCAAAATACGCATTGCTTGTGTAGTTAGCCTGAGAGTCATATACCAATACGCCGTCGATATAGTACTGTGCGCCAACGGTTGTTGTACCTGCAGAACCTGTCTGCTGCTCACCGGTACATACGATTGTCACCATAACCCACTCTCTCTTGCCGTGGATCTGATCGTCGAACGCATACATCCATGGGAAGCAAACTGTTCCGTCTGATGCATTGGATGCCTCGTTACGGCTCCATGCAATCGGGAAAATCTTCGCATTGTCAGCGCCCCATTCAGACTGGGTGATGTTCAGCCATGTAACATTGTTTCCGGCATCAGCAGCTTTTCCCATGTTATGTCCTATCTGCAGAGTCGGTCCAAAAGTGGAAAGTCGGTCTGCGTTTGCCCAGAATGAAACGGTATAACTGTCTGTGTTAGTTGCCTCCAGACCCAGATCAAGACCAAAGGAACCGTCAAGATAGAGTGCATTGCCGACAGGACCTGCCGCATAGTTGAATGTCGCATCCACCGGCGCGATACCGAAAGTTGCGCCGTCGTTGTCGCCCACATCATCAACCTGCTCCATGGCCACATATCCCTCATCCTCTCCGTCAAAGGTGATATGTGCAAACGCTTCTGCCGGCAGTGCTTCCGCCGCTGCCATCTCCGCTACCGGAGCTTCTGCAGGCTCTTCGGTATCTGCTGTGCCGTTATCAGCCTCAGTACTCTGCTGAGTGTCATTGCTGCTGTCCGCGCTGCTGTCGGAATTACCGCAGCCTGCGATCAGAGTAGCAGTCATAGTCACACATAAAAGTGCCGCTAAAACTTTTCTCTTCATAATTTTCCTCCATTCAAAATTTAACATTTCCATTTTATGATATAGCTTTCGCTTATATCCATATTATTGATTGTCTGCTACCATCTGCTCATATTTAGCAACTTCCTCTTCGGACAGTACATCGTAACCTTCCTTGCCGAAGTACCTAAGCATCGCCTGCGCATGGTACAGATTAGCCTTCTCGGTCGCTTCCGCTGCGAAGTCAGCCGCCTGTTTTGTTCCCTTGTCAACCAGATCATGGATACCGATACTGTTGAAGTACTCATCACAGTAGTTCCAGTAACCTGCAATGCTGGTCCATCCGAACGGAATCGGCTGCATTACGCTGGCAAAATATTTCTCCCAGTATGCCCTGTGGGTATCGTCCATATCGGAGCAATACATATCAATGTACGCATTCCATACTTCCTCATTTCTGGTAATCGGTGCCGGCATAACGTCATACTTTAACGCAAGACCGGATGCATTGGTCAGAGACGTATTGTTATACATCTCAATCCTTGTCTTCCATCCGTCCACTCCGAAGCTCATAAACTTCAAAAGCTCATATGCCTCGCGGGGATACTTGCAGGATGATGTGACACCGCCAAAGTCAATCGTAGAGATTGCGTGATGCTCAGCAGATGCGTCCGCCTCGCTTACCGCCGGAACAACGTAAGGTACAATATCCAAATCATACTGCTGAAATGCCTCGGTTGCCCATGTTCCCTGATAGGTCCAGTATGCCTCTGAGAAGAGCGCCACATGTCCGGATGCACCGCACCATGCTTCCCAGTCGCCCATCCAGTCTTCCATCTCCTGAGTTTCGGTAACCGGAGCCACATATCCGCCAAGCTTTAAGTCAGCAAATTCCTGCTCGCCTACAGCCCATATACTCAAATCAAAGTCTGTTCCGTCAAAGCCGAACTCACCAATGATGTCCTGGCTTGCCGCGATTCCGTAATAGGAATCCAGTCTGTTATAAAATCCCAGTCCGTAATATGCCATGCCGTCCGGGGAATCCAGCACGGTAGCATCCTTGATAAGCTGAATCATCTCATCCCATGTCCAGTCCATACCCGGTGCCGTAATATTGAGTGCTTCCAATACGTTCAAATCAATAAACATCGCTGTCGGGAAGAACTTCACCGGAACCGCCCATCTCGCGCTGGTCTCATAACATCCAAGGCCTGCATCATTGACGGTAGATGCCAGATTCGCCGTCTCCGGATCGGAATTCCAGAAGCCTGAAATATCCTGTACCAACATATTACCCAATGCATAGTCCGCATCGGAGAACATGATAACATCCGGCGCTTCCTGATTGTTAACCAATGTCTGCAATGTATCGTTATAGGTTGCAACATTCTCATAGACTGCATTTACCTTAATATTCGGATACAGTTCCATGAAACGCTCTGCAAGATACTGACAGGTCTCATTCTGGTCAAAATGGAAATAAGTCAGTTCAATCTCGTCAGTGGTAAGATCCGTTGCTTTATTGTATGTAATGCCGTTGATCTCCACTGTCTCGTTCTCACCCGATACCGTTGTAGCTACCGATCCACCTGCACTCCCGCCACCGTTACCGCATGCGGTAAGGGTAAGCCCCAGTGTCATGGAAAGAATCAGCGTCGCTGCAATCATTTTCTTTTTCATATCTTTTCTTTCCCTCCTTAATAGTCAACGAGATATCGTTTTAAGCCTGCGTTTATTATAGCATAAACATTTCTGTTTTGTATATATTTTTGTAAAATAATATAGGTTTATTTAAAATATATCTGTTTTCCACAATAAACACTCATCAAAATAGTGCAAATTGTTCTACTCTCCGGTAATACCCGTACGGTCGATACTCTCCACAAAGTATCTTTGTAACACGAAATACATCAGAAGCAGCGGCAGGATGGAAAGCATCGTACCCGCCATACTGATGGATTCATTGATACTTGTGACTGCATTGGTTGCCGTCTGGGCGTAAGAGCTGTAGTTCGTCGCGAAATTATCCAGCTGGATAACCAGCGAAGTCCACCCCGATTTGGTCATTACGCCGGACACATACATCTCCGTCAGGTAAGACTCATTCCAATACCACACGAAAGAAAACAGTGATACGGTAAGCAGCGCCGGTGCTGCGGAAGGTACGGAGATTCTGAGGAAGGACTTGAAATATCCCGCACCGTCAATCTGCGCTGCCTCAATCAATACCTTCGGCACCTGCCTGAAAAACTGCCAGAAAATCAGAATAAAGATAGGACCGTTAATTCCCATTCCAAGCAGGGACGGAAGTATAAAGGACCACAGCGTACCTAAAATCCCCATGTTGGAATAGAGTTCATAGGTCGGAATCATCGTAATCTGGCTCGGAAGCACAAAGGAGAAAATAATAATCGCAAAAATTATTTTCTTGCCCGGAAACTCGAATCTGGCCAATCCATATCCGATGATAGAACAGGAAACCACATTACAGAGTGTAGGAATACCCGCAATCAAGATACTCTGTCCCAACGATTTCCAGAAATTCATACTGGTTGCCGCCTGCGCGTAATTGGACATTGTCATGCCGCTGGGAATCCAATTAACGGAAGAATCCAGCAAATCGTCCAGCGTCATAAAACTGTGGCTTATCATGTACAGTATCGGATACAGATAAATAAATCCGATACAGATTAACAGCCCATAGATTACGAGCATTTTTAAGAAGCCTTCCTGCTCTTTGGTTCCGAACATGAACTGGCGTATTTTATCCCTATTCAGCTCGTTTAAACGTATACCTCTGCTTGGCTTAGTAATCGCCGCTGCCGTCGTAGGTCTTGTATTTGCGCTTTTCTCTTGCTTTCTGAATCTTTTTGGCATTTCTTGCACTCCTCCTTTCTATCTTTTTCACGTTGCGCCGTTCTTTCTTAGCTTCTTTCTTGGCTTTCTTCACCTGTCTCTCATACACATCTTTTCTCGCGATAAACAGAATTGCGAAGAGCCCGACTATCAAAATAACCACCAACGAATACAGCCATGCCATTGCAGAAGCGTATCCGTATCCCTTCTCCGTGGTGCCGGAGAACATCGAGTTCTTAATCAGCTCAATAATAGAGTTCTGGTCATTATTTGAAATAAACACTACGGTATATACACAGTTCAATAAAATCAGCGGTTTAATGCTTGGAAGCGTAATCTTCCAGAAACATTCCCAGCCTGAGCCGCCGTCAATCTTGGCTGCCTCATACATGGAGCGGTCAATCTTCTGCAGTCCGGACAGGAAAATCAAAATCTGTACACCGGAATACCACAGAATCGTCACCATATTTTGGAAAATCTCGGCAATCGGCTCTCCGATTGCACTGGGCAAAAAGTTCATAATTGCCGTGGTAATCGCCTGCGTGTCAATTGCTGTGATGCTTCCGGCACCCTGAGAGTTTAACATACCCAAAATCGGTCCGCTTACAATAATTACCGGCAGGAAGAAAATGAGACGGAAAAAGCCTCGTGCCTTAATATTTTGATTTAACATCATGGCAATAATCAGCGCAAATACCACAATAATCGGAACGGAAATAATAGTCGATACCAGATAATCAATAAGCTGCATCGGAAAATCCGCATCCGACATAAGAATCTGTGTAAAGTTGCCATAGGCCAAAAAGGTGTACTTCTTGCCAAGAGGCGTAATTCGGATATTATTAAGCGCATACCAGAAAGAAGTTATCAGCGGATATGCAAGAAACATCAAAGCTCCTACAATCCACGGAGATACAAATATCAGTCCGGTAATCGCCTCTCGTTTTGCAAGACGCCCCGGTTTTATCTTTTGCCTGTTCCTCTTCTCTTCTTTACTCAATTTTTTACTCATTTCGCATCACCTACCTTATAGGACATCGCATCTACGGTCACACCGTCTACGATCTGCTCCCGATCCGAATAATTGATATAGATGGCGACGCCGTTGTCATAGGAAACAACCGTCACTCCATTGTCCAGTTTTTCATGCTTCATAATCAATGCGCCGTCCACTGCCGACGCCACTTCCCGTAGCTGTGCGTCGTACGAAATTATCGTGTCGCGGTAGGTTGCGTACTCCGTACTGTAGAGATCCGAGGAATTCGTGTAAATTAATGCGGAGGAATTCTCATACGTGATGTAGAAGGACGGATATACTCCGGACTCCACCATCTGCAGGAAGAATTCTGTCTTATTCGCCTCAAAATTCACGTAATCCGAATACATCGGAATAACGCCCTTTAATACCATGGACAAGAACGGTATTTCCTCATCAACATACATATAATCGGAAGAACCTAACGGCATATCCAAGAAAGCATCCGTATAGTTCCACAGGTATGCGAACGGCTGCTCCAAGAGCAGATTCACGTCTTCATCCAATGAAGCTGCCATATTCTCATAGGTTTCCGCCACATCATACCGTGTGTAGAAATTTCCTCTGTAACTGTAAGAGAATATGTTGTTTGAAATCCCCGCCACTGCCAGGTTATTTACATCCTTCTTTGTGTAGGATTTGACAAATTTATTTAAGGTGGCTGCACTTCTCTCCGGTGTAAGATAGTAGAATGTATCATATACCTGCGCCCAAATATCTTCCACGAAAGTACGTTTATTGACCTTCTTAATCGTGTTGAAGGCAGCTGCATTGGTAGCTGGATTAATTCTCAGTGCATCACTGTATAAATACAACTTATAATTTTCCTCTGCGGAATCCTTTATAAGATTCGTGAGCCGGGAAGTCCCACCGATATGGCTGTCAGCCTTATATTTGGAGATAGGCAGATTATAAATTCCGCCTTTCTGCCATCCTTTATATACGGAAAGCACGCTATCCACACCGGCACCTTGCAGCTCGTCGTATATCTTCTCAATATCTTCCGTCGTCGTAACCGTAACCGCCTTGGTTCCCATCAGGAATTCTTCTCTGTCCGTTCCCAGAAAATCCACCCTTGTATTGTATGCAGCATCCTTGCGCGTTACCAGTTCGTTGTCCAGCAGATAATTCCTATACCGCACCGCCATTGTGGAATAGTTGGCATCCCCTTCCGAAAGCAGCATATACCGTACCTGTAAATCCGTATGAGTTCGATCCGCTTCCACGTTCGTAGTTGTTCCGGAATTGGAGTTGTTAAGCGGCTGTACATAGATATCCCGGAGTAAAAATTTGGTAAAGCATCTGTTGTAATTTACCATAACACCGTTGGGATGTGCCTCGATGCTGGCACGCTTTTCACCTGCTTCCACAACGGCAAGATATCCGGTTCCTTCCTCGGTATGCGCCATCCCGAATATGGGAGCGATTACCTGATTGGCGTTTCTTACCATCTCGATTTCGTCCCACAGAAGGTTGCGAACTCCGGAATCCGTAAAGCCGGCATCCTTGCCGTAAATCATCTGAGAGAACCCGGTAGTATAACGACCTTCCTTATTGTCCAGATTAATCAAGGCGCCGTTACCGTCCGGAATTAACATATATCCTTCCTCATCATCGAGGAAACTGTAACCCATGAACGGGAACAGGCTTATGGCGGAAATATAATTTGACTCTTTCTTTTCCGCGATAGATTCGTCCGGAATATTGACGATCAAATCCTCTCCATCCAGAGAGACGTTGACGGTCAGTTCAAAACCATACTCGGAAAAAGTGATTTTCTCGGAAAATCCATTCTGTGTCTGAGTGACGTCAACCGTGTTTGCACAAGTAATCATATCCACCTGATAGGTATTGGTTGTTCCGATGATTGCCTGAATAACAATACCGGACTTCATATAACCGTTCCATGTCTTGTTGCTGTTTCCGTCGTCCTTCTCGTCACTTAATGTTGATTCTATAATCTTGCCGGTTTGCTTGTTTTCCAGAAGAATCGACAGTCTCGGAGCGTAGAGATATAATTTATATAAATCATTCTCCGCCATCAGCTCATAGTCGTCCATGGTAATCCACTGGGATTCATCCACCTTACCCAGTGCTCCCTCCATGACCACTTCTCCGTCTTCTAAGACATTCTCCCCATTGGGATGTCCCTCGCCGGATTCCTGCTGTTCTTCAGCAGTATCGGAAACTTCCGATTCAATATTTTCTGTTGCGTACACTGTGGTGTGTGGAACGGATACTGCCACGATCGCCACCGCTGTCAGTATACTGAGTACTTTTTTCATTCTAATAGCCAAGACGATACACCACCTCTCCAAAGATTGCGCTGATGAACTCAAACACCTGCGCCCATAGCACGTAAACAACAAAAACAATCAGTGTCAGAATCAATATTGTAAATATAGTCAGGCATATAACTTTAAACGTCTCTCCTGCCGTGTAGTTATTGACTTCTTTCATCGCCAGAACCGCCAGCACTGCAACCCAACCCAACATTATCACTTCCACAAGCGTAATGAGGAACTGCTCGTTGTTCGTCACCACATGAGATAAAATAAAACTCACCGGTGTCAGCATAATATACGGCATCAGGCTGTAGCAAAAATATGTATATATTTTCTTGACTGTGCCTTCGCCCTCATTGATGGTACATACAAGATAGTTACATGCAGTTATGGCCGCCAGCACAATTACCACAGTACCCACATCGGAAAGAATCTCATATCTTCCTTCCCGCACATTCTTCTGCAGAAATCCGCATAGATATTTGTCGATGATATATTCCAACATAAATATTACCAACAGAATACTCGGTGCTGCCCATGAAGCTCTGTTTTCTCGGGCAATCCCGTAGGAGCCGTCAACCGGATGTTTCATGAAATATTTTGCATAAAGTAGATTATTGACTACCCTATTTTTCTTTGCCTTTTCCCACCACTCTTTTAGTCCTGAAAGAATACCTTTCTTTCTGTCTAAATATTTAACCACCTTAAAGATGATATAGAGCGCCACAATTACAAACAAAGCTGTGACAATGTTATGTTTCAGCCACTGGTTACGTATCTCCCAGAATGCATCGGAGTAGCCCTCATAATCCTTCGAGAGTCTTGCATAGCGCAGCGCTTCTTCATAATTTTCCTCCTGGAAATATGCCCTTCCCATAGCCTTGTTGGCATAGTCGAACATACTGTTCATTTCCAAAACCTTAGTCAATGGTTCCTTGCTCTCTGTATAGCGACCCTTGGAATACAGGTAAAGAGCCTCATGCAAAAGGTTGGTAAACTCAGAAGGCTCATACACCTGAATCTGACTCTTGTCAGAGTCCAGAATATAAATACAGTCTTGTGCATCTACCTGAATACTAGTCACCATAGTGGAAAGTCCCACACGCTGGGTACCGTCGTCAAGACCGCCGAACACATAGAGCAATTCACCCTCGTTGTTCATCTCATAGATATATCCCTGTTGGGATGCCATGTACACGTTGTCATGATTTCCCGCCGCTACAGCCGCCGGAACCACATCGTATGCATCCGGATCGATCAGATTGGAACCTGCGATATTCAGACGTTTCAGCGTCTCGTATTTCTCGCCCCTGGTTACAGTGTAAATCAGACCTTTCTTATCGATTGCCAGATTACCCGGTGTAGACGGAATGTTACTTACCATCTTCGCCCGCTGTGCATCTGTAGAAATCGCACGCCGGATAATGGTGAGCAGGTCTCTTGACGCGTAGTTGGTTCCGAAATACCCCAGGAAAGTGCCGCCGTCCGTAGGAGAAATCTCCACAATACCGTTGGTGTTGGACTCACAGATTATGTACATTACCCCCGCATCATTCACCACCAGCTTAATGGGAAGGAAACTCAATGCATCTCCGTAAAGCGGACTCTGAGGCTTGGTATATGTATTGAGTACATTGCCGGATGCGTCAAATTCAAAAACTGCTCCCGCATCACGGTCCGCAACATAAATATGCCCGTTATCGGTAACAAACACACCGCGGGGTGTCACCAAAGTTCCTTCGCCGATAATATTATATAATTCGCCGTCCGTACTTCCCACGATAATCCTTGCATTCCCTGTGTCCGCAATATAGATTTTTCCGTCATCGGCTATACACATATCTCCGGGTGCATTCAGAAACTCATCACCGAATTTTACAATCGTTTCATGCGCCAGATATGCTGTCTGGGTTTCTTGAAAATATCCGTAGCCGTCCACGGTATAAGTTCTGTATGGTGCTTCCGCATGTACGGTCAGGACACCGAGTCCGGAAACAAGGACAAGCGCGGTCAGGAAAACGGCCGATATTCTGATAAAATATTTTTTCATAATGCTTACCCTTCCTATATTTACTTAATACCCGAATGTGCCATTGTGTTCATAACGCTGTTCTGCAGAATAATAAACAGTACCAGATTCGGCACGAACATAATCAGCGTTGCCGCCGCGGAGATACCCTGACCGGCAACCGTATTATTCGCATTTACCAACGTATTCATGTAAAAGGTCAACGTCTTCATGCTGTCGTCATTGATATAGTAGTTGGAAGTCTCCATATTCGTCCATACCTGCTGGAATACCAGGATAGATGCCGTCGCAATCGCAGGCTTAATCATGGGAATAATGACCTTCCTGTATACTTGGAATTCCGTTGCCCCGTCCATGTATGCCGCCTCAATCAGGGAATCCGGCACCTGCTCCACGAACTGCTTTACCAGAAACAGAGCGACCGGCATCGCAACTAACGGAAGTACATGCGCTAAAACGGTGTCTATCATACCAAGCTGGCAGATTACCAGATATCTCGGAATCAGCACCGCCGTAGCAACGAACATCAAAGCAATCTGGTTGATCTGCATCATCATATTCCTACCTTTGAACTTCAACTTCGCCAGCGCGAATGCCGCGCAGGTGGTAAAAAGAAGGGAAGCCCCAACCGTCAGCACGGTTACAATCACACTGTTAAACACATAACGACTCAGCGGTATACCCGCAGTACGGCTGAACTTAATCAACTGCGTAAAATTATCCAGTGTTGCATTCCTCACAAAAAAGGTGGGAGGGAATGCGAACAATTCTTCCATCGGTTTAAACGCATGGTTTGCAATAAATATCAACGGCATTGCCATGAAAATAACCAGCGGAAGTATAATTACGATGATTTTAATCTGCCCCCGTTCAAATTTCTGGGGATTAATTCTCTTTCCTTTATATGCCATGCTCTTCTTCTCCCCTCCTAAAATTCGTCTTTATCGGTCAGCAATGAATTAGCCGCCTTGGAGAATAACTGTACAATCAGCAGCAATACCACAGATACGGCCGCCGCATATCCCATCTCGTAACGCAGAAAACCGTAATCCTCAATATGGTTTACAATTAACTGCGCCGCATATCCCGGCGAAGGATTGCCGGTAAGGAGCGTGGATACAAGACCGTTCTGGAATGCTCCCACAATCGCCATAACCGCTGCAAACAGCATCTGCGGCTTCATCTGCGGAATCGTGATATAAATCATCTCCTGAAAGCGATTCTTAATGCCGTCAATCGCAGCAGCCTCGTACAGAGACTCGTCGGAGTTTAAGATGCCGGCAATCATGGATAAGAAGCCTACACCCATGGAAGACCACAGTCCGATGATAATGACAATAGGCAGCAGATAGTTAGTGCTCACCAGCCAGATAATCGGTTCATTGATAATACCAAGCTCCATCAGCCAGCTGTTTAAGAGTCCCGTCTGATCACCTGAGAAAATAACCTTCCAAAGTACGGTCATCGCAACGCCGGCGGTCATGCTCGGCGAATACAGAATTAACGCAAAAATAGTTCTCGGAAGTTTCGTCAGATTACACAATGCCCACGCAAGCACGAAGGACAGTATATATCCTCCGATACCGACTACTACCGCATACACTACAGTGTTGGGCAATACATACTGCATAAATACGTCATCGCTGGTAATCAGTGTTATGTAGTTTAGAAATCCCACCCACGACGGCCATTCAATGGCGTTGAAGTTGGTGAAGGACAGTACGACCGCAAGTAATACCGGAACAAGAATAAATATTAAAAATACGATGGCATAAGGTGCCATGAAGGCATATCCGGCTTTGTTATTGTTCTCTCGCCTTCCGATTTTGTTTTTCTTCGTTTTCTTTTCCATCTCGTCACCCCATTCTATTCTTCATCCGTCCGTCCGAGAAGTTCACGGACCGTATCGATTGTAGGGATTTCATATTCTTTTATGACATTTCCTTCATCGTCATTATATCCGAATTCTTCCAACTTACGGTTAAACTCTCGATTGATACTCTTTACCGCCTTGTCGATTCTGGTCTGTTCGTTATCACCGTTCACGACAATATCGTTGAAAGCGTTGCTCATTTCACGTTCCAATAAGTATGTGCCCGGAACTCTTGCGATGTCCACCACATTCTTAGCCGTCTCCATTATGACAATTCTGGCAGAGGTTTCAATCGGAAGCTGTGCAAATGCGTCCATATTAGCGGTAGCCCATATATATTCATCGCCGTATGTTATTTGAAGTGTCTGACCGAATTCCGCCTGCACTTCCGTGGAGGACCACCATTTAATGAACTCCCACGCCTTCGCCTCCCGTTCTACGTCACTCTTAAAGATGACACAGCTCTCCGCGCATCCGCACAGGGAACGGTCTATGGTTCCGTCCTCCTGCATAGTACCCGGGGCCAGTGCAATCTCCCATGAACCGGAAAGTTCCGGAGCGGCATTGGTCAGCAGGTTGTATGCTGCATAGTCCGCGATGCCGATGGGAAGGTCGCCATTTCTGAAATGCTGATAAAAGTTATCAATATTCACCGGCATATTGTAGATAGTAAACAAATCCGTCAACTGCGTGAATCCGTCTACGGAAGCCTCACTTCCCAGTGCTGTTCCCGCCGAAGCATTGGCGCTGTAGAGTGAACCGCCGTTCTGCATCAAAAGCGGTGCTGTTCCGTGGAAGTTACGCATCAACAGCATTCCGGCAGTCGGATAATAGAAGTTCAGTCCCCTCATCTGAAGTTCCGGAAGCATGTCGATTACGTCGTCCATGGTCTGCGGAACCTCCAATCCCAACTTATCAAGAACATCGGTACGATAAAACAGCACCCAGAAATTCATCGTCTCCGGCATGGAGTAGATGCCTCCTTCAATTGATCCCGTCATGAAGAACCCACTTTCGTAGGGCTCCGCCACTTTACGGAAATCTTCAAACTGTGTCATGTCCACCAACGCTCCGCGGATACCCAGTTCGTAGGGGATTGTGTAGTTGATACCCGTCGCAACATCGGGTGCATTGCCCGAGGAATTGGAGAGTACCAGCTTATACTGATCCGGCATAATACTGATATCTACTTCAATTCCGGTCTGTGGGGTAAAAGACTCGTCAATCATTTTCTGCATAATCTGCACATACTGACTGGAGCGGTTCACCCATACCTGAAGATGCTCCGGGTTTGTATTGCTGGCGGAGTACGCCTGATCCGTGAAAGAAGCTATGAATCGCTGCAGGTTCATCCAACAGGATTTGAAGAAGCCCGGCTTTTTCGGCAGTTTGCTGTCCTCTTGATAAATCCAGATACGATCGATTGCAATATTGTTGGCAATCAGATTGTCAATGGTGGTCGCCAGATGATGGTTGACAGAATTCATACTTGTGGACAATTCCGCAACACGGTAAGGAATCTCATCGGGATTGTTCGCCAGACTTCTAAGCTGCTGTGCCGCTATCAGCATAGAGGACATCACCGCAACATTTTTCTTGCCGCTGCTCCACTTTAACGCACTCTGCTCCAAATCGCACAACCGATCTGCATAGCCGTACAGCTTATCTTCCAAATCCGGAATATATCTGGAAAGTCTTAAGTCACGATACTTATCCGCATTGTTACCGGCCACTTTGGTGATCTCCAGTGCCAGATCGTTTACATCGGACATGATTTCATCCAGCGCTTCCATAATATAACAAATTTCATCCATACTGATCATATACGAAATTGTATGGTCTCCCTTATCCAGATATACACTTAAGTAATTTCCGTCATCATCGCTAAGAGTCGTGGTTTTATACTTATTCGTGTATGCCATTCCGTAAGACTGAAATGCAGTGTTGGGAATCTCCCCATCCACTTCTATATCGAGAAAAACAGGAAAATCTGTTTTGTCAGACTGGCGATAGTTCATCGCTATGTAATAATATCCGGGCTCATATATCGTAAAATTGTAAGATACCTTTTGCCCGGCAGTTGCGAAGGAATCCGAGTCCAGCGTGTTGAGCACAGTGTCTGTCGTCTCGTAAGGATCCAGACTCGTATCATACTCTGCAATACCGTGTACGGACGAACTGTTAGTGTGACTGTATTCCTCACCCTGAATCTCAATAATGTTCTCTCCTGCTGCGGATTGAGAGCCTGCATACGCAGATACCTCATAAGGTGCCTCCAAAATGATGTTACCCAGCAGAAAAGTCCCTTCTTTCACTTCCAATTCTATTTCGTGAGTTCCGGCAGTAAGTTCCAGCGCAAGGGGTTGTGAATGACGATAGCTGGAATCCATAAGATATTTCCGTTCCCACTGAAATACCTTGTTTGGCACGGTTACAACCTGATTGTTATAACGGTCGTATGCCGGCTCGGGATTGGGCATCCATGTCGTCTCGAACTCTAAAGTTCTGCACTCATAGAAAGGATAATCCCCATCCACTTTCATACCGAGATTCAGCGGCAGAATCGCCTGATCATAAGAAAGATAGTCAAAACTCATAAAGTACTGACCATCCTGCGGAACAGTAATTTCCATCACAACGACGTTACCGATAGTGAGGTCTACGAGTTTACCCCCCCCCGCATAATTTTGCACAACTTCCTTAAGCTGCGCATCTTCAAATCCTGCCGAATCACCCTGCAGGAAAACATGCGCATCTCCAAGTTCGGATATACTGTCTCCCGACGAAACAATTACGGCTTCACCGGAATATGCCGGAAAAGAATATCCCGCGCTCACCTTCGTATAGTTTCTGGTAATACGCTCACTGACATACTCCTCGGCATTATAGCTGTAGCTGCCCTCGACAGCGTCTTCGGTTTCCGACGCACCGGGGATTGCTTCGTCGGCCAGCACTACGCCGCCACCGGTCGCACTAAGACTAAGCGCTGCGATAAGTCCCAACGAAACAGTCTTCATAAGTAATCTCTTGATTTTCCTGCGCCCCATAGCCTCTAATTTACCACCTTTCTCAGACTGATTGTTTATTTTTTTGTGAATTAGTTTAGTTTTTTATATAATACTATTATATTAGACATAAGTCAATGCTATACTTCCACCTGTTTTTGTGATATTTTATAAGCACAAACATTGATTTTACAGTGCAAAAGTACAAATTCACAAATAATCCGTCACAATTTTGGTAGTTTTGTATAATTTATGCACATGATTATTGATGGAGGTATGTTATGAGAAAGAACCTTGTTTGCGGTCTCGTACCGCTTCTGTGTATAAGCCTTCTATGTACGGCGACAGGCTGTGCCTCTGCGACAGGCAACGACTCCGGTTCAGTCGAATCTACGGTTCTGCCGGATTCCGGCAATTCATCAGATTCCGCAGATACCGCTGCGAAGGAAGTGCTTACAACTCACTACACTATAGACTTCAATTCATCCGAAGAGATCTCTGATACGCTCTATGGTCTGTTCCTGGAAGATATCAACTATGCGGTGGACGGCGGACTCTATGCCGAACTGATTAAGAACCGCTCCTTTGAGTATGGGACCGCTGCTGCCAACGAAGGTATGCACGGTTGGCTCAACAGTGATCCCGACTACCTTACTTTTGAAATTCACGACGGAAGTATGGACGATACATGTCTGAACGAGAACAACCCCCATTATGCCATCATTACCAACAACGGCCTTTCTTCCGCAACACCGTTTTGCGGAATCGGAAATGTCGGTTATCTGGACGGTCTGGCTGTCAAAGGCAGCGAGGATTACCGTGTATCGCTGTACATGAAAGGAAATTTCGGTTACGACGGTGAAGTCCGTGTTTCCCTCAGGGATTCCGACGGATTAGTCTATGCGGAAACATCTTTTACAGACATATCAGATGATTGGGTAAAATACGAAACCACTCTTACACCGGTCTCGGACTGTAACGATAATCTCCGTTTCTTCGTGGAAATCGGCATAGGTTCGCTCTGCCTGGATATGGTTTCCCTGATGCCCTCAGATACATACAAGGAGCTGCCCATCCGCAAGGACATCGGAGAATATCTTGAGGCACTCAATCCCTCTTTCCTTCGTTTTCCGGGCGGATGCGTTATTGAAGGGCGGGACGAAGCAAGCATATACAGCTGGAAAGATTCTGTCGGAGACGGATTGCAATTTGCCGTAAACGGCAGCATCACCGTGGGAGACGTGGCAGCGCGCCCACAAGGCAAAGATATCTGGCAGGGCACAAAACAAGACCCATATTACACAACTTACGGCATCGGTTTCTATGAATACTTTAAATTGTGCGAGGCGCTGAACTGCATACCTGTTCCGGTACTCAATGCAGGTATGACCTGTCAGGTGCAAAGTCCCCAATATATTGTCTATGCACTGAACAGTGAAGAACTGGCACAGTACATTCAGGATGCGCTTGACTTGGTGGAGTTTTGTCGCGGAGACGCAGATACTTACTGGGGATCCATCCGTATTTCCATGGGGCACGAAGCACCGTTTCCCCTGAAATATATTGCCATCGGGAACGAACAGTGGCAGAGTGAATACCACGCACACTATAGAAAGTTTGTAGCGGCATTTGAGGATGCCGCGAAAGAAAATCCTGCGCTCTACGAGGATATCGAATTGATTGTCGCAAACGGTACTGCCTCCGGCAGCAGAGAAGGTTGGAATTTCGTGGAGGATTTTCCAGACTCGATTACTTCCATGGTTGATGAGCATTACTACGAATCGCCCGACTGGTTTATATCAAACACCGAGCGCTATGACGCTTATGACCGCACGAATCAGGTCAAAGTGTTTCTGGGCGAATACGCAGCTCAGTCCAACACACTGGAAGCCGCACTTGCGGAGGCAGCCTACATGACCGGTCTGGAGAGAAACGGCGATATTGTGCAGATGGCATGTTACGCGCCGCTGTTTGGCAACGCCAAAACCAATCAGTGGAAACCTGATATGATATTTTTCTCTAACGATTCTCTATACGGAACCGTTAATTACTATGTACAGAAAATGTTTGCAAACAATGCATGCACGCACATCCTCCCCTGCCGTAAAGCAGAAGAAATCTCCACGGAAGGAATTTATACATCCGTCGGCATAAACGATAATGATGATATTATCATCAAATTAGTCAACACCTCCGACACCTCCGTGGAGACAATATTTGACTTCGAGAATTTAAATATTGATGCATATAATAACACAGCCAAAATCACGCTGCTTACAGGCGAACGACTTCATGAGGTCAATTCGTTCAAGGAACCTACCCTTCTTACACCGTCGGAAAGTTCCGTGGATATCGGCCAGTCCTTCATCTATACGGCGCCAAAATACTCCGTAAACATTATCCGGATCAGCACCAAATAATTATCCTTTCAGTCTCCTGCGCACCAGTTTACCTCCGTACACCACGGAGGTAACAGTCGTTAGGACTGCTCCGTATCGCACAAGCATGATAAAAGTAACATGCCAGACATTCACAAGAAAGAGGGAAATTAACAGCAGCACAAACATCCACCACAGAAATGCCAGCACCGTAACTACAATCCACAGCAGGACTTCTTTCGCTATGTCTATAATCGCTTCACTTCGTTCTGTCGCCCGTTCCTTACTCAAAATATTTCACGCCCCAAATGCTCTTATTATTTCCTACCGCTGAAAATGTCATGACACGTGTGCCTGCCTCATCATTCATCTCGCAGAATACACCGCTGTATGTCGCATCGTCCATAGTGATACTCATACAATAACTTCCGTCTTTCATCTCCCACGTCCCGGTAATACCGTCTCCATATACATTTCCGCGTTTGGAAAGGACAATCTTAACAGGTTCGGCAATCTGCGCATCAACATTCATACCCTGATTAATCATATAGTATTCACCGATTACTTCGGTTTTATCATATCCTTCAGCAGAAACCGTCTCTCCGTCCGCAGCGTACGGGAACATACACGGCCATCCCTCCTCGTTCAGCAGGAATTGGTGCACTCTGGGTTCATGATACTCCTGCCCGTCATCAAATCTCGTGTGGTATACAATGTACATTTTTCCATCATCGTCAATGAATGCCGAATTATGACCTGTTGCCATGTACGCTTTAGTTAGGCTCGGCAGAAAATAATTGCCGGACAGCTTAAGTCCATAATATGTATGGTTAAGTCCCTTCTCCGGATACTGCCCGCTCATATCCACATACTGTCCGTCCACCGTCTCGGAACGGAAAACACGAATCTGGTAACCTCCGTTGCTCGTGAGCGCTCCATAGGAAACAAACAGATAATAATATCCGCTTCCCTCATCGTAGAGAATGTACGGACCTTCTATGGACTTATGTCCGCCGCCTATCAATCTCTTACCGAAATAAGCATCCACATTGTTCTCGGGATCTGCCTCCGGGTGAATCACCAGACCTGTAGACTCGTCAATTTCCAACAGGAAGATGCCGCCTGACCAGGAACCGTAAACCATCCACATTCGTCCGTCCCCGTCATAAAAAATAGTAGGATCGATCGCGTTGGGATACTCTTCAAAATTATATTCATTCTTAGGTGTTACATAATTAGCGAGAGCATACTCCTGCGTTACATAATCCGTTACATCCGTATTGGCAAGTGTTTCCGAGGTAAATCCCGAATAAATCAGGGCTCCTTTCCACGTGTAGGGTCCTTCCGGTTTCTCGGAGGTGGCATAACAGAGATTGGATGCGTTCCACGTGGAAGAAGTACAGAAATACATATAATATAGTCCCTGCTCCTCATTATAAATTACATCGGGAGCCCACACATGCCTGCCTCCGTCGTCCGTGGGAATCACACTGACATTACTGCCCGCATAGTCAAAGACATGCTCCGTAGCAAAAAGATTATCATAGATCGGATTCCCCGGTGTATAGCCGTTGCCGATGGAAGTCCAAGTCCGAAGATCTGTGGATGAGGCGCCTGCCATATGGGAACCGAATATGTAATACGTTCCGTCCGCTTTGAGAATAGAGGGATCGTGCACGCTGACTCCCGCCCGGATAGACGCTGTCTTAATACCGTCGTAGCTTACCGCGAAATCACTGTTTACCTTCTCCGGCAATAGATTTAACACCACCGCCGTACCGGCTGCAGCCACCACTGCAACAGATGTTACCAATGTGATAATCTTACTCTTTTTCTTCATACCGCTTCTCCTTATATTCGTTATATCTACTATAGCAAAGAAGACCGATACTTTCAATCATTTGTTTAGTTTGTTTTAAATTATTTTACATTTTCCGCTACAGCCCCATCTTCCCCATTATTCCGTCCGCACTCACGCCCGGATGGGTCAGATACAAACGACAGATCAGTTCCGCCAGTTCCCCGTCTATATCATTTCTTACAGCAATCTCCGACACCGGAATTCCCTTATCCGTATCCCGCATCACTGATTTGATAATGCGCTTCATGTCTCTGCCCTTCATCCGTACTTCCATGAAATCTTCATTTCCGTCTGTTATGCCTTCGCTCTTTTTCGTATGGGCAATCTCTACTTTTCTTACTTGAAAAGAACAGTCTTCTTCCACCTCAAGTACGGCAAACGTAATCGGCTGAGTAAATCTTCTGGGTCCACAGCTTCCCGGATTCAAGAGAAGCGTTCCGTCCACATATTTTTCCTCGTATTTATGTGAATGTCCGTAGACGACAATATCAATGTCAGCCAAATCCTGCGGTATAAATCTCTTATTGTGAACCATAAAGAATCGAAGTCCATACAACTTGGGGCTGACTGTTTCCGGCAACTCGGAGGCCCACTCCTTATCATTATTGCCGCGAACCACATAAGTAGGGGCAATTTTTTTCACTTCATCCAAAATCTTAGCACTGTTGATGTCTCCGCCATGCAGGATTGCTTCACAGCCCTGAAGTGCCTGTACCACTTCGGGACGCAGCAGTCCGTGGGTATCGGAGATAATTCCTATTCTATGCATTACAAATACTCCTTTACTTTATGTGATTCGGTGTCAGGTAATCTATTACATATCCGTCAATTCAGACAATGGTTTAAAGGAATATCCCATCTCCTCCCACTTCGTTAAGAGTTCGTCCAAGATTTCCCCATTCGTCTGCGATGTATTGTGCAAAAGAACAATGGCGCCCGGATGTATTCTGCCTGTCAGCTTTTCAAAAGCTGCCTCGTGGCTTGGCTGTGCGTCCGTATCCCAGTCCACATAAGCCAGACTCCAGAAAATGGTGTTATAACCGAGTTCATGCGCCATCTTGAGATTTTGTTCATTACATTTCCCCTGAGGCGGCCTGTAATACATGGAGAGTTCCGTTCCCGTAATCTCATAAAACAGATTCGCCACATCATCCATTTCCTTCTGAAATGTCTCCCGATCAGAGATTGTCGGCATATCGAGATGATGATATGTGTGATTTCCCACCGTGTGTCCGTCTTCCACCATACGCTTCACCATATCGGGGGCCGTCTCCAGAAAATGACCTACCACAAAGAAAGTCGCCTGTACGTTATGCTTCTTCAGAGCATCCAAAATCGGCTCCGTATTGCCGTTCTCATAGCCACAGTCAAAAGTGAGATAGATAACTTTCTCATCATCGGCTCCCACATAATATGCATCATACCACGCAAGATCATCGGAGGCAGCATTCCCCACAGGCTGTGTACCTGACTCTCCGAAGGAAAGTCCCCAGTCCTCCGATGCAAGCTTCAGTTCCCAGCCCTCCGGCGGCTGTGGCTTCTCCTGCTCCGGTTCAACGTCCGGTTGTTCATCCGATTCTATCTGCTGCAGTTCATTCGAGGACTCATCCCAGTTGGGCTCGTCAGCCACCACCGGCATGACAATCTCCATTTCTTCCACTTGCTCAATCGTCTTATCCTGACATCCTATCAATACAGCGGTCATAAAAACTATCGGTACAACAACCGCCTTTTTGCTAATGTATTTCTTGATGCTCATGTTACAACTCTCCCGTCTCTTCCCGAGTAAACTCGGAATCTGTGTGCATATGCATTTTCCTCTGCCCTATACGCATATCATAAAATACGCTTGCATCAAAGTTGTATCAAAAATGCATCATAGTTGCATCATATTTCAGCCAAGCTTCACTTTCTCCTCCTGCTTTACGAAATAGCAATATCCGTGACAGTATCCGTTTGCGTACAGTTTGACAATGATCTCCCGCATACGCTGATTAAGCCTGTGGTAGCACACCTTATTTTCCCACAGAAGCCCTTCGATATACTCCCGCTGACGCTCATTCAATATCTGCATAGCCGATGCGTATTCGGACGAATCTCTTACGCCGCGTATTCCAAAATCGCAGGAAATGTAGGAATCGTCATCCCCGTTCACACTGCATTTATTTGCCAGATAAGCCGCCAGGCTGCCGCACTTTTCTTCGCTGTAATACCGTTCTTTCCAATGTATCGGCTCTGAAGCGGAAGTGGCAGCTGTCTCCAATCTGAAACTGGCCTTCCCATATTTGCCGTGTTCTACCGTATATGCCGCTTTGCCTTGCACTCCTCCCTTTTCGGGCTCCCGTGTAAGTATCACTCCCGTATCAATCAAATGCTGCCAGACAGTCCTGCGCACTCTTTCATAGGGCGTCGGGTAAGTAAGTTGCTCCGTGATCTGTCTTACCGTATATCCTAAATCTGCCAGATGGCGAATCGCTCCGCCACTGGCAGCTTCATAAGTAAAATCGGACAATGCACTTTTAAAGTATTCCTGCTCTGACATATTTTATGCCTCATTCATCCCGGCAATATTCTTAGTAGCAACGACATCAATCCCGGTACCTGCTACGTTTGCCAAAATCACATCCCCGATATGGATTGGTGCCTGAATCTGCACATTTTTTAGTTTCTCAATACACTCAAAAATTTTCCCTTTCGGAATGTCTTCTTTCGTCTTCACCGATACCATATCCGACTTTCCGCCAACTACTCTCACCGTGGAAGTTACAATTCTGGTAGGGTTAGTCATCTCTTTTCTCGCGTAAGTATCTCCGCGGTTACATGTGTTTCCACCTACATTGACAACCTCGTCTCCTTCCATCTCGACAGTCAGTGCACAGCCCATCGGACAGTTGATACAGGTCAAATATTTCCTTTCCATGACTATGCCTCCTCAATCATAAACGTAATCGTTTTCAAATCAGGATACCGAAGGAGCTGTTCTTTAGTCAGTTTTACTTCTTCCATCTCGCCCGGCGCAACAATCTGACGTTTCCTATAAATCACTCGCTCATCGTCAAAATAAGCGCTGACATAACAGTTCCGATACACGCCGTCAACCCGGAAACGAACCGTCAGTTCGTCACTCATATGTGCAGGGTGAATCGTAGACGGAACCGTATACCTGACACCCGAAACCGGTTTCAATGCGATTTCCTGTCCTTCTTCGTTTCCTGCACCGCACGCACTCACATAAGCCGCCGCATTCCTTCCGGCTGCTGCCGCTTCCTCGGACACATAATCAACCAGATCATGAACGTGAAGTACATTTCCGCAAGCAAACACACCGTCCATATTCGTCTCAAGACTTTCGTTCACTTTCGGACCTGACGTGACCGGATTCATTTCCACACCCATGCCTCGTGAAAGTTCATTTTCCGGTATCAACCCGACGGAAAGAAGAAGTGTATCACATGGATAAAACTCTTCCGTCCCTGCAATCGGTGAACCCTTCTCATCAACTTCTGCCAGTGTGACTCCCTCTACACGCTCTTTGCCCTTAATATCTATCACCGTATGACTCAGTTTCAAGGGTATACCGTAATCATCCAAACACTGTACGATATTTCTTTTCAGTCCACCGGAATAGGGCATAAGTTCCGCTACGACCTTGACCTTGGCGCCTTCCAGAGTCATTCGTCTTGCCATAATCAATCCGATATCACCGGAGCCGAGAATGACGACTTCTCTGCCCGGCATATAGCCCTCCATGTTAACAAGCCTTTGTGCTGTACCGGCAGAAAAAATACCCGCCGGACGATATCCCGGTATATTGAGGGCACCTCTTGCCCGTTCACGGCATCCCATTGCCAAAATCACCGCTTTTGCCTGAATCTCGAACATGCCCTCATCCCTGTTCATCGCCGTCACTTTTTTCGAGGAATCAATGTCCGTAACCATGGTGTTTAACTTATATTCAATCTGCAGTTGATTTACCTGTTGTATAAAACGGTCCGCATACTCCGGACCCGTCAATTCCTCCTTGAATGTGTGCAGTCCGAACCCGTTGTGAATACACTGGTTCAATATGCCGCCCAGCTCATTATCCCTCTCCAGAATCAGGATACTGTCTACTCCGTTTTGTTTTGCAGAAACGGCTGCGGCAAGCCCGGCAGGCCCTCCGCCGATAATCACAATATCATAGTCTCTCATCTCGCCATCTCTCCTTATATCGTATCCTTGTTTGTACCGACAACAATCTGTGATTTTCCGCCGGCTTTTGTGATATCAAACATACTCATACCGCATTCCCGTGCCAAAATCTCCATTGTTCTGGGTGCACAGAAACCGGATTGGCATCGTCCCATCCCGGCTCTCGTCCGGCGTTTTACACCGTCTAAGGATTTCGCTCCGAGAGGACGCTTGATTGCGTCAATAATCTCTCCTTCCGTAACCATCTCACATCGGCAGATAATATTGCCATAAGCAGGATTCTCTTTGATTAACGCATTCCTCTCCTCCATGCTTAGCGTGCTTGGATCCTTGATTCCCTGTCTTGTTGAGACGAAGTCCTCTTTCTCTATTAAATCCATCTTATCACGCAGCAGCTCCGCTATCATTTCACCAATCGCCGGACTGCTTGCGATTCCCGGAGACTCAATACCCGCACAGTCTATGAATCCTTTCGCGTCTTTCACTTCTCCTATGATAAAATCATCGCCGTTCTCATGTGCGCGCAGACCTGCAAAGGAAGTGATAACCAGCCGCGTCGGAATATTCTTTACATTCATTCCTGCTTTCGCCAACAACAGGGCTAATCCCTCCGCAGTTGTATTAATCGCCTCTTTATCTTCCACATCGACGGCTGTCGGCCCGACCAGTAAATTTCCGTGAATTGTCGGCGTAACCAAAACACCCTTGCCAAGTTTCCCCGGAAGCGCAAAGATTGTTCTGCCCACATGAGTTCCAGCTTCCTTATCCATAAGACAGTAATCCCCGCGTCTGGCGGTGATGTGAATCTTCTCTGCACTCACCATATTATGAAATCGATCCGCATAGACTCCGGCAGCATTCACTACATACTTCGCCCTAAATTTTCCCTGGCTCGTATCCAGTTCATAGCTTTCATCCAGCTTTTTAATCTCTTTTACTTCCGTGTCAAACTTAAACTCCACACCGTTCACATATGCATTTTCAGCCAGTGCAATATTTAACCCGAAAGGACAAACAATCCCTGCCGTGGGTGCGTACAAAGCAGCATAAACATCATCCGTAATATTCGGCTCCATCCGTAGCACTTCATCACGTGACAGGATACGCATATCCTTCACACCGTTTGCCACACCTCTGTCATAGAGCTCCTGCAAATTAGGCATGTCGTCTTCACTCAGGCATAGGACAAGAGACCCTCTTCTCTCAAACGGAAAATCCAGTTCTTCTGAAAGCCTGCCCATCATCTCATTTCCTCGAACATTCAGCTTCGCTTTCAATGACCCTATGGCAGCGTCATACCCGGCATGTACAATTGCGCTGTTCGCCTTGGAAGTGCCGCAGCAGACATCCTCTTCTTTTTCCAGAACACATATGCTTGCCCGGTAGCGGGACAGTTCACGGGCAGTAGCAGCACCGGATACTCCCGCACCGATAATAATCACGTCATACATGATGGCAGAATCTCCTTCCAACTAATCTTCCTTCGCCCATCCGTAAGCATATTTCACGGCTTTGTTCCAGCCCTTGATTTTTTTCTCTCTATCCTCTTCCGTAATAGCGGGCTTGAAAATCTGGTCACTTGTCCAGTTTTTAATGACATCTTCCTTATTCGCCCAGTATCCCACCGCAAGTCCTGCCAGATAAGCGGCTCCCATCGCGGTCGTCTCCACGCACTGCGGACGGATTACCGGAACATTGACAATGTCCGCCTGTGTCTGCATCAGAAAATTGTTTGCACTGGCGCCGCCATCCACTTTCAAGGACGTAATTTTTATTTGGGAATCGGCTTCCATCGCTTTTAAAACATCACTTGCCTGATATGCTATCGATTCCAAAGTTGCACGGATGATATGATACTTGTTCACACCGCGCGTAATCCCCACAATTGTTCCTCTCGCATACTGATCCCAGTGAGGCGCTCCGAGACCGGTAAATGCCGGCACTACGTAACATCCGTTGGAATCCTTTACCTTGTTAGCCATATACTCGGAATCCATCGCCGAGTCAATCAGCCTCATCTCATCGCGCAGCCATTGAACCGCTGCACCTGCCACAAAGATTGAACCTTCCAGCGCATAATTGACCTTCCCGTCAAGTCCCCATGCGATTGTCGTCACCAGACCGTTATCGGAAAATACAGGCTTCTCACCCGTGTTCATAAGCAGAAAACATCCCGTTCCATACGTGTTCTTTACTTCTCCGGCGGTAAAACAGGTCTGACCGAACAATGCAGCCTGCTGGTCTCCCGCAGCTCCCGCAATCGGAATCGGACCTCCCAGAAAAGACGGGTCTGCATTTCCGTAGACACAACTGGACGCTTTTACCTCAGGAAGCATACTTCTCGGAATATTCAGTTCCGCCAGAATCTCATCATCCCACTCCAGTGTATTGATATTGAAAAGCATAGTGCGCGAAGCGTTGGAGTAGTCCGTCACATGCACCGCACCTTTTGTCAGTTTCCAAATCAGCCATGTCTCCACCGTTCCGAAAAGCAAATCACCGTTTTCAGCTTTCTGTCTTGCTCCCGGGACATGATCGAGAATCCACTTAATCTTCGTCGCCGAGAAATAAGCGTCAATTACAAGTCCTGTCTTTTGTTTGAACTTGTCCGTAAGCCCTTTGGCCATCAGGGCATCACAGTCCTCCGATGTCCTTCTGCATTGCCATACAATTGCATGATACACAGGCACGCCCGTATTCTTATCCCATACGATTGCCGTCTCACGCTGATTGGTGATACCGATCGCCGCAATATCCTCTGCGGTGACCCCGATCATGTTCATTGCCTCAACCGCCACTCCGAGCTGTGTCGCCCAGATCTCATCCGCATCATGTTCCACCCATCCCGGCTGCGGAAAATACTGTGTAAATTCCCTCTGTGCCACGCTGCACATTTCGCCTCTTTCGTTGAATAAGATGCATCGGTTACTGGTCGTACCTGCATCCAATGCCATGATATACTTTGCCATAGACTGTCCCCCTTTTTGATTTGTTATACCCTCTTAGATTTTATTTTAAAAAAACACAGCCTGTCAAGACACGCTGTGTTTTTCAGCTTTCCATTTCTCATAAGGACATGCATTCTTCCACATGACAGCACGCAGCTCCACATAGCAGCCGCACGCCCTGCACATGGCATCCGCTAATAAATCACATTCCTTGCAAACAGCCAGCCTCTTTTCATAAAGCGGCCGATCTACTTTTAACTCCTCATCCAGGTTGTCGATATATGCATACAGATTATCAAAATACTTTTTTTCATCCATGTCTGCGGTCAGACATTTTCTGCATATGCGTCTGGGTCGCTTTTCCTGTTCCATAACAATAGACCAAGTATACCTTTTCTAACATTTTCTTCCGGTGGTGACGCGGAATTTTGCATTTCCCTACAGTTCCGCAATAGGACTATAGTTGATACTCACGGAGATATCCTGATTATAATTACCGAAAGATTTACCGAAAATAGTCAATCCGCCAATATGCTGTGCGGTATCTTCCACTGCCAATTTCAGCTTAATGCTGCTGCGGTAATCGAAATCAAAATCGGATATGGATACATCCGACACCTGCAAACCGTCGATGAACGTACCCGTTTTGTTAATCACGAGAATTTTTAACAGGCCGTATTGATTCCAATTAGGATACCACCAGTCCGGCGTAAAAATCCCTTTCATATTGCCGAAGTCACCGGGACTGGTCCACACTGCTATCTTCTTGTCGTTGATAAAAAAAGAAATGTCCGACGGCCACACATCGTTTACCCCCGGTGCCTCAGAACTGATTTCCATAGACAGTGTAATCTGGTCAATTTTCTGTCCAAAAGGGATAAAGTTCGGAATTACATATTCTACGTAACCTTTTGTAAACCAAAGGATATCCGCATTATATCTGTCCGGATGGGAAAAATAACGGGCATCGTCAACTTCTCCAATAATTGCAGTATCTGAAGCAAGTCCACAGGTGGGATATATTTTATAGTCGGAGTAATGCCCTATTTTTAAATCCGTTTGATAGATGTTTCGGATATCTTCCTGCGGGTTTACTTCTATCAGTATTTTATCGAGACGAACCGAGCATTTCTTCTGATTACCGTGCCCCGCCGACTCATTGGTAATCATTACTAATCCGCAGTCTTCCAATTTCTTGATATGGCTGGTCAGCGCACCGTTTGTAATATTCAACCTCCCGGCAAGCTCATTCATATTCATTCCGTTGTTTTCTAAAAGAATTTTAATGATTTCTATACGAACCTCAGAACCCAATGCTTTGAAGATATCAAGCCCTTCATCTAAAGATTTAAGATGCAGCATATGTCTCTGTCTCCTAATGTATTTTAATAGTTTAGATGTGTTTAAAATAATTCGTTTTTCATTATATCATTTTAGGATAAATAGTCAACCCATTTTACAAAAACAGATGGTATACTATAATCAAAAACGATGCGGTATTAGCTGCCATGACACAGATAACCATGAAATGCTGCCACGGCTGAGGAGGAAACTATACAAGATGGATAAACTGATTATGGAAGTTTTTGTAGAAATCGACGGAGAACATATTGTTGAGTTGGACAGTACAATCGGGCATATAACGATGATACCTTTTGGCGGAACCGTAAAGGGCGAATTATTTCATGGTGTTATTGCGCCGGGTGGCGTGGATACACAGGTCACCAACCAGAATCGCGTACGCCATATGTCGGCGAGGTATATGCTGATCGGGCAGGACTATGAAGGGAACGATTGCCGTATCTATGTGGAGAATAACGGATGGTTTACGGAAGGGTATGATTCCGCTCCTTTTAAGACCGTTCCCACCTTTATGACAGACAGTAAAGTTCTTGCCTCTTACCTGCATGCAAATCAGTTCAGAGGCGAAGGCCATATGGATGAGAACGGACTTGTGATTCGTTTTTATGAGATTGTCCCATAAAGAATTGCACGCATTAATATTGTTATAAAAAACTCATAATATCCGTGACGCGCTCCGCAATATGTGTCGCCCCGGCATTATGCAGTTCCTCCAGGCTTCCGTAACCGTACAGAACCCCGATGGAGTCAAGCCCTGCCGCATTGGCGCCAAGGATATCATACTCCCTGTCACCGACCATCACCGCGGACGATAAATCCGTGATATGATAGGACTCAATCGCATAGGCAATAATGTCGGCTTTATTGTTTCTTGTGCCGTCCATGGTAGCACCCGCCAGAAAATCAAAGTGCTTGGCTATATCAAAATACCGCAAAATCTCCGCAGCAAACTCTTCCGGTTTGGAAGTGGCGAGAACCACATTTCTCCCTGAGTTCTTAATCTGTTCCAACAACTCCGCCATACCGTCATACAGCACGTTCTCGTATATTCCCTTATCGCTGTAATATTCCCTGTAATATGCCACGGCACGGGTAATGTCTTCATCAGAAAAATCATAATACTTCTTGAACGACTCCTGAAGCGGCGGTCCGATAAATTTATACAGAGATGTTCTGTCCTCCACTTTAATGTCAAATTTCTCTAAAGCATACATGATGGAATTGGTAATTCCAAGTCCGGGGTCTGTCAATGTACCATCCAAGTCAAAGAGAATTGTTTTATACATAGTTGTGTCTTCCTTTCCGCTTCTGCATGCCGCTCTCACTCATCCTGCTCTTCCACTTCATAATCTGTCTCAAGTATAACATTTTCTCCGTCAAACAGATACACATATATGCGTGTTTGGGTCCGTTCTTCTTCCTCCGACCAAACCCACACCTTCAGATTCATCCTGCTCGTACCGTCCTCTTCACGCTCCAACATGACCGACCGAATCCGGGGCTTCTGCTCGTATAGAGGTTTCCCCTCAAACTGCGGGTAAAGCTCAGACACGGTTTCGTTGACGGATAATTTAATACTCTCACCTTCTATGGCGGACAGCACCAGCGTATCCACCGCTCCGTCAGCGTTTACATCCATCAGAATCCTGCCTTCCGTCTGATTATACTCCCACCAGGACAGGCCGTGTTCCGTCACGCGGCTGATGGGGAAATATTCCTCTTTCAAATAACCCAAGAGCATCTCATAAGGAATCTCACAACTATATGTTCCCAGCCCGTTGCCGCCGTTCCAGAATACTTTAAATCCGTAATCCGAAAAACACCAGTCCTCCTGTAGGAGCGCATCTTTGACGTTTTCTATTCCCCATGGAACATATTCATCCCCATAATTTGACTCTATGTAATCCACTGCGAATCTGACAAAGCGCTCCTTATTCGCAACCACATCCACCAGTTGCAAAACCTCACCGCTTCTCGTATCGAATACCACCGAGTGTGTAAATTCAGTGCCGTGAGCACCACCGGCATACGCGTAGCCATCAGTTATCAGGCTGACGACCGTATCGTCCACCCGTGTGGGCTGGACCCAAGAAGCATAATAGAAATTTGCGTCAAGTCTCTCCTGGTACGTCATGGTCTCTTCATCTTCTCTGATGATTCCCATGAATTTCTTTTCCTCTTCTTCTTCCCGCTCATAGTAGTTCTTGAGCCATTGGTTAATCTTTCCTTGGCCGTAGGGATTTTCCGGAATCCGCACGCTGTACCTGTATTCTTTGTCTTGCCTCAATTCCACATGGAGGTCTAAGGGTTCTCTCCACTCGCTGTAGGGAATCTGCCTCTTGGGATTTGCAATCGCCTCCTCTATTTCCTCCGCTCTCCCTGCCAGAAGTTCCTCCCTGACCCATGTGCTTACTCTGTCAATGCTCCAATCCTCAGGATTCTGCTCTTCTCTGAGCTTCTCTTCCAATTCCGCTATCTGCAGAGAAATCTCACTGTCCCTGCCTCTCGTATAATTGCCGCAGTATTCACTGTTTATCGGAACAAACTCCCCGTCCTTTTGCAGCCACAATAACACGCCGCCCGCGTGATCCAGCAGATTGTGGTGCTCCGTACTTAGCGATGCCACCAACAGAATATCAAGCTCTCCGTTTCCGTCGTAATCCTCCACCATGACCTCACACACTTCGTATGCTTCTACTCGTTTTCCGTCCTCATCCCTCTCGTCTGTCCGATAGGAGATATATAGACGGGGGATTCTGCCGCTAAGATTGCTGATTTCTCCCGTTATATAATCCGCCAGATAGCATTCCATATAGTAGGATCCGTCACATATGAAAAGACGCTTCATACTTCGTCCCGAATCCTCGCCCACCGGATAGACATAGGCCACTCTCATATCTCTGTCTGAAGACATGGTTTTACGAATATGCTCCGCATAACCTTCATCAATCTGACCTAACTCTGCAACCGGAAGCATCTGTCCCGGTAAACTGGTATCCTCTTCCCGGACAGGATCGTCTGCCGGTTCATCCTCTCCCGCCGAAGCTATCTTTTTCTCCGCCTCGGCAAGCTGACTTTGCAAGTGACCGTTCTCCTCCGAGACGGCAATATATTGCGCCATGAGATCCTGCTCTGCGCTCTGTAATTCTCTGATTGTACTGATACATTTTACTACACCGACCAGCAATACAATCACTGCCGGCAAGACAACCAACCATCTTTTTTTCATTTACCCACATCCTATCTGCATTTGATATATTTGTCATTAACCGATGACCTTTCTTATACAAATGCACCATAGCATGGGCTTGCATCAAACCTGTATCAAAATTGCATCAAAGTTGCATCATTTTCATTCCTTGTGCCTTGACTGCATTGTCTCGCCCAACTCCGGATATATTCTCTCCACCTCGTCATAAAAATGCCGGATGGCGGTATCCATATCAACTTTACCATCAAAGTAGTAGAACATGGTATCTTGGAAGCACTGCTCTACAACCCAGTCATAAGTGGTTCCATGCTCTATGCGAATATCATCCGCAACCGCACAGTATTGTTCCAACACGTTCTGTCCGCCCAGGAATGCATTGGGTTCTTCCCCTCTTGCCAACTGTCTCATCATCCGTCTGTTGTTACAGAAAGGCCATTCTTCCGTTATCATGTCTTTCATAACATTTGAATTACAAGTGAGCTGATAAATAATATCAGCTGCCAGACCTGTATTGTCTGATCCCTGTGCTACACAAATCCAATAGCCACCCCAGAAAAACGGCTCCGGTCCTTCAATGGCTGCCCAATCACCCCATGTGCCGTTGCCGACCTCCGGCTCTCCCAGAAAATCATCCAGAGAACCCGATGTCATAGAATAATCTATAAACCACGCGGGACCGAAGTATCCGAACACATCTCCCGAGGAAGTCATACCGTTTAACCAATCCATATCCCACATATGTGTCTGATTGTTATACCCATTATCCGTAAAGTCCTTCGTCTGCTTCACCCATCTCATAAGGTTATCATCAATCCGAAGTTCTCCTTTCACTACCCATGGAGCGGATACATTCTGCGCATATACACGGTAAGCGTCATCATAACCGGAAACCACTTTCCAACCCGAATCCGATAATTTCTCTGCAGACTCTTCAAATTTGTTCCAGTCGGAGAAATATTTCCGGATTTTATTCGGGTCATCGGTCCCGAATACCTGCCTTGCAGCAGACCGCCTGTAAACATACAGCCCGGGACATGCCACCGGTGAGGAGCCATTCACATTGCCCTTATCATCTGTCACAACATCTTGAGTGTAGCGGTACTGCCCGGACATATAACGTGCCAGACCCAGCTCTTTCATGGAGATACATACCCCTTCAGCATTCGTATACTTCGGTGCATAGTCGGCCTCTATCAGAAATATGTCAATCTTCTTCTCGTCATCGGCACGGTCCTGCACAGACAGCGCCATATCCAGCTTATCCTGATAATTCATATCATAGGTACCTTCAATAATCCATTTGACCGTCACATTCCCGATGGTACCTGTTCCATCTTTGTTTTCCTTATATCCGGGATAATTCTCTATCATACAGTTTTTAAATTCTTCGTTCCAGCAATAGACATTTAACACTTCTCCCGTATCATGGGAAAAATCCGCTTTCCACGGAATATAGACCGTCAGTATAGGTGTTGCCACCCACGAACCGCCGCCTGCCAATAAAGAGACTGTCAATGTAATTGCAAGCAATATGATTAAAGGACTCTTTTTCATCTTTTCCTCCTGCTGCGCTCTTATGCTTCAGCCTTCTCTACCGCCTTCGTCTTCCATTTGCCTCTCGCATAGAAAATGCAGGACAGTATCGTACCCACTATCCATGAAATCAACAAGGATACCATCACATACTCTCTCCTTCCGTTAGGAAGCTCCGGTGTTCTGGATAAGTAGCACATGATATAGGCAAGCGGCATACGCAAAATCACCGTCTCAAAAATCGAAATCCACATAGGTGTCATGGTATCGCCTGCTCCTCTCATCACGCCGCACAGACACTGCATGACTGCCATGGCAATATATCCAACCGCCAGAATCTGCATTAAATGCATGCTTAAGATAACCAGTTCTTCCGTGTCCGTAAAGATTCCCATAAGCTGTCTGCCCACCAGAAGAATCGCCGCAGTTACAAGTGTCGATACACCGGCCGCAAGAAGCGTTCCCTGTCTCGCGCCCGTCTTAACTCTGTCGTAAGCGCCGGCTCCCACGTTCTGTCCCGCATAAGTCGTCATAGCAGAGCCAAATGAGAAATTGGGCATCATGGCGAAACCATCCACTCTCATCACAATAACGTTGGCGGCAATAAACATCTCTCCGAAGCTGTTGGTCAGTGACTGGACCACAATCATGGACATAGAAAAGATTGCCTGCGTCACACCGGACGGCACACCTAATTTTATGACATTCATCGCATACAGTTTATTCCACTTGATGAAGCTGATATTTAAATCGAACAAATCTTTCATTTTGTATAACTTAATCGCGCACAGTATCGACGAAACCGCCTGCGCGATAGCGGTCGCCAAAGCCACACCGCTCACACCCATATTAAACTGAATAACAAATAACAGGTCCAACCCGATGTTGAGCACGCAGGCAACCACCAAATAAATCAGCGCGGAAACGGAATCTCCAAGTCCCCGTAAGATACCGGACAGGATATTGTAAAAAGCCAGACCTACGCCGCCGATAAACAGGATGTACAGATAGGAGGCGCACCAGTCAATGATGCTCTCCGGTGTATTAAGCAGTTCCAGAAGCGGTCTGGTCACAATCACACCTACCGCCGCCATAATAATGGTTGCAATCAGTGTCAGCAGGATGCTGTTACCAATTGTATAGGAAAGACCTTCCCTGTTTTTCGCTCCAAAATATTGGGACACCATAATTCCCGCACCTACACTGATACCGATAAACAGGACAATCACCAGATTAAATATCGGTCCAGCGCTACCCACAGCCGCCAGCGCATTGTCTCCCACATAGTTTCCCACAATGATGCTGTCCACCGTATTATAGAGCTGCTGCGCAATATTTCCGAGCAGCATCGGAACAGTGAACAGCACAATCTTTTTCCATGGCTCGCCCGTAGTCATATCAACAGGGGCAAATAATTTTTGTAATAAATTCATCCTAAAACACACTCCTTATACATATTATAATTCCGACAGGACACGCACAAAAAATAAGGCCAGCACAGCCAGCATAATCGGTTTCACTGCTTTAGGCCCGCCTTTATGAAAATAACGTGTTCCGAGATAACTACCCATGATACTGAACAGCCCCGCCACAAGTCCGAGCGGAACCAAAACTTTACCGCTATGCCAGAAGACTGCAATCGATGTCAAGTCTGTTGTCAGATTAATGACCTTCGCAACTCCGTTGGCAGAATTGAGCTTCATCCGTGCCACCGATGTGAGAAGCAGAAGAAGGAAGGTGCCTGCTCCCGGTCCGTAAAATCCGTCATATACGCCCACTGTCAACGCAACAGCCATACCGATGCAGAGTGTTTTCACAGGAGAAAAAGCCTCTTTGTTCTGCTCCAGCACTTTAGTCCGCATCACATACAGTGCCGTCAGGGGCAGAATCACCAACATGATAATCCGAAACACATCATCTGCTATCATCAGTGCCAGTCTTGCTCCCGTACCGGAACCTATCAATGCACACACCACGTAGAAGCCGGCCTGTCTCCATGGAATATACCCACGACGTGCATACTGCTGTGTGGCAACCGCGGTTCCCATTGCCGAACTCAGCTTATTGGTACCAATCGCATAATGTACCGGCAGCCCTGCTATCATACACGCAGGCAGGGAAATCAGTCCCCCTCCACCTGCCACCGCATCTACAAATCCTGCCAGAAAAAGCAGCGGACAGACAATCAAGAATTGTGTCACTCCCAAATCCATAACTACATGTTACCTCAATGCTTTTGTATTCCTTATCACAACTATTCCGACGTTCCTTTTTGCTTAATGTGATTACCGATAATCTCGGAAACTTCATTAATTGCAATGAACGCGCTTGTATCCGCCTCGTTAATCAATTTCTTTAATTCGTATACTTCCAAACGGTTCAACACGCAGTAAAGAACATCCTTCTTGCCGCTGATCAGTCCCGCACCTTCCAATATTGTCACGGTCCGCCCCATCTTTTTATAAATCATATCTGCTATCTTTTCACCGTCATTGGTAATGATCATGGCTGCCTTCGCCTGATTCATTCCGTTGTCTATAAAATCGAGCACCTTCGAAGTGATATAGTATGTAAGCAGACTGTACATCGCACGGTCAAATCCGAACAATAGTCCTGCAACAGAGTAGATAACAATGTTAAAAAACAGAACCGTTCTTCCCACAGGAAAATCCGTCTTGCGGTTTAACAGGATAGCTACCGTCTCCGTACCGTCCAGACAACCTCCGAAAGAAATTACCATACCCACACCGATACCGAGAATAATACCGCCGAAGCAGACTGCCAACAGGGAATCCCGCGTGATATCCCCCATCGGCGCGAACACTTCCAGAAAGATTGAAAAAGCCACCATGGAATAACCGGCTTTGATAAAAAACTCTTTTCCCAGCACCCTATATCCCACAATCAAAAACGGAATGTTCAGCCCAAAGGTAATCAAGCTCAATCGAATGTTCGTCAGATGATTCAAAATAATACTGATACCTACCACACCGCCGTCCAGAATCTTACACGGCACCAGAAATTCCTCGATGGCAAATGCCGCTATGGCTGCTCCCAGCGCCAACACAGCATACTCCCATATATGTTTGAGTACTGACATGGCAAAGCTGCCGCTCTTTTGTTGACTTTCTTGATTGTTGTTTGTTTTAGTCACAATACACGTTCCTTCCTTAATTCACAATATGATTACATGATACTAATTATATGATAAGAGAGCCCAATTAATGGATGATTGGCCTCTCTTGTTTAAGTTAGCATATTATGATTACTGTGTCAAATACTGCCCTGCCTGCAGTTTCCACATCCGGGCATACTTTCCGTTCATCTGCAAAAGCTCCTCGTGTGTTCCCTGCTCGGCAATCCGTCCCTGCTCCATTAGAATAATCCGGTCCGCTAAGCGGGTTGTGGAAAGACGGTGGGAAATGAAAATTACTGTCTTACCTTCTGTAGCTTCCAGCATAGCGCGATTCAATTGATACTCCGCTATAGGGTCTAATGCGCTGGAAGGCTCGTCCAGTATAATCAATCCCGCATCCTTATAAAACACCCTGCTGATTGCAAGCTTCTGACTTTCTCCGCCGGAAAGATTGACTCCTTTAAGGTCAAACTCCGTAGTCATCATTGTATCTGCGCCCGCCGGAAGTGTTGCGATACGTTCTCCCAATCCACTATGTTCAAGAGCGGCGTGTACGCGTGCAGTCTGTGCCCCCTGATTATCCGTCTTCTGATTTTCAGATTCGCCTTCCGCTACATCCAGCAGTACATTTTCCGTGACAGAGCCTGCAAATATCTGGAAGTCCTGAAATACCGTTCCGATAGAATGCCGATACCCCTCAACGTCATACTCCTTAATATTCACGCCGTCAGCCAATATCTCTCCCGCTGTAGGGTCATATAGACGCATGAGCAGCTTAACCAAAGTTGTTTTGCCTGCGCCGTTATATCCCACTAACGCTATCTTTTCGTTGGGTTTTATCGTAAAGGATATATCATTCAGGACATCCTTCGCGGCATCCTTTTGTTCTTGCTGCCCATAAGCAAAAGAAAGATTATGAATCGTAATCTCCTTGGCAGCACCTGATACCGGAAGATTTCTGTCGCTTACTATCTCCGGCTTTCGTTCAAGGAAATCCCTAATTTTCTGCACATAAAGGCTTGTCTCGCAGGCATAAGGATAGACATCCGTAAAAACGCGCATACCCCTTTTCAGACGTCCGAAAGAGTTAAACAAAATAGCCACACTGCTGTAAGACAGTCCTTTCACTACGGCAGCCTTAAATACCAGATAAGTAAGATACACGGTGTCACTCATAAAGTCATTACTTATATACCGACGCAGGAAACCTATCCGGAATTTTCTTTTCGTGTAACTCTTTTCCACTTCGTAAATTGCCTCGTTGGCCTTCTCAAACTCATCATACAGAAGATCCGCCGTCTCAGGATGCAGGCGAAGTTCCTTGGCATAATCCGGCAGATAGAACACCCGCTTTACATACTCTCTCTTGCGCTCCAGAGGATTCCTTTCTATCCGCAGCCTGTATGTAAGCTTGTTGTATATCTGATTAAATATAAACGCCATCAGAAAAGAGACCGTCACAAACAATACGGAAACTTTATCCTTCTTCAAAAAGTAAATGCCCGTAGAAACAAACACTGCGATCCCCGAAAAAGTATTTTGCAGAAAGGTAATACAACGGTCAATCTGTTTATCCGCTTCAGAAATAGCAAGTACAAGCTGATTATAATATTCCGGATTGTCATAGCACTCCAAATCCATCTCCTTGGCGTGCTCGTAAAGCATCATTTTAATTTTGCGCCGCACCTTGGGCAGTTCCTTAGCTGCGACATAATCCTGTACCCATACCGAAAAGATCATCCCCGCGGTAATACCCAACGCCAAAAGCAGGATAAAAATCGCTACCTTTCGAAAAGGATAGTGGAATTCAGCCGCCTCCAACACATAGCCTATTCCGTATGTATGCTCAACAAAGATAGAAATCTGATTTCTCACGGCATCCATCGGCAAAAATATCACATAAGCAGGAGATGCGGTAAAGCACAACTTAATCAAAAACCAGTTGTTGGCCCACACCTGCTTCATCGTCTGCTTCGTTGTCTGTTTGTCCGTCTGACCGGAAGTTGTTTTACTCATAACGTCACCCCTTCCACAGAATCTACCGCCAGATAATTCATTGCCTGTTTCTTGTACATCTGGGCGTAACTGCCGTCGGCCTTCATCAATTCGCTGTGCGTACCGCTCTCGATAATAGTACCCTGTTCCAGCATCAGAACCAAATCCGCATTCTTCACAGAGGAAAGGCGATGGGAAATGAAAATCATGGTATTTTTCTCCCCGTCCTTCATAATGCTGTCAAAAAGTTCATATTCCGCAATCGGATCAAGCGCACTGGACGGCTCGTCAAAAATTTTTACAGGACACTTCTTATAAAAGGCTCTTGCTACTGCCACCTTCTGACTCTCTCCTCCTGACAGTACCGCACCTTCCTCATCGAACTCCTTCGTCATAATGGTATCGATACCATGGGGAAGCTTTTCAATCCGTTCATATACACCTGCCTTCTTAAGCGCACGAATCACCTGCTCCTCCTCATCCTCCCTATGCACGCCCATCAGAATATTGTCCTTCACAGACATACCGAACAGACAGACATCCTGAAATGCCGTTGCAAATAATTTCCGATAGGAATTCAGATTATATTCCCTTATATCTATACCGTTTAAGCGAATTACGCCGCTTGTGGGGTCATACAATCTCAGCATCAGCTTGATGATCGTGGTTTTACCTGCACCGTTGTGTCCCACCAGCGCAACCGTCTCTCCTTTATGTACGGTGAAAGATAAATCCTTAATGGTTTCCTCATCCTGATAAGAAAAGCAGACCTTGTCAAATTCCAGAGTCTCAAATCCTGCATCCGCTAAAATACCGTCCTGATTCTCGGGAATCTGTTCCTCATACTCCAAAAAAGCCCGGAGATTGCTGATAAACATTCCGTTCTTTACCATATTCATAATGCTTTCAAACAATCCGATTAACATCCATGTGGCGGAAACCATAAGACTTGTCATGACTGTAAGCTGTGCCAGCGACATTGTTCCTCTTACCAGATTCTCATAGATTGCATATAAAAGCACACCCTCAAAAATCACCGTAAAAGTAAATTCGATTCTTAAAAAATTCATAGTGCTGACCCGAAATGCATACTTGTTTGCAACCTCAACACTCCTGTCCGTGGCATCATGATACTGCCGCTTCAACAAACGGAAGACATTGGACAGACGTATCTCCTTCGCATACTCCCCAAGGTACATCACTCTATTCACATAGTTTAGCACTTTATCGTTGGGAACGCCCTCCTCATATCTTTTCACCAACAGCCTATTCCATATAGTTCCGAAGAAAAAATTTCCGACTAACGGAGAAATAATAAAAAGCACTGACAGAGGAGAAACCTCAAACATGGCATAAAAAATTAACACTACACCCACTATGCCTATAAAGACACCCCAAAAGCTGTCAATAATGGTCGTTATCTTCGTCCCCGCATCATCGATTGCCATCGTGTACTTATTGTAGAAATCCGCATTCTCATAACAGCGCAGTTCCACGTTCCTAGCCTTTCGGTACAACCTCATATACACGCCGTGATAAACCTTCGTATCAGTCAGCGGTACAACCACATTGTCCACATAGTCCCAGTACATATTCCCTATGAAAAATGTCAGTCCGCACACAAAAACAAACAGGAAAATATCCCGCGGCGGTTTCCCTGTATCCAGTGCATTTACAACATATCTCATAAAATACGCGCTAAAGAAAACCCACCCTGCGTAATCAATTACCGTCTTAAAAAGGGCATGAATAATACGGGAAGGGCATATTTCCCTTCCCAGTTTCATGACATAGATATTGTTTTGCAGGGTTTGTTTAAAACTGTGCTTGTCTTTATTATCTCTTGTTTTCATATGTTTGTCCTCATTGATATATTACGATTGCAAGAGAGATGTGTCAATTGAAATCAAAAAGATAAAACTAATCTTCAAAAAGGTTGTACTTTTGTCCATCAAATATTTGATTTAATGTTTGCAATGCATAAGTTAAGTCTGTTTTCGAACTGGGAGAAGCAATCGAAAGTCGTATATAAGATGATTTATTCTGACTCCCCATTGCAAACCTATGTGAGCCTAATATATGAATTCCTTTATGTAAAGCCAAAACTTCTGCTTCCTCACTTGCTAAGTTTGCAGGAAGCTTCAACCAATGAAAAAATCGTGCGATACTTTCATCATCAATCGGAAAGAAATTTTTGTATATTTGATTTCTTTCTTGGGCTAAGTTAATTTTCTCATTTACGATTTTATCAGCATGACCGTTTTCTATCAGTTCCGCTATAATTTCGGCATTGAGAGAAACTGTTTTTAAGTTTAAGTTTAACATACCGGATATCAGCAGTTCACTGAATTGTTTAGGAAATGCCAAAAAAGCGACCCTCAATCCCGGACATAATGACTTTGACAGACTGCAAATATGAAGTGTATAGTCGGGTATCATGGAAAAAAAGGGTTTTACATTTGCCGGAGCAAGAAAAGAATATGTATCATCCTCAATCAGGAGTAAGTTATATTGCTGAATAATATTTACTAATTCCTCTCGTCTTTTCTGCGGCATAAAAATACTTGTCGGATTGCTGCAAGTTGGCATGAGATATATTCCTCGTATATCACTATTTTTGCATGTAGTCAAAAGAGCTTCAGGTATCATTCCATAACGATCAGCTTCAATGGTAATCAACTGGATATGTAGTAAATTTGCCAATCCCCTAAAATTTGCATAGGTAAACTCATCAACTACAATTTTATCTCCTGCTTTGAATAACGAGATTAAAATAACACCAAGTGCATTTTGCGCTCCGGCAACTATCATTGTATTGCTTTCAGATACATTTATTTTATATCTTTTAAGCCATTGCACCGCAGCATGAAGCTGCTTATCTGTTCCTAAAGGACTGCTATATTCAAATAGTTTAGTGCTATTTGAGTTTTCCATGATTGACTTTGATACTTCAAGGATAAGACTGTTTGTTTCATAAAAAGGCTTAATCATGCCCATTTCTATAAGGTGGTTACTCTCCTCTATAAATGTATCCTTATGGAAAGTGCCGGGCGAAACAAAAGTCCCTCTTCCTGTTACAGCATAGAGCAGCCCTTTTAATTCACATATTTTATAAGCCCTTGTTATGGTGCTTAAATTCAAATCTAAAAAGTCTGCTAATTCTCTTTGAGGGGGTAATTTTGTATTCGCCGGCAAACTTCCGTTAATAATATCCTGCTCTAACATAGTCGCAATAGATAGGTAATAAGGTCTTTCAAGTTTTGTCTTATTTGGTTTCCAAGACATAGGATAGTTTTCAAATGAATTAACGGGCATTTTGATACCTCTTTCCTCAAAATTGTATGCCATACAATTTTAACATTGTATGGCTTCAAATTCAATAGTATGATAGTGCAAAGAAAAAATATATTTTAAGGAGTGTTGATTATGAAAAAGAAAATTACGATAAGAGAAATGGCTTTGATTGGTGTGATGGCTGCGGCGGTTTATGTAGCTTCCGCATTTTTACAGATACCTATTCCCACAGCAATTGATAATACACGGCTGCACATGGGAAATGTTATGTGCCTGCTCGCCGGATTGTTATTAGGTTCATGGCAGGGTGGCCTTGCTGCAGGTATAGGCTCAATGTTTTTTGACCTTACAAACCCGGCTTACATATCATCTGCGCCATTCACTTTTGTTTTTAAGTTTCTTATGTCATGGCTATGCGGCAAGATAGCATCAAATCAAAAGGTTGACAAAAGTAAACGGTTTATGATAGGTGCCTTGAGCGGCTCTGTATTGTATATAATATTATACTTATCAAAAAGCTTTATTGAACACCGTTTTGTATTGTCGTTACCTCTGCAAGCGGTGATGGTAACAACATCTCAAAAGGCAGTGGTATCGGTTATAAATGCAATAGTTGCTGTTTGTGTTGCAGTACCATTGGGATTAGCCCTTTATCCTGCAATAAAAAAAGATTAATAGATAAAGCCGGACTCCATTGGAACAATGTGCGAAAAATAAATGGGTTCAAAGTTCTGATTCACATATTTTAAAATATAAATTGACAAAATAAAATACTCTGTTATAATGATAACCATAAAAGGTGCTATCCGTAGCAAACGGTTCACCTTGGTTAATTGTTACATAGAAAAGTAACTTAATCCTTGGTCAGGCGGTTACTTTTCTGATGTTTCTGTTTCTTGTAGGTCTGTAGGATACTGATTATCGTAACAATGATACTGACTATTGTTACGATAATCCCTACGATCCCTATGTATGTTTCTATCATCATATTCTGTACCTTTCACTTTATTTTCCATAAGTCCAACCTCCTTTGAATGGAAGTTCTCAAAATGTACTCATTTTGGCAAAAGGCGAACCGCTTACCCGTTTTGGATAGCACCCTTGCATATATCATATCACAACAGTGTTATAATGCAATATAATTTTATAATATTTATAAACGTAATATCGTTTATTTCGCAAAATATTTTATTGTTTCACCGCTCTAATCATCGGTGTACCGTCCAGACAGTCAATTAGTTCCACCTGCTCAAATCCGGACTCCTGCATTGCCTGCATCTCATGTTCCAGTGTCAGAGGCGTATCGAAATGTACAAACGTCTCCGGCGGAATGCCGTCCCGCTTTCTTCTCCTATCGCATTCGGCGAATAACAAATCTTCTATCTCCTGCGTATCTGCTATATAATCACATTCCAGATAGATACCGCCGGGCTTTAAGCAATGATACAGTCTCGTGAAAACCTCCTTCTTTTTCTCCATCGTAAAGTGATGTAATGTCTCAAAAGAAACTGCCGCATCATAGCAGTTTTCTCCTAACGGATATGTGAAATAGTCTGCCTGCACTAATTCAAGATTACGTTCTCTATGCTTTTCGGAAAGCTTACGAAGCATCGCTGTAGATAAATCTACTCCCGTCACATGCAAATTCGGGAATTTCTCAAAAATGCGGTCCAACTCTAAACCACTTCCGCAGCCAATATCCAGCAACCTCTTCATATTGCCGTCGCCCGACCATTCAGTAAAAATCTGTCTTGCCATCCACTCATAGTGCTCTCTCCACGGCGACATATGTTCTTCATACCCGGCAATGCGCGCGTCAAAGAAAGCATCCATCTCCTCCAAGGGCTCGTCTGCTGTTTCTTCAAGCCATTTTTTTAGTTCCAGATACTCCTTGTCCATACCAACCTCCAAAGATAAGTATATATCACTTTTCTGCATTCTATTGTATAAGCATTGTTCGGCAGTTACAACCTCATGTTCTTTTATAAAGTTTGAGGTCGCAAATTGCGACCTCAAAAATTCTACTCTTTCCCCTTCTGATATGCTTTCAACCCTTGATTCATCATCTCGGATATTCTTTTGCTGTAATACCAGATTGAAAAAAAGACTGCAATGAAAACAACCAAAACCATCACAAACATACTGATTATCATAACCGGATTGTCATAATCAATCCAGTTAAACAAAAGGGCACTTCCGAAGACAACAAAATTGATATACACATAATGAATAACAATACGGATGATAATCTCTGTTTTGCCAAGCCGCCTTGTCGTCCACCATAGTATATTCCCAAGCGTACATACAAAACTACATGCCAGGATCTGCCACAACAGCGCTACGGAGAGTAAAATACCGGGATAGAAAATCGTGATAAAAGTAGTTGTGGAAATTTCCACTCCCAGTACAACATAGGCAAAAGTACGGACAAATTCCTTTATTTTATTCCACATTATCTTCTTCTCCCTTCTTATATTCCCAGTCTCTTTTTCAATTCCGGCACATACTGTCTTGAAATCAGCAACCGCTCTTTATTTTTCATAAGTGCCTCAAATCTCCCGTTAAACTCAGGATAAAAGCTTTCCACATTAGACAGATTCAAAATGACCGATTTGGATACACGAATAAAATTGGTATATCCAAACTGCTCTTCCAGTTCGTACAGCTTCGATTTTGTCTCGTATACTTTTTCCTTCGTATAAAGAAAAACTTTATTATCAACCGCTTCAAAGTAGTAGATGTCCAAAGGGTCAACCTGCATAATGCG
The DNA here is from genome assembly GCA_022510565.1 of Lachnospiraceae bacterium. Classification (GTDB taxonomy): domain Bacteria; phylum Bacillota; class Clostridia; order Lachnospirales; family Lachnospiraceae; genus UBA3282. The sequence continues at coordinate 40,464 of JAFLTE010000004.1, read as the reverse complement.
TTCTCCCTCTCGAACCGTCAGTCTCTCTCTTCTTTTCTCCAGTTCTTTGGCAAGCGCGACGATGGAATCGTCTACGCTCCTGCACCGAATCAAAATCTGTTCTTCTTCCTCCGGTCCAATCTGCTCGATTATGATCTTCATGCCGTCTCCCTTTCCCTCATACTCTGCTCAATTTTGCAGTCCCCGATGCCTATCTGTCCCGCAGTTTCCTCCTGTTGCTGACTGCAGCAGCCGCAACAAGCACGATCACACTTAAAGCCACAAGTCCGATACACTGTAATTCAACCGAAATCTCTGTTTCTCCCATATGAATAACAATTCCCATATTCTCACAAAATTGCTCTGAAACTTCCGCCGGTAATCCTGCGAAGGTATTCTCCACTGCTGCTGCCGCGCAAACCCTGCGCATCATCGATACACCGTGCAAGATTGGAAGCCCTTTCAGGAAAGACGCAACTTTATCCGGTAGCATATACACTGGAAGATAAACCGCACCAAGAAAACCGACCAGTGTCCCCACGATTGTCAAAAGCCCGCTCCACGCACTTTGGCTGTGAATAAAAAGCGCCACCAGATAAGACAATGACGCATACACCAAAGTATTGAGCAGAATCATACCCAAAAGCTGCGTCATCGCTACTGCCGTCAAAGTCTCTCTGCCGCTTAATAACAGCCATCCCTGTGCCGCAACAAGGGTCAGAGCACACATAACCGTACCGATAAGCCACGCTGACAGTACATACCCCAGCGCAATCTTGATACGTCCGACGGGTGCTACATAGAAGCAGGCAAGTTTATTCTTTTCTTCATCATATATCATATTGCCCATTACTGTCATGCTGATTGTGACACAATTGGAAAGCAACACGCCCGCAAGTGTCCACACTACAACGAAATAATCGGCGTTTTTCTTATCCTGCACCGCATCCCGCACGCCGCCATAGGTTGACAGTACGTCGACGATATTCTCACTGTTCATATTACCGAGAAAAAGCCATACAAGCATCAAAATAATCAGCATACTCAGAATCGAGAAAAACACTGCCGCTCTGTCTCTCACATAGACGAGTGTGATACGTTTTACCAAACTTTGTACTTCCCTCATTTGCTTTCCTCCTGTTCCGCGACGCTTTTGCCGGTAATCTGCAAAAACACGTCATCCATTGTTCCCTGCATCACTTCAAAGCCTTCTATGTATGTCCTAAAATCTTCCAAAAGCGCCAGCGCTTCCATGCTGTTGTCAAGTTTAACAAGCAGCCGTTCTTCCTTCTTTTTATACGACACGTTTTTATCCGCCAGGAATTGAGTAAGAGTTTCTGCTCTTCCTTCCTTTGGAATTAAATACAGTTTGTCCGATGCGTACCGTTCCTTTAAAGAAAAAGGTGTTCCCGTCTCTTTTAACTTGCCGCCGTCAATAATCGCAATATCGGTGGCCCTTGCGGCTTCCTCCATATAGTGTGTTGTCAGAAACACTGTCATACCCATGTCCTTACGGAGTTTTTCCACCGTCTCCCAAACGCTTTTTCTTGTGGCAGGGTCAAGTCCTGTAGTAGGTTCATCGAGAAACAAAATCTCCGGTCTATGCATCAGCGCCTTGGCAATTTCACACCGTCTTTTCTGTCCGCCGGACAGTTTGCCGAATCGTCTCTTAAGCAAATCACTCAAATCCAATATGTCGCAAACCTGCGCAAGTCTTGACTTCAGCTGCCCGCTGTCCAAACCGTACAGACTGCCCCAGATGAGCAGATTTTCTTTCACACTCAGCCGCTCGTCCAGGCAATTATTCTGATATACGATGCCGATTCTCCTCTTAATCTGCTCTGCTTCTTTTCCTAAATCAAAGCCACATATTCTTGCCTTTCCCGCAGTGGGTGGAAATAAGGTGCACAACATATTGATAGTTGTGGATTTTCCCGCCCCATTGATACCGAGGAATCCGTACAACGCTCCCTTTTCTACCGCAAGACTGATACCGTCTACCGCTTTCACATTTCCGAAATACTTTTTCAAATTTTCCGTCTCTATGATTTTTTCCATTCGACTATCCTTTCCCGTTTTTATGCTGCTATATTATTCTGTATCATTTTGATTCTCAGATACTTAAGCGCACCTTAATTTTATATACAGATTTCATTATGATAGCAACAAGTTGACGGGTAAGCTGTCAAAAATAATAAGCAAGCTGCATTTTACAACAGCTTGCTCGATCATTTCAAACTATCAGTCGCACAACAGTGCAAAAGATTTCAGGCTTACATTGCCACCTCCGACGTAGGTTATATAGAATGCATATATACCGTCCGGTAAATCAATATCCGCAGTGTAAGTCTCCCACACATTGGAATTTTGAATCTTAATCGAGGCCATAACCGCTCCGTCCCACTTGGTTCTGATTTCAAAAATACCGTCCGCATAACCTCTCGTGGTAATGCTGCATTTTCTGATGTTCTTACAACGGAAGTACTTGAATCCTGCTGTTGCAGAATCCTTGATGTTGGCTATATATCCCTCTTCCTCATCTCCGTCTCTTCCATCCTGCATGATTTTCGGAAAACGGTCGTCTCCCACATAAACGGAAGGCTGGGACGTAAACAGATTACAGGCCAGATATGCAGGGTGTTCACCTTCTCCCGCAAGCGCTCCTCCATTGAGCCCACAGGATGTCATTTCTACCTGCGGTATGCTCCCGTCCTCTTTAAATCGGATTTCTTCCGCACATCCCTGCCGACTGTACCATGTACCGTTTGTATGTCTATGGTAGAAAATATACCATCTGCCGTTTATCTCCACGATACTTCCGTGATTATTGGCACCGTAAGCCATCGGAAGATTCGCCGGCTTATAGCTGTCTATATGCAAATCACAGTTGCTGACGATTACGCCGCCGTATACAAAATCTCTGTCCGGCTTGTCACTTGTGGCATAACACAACTCATGCATAACCTGTGACGAGTAGATGAAGTAGTATATATCACCTCGTTTTCGGATGGATGACGCCTCGAAGAAAGCGTGCCCTTTGTACTCTGTGTTTTCACTGTACTCACTGCCCGGCACTACCAATCGGGGCGCTTCTTTAACGGTCAACATATCTTCGGCAAGCAAAGTCACCATGGCACCCGTCCGTGATTTGTCTCCCGCACCGCAGAATCCTGTGTACAGCCATGTGTCTTGTCCCTCTGTCAGCACACCGGGGTCAAACTGCGGCTCATCTCCCTCTCGTTCTCCCAACCTCGTCCCGTCGGGATAATGCACATATCCATAGAAACTATATTTCCCTGCAGGCGTATCACACACTGCCACGGACACCACCGAAACTTTATCCAGCACATAGTACAGATAGTATCTGCCGTCCGGACCTACCGTGACATCCGGTGCGTACAGGCACATCTTTCCCTCTCTGTTGAGTGGGTCATCTGTTTTATGATATATAACTCCCTCGTAACGCCAATTGCCAAGATTATCTATCGGAGCAGACCAACAGACGTAATCGCCCATACAGAACACATATCCGTTATAAAAGTCATGTGAGCCGTATATATACACCCTGTCCCCGAATACATAGGGCTCACCGTCCGGTATATATTCCCATGACGGCAAATATGGATTTAAAGCTTCTTTTTTCATACCACATTTCTCCTCTCACATTTTCTTCCTTCATTCTCCTTACGAAGATATTTAGATTGCATTACCCGAAAACTGCGTCATATACAGCTCATAATACCTGCCCTGCTTTTGCAGCAATTCCTCATGGTTGCCTGTCTCGATAATCCTGCCCCGGTCCATAACCACGATAAAATCCGCATCCTGTATTGTGGACAGTCGATGTGCAATAATCAGGCTGGTCCGATTCTCCATCAACTTCACCATGGCATCCTGAATTCTTTTCTCGGTACGGGTGTCCACGCTGGAAGTAGCCTCATCCAGAATAAGAATCTTAGGCTGTGCCAGAAATGCCCTGGCAATGGATAACAACTGCCTCTGCCCTTGGGACAGATTGTAACCCTCTCCGGACAGCATCGTATCATATCCGTCCTTTAAGCGAAGTATCATGTCATGACAGTTACTCATCCTGGCTGCCTGCTCCATCTGCTCATCGGACGCTTCCGCTTTGGAATATTTCAGGTTATTCCGCACAGTGTCCGCAAAAAGTACCGTGTCCTGCAGTACAATCGCCGTATTCTCCCGCAGCAGACGACAGTCAATATCCTTAATATTGATTCCGTCAATTAGAATCTCGCCGCTGTCCACGTCGTAGAAACGCATCAGCAGATTAACCACCGTTGTTTTGCCGCTTCCGGTTGCTCCTACCAGCGCAATCTTATGCCCCGCCCGAACTTCCAGATTAAAATCATGCAATACCTGCTGCCCCGGGACATAAGAAAAATTAATATTCTTAAAAGTGATAACCCCTTGTGCATGCTCCATATTCCCGCTGCCGGACTTATCCTCTCTGGGCTCATCAATCATGGCAAATACACGCTCCGCCCCCGCAATCGCCGTCTGAATCTGCCCATAAATCTGTGCAATTTCATCAATAGGCCGCCCAAACTGTTTCGCATAGACAATAAATGCCGAAATGATGCCGATGGAGATTTCTCCCTTCAACGCATAATAACCACCGAAAGCAGCAATAATGACAAAACCTACATTGTTGATTACATTCATTACGGGACCCATGGAACCTCCCAGAATCTCCGCAAAAATGCCTGCTCTCGTCAATTCGTCGGCAGTGTTGTTGAATTCCGCTATGACAGCTTCCTGACGTTCGTATGCCACTACCGTCTTATACCCGCCTACCATCTCCTCCACCGTTCCGTTTAATGCTCCCAAAAGTACCTGCCGCTTACGGTAGAAGGTGCGCATCGCACGTGATAAAAACTTCGTCGCCGCAAGTGTCAGAAGCACGGTAGTGCAGGATAAAAGCGCCAGCGACGGACACAGATAAAGCATCATCGCCACCGTGCCGATGACCGTCAGCACACCGGAAAAAAGGGAACTGAGCGACTGGGAAACGGTATTGGAGATATTTTCAACATCGTTTGTCATACGACTCATAATGTCTCCGTGTGAATGCCCGTCTATATATTTGACCGGCAGATTTACCACACAGTCAAACAAATCCTCCCGCATCCGTTTCACCACACTCTGGCTTAAGACAGCGCTCTCCCTGCTCTGCAGGAAAGTACATATGCTCTGTAATCCGTAAACCGCAAGCATGATAAACAATACCTGCGGCAGTCTGTCAAAAGCGCCCACGGATATACTGTCTATAGCATCACTTTGCAGTCGCGGCGCATATACCGAGGCAATCACTGTCACAAACACTACCGCAAGCAGAAAAAGCACTGTCTTCCTCTCACCTGCAAAATATCCCACCAGACGAGCAAGCGTTTTTCTGCCTTCCTTGGGCTTCTCTACCTGTCTGTTGCGAGGTCCGCGCATACCCGGCACTTTATAATTGCTCATAGACTGTTCGTTTTTCTCAGCCATCTTCTTCCCCTTCTCTATTTCTTGAGCTGTGAATCATAAATATCACGATATATTTCGCTGTTCTCTATCAGCTCCTCATGGTTTCCGAGAGCCGCCAGACATCCGTTCTCTATGACCGCAATACGGTCCGCATCCTTCACCGAGGCAATTCTCTGGGCAATGATGATCTTCGTCATATGTGGATACTCTTTTTTCAAAGCCTTATACAGCTTTGCCTCTGTCTTTAAATCAAGTGCACTGGTGGTATCATCAAAAATCAGAATTTCCGCATTCTTGAGAATTGCCCTGCTGATTGCCACTCGCTGCTTCTGTCCTCCGGACAAGCTGTGCCCGCCCTGCGCTACCTGCATATCCAGTCCCTCTTCTTTCCCTTCAATAAATTCAAGTGCCTGTGCCACATCCGCCACATGACGTATCCGGTCTTCGTCCGCCTGCGGGTCTCCCCATGCGATGTTTTCCCGTATAGTGGTACTGAAAATCTCACTTTTCTGGAGCGCCATGGCTACCTTTCTTCGCAGCGCACTCAAAGTATATTCTTTCACATCCACATCATCCACCAATACCTGACCGTCCGTAACATCGTAGAAGCGCGGAATCAGATTTACCAGTGTGGATTTACCGCAGCCCGTAGCCCCCAGAATGCCGAGCGTCTCTCCGGGTTCAATCGTCAGGCTGAAATGCTCGATTACCTTCTCCCCTCCCATGCCGGAATACGAAAAGGAGACATCTTTAAACTCCACCTTGCCCTTGATGGTTGTCTCTCCCATATAATTTCCATCTGCAATCGACGGCTCGCATGCCAATACTTCTTTAATACGTCTGCCGGAAGCCGCGCCGCGGGATACCGTCTGAAATATCATGGTCATGCGCATAACCGCATTCAGAATCTGCGAAATGTATGTAATTGCGGCCATTACGTCGCCGGGCGATACATTGCCCACACCCACCTCTATGGCACCTACCTTAATGACTGCCACTACGGAGACGTTAAGGATAATATTCATAATCGGCGTCATGTACGAAAAGAGTAAGAGTACGTCTAACTGCGTACCCACTAATTCACCGTTGGCGGCACCAAAACGCTTCTTCTCATACTCCTCTTTCACGTAAGCCTTAACTACCCTCGTTCCCGACACATTCTCCTGCATCACATTGTTGACCCCATCCAGTTTATCCTGCAATATCGTAAACATCGGATTCGCTTTGGCAATAAAAAAAGCCACACAGACTATGATGAGCGGCAGCGCACAAGCCACCACCACTCCGAAACTTAAGTCCAGTGTGAGCATACATAAAATACCACCTGCAAAAAGCAAAAAAGTCCGCACAAATCCCCTGATACACTGGGATACAAGATTCTGTACCTGCGTGATATCATTCGTCACCCTCGTAATCAACGAGCCCGTCGAAAATCTGTCCGTCTGCTCAAAAGAAAAAGACATTACCTTGCGGAAGGCATCCTTTCTGATATCATTGCCGTAATTTTGACTGCATAGATTAGCAAACACGCCGGACATCACGCCACAGAAACAACCAAACAGCACCAACCCGATCATCCTCAGTCCGGTATGTATGACAAGTCCCATGTCTCCCACGCCACCGCTTGACAGACCCAGCACTCCCTCGTCCACAATATCAGCCATCAGCCTCGGCTGCAGCAAATCCATACTCACCTCACCCAACATAAAAAGAGGTGCCAATATAAAGAACAACCAATATTTTTTTAAATATCTGCCCATAACTCCTTACACTCCTACGAACAGCACTGTCAGCCACTCTTTTTATCGTTTATTATCACCCGACAGACAAAGATGCCGTCCGACGCAGAAAAATCCACATCACCGCTATATTTTGCAATCGTGTTCAGAATACTCTCCACCCCTATGCCGTCATGCTCTCTGCTCTGAGGTAATCCGTTCTCAAACAAAACGTCACGTACACAGGTATTTCTACAGACTATAATCAGTTTATGTTCTTTCTGTCCGATAGAGATTTCGACTCTGCGCTTTCCCTCCACCTTCATACAGCCGTTCACGGCATTCTCTAAAATATTTCCAAGAATAGTCACTAAATCAAAATCAGAGACAGACACAATATCATCCAGACGGATATCCGTGTCTACAGTGATTCCGTTATGTCCGCATCTGCTCACGTAAGCCGCCAAAACTGTGTCCACAGCATGATTTTTACAGAACGTACCTACATACTTCTCCGTTTCCTTCTCCTCATACTCCTGAAGATATTGCAGAATACCCTGATAGTCTTTGTTCTTAGCATATTCCATAACTACCATATTATGATGTCTGAAGTCATGTCGTGTCTGTCTGGCATTTTCCGCCATCTTCTCATAGGAATCTATCTGCGCCAACAAAAACTTCTCATTGAGTTCAAGCTGTCTCATCCGATAGGTATACCCCGATTGTGACATATACCGGAACAACATCACATACACCGCTGCCATAAAACCGAAGTAAGCCAGCATGAGCATCACAAAGAAAGCCTGTCGATTCTGCATTCTATTATTATAAAATAATAAAGTACTCTGCATACCAAAGCACATAAGCGACAGCGTAGCAATCATCCAATATCCGCTCTTTATTTCTTTATACATCTGAAAAAGGCGTTTCCGGAAGAAAAGCAGATACGGAATTAGAAAAAGAAGGTTCAATCCGATGCGCAGCCCCCAGATAACCATATTACCCGCTCCCGTATAGGTATCTGTGATCAAGGATATTATGCAGTAAATAGCAGCCCACAGGCTGAAGTATGCAGCAACGAGAAACAGCGATTTCGCCGGATGAGATGCGGAAACGAAAAAAATATGCACTATGACATAAACAATCACAGCCGCTAAATATCCAACCAAATAGCTCACAGAAATAGAGATCGTTTCATAAGACGCTATTCCGGTATAGCGCATATAAAAAAGGAACAATGAAATACACTCAGTAAACACCGTGGTTGCAATCACAATGAGCACGGTATTCTTACGGCTGTGCTTCGGCTCCGGCACGATGAAGCAGAACCAGATTCCATGAAATACATTGTTAATCAAGTTGGTTATCACCGCGTTCACGACAACCCCTCCGTGTAGTAGCTAAAATACTGCTCCCTCAAGAACTGATGGACTCCTCTCGGCACATATAACTTCTCACCGTTATCCATCTGCAATTCCGGCCCGTTTATGCTCTCCACGTGTTTCAAATTAATAATATAACTTTTACCTACCCTGACAATCTCAGGGAACTCGGAAAGCAATTCCTCCAGTCCGGTCATGCTCATATGCAGACAAAGCACGGCACCATTCGACAAAGACAATTGTTGACTCTTCCTCTGCGCCTCACAGTATATGATATCCTGCACTGCAATCCTACAGACCTTCTTATCCGCCTGTACAATCACGTATTTTCGCTTTTGCGCCTCCACGTCTGCAAAGATTTTGTCGAGAAGTGCATACAATTCTTTTGCCATAACAGGCTTAACGAGATATTGCATCGCATCTACACGAAAAGCATCCAATGCATGCTCTTTCGATGCAGTAAGAAAAATGATCCTGCTTTGCTTTCCCATATCCCGAAGCTCTTTAGCTGCTTCGATTCCCGTCTTGGACTGCATATAGATGTCCATCAGAATCAAATCCGGCACATACCCCTCTTCCCTGACTTTGCGCAGAAGTTCGTCAGCATCCGTAAAGTGCGCCATTTCAAAATCTATCTCAGGATACACTTTCATAAGGTGTCCCGCTCTGTAATCACTCAACATTTTTTCCGTATTGGTTATTTCTGTAAATTCATCATCACAGATTGCTATCAGATACACCTTGCGTACCCCTCTATCATTATTTCATTCTGTCCAGATATTCCACGCACAACATTGTGATATCGTCAAACTGTGGTGCATCGCCCACAAAAGCATCAATATCCGCTTTCACAGCCTCTAAAAGCTCCTTCGGCGGCAGGAAAGTATTCTTCTTAAGAACTTCTCCCAGTCGCGCCATACCGTAAAGCTCCTGCGCGGCGTTTGTTGCTTCCGTCACGCCGTCTGTATACTGGAAAATCTTATCGCCGGGCTTAAGCTGCATACTGCCGCCTGCGTACTGCGTTCCTTCCATACCCGCAAGCACGAAGCCCGGGCGAATCTTGCGAGGCTCATATGCACTGCCATCCCTTGCGATAAAAGGCAGTTCGTGTCCTGCATTGACAAAGAGGAACTCTCCGGTCACAAGGTCAAGAATACCTTCGAATGCCGTAATAAACAACCCTTCGTTGTTGGATTCACAAAGAATGTCATTCACCTCGGTGAATACCTCTCCCAAATCCCGTCCCGACTTGGTGTGATCTTTAATCAAGGTCTTACCGATTACCATGAAAAGCGCTGCGGGCACACCCTTGCCGGACACATCCGCCATGACGATGGCAAGATGCCTGTCGTCTACCATAAAGAAATCGTAGAAGTCACCGCCCACTTCTTTAGCGGGATTCATCATCGCATAGATATCAAACTCCGGTCTGTCCGGAAAAGCAGGAAAAATACTCGGCAGCATATCCGCCTGAATCTGTGTCGCCACATCCAGCTCCATGGAAATGCGATTACGCGCCTGACTCTCCGCGATCTGTCGTTTCAGAAGCGTTCTTGTCCGCTCTGCCAGTGACGTACAGATAAAACTTTCTCCAAACAACACAAGTGTTCTCGGAAATGCGAAAAACATAACCGATTCATATAAAATCTGCTTAGTAATGATTCTGGGTCCTGAATAGTAAGGAGCATTCAACATGGCGGTATCCCATTCACCGTAGTACAGCCCTATAATAACGGAAATCGGAAACAAAATCATCGACTCCACCAGAGCTATTCTTGTCAGTTTCTTGGAATAATAGTGACAGCTTAAAATGATGGGCAGCGTCCACAACAGCGGTCCATGCTTGGACAATGTGCTGGATATGGCGAAAACACCTACCACACTGCATAAAACTCCAACGTGTTTTACCCACGGAGGCTCTCCGCCCGTCAGCTTACAAAGAATCGCCGGTGTCAGATAAGCGATGACCAGAACCGCTACACCGATACTCATGATAAGCAGAGGAATCGGAAATACTCCTAAAACATCCAAAATCCACAGAAACGCTCCGACACTGGAACATGCGGCCAGACTCTTCGCCACATACAGGTTTGCCTCGACCTCATTCTGGTGTATTGCCGAGAATTCTTCTTTCATATTAAAATCTTTCTCACGCTTTTTCGTCTTTAGTTTCATTATTTTATTCCCCATTATTGCGGCATTGCTTTCAGATATTCCACACAGAGCATGGTAATATCATCAAACTGCGGTGCTTCCCCCACGAAAGCATCGATATCTGTTTTCACGACTGCCAGAAGTTCTGTCGGCGACAGCGCGGTATTCTTCGCAAGGACTTTTTCCAATCTCTCCATACCGTAAAGCTCTTGTGCGGCATTCGTCGCTTCCGTCACGCCGTCTGTGTACTGAAAGATTTTGTCTCCGGGCGCAAGCTGCATGCTGCCCCCTGTGTACTTCATTCCTTCCATGCCCGCAAGCACAAAGCCCGCTTTAATCTTATAAGGCTCATAAACACCGCCCGCTTTCGCAATAAAAGGCATCTCATGTCCCGCATTGACGAAACGGAACTCCCCCGTCACCAGATTGAGCACACCTTCAAACGCCGTGATAAACAATCCCGAACTGTTGGATTCACACAGAATGTCATTTACCTCGGTAAAAACCTCCCCCAAATCCCTCTTAGGTTTTGTATGGTCCTTAATCAGGGTCTTGCCAATCACCATGAAAAGAGAAGCCGGAACGCCCTTGCCGGATACATCCGCCATGACAATGGCAAGATGCTTGTTATCCAACATAAAGAAATCATAGAAATCTCCGCCCACTTCCTTAGCGGGATTCATCGTCGCATAGATGTCAAACTCCGGTCTCTCCGGAAAAGCGGGGAAAATACTCGGCAACATATCCGCCTGAATCTGTGCCGCCACATCAAGCTCCGTAGAGATGCGCTGATGCTCCTCGCTGTCTGCAATCTGTCGCCTGAAAATAAGTCTTGTTCTCTTCGACAGCGTGGTACAGATTACGGAAATTCCCAAAAGCATAAATATTCTCGTAAACACAAAATAGAGTGTTGTCTCATAAACGTTTTGAGATGTAACTATCCGCTCCCCACTGTAGTAACCCGCATTCAACAGATTCTGATCCCATTCTCCGAAAAACAGGGCAATATAAAGGGACGGTAAGAAAAATATCCACGACAAGACAAGCGTCATTTTAGTCAACTTAGGGGAATAATAATGACAGCTTAGCATAAGGGGCAGCGTCCATGTCAGAACACCGTGCTTGGACATGGCGCTGGAGAGAACAAAGATGGCTAAAATACCGCTAAACATCACCGCATATTTAACCCATGGCTTTTCGCCGCCCGTTATCTTACAAATCAGGGTCGGCAACAGAAAAAACAAAATCACCATCGGCATTGCTAAATTCATAATTTCTGCGGGAACAATAAAAATATGTATCCAATCTAAAAACCATGCAATCGCGGCGATAATGGCACATACGCTCAAACCCTTGGCGGCATATTGATTGGCCTCCTTCTCATTCTGTACAACTGCCGAGAACTCCCACTCCGTGTTAAGTTGACTGCCTTTATCTATTTGTAAGGCTTTCATGATCATACCTCATCTTTTTTGTAATGGAATGGCTCGCTCTTTTTCGAATAATTTTAAACGAAAAAAATCGAGCCATACTTTTTAATATTATAATAAATTCAGTCACATATCAAGAGGCGGGGAACAAATCGCATCTTTTCGGGAACATTCTGCCCACGGTTTCCGACTCTTTATTGTTTTTCTCCTTCGTCTATTTCGAAGATATATTTTTCGTATGCGTTGATGACCTGCGTCTCGTTATAAGTACACAGACGTGGGAATCTTCCGTAATTTAGGTGTATATGCCCGTGAAGAAAATATGCAGGCTTATATTTGTCCATCAAGGTGCGGAACACTTCAAAACCTCTATGGGGAAGATGTTCCTCATCATTGAGCTGATAGGCAGGCGCATGCGTCACCAAAATGTCAAAACCCTTGTGATATTTCAACTTTAACCAGAGTTTTCGCACACGTCTTCGCATTTGACGCTGCGTATACTGATGCTCACCGGGTTTATAGCGCATAGAGCCCCCAAGGCCCAATATACGCACCCCGTTATGAACATAAATCTTGTCCTCAATGCAGATACATCCGTCGGGCGGAGTCTGCTCATACCGATCGTCATGGTTACCGTGTACATACAAAACGGGGGCCGTGGTAAAAGTCGCCAGAAAGGATAAATACTGCGGTTTTAAATCTCCACAGGAAATAATCACATCAATCCCCTCCAGATAACTCTTATCGAAGTAATCCCATAACAATTCGGATTCATGGTCAGCAATTGCCATAATTTTCATAAGAAATTCCCACTTTTCACAATAATTTCATCATTAGTATCTGTTAAGCATTAGGTGTCTGAGTTTTGCCAAGACCCTGCATCTTAGCAACTGTCTGCGCCTCCTCATTCAAATCGGAAATAGCAGGTATACTCCCCACTACATTATCCATCAACCAATCCATGGTGATAATTTCCTTAGGCGGAATAATCTGGTCGGGTTTACTCATGACTGTTCCGTCCTGTGCATATAGCTCTCCGGAAAAAGGAATCAGGGTTTCCGAACAAATATTGTTTCGCAAAAGCTCCACCAACCGTTTTGTACCCTGCGGCAGGTTCTGAGAATAAATCAAATCGACTACGCCTGCAGACAGTCCCCACCAGTAATTGATAGCACGGCTGCCGGAAGCTGCGTCGTCCTCTTTCCATGTGCCGTTTAATACAGTGCGGACAATCTTTTCATAAAGCTTTCCCCAGTGCCATGTGGTCATGGCCAAATTGTCGGGCGTTTCTCCGTTGATGCGGTATAGTCCGAAACGCCTTGAGGTCTTGCCGGGTGATGTGTTATCCCGATCCATAATGTAATTGATTTCGGGATCGTCGGTAATACTTACGCTTCGATTTTTTAATGTACTCCAGTCCAAATGGATCTTCGCGTTTGGATTCACCATTTTCGCACCCAAAGCAAAGGCATTGATACTGGCAGCCATACTATAAATCGGATAGTCGGCTATATAACCAATCTTATTGGTAGGAGTCATGGAGCCCGCAATGGCTCCTGCCAGAAACTTAGCTTCATACATTCTGGCATAGTAAGTCCTCAAGGTAGGATGTGAAGTATTCAATGAGCAGTTCAAAATTTTCACATCCGGATAGTTGGCGGCAATCTTCAGACTGGCAGGCATCATCACGGGTGTGGTGGCAAAGAGTAGGTTATAGCCGTCCGCAATGGCCTGTTCCATTATTTCCAGATCATTTTCACCGGCAGCAACATTTTCAAATCCCTTTGTCTCCACTTGTCCGGGAAATATGTTTTCCAGATACAACCGTCCAAGCTCATGTCCGTAAGTCCAGCTGGAAGTTCTGTGAGTCTTCTCATATAAAAATGCAATCTTCACCTTATTCGAATTATCGGGGATAATCAAATTCAACAGGTTTTTATAGCGAGCCGGTGAAGTGCTTTCTTCCGGCGGAGCCATGGATAACTCTATGGACTGCTCCTCCGTCAATACCAAGAATTCATCCCAAATCTTGGCAAGGTCCTTTTTCATCTCCTGAGCGGTTTTCTGCTTGGTCTCCTGATAGCCGAATACGGTAATGAATGCCAGGAGCGCATCACCCACGGTAATAGGCAGTTTCCCGCCGCCCTTGGACTCAAACGCCTTCCGAAAATTGATATAAACAGTACTCATCTCCAGACGGTCATCCTCCGTCCACTTCTCTCCTTCAGGGGTCCCTACCTGCTCTAAGAGCTTTGCAAACCGCCCTTTCTCACTGAAATAAATATAATTGGTACGGGTAACCTCATAAAAATCCAGAAATTCAAAATAGATTTCATTTTCTTTTGTATCCGTATGCTTGGGAACAACCCGAATGACAGAGCAGGGCACACTGTAGGCATCCAAAAATTTCAGGACACTGACCCGCTTATTGCCCTCCAGTACATAAAATCGATTCATAAATTCGTAAACTTTCACCGAATCGTGCAAACCTTCCTCCTGCAGGGAAGTACACAACCGCATCCATTTACCTGCAAATTCACTTTGAGTTGATAAAAGCGGCATAAAATTAGATGCAAAGGCGTTGGTCCGCCCCCTCGTCCTGGTACCTACAATCAATTCCAGCGGAACCTCGCACAGACCGATGTCCAGTTCATATTCCACCGGGGTATAAGATAAAATCTCGTCCAAAGCCGGCAGGTAAGGGTAGTCACCCTTCTGCAAATGAGCCCGGTAATCTTTCTGTCCGGCTTTTAAAGCATCACAATAATTTTCGTATGACATATTTACCTCATTTCTGTTTTCTCAACATTTTCATTTTACAGTGACAGCAAATACGAACCAATATATTCCGTATTGCTATCTGTGGCAATTTCCGGATCATTAATGCTAAAGTTGAGCTCAAATCCGCATTTCTCTGCCACAAGCGCAAAATGACACAGCGCAATTCCTAAGTCAGTCTTTTGCAAGTCACCTGTGGCATCGCTGATGAAGCCTTTGTTCCTTTTTAAGTAAAAATGCACTGCATTTCCCTGTACCACAGCACGCCACGGCTGTTTATTGACTGCTGACGGTGCCCACCGAACCATCTCTAACAGTTCGGCCAAGCTGCCGGCCTTTTCTGTTGTCAGCGGCACATCGAACGCCCCGTCAAAAAACAGCGTCTCGAACGGAAGTCTGCTGTCCGCTTTGACAGCCTTGCGCATCATACTTTCTTTTAATGCCATCTTCTTCGCCGGATAACCCAGAGGGCTCACACAAGGCATCATCTCATCCTCGCCGAGCGCTATCGCACGCTCAAAGGCATCCCGTCCCATGGTTCCGCCAATCCAGACCGTACCAATTCCCAGAGACCAGGCATACAGCACAAACCTTTCGACAGAATATCCGAATGCCTCTTCAGCATGCGGCACACGTTTAATCTTCACACCCACATAGAGATTGGTTCCGCTGACAACGGGGCATGTCAATCCTTGTTCTTTTGCATCTAACAGTCTGAATTCTACGGGTATGTTATATGGATTTTGTGTCTTCTCCATAAATGCCGACAGCTTATCCACATCTTCCTTCGTAAGTTCTCTGCCGTCAAATGTCCGGACACTTCTTCTGGTACGAATAAGCTCTGTGATATATTCCATGAGATCTCCTTTATCATAATTTCATTATTACTCAGATATTATCATACAGACAATAATATTTCCAGTCTATTGCCATATGTCTGCGACTTAACTTGAACTTGTGAAAATATTTGCTACTCTATTTCAGAGTTTCTCTGCCATCTGCCACTCAGATAATAGGTCCATGTAATCAAAAATCCCGTACCGAAACCAAACAGTCCGTTCCACCAGATAATCGTATATCCGAATAAGGAACTGTACCGGAACAGATAAGTTACAAGCGTCCTCATGCCCAGCGCACCGGTTGCCACAACCGTCGCTGCCGCTCCATGGTTCGTTCCCTGAAACACGCCGAACAGCGGTATATAAAGGGATAGTATTATGTTGATAAACGCAATTGTTCTAAGATGAGCACTGCAGTAAACTGCTGCCTGATCACTCAATCCAAACAGTCCGATAATCCGACCTGATAAAAGCCACACCAGAGCAGAAATACACAGTGTAAGAAACAAGGACATAAGTAATGTCTGGTATGCCCCCTGCTTGACCCTATCCTTCCTACCCGCTCCTATATTCTGTCCGGTATAAGTGGCAAGTGTTGTCTGGAACGCGTTACACGGCAGACCTATATACATCTCTATCCTCTGACCTACGGTGAAGGAAGCTGTCATAGACTGCCCAAAACCGTTGACCGCTCTCTGGATAAAAGTAAGACCAAAAGATACCACAATCAATTGCAGCGCAATCGGGAAACCCGTAGTTATCGTCTTTTTGGCTAAATCCAAGTCCCACGTAAACTCCCTTAATTTAAACCGAAAGATTGGGTATTTGCGTGTCATATAGAGATATGCCGCCACAAAAGAACCCGCCTGCGCGATATCCGTCGCCAGTGCCGCACCTACGACACCCCAGTGGAAGCCGGCCACAAAAATCAAATCCAAAATAATATTGGAGACCGATGCAATCAGCAGAAAATAGAGCGTGGCAGCACTGTCCCCCACCGCCCTTAAAATGGATGAAAAAATATTATATCCATACTGAAAAATCATTCCAATCGCATATACCCTAAAATACTGAAGCGTAAGCTCCAAAATACTTTCAGGCACAGCCACAAGATAAGTATATGCCGGGCGCGATACCAGAAGCCCGATTACGGTAGACAAAATACCCATGCCCAGCATGAGCAGAATACCCGTTGAGGCATTGTCTCTTACCTGCTTCTCATTTCCGGCACCGTAATGCTGCGCTACGACCACACCGTTACCGGCGGAAAAACCTGTTGCAAGCGCCAGGAACAGAAAAGTAAAACTTCCCGTGGTGCCGACTGCCGACAGCGCGTCTTCACCCGAGAAGTTACCGACTATAATGGTATCCACCGTATTATATAACTGCTGAAGCAAAGACCCAGCAAGTACGGGAAGAGCAAACCGCAGAATATGTTTCCACGGTGTGCCTTCCACCATAGATTTTCCCTTCATTTCTTCGTCTTACCTTCAATACCCTTTATTCAATGCTATGCAGTATACCGCTTTAGTGTTGCGCGAACCGCTCCTGTTCCCGAAATCAACTCTTTAAAGTAACCGCACACTTTGTCAGCCATACCGACCTCGTACAGATTCACGCCAAATATTTTATCATTTCCCAGAATCGGTTTCAAGATATTTTCCACATCTGCTTCTTCACCAAGCTTAAATCCTGCCACATACGGACACACTGTATCAAGGAGTGGATCCGGACTGAGTTCAAAAGCTTTGCCGTCGTCGTCCACTGCCATCAGATACCGAAGCCAGCCCGCGAACACAAGCGGTATCAATTTTAAATCCGCTACATTCAGATTCGGCGATTCCGCATATGCCTTAATCGTCTCCCCGAAACGAATCGCCAGCTTCTGTGAGGTGTCCGTGGCAATCCTCTGGGGCGTGTCAGGCATAAACGGATTGGGTATGCGCATATCAAGTACCGTGTCAATGAATTCTCTCGGATTAAGCACCTTCGGGTCAACAACTACGGGAAGTCCTTCCACATATCCGATAGTCTGTACCATCTTATGAAGTTCCGGATCTTTCATTTCCTCTGAAATCTTCTCATAACCTAATAGGCATCCGTAAACCGCAAGCGTTGTGTGCAGCGGATTTAAGCACGTGCAGACTTTCATCTTCTCCACCTTATCCACCGTCTCGCGGTCTGTAAACAGAAGTCCCCCTTTTTCCAGTGCAGGACGTCCGTTCGGGAACTCGTCCTCAATCACCAGATATTCGCATTCCTCCGCATTGACAAAGGGCGCAACATAAGTGTTTCTGGATGTAATGACCGGCTCTGACTCTTCCAGACCGTCCGCTTTTAAAATAGCCTCCACGGAAGCATCCGGGCGGGGTGTAATCTTATCAATCATCGTCCAGGGGAACGTCACTTTTTGTCTGTCATTAACATAGTCCGCAAAACCCGAATCCGCAGCTCCGTTTTGTACCCATTTCTCCGCAAAAGTATTCACTGCCGCGTAAAGTTTATCTCCGTTATGAGAACAGTTGTCCATGCTGACCATTGCGATTGGCTTTTTGCCTGCCTGATAACGAGTGTACAAAAGAGAGGTTACTTTACCAATATAGCTTGACGGCTTCTGCGGTCCCGCCGCAAAATCCGTCTCCACATCGGGAAGCCACTCTCCTTTACCGTTTACAAGACTGTAACCTTTCTCGGTAATCGTGAAAGAAACTATCTGCAACGAATCTTTACTGAAAATTTCTTTCAGTCTCTCATATTCTTTCGCATCGTCCGCATCCAGAATACATGATTCTACAACGCTGCCGACTACCGTCTTCTCGATGTTGCCGTCCGCCTTTAATGTCACAGCAATCGTGTAATCGTCATGGGGACGGTTCATCTTCTGTATAATCTCATAGTCGAAACCTTCGGCCACAATGAGTCCTCTGTCCAGGACCCCCTCGTTTAAAAGATTCTGCACAACATTAGCCTGAAATGCCCGAAAAATATTACCTGCACCGAAATGTATCCAAAACGGATTCTCTTTTGTGGCTGCCGTCACTGCTTCCCTGTCAAACTCCGGAAGTCTGTATCCCGCCGACTCCCACTGTGCTTTATCCGCAAGTCCGCTGTTACTTAACTTCATATCACATATACCCCTTTATCTCATTTTGTTTTGCCAATTTCTTGCTTTACGCTCTCTTTGCCGCTTTATCAATTGCTTCCCATAGACCGTTCAAATATGTTGCCCCCAGCGCTCTGTCATACAATCCGTATCCGGGCATGGCAACCTCATCCCATATCATACGTCCGTGATCCGGCCGAATCGGTCCGGTAAACTCGATATCGTAAAGTGCTTTCATAATTTCGTACATATCAAATGTACCGTCACTGGATAAGTGCGCCGCCTCCTCGAAATTGGTCGGGCTGATAAACTTTAAGTTACGCACGTGAGCAAAATGGATTCTGCCTTTCAGTGAGCGAATCATATCCGGCAGATCATTCTCAAGGTTCGTCCCGTAAGAACCGGAGCAGAATGTAACACCGTTATGCGGATTGTCCACCATCTTCATCATACGCAGAATGTTCGTCTTGTTGATGATGATGCGCGGCAGCCCGAATACGCTCCATGCCGGATCGTCCGGATGAATTGCCATATTGATGTCATACTCATCACAGACCGGCATAATCTTCTCAAGAAAATATTTCAAGTTGGCAAACAGTTTCTCGTCGTCCACGTCCTTGTACATTTCAAACAGTTCCTTCACATGAGCCATACGCTCCGGCTCCCATCCCGGCATAACGGTCCCGTTCGTATCACCCGCAATGGATGCAAACATCTTCTCGGGGTCAAGTGCATCGACTGCCTCCTGGGTATAAGCAAGAACCGTAGAACCGTCAGGTCTCACCCGCGCAAGCTCCGTCCTTGTCCAGTCGAATACCGGCATGAAATTGTAACATACCAGATGGATATCTTCCTTGCCGAGATTCTCCAAAGTCTCAATGTAATTTGCAATATACTGTTCCCTGTCAGGGCTGCCTATCTTAATCGCATCGTGAATATTGACACTCTCAATTCCCGACAGGCGCAGTCCCGACGCTTCCACTTCATCCTTTAACGCGCGGATGCGCTCCCTGCTCCACACCTCTCCCGGCGCAGTATCGTACAACGTTGATATAACACCTGTCACACCGGGAATCTGACGAATCTGTTTCAATGTCACCGTATCGAATTTTGAACCATACCATCTCAATGTCATTTCCATATTGTTTTCCTCACTTTCCCTGTCATTGCAATTCATGATAAGTAAATGACTCGAAGTCAGCATATCCACCGGTGTCTTTTCCATATCCTGAAGCGTACATTCCAATCGTACAGCCTAAGAAGCCGCCTGCGGATTCCGTACTCAGTGCCCTGATATCAACGTCCGAAATCAAATCTTGCCACTGCCCGTCACAGCTGTACCGAATATCTGCCATAAGCCCATGCACGGACACTTTCAAACCCATTATCTCCTTTTCGATATCCCCTGTCAAACAAAGTTCTTCGTCAACTCCCCTCGCGCATCGAACTACTCTCACGGCGTTTTGACCGCCTTCCCGGAAATACTCCACCCGCACATGGTCGTCATTGTTCTGCATCATCGCAACACCGGCACATCCGCCTTCCGTGCCAAAACAAACATCAAATCGTGTCTCGACTTCATAATCCGTATGTTGCTGACGAACCGCAAGATACGACGGCTCCGCCAGATCTTTTAAAGTATCTTCTCTCATATACAGCCTTAAATATCCCGGCCGGGCTGACAGGGACAGCACCTTATCCCTGTGGTTGCGGAGCGTGAGAAACTCCGGAGGAATCTCCTGTCCGTCGAATGTATAAGTCCTGCATCCATCGAAAAGTCTGGTCGTGTCACCACTGCCGGGAATATCAAATGTATCCTCCAGCCGTCCGACTCCCGGGTTTACTACCGGCCAGTCGTCCTCCCAGATTACCTTCGCCAGAAAAGTTTCGCGCCCCAACAATGTATGTCCCTCCTGCGGTCGGCAGGCAAGCATGACCATATACCAGTTTCCGTCGCCGTCGTCCACCAAATCTGCGTGTCCGACAGCGGTTACAGGGTAATCTTTGCCGAGATGCCTGTGCGTGATGATCGGATTCGAAGGACAGTATTCATAAGGTCCGAATATATTACGGCTTCTCGCCGCCATAACACTGTGATGAAATGCTGTGCCGCTCTCCGCATGGATAAGATAGTAGTAATCATCTTTGCGGTACAGATGCGGTCCTTCCGGCCAGACGGCATTCTTCTGGAAACCGTCAAGCACCGACACGGCTTCGCCCTCCAATTTCATTGTCTGAAGGTTTAGCCTTTGAATCCATATTTCACAGTCACCGTAATATTTCGCGCCGGATTTTTCACGCTGTCCGATATAGTAGCATGTTCCGTCCGTGTCAAAAAACAGGCTCGGATCGATTCCCGCCGCATCCGGTCCCAGAAAATACGGTTCCGACCACGGACCTTCCGGCGATTGAGCGGTCACTATAAAATTGCCTCCCGCAGATACATTCGTTGTGATCATATAAAACATACCCTGACTATATCGGATTGTCGGCGCGAAAATACCTTGCGACTGCCTGCAGCCGCTAAGCGGAAGCTGCGAATCTCGCTCAAGCACGTTGCCAATCTGTTCCCAGCCAACTAAATTCTCACTCCGAAAAATCGGTACGCCCGGAAAATATGCAAATGTAGAATGAACCATGTAATAATTTTTCCCAACGCGACAAATCGACGGATCTTGATAAAACCCTGCCATTATAGGATTGTTTGCTCTAATCATAAATCCTCCCTATTATTGTCTCAATCTGCTAATTCAATATCATGTAACTTTCCTCGGGACCAAGATATGAATGGGGCAGCATAAGAGAAGGTTTATAAATCAGAATCCTCTCCAATACCACGCCTGCTTCCATCGCTCCCAAGCAAAGTTCCTGCACTCCTTTATCAAAATGCAATGTTACACTGCATCGCCGCTCCTGATTCAGTACACCCGCGCACCATCTCTCATCGTTATAATCCCCACCTCGGAAATCTTCCGGCAAAAGTTCTGTTTTTCTCCCCTGCACCATCATATTGACACTGCGATGGTTAACTACGGAATTAAAAGGCGACGTAATGATATCCACCTGATACTCGCCCGCCTCCTCTATCAGGAAACGATAAGTAACTTCCGGTCTGTCCTCCTCTTCGTCAAAATCCGCCGTGCTGGGAAATACCTTGATGCCGGCATCGTATTTGCCGTATCCGGAAATAACCTTGAAACTTCCCTTGGCCATATTTTTCTTCCCGCAATAATGCTCTGCCCCCATCGCAATCACGCCGTTTTTTGCCAGGAAGGTATGGTCGGGAAGCCCACCTGTCTTCACTGTCTGTCCGAAGACATCTACAGCGACCGTAGTGTCCCCATCAGAAATCAAAAGCCGCACCTTCTCGAGATTGTCCGGAAGTTTCTCACATACACAGCGCAGGGACACTTCACTTATCTGCTCTACACCACCCTGCATCGGCGTGACGGTAAGCCAATCAGGCAATCTGCCGTCAGCGGAACCTGCCACAGAAATCTCATAATACAGGCTTCCGATGCCACCGTTTGCAATCTCTAGGATTACCTCGTCACTGCCTGCATATTGAAAATCAGGTACCGCAATTGCCATGGGCTCTCCATAGTTTTTGACCGCTATGCGCTCCTCGTCTTTTCTGGAAACGCTCATTCTGGGCTGATGTGCCGGCTCCATTTTGGCAATAACGGGATAGCGATAATCATCCTCATTCCACTTGGTAAATCCGATATGCTGTGCAAGCTGCATACCATGCCATTTACCGTCCAAAAACCTGGCCCACTCTTCCACAAATTCCCTATCCCTGCGAATACAGTCTGCCGTCAGATCACCGTAGACATTCGCCACAGTCCTGCCCTGGCGGGCATAGTGGTGATTCTTACCGGCATATAAATGCATTCTCAACAGGTTCATACTCGCCATGGCAGGATAATGAATCATACTGTAATAAGCGTTGGAAAGCTGTCCCGGTGTCTGCTCCTGTTCCTTCAAAGCCTTCAACACTTCACAGGACATCCCTTCTATCTGTTTCGCCCGTGTAAGCATCCGCTCCGTCTCCCCGTAATGGCAGGGATGATAGATTCCCGGATGAAGCGCTTCCGGTCTGCGCAGGGCATTGACATCTATATAATCCGTTAATACGCTGCCGATCTTCTCCTGTATTTCAGGCGACACCTGCGGAAAACTTAGACGCACCCACTGTCTGGTATACTCTTCATAGCTGTCGGCATTCCCATACCCCCATTTATCATAATCGTACGCAAGCGCCATGAAATAAGTCAAGGGAACCTCATGGAACTTCAAGTCACCCACATTGACTATCCACACATCACGGATGCCGTACTCATAAGCCTGACACATCTGCTCCCACACCTTAGATAAGGGCGTGGAATCCACCCACTCATAGGAGATGGGTGCGCCGTGATAGTCAAAATGATAATACATACCGAAACCGCCTTTGCGGTCACGAATCTCCGCAGTAGGCAGGGTGCGCATCTGCCCGAAATTATCCTCGCAGAGCATACAGATGACATCCGAAAGTTCCTCCCAATCCTTTAAACCGGGAGTCTGTTCGTCTCCGTAGAAATATGCCTCCACTTCTTTGTAGAGCGCAAGCAGGAGCGGTATTTCCCGTCCGTCTCTGTCAACATACTGCTTTATCAGTTCCTTCTGCTTTGTAATAATCCGTTTTAACAGATTCACATTCTCCGTTACTGTAGCATCGGGCCCTAACATACAGGAATCATACTCACCCCGCATACCGATTGTAATAACATTTTCATATTTTCCGCTTCTTTTCAGCGAATCCTCCCAGTAATTAATCAGACCCTGTTCATTCGTGTAGAAATTCCATTCACTGCCATAACGGCTGTCGGGACCGCATACCTTCTTCCACTCCTCGCTGGCACGCAGACACGGTTCATGGTGAGAATAACCCATCACCACCCCGTACAAATCCGCAAGTTCTTCATTGGCACCGTCGGGACCGTCCAAAGGAAATGAAGCAGCCCACATGGCCGGCCACAGATAGTTTCCTTTCATGCGCAGCAACAGCTCGAATACTTTATCATAAGCCTGTACGTTAAATCCTCCAAACTGCTGATTCACCCACGTACCGAAACACGGCCACTCGTCATTGATAAAAAATCCTCTGTACTTAACACTTGGCTCTTTGGATATCGTCTCGATATCCTGTCCGATATGAAGACCATCCTTATGCACAGGCCGTATATCACCCCAATAATATAAAGGTGATATTCCGATGTACTCCGATAAGGAAAACATGCCATAAATGGTCCCCCGCTTATCACTGCCGCCAATCAGAAGCACCTCCTGTGCTCCGCAGAATTCACCGGGCAGACTTTGTATGAGATAGACCTCCCGCTTTGGAGCAGGCTCTTTTCCATTCTCCTGCTCTTTGTACAGCTTTCCGATATCCACCAACCCCCGGTGGGACAATTCCGCAAGCAATGGACTTTTGCCCAAAGTGACACATAAAATGACACTCTTATGATGTCCTTCGGCAAGTCCTTTTTCATCTATCACCGCAGGACGTTTTCCCAACACCTGCGAGATATCCTCCGCCACCTTGTCTGCGATTCTTCTGACTCCCTCATATCCGCTGCTTTCTACCACAATGGAAGGCATATCGCCTTTATTCCAATCCATAGACACCCCCGTATTTCCTCTATTTCACATATCCAAATCCTAGTATGGTAAACTTCTTGTCCGCCTGTCCTTCTGCCATCCGAACTTCCACATGATGGGATTTACGCTCCTTCTCCTTAAAGCAGATTACGGCATTACAGTGGGTCCATCCGTTAATATGAGGATCAGCCACAAGTACACGCTCCCCGTCTGCCCATACTTCCGCACAGCCGACTCCTATGTCTGCAGAATCCTTGAATACAAGAAGCAAAGATGTACAGACGATATCCATGACAAAAGGCTTGACACTGTCATGCTCAGCCCGACCACCCGTGTACATCCAATTGTGTGGAAATTCCTTGGTCGGCACAAGATTCAAATCCATCTCTACCGCCTGCAATTCTTCGTCTGTCTCCGTAAAATCACCGCAGTCAATCTGTACCTGCGGGAAAGAACTGTCAGCGCCGTCCGCTCCGGTATCCTGTTCCGTCTGCGCCAACTGATAAATCTTTCTGTCCAGAAGTCTTACCCGCTCAAAAGCCTTGCCCTTAGGGGGTTCAATCGACTCAAGCAGTAAAGTATCTTCTTCACGTTCCTTCTTATCCGCTTGTTTGATACAGTGCAGCACACAGTCCGCCATGATACGGTGCCCCACATTGGTAGGATGATAGCAATCATAGAAAAACTGATTCTTGCTGACCATGCGCTCTGTGCCTTTTTGGTAGAACTGCTCCACCACTGCATCCTTCACGCTGACCATGGGCAGATCATAAGCCGCCCCAACAGGGGAAAGCCTCTCCTGCAGGTTCCCGTCATCAGCAAAGACTGCGAAGAGCAGAATCACGGCCGGAGCATTCTCATACGTCAGAATCTTCCGCACCAAGGAATCATAACACTCGCCCTTCGTCTCATCGCCTTCATCATTCACCGCAAATTCCACAACAACAATATCCGGCAGGCTTTCAGACAGTTTACCGTCATCCTGCATCCGCAGCACATCTCTCTCATATCGAATCATCCCCAGTTCTGAGGGAGTACCGCCGACACCTGCCTTCCGATAGTGAATACTGCTGTCGGTTCCCACTCCGAGATACTCACATAACCCATGGAAAATCTGATATGCATAGCATTGCGTATTGATAGGAATCGCACCGGCTCCCTGTGTAATGGAACCTCCGATAAAAGCGACAGTGATATCCTCTCCCGCTCTCACCTTATCTATAGCCTTCTGCAGTCTGGCGGGATTCCCAAGCTGCATCAAAGACTTGTCAAGCATCCGCCCATACAGCGGTGAATCGAAATCAACCGCATGTTCTTCCGTCTCCTCCGGCGCTTCGTAACCGTCGTTCAGATAAAATTTCACGGATACGGTTGCATTCTGCCCCGCCTTCGGAAACTCAAAGCGAATCTGACCCGGAACATTGTCATCTTCCGACCATGTCTGCTCCTCCAGCATGATTACCTCTTCCATGCCGTCAGTGCGCACTCCCTTCGTTATCACCGTTCCCGAATGGTACGGGTCAGATTTGCCGTACATCTGGAAAACAAAATCAACCTGATCCGGCTCGCCGTCTGTCTCCACGCTGACGCCGATGCTGTACACCAGCTTCCGAAACCCTTCCACGCTCTTCATAAGTGCAAAGATTTCCTCGTCCGTTATATTTCCGACAATTTTGGCACTGCTGATCATTCTGCCGTCGTCCTGATACAGAAACTGAATACCTCTTCCGTCAGGCTGTGGACTGCCCATAATCTGCTTGCCCCGCATAATATAGAACCCCGGACGCTTTTTCTGCGCATCCTTCGGCGCCTTGGGCCCGTTAAACTGCTTATTCTTCTCATATTCACTCATGATTGCAACCTCCCGAACATGACTTTACCAAACACTATATTTTCCAAACCGTTTTACCAAATACGGTATTTTCCGCTCAAAGCCAAAAAGGCAAAAAAGTACAGGCAGTTATCGTAATACCTTCTCTTACCTTCCCGAAGCGGCAGCTTAAAGAATCGTTCCACCCACTCCATTCTGTGAGAACTCTCGGACGCCAGCGCTGCCTGTGCCACCGTGGCCGTGATTGCCACAGGATGCAGCACATTGACATCAGCTATTCTTCCGTCCAACTCGTATGTATGATAGTCCCCGGTTCTGCCCGCTTCGAACAGAAAGTCCTGAATCTTGTCCGCCGCCGCTCTCTGTCCGCAGTCGATGCCGAACCACTCGTAATCCAGTCCAATGTTCGCTACCGTTCGATAAGCGTCGCTGTAAAACCAGTCGTGGCGATCGTCGGTCCAGGGAAGCTTCCTGCTCATGGGCGAACCGTCAAACTCTGCGTACTCTGCCGAAAATCCGGTGTCCGGATGGCAGGCGCGTGCCAAATACTCTCTGCTGGCTGTGGCTGCCTCTTTAAAAAACTCTCTGTCTTCTTCATCCGCCCACAGCGCAAACAGCTCGTAAAAATGCGGCAGATGATAGGAAGGGTCCGTAAAATCAATGCCCGGAACAAACAAAATCTGATGATTGTCGTGGTTCCACATGGGCTGCCCCGCTCTGCCGTCTTGACCCTTATGCAGACATGCGCGCAGAATCTCCCTCGCTTCCTTAGAATAGTTGTAAATACCCTCTCCATCGCCCCATCTGTGGGAAGCGAAAAACAGCGCCATCGCAAAGAACTCTTCTCCGTCCGGCGCCGGACCGTAGGCATTCTTGCTGCCGTCCAAACCACAGGACCATGCAAAATACCCTTCGTTTTCTCCCTCATCCATCCACATATAGGTCTTAGCCCATTTCCAGATACGGTCAAATTCCTCCTTGCGGTCAAGCTGTACGCAAATCATCATACCGTAGGACATTCCTTCCGTTCTGGCATCATCATTTCCGGTATCGCACAGATATCCCATATCCTCCCCCGCCGGAGAATAAATTCTCTCATCCTCACTTCCGTAGAAAAAAGTGTTCCAAATCTCCTCCAGACGATTTTCAATTTCCGCCTCACTAAACCCCGCCTCCAGAAATAAGTTGTGGTACTCTTTATCCTTCCATGCATCCAAATCCAACACCCCCATTTTGCCTATTATAACTTACTTAAAAAATACCATATACCATACTTTTTCTCCAACTAAATATTGCGGTTTCGTGTCCAGAAATTGCGGTCTTAAGAATATCAGTTTCACGAGTGCCATATTCTCACAGCAATATTGACATACTTTCTAAAAAAATTTATACTGAATGCACATTCGGGAGGTTTATATGAAAACAAAAATATTTATAGACGGCAGCGAAGGTACTACAGGACTGAGAATTCACGAGCGCTTTCAGAATCGCGACGACATAGAATTACTCACAATTTCATCGGAGCTCAGAAAAGATATCAACGAAAGAAAACGCCTGATTAACGAATCAGACATTACTTTTACCTGCCTGCCTGATGCTGCGGCAATAGAATCCGTATCACTGGTCGAAAATGAGAAAGTGCGCATCATCGATTCCTCCACGGCACACCGGACCGAAGAAGGATGGGCTTACGGATTTCCTGAATTATCCGAAAAGCACAGACTTGCAATACAGAACGGCAAGCGTGTAGCGGTTCCCGGCTGTCATGCAACCGGCTTTATTTCTCTCGTTTATCCGCTGGCAGCAAGTGGGATTCTTCCGTCCGATTATCCCGTTTCTGCCTTTTCCCTGACAGGCTACAGCGGAGGAGGCAAAAAGATGATTGCGGAATATGAAGAGGGCGGACGTTCTCAGGAGTACGATGCTCCCAGGGAGTATGCCTTAAGCCAGCAGCATAAACATCTGAAAGAAATGAAGAACATTGTAGGATTAAGAAAAGAGCCCCTATTCTCTCCCATCGTGTCAGACTATTATAGTGGCATGCTTGTCTCTGTCCCACTGTATAGCGAACTGTTAAAAGACTCACCTGCACCGGAAAAATTACAGGAATTTTTCGCAGACTATTATGCGGGTCAGCGTTTTATCCGCGTCATGCCTTACGGTGCCGAGGCGGAAAGCAAAGGTTTCCTAAGCGGAAACACCCGCTCCGGATGGGACGGTCTGGAAATCTACGTTACCGGTAATCCTGAACGAATCTTATTATCCGCACGTTTTGACAATCTCGGAAAAGGAGCATCGGGTGCGGCAATCCAATGTCTGAATATCATGCTGGGTTGTGAAGAAGATAAAGGGCTGAACGTGTAAGTTCAGCCCTTTATCTTTTCTATTCAGATTTTATCTTACCTTACATTTTTGTATAGAAATCTCGCAGAATCTCAAAGGCCATTTTCTTATACTTCTTATCCTCGGCACATAGACCTTTTCTGTTGTAATAATTCTGAAGGATACTTGTTCTTCTCGGACATCTGAAATCATACAAAATCCAAGGTGTCATTCCCTTCACATAATCAATCTTTCGAAGTTCTTCAAGTTGACGCTCATATACATATGCCTGGCATTCCTCAGTTCCCTTATCCATTTTTGTCCCATGATGCCCCGGAAGCGCATCAGCTCCAAACTCCGTGATAATCACAGGTTTGTCCGGATGACTGCCTGCAAGCAGATTCGGGAGTCTCTCAAAGTCAGGCGTATACCAGCCGCAGTATTCGTTGACACCGATCACATCCAGATACTGCTCCAATCTGTCCTCTATCATATTTTTCTCACCGTTTACCAGACAAGCCGCCGACACCAAGCGATTGCCACCTTCTTTATGGGCGCACTCGGCAAGCCTGCTCATAAAAGTAAGTCGCGAATCCGTATCGGCGTTCTCGTTCCCCACCGACCATATAATCACGCTCGCCCTGTTAAAGTCACGCCTCATCAGTTCTCTCAACTGGTTCACGGCGTCTTCATATGTTTTCTCGGACTCAAAACGGATCGCCCAATATACAGGAACCTCCTCCCACAAAAGGATGCCCATCTCATCCGCCAGTCTTGCCATTTTCTCACTGTGGGGATAGTGTGCAAGTCGCATAAAATTACAGCCCAGCTGCTTTGCTAAGAGGAGCGTCTCTGTCATTTCTTCTTCCGTCAGCGCCCTTCCGTTCTCCACGCTGTCCTCATGACAACTTACACCACGTAGGAATAAGGGTTTTCCGTTGAGCAAAATTTCACCCTGCTCAACCTTAATTTCACGAAAGCCTACCCGGTCACTCACCCGGTCTTCTCCGCAGTATACCTCTGCCTCATACAGTTTGGGATTTTCCGGAGACCATAACTCAGGGTTTGCTGCAATCACAGACAGCCCTTCTCCATCGATAACATCGACTTCCTGCCTGATACCAAGCTCTTCAATTTTCATCTCTGCCTTGGAGGAAATTTTCTCCGATAAGGTAATCTTCGCTTGTATTGTGCCGTAAGTTCCGTCGGGCACCAGATTCACCTGAAAATCCTTGATATAGACCTTTGGGACATATAGTAATTCAATATCGCGATATACGCCGCCGTAATTGAACCAGTCCGTATTTTTCTCCGGCACCTGATTCTCTCTTCTGGTACTGTCCGCTACCAGAAGAATACGATTGTCTTCATCTTCCTTCAGAAAATCAGTGATATCAAAACAGAAAGGTGTGGAACCTCCCCGATGCATTCCCATGTATGCTCCGTTTAAAAAGACCGTACACTGATAATTGGCCGCGCCAATCCGCAGAATGACTCGCTCCGTTCCCTCTCTTCGGCACCGGAATTTTCTGGTAAAAACCATGCTCCCCTCATACAGGAAGTAGCGTTCGTTCACTATATTCCAGTTGCAGGGCAGCTTAATCTGCGGCCATTCATCAAAAGAGAAATCCACCGGAAGGGTAAAGCCGTTCTCGTCTGTATATTTCTCTTCGAACCAACGCTGCCGCAAGCAAGTATCATACTGGTCTACCGCATAATGCCATATCCCGTTTAACGACTCCCTTTTTCTTCCGGCAGAAAAAACGAGGGCATCGGCGTCTGTCTGCTTCCCCATATACGGTTCTAAATATTCACCGAGATGAATGTCCGACATATATTTCGTATCTTTTTCCATCTTGTCCCTCCTTTTTGCATATAAGCTCTTCCGAATATAATCAACTGCTTTTCTATAATCTAGTTCAACCACGTTTCCAATGTCTCCATGAGTTTTGGAATGTCAATCGGTTTCGATACGTGGTCGTTCATACCGGATTCCTTCGATTTATAAACATCATCCGAAAACGCATCGGCACTCATGGCAACAATCGGTATTGTCTTCAAATCCTCCCGGTCGGAAGCGCGGATTGCTCTTGTCGCTTCATAGCCGTTAAGATTCGGCATCTGAATATCCATAAAGACCAGATCATAATAATGTTCGGGCTTTTCCCTAAGGATATCCACTGCCATTTGACCGTCAAACGCGCACTCGACCAGTATACCGTTCATAGATAACAGCTCAGTTGCAATCTCCCGGTTCAGCTCGATATCATCTACCAGAAGAATACGTTTGCCGCTGAATTTGTTTTCATCGAGAAGATCAACTTCCGCGCCGGTTGAACGCCCTGTCTGGTCAATTAACGACCTGAGCACATAAATGAGGCGCGAGCGGAAAAGCGGTTTTGCGACAAACGCATTTACACCCATATCTCTTGCGTTCTGTTCAATATCCGTCCAGTCATAGGCAGAAAGGATGATAACCGGAATGGCATCGCCCACCATACGACGCATTTCAGCGGTCGCCTGTACACCATCCATATTCGGCATCTGCCAATCCATAATCACCGCTGAGAAGTCCTCTCCCCTCTCATGCTGACGAACAATCTCTGCTATCGCATCTTCACCACTGAATACGCATGTCGCATCTATGCCAATATTGCTCAAAATCTCCCGGGTACTTTCCGCAGAAATTTTGTCGTCATCGACAACAAGAATTTTAAGCGAACTGAGCGCATCGCTATCTATTTCTTTCAACTCCTGAATTGTGAGGAATACGCGCACCGTAAATTTCGAACCTTCTCCGACCTTGCTCTCAACTTTGATATCTCCATCCATCATATTTACGATATTCTTCACAATGGCCATGCCTAGCCCGGTGCCCTCAATTTTTTGAGAATTCGGATTTTTTGAACGGGAAAAGGGTTCAAAAATTTCATCGATAAAGGACTGCTCCATGCCGATTCCGGTGTCTGCAAACACAAACTCATAACCGGCTTTTCCCGGCATTCGTGAATCAATTTCGTTGATATCCAGAGACAGGCATCCTCCATCGGGAGTAAACTTCACGGCATTTCCCATAATATTGACAAAAATCTGTCTCAGTCTGAGCGTATCGCCAATCAAATCTTCGTGAACAATATTGGACGTTCTGATATTAATCTGTTGATTTTTTGCCTTAATCTGCGGCAGCATAATCGTAAAAATACCCTCTATCATTTCCGAGAGATTAAATGGTTCTTCGGAGAGTGTAACCTTACCGCTTTCAATTTTGGACATATCAAGGACGTCATTGATGAGCGCCAGCAAATGACGGCTTGAAGCCGTAATCTTGTTAAGACAGTCTGTAAGCCGCTCCCTGTCATCCATATGCATAGAAGCAACCGTCGTCATACCCATAACCGCATTCATGGGTGTGCGGATATCATGAGACATTCTGGAAAGGAACTCACTTTTTGCATTGTTGGCTGCTTTCGCCGCATCGAAAGCTTCCTGGAGAGCAATCCTGCTTTCAATCTCCTTATTCTTGCGTTCCGTAATATCCTGAACCGCGTAGAGAATCGATATCGGCTTGCCGTTTTCTCTTTTTAAGCATATGATGGAGAGGTTTTCCCATTTATCCACTCCTCTGTTGATGTGGTATTCATATTGCAGATAAGCCAAATCTTCTGTCAGGGTTTTCTGGATATGTTCCGGCATGACCACCTCAGACATCGTAACATGATCTTGCTCAGGAATGTAGAATTGGCTTACGTATCGAATGAGATCGGTATATTTCCCCTCCGGCGGCATTCCATCCGTCTTTGCAACATAATAATAATAATCATTCTTTAGATCTACGACTGCAAAACGGCTGAAAACAGCAGTCACGCTCTCTACAATATTGTTGATCTTCTCGTTTTCATTGGTCAGACTGATCTCATTTCGTCTCTTTACAATCAAAAGGAATGCTATGTAAGCGAGAAAAGCCAGGATAATGCTGCCACACAGCACGATACCTGCATTATTTGCCCTATGTAACATCCTTGTGGTAATCTGCGCCGGAAAGCTTTGTACCAGAATCCAGTCATTGTATTCCAGAGCTGCAATATAGGCATTTTCCGTTTCGGAATTATTTTTATAACTGAAGGAGTGTGATTGGTGATTGGCAAAAGCCTCAAAAAACGATTCCTGGGTTTTGCCGAAAAAGTTGTCTGAGGCCCTCGCAGCCTCCAGTATGTTATCGGGCGGCGAATCATCTCCTGTGGAGATAATTACCGTACCGTCTCCTGCACAGAGATAAACACTTGCCGTGGCACCGAAAAATTCATTGGAAATGATGCTCGTCATCCCGCCGGAATCATATAATCCGCAGAGAACTCCGATAATTTCGCCTTTATAGTACATCGGCGTATAAAATGAGAGCATAGTGAACTCTGTAATCCAATTGGCATCGGCACTGCAGACACCGGTAATCCCCTGCATTCCGTTGATATATGACTCACGTTCCGTCAGATCAACAATCTCTCCGTCAGGTGTCATAAACTGACCGTCAGCCGGAATAAATCTGATGTAGTCGAAATAGTCTGGCGGACAAAGAGCCATTATCATATCCGTATCAACCGTTGGGCTGTCCATGGATTCACCATATAAAGCCGCAATCATCCGGATATTGCTGATTTTAGATTGAAAACGATTGTTGACATGGTCAACGGAAAGAATCGTGGCATCGGCGATATAGCTCTCGTTCTGACTTATAATACGCTTGGTGTTTGTACGCATAAAGAGCAGCAATGAAGCCAAAATGACTGCTATCATAGCAATAGAAATCAAAATATTACGGCCGATTTTTTTTCTATTGTTAAGAGTCACCATGAGCACCTCCCTTAATCGCAACTATGTTACTTAAAAATACTATCACAATTTTTCAGAGGAAACATTATAAAATTATTACATCGACCAAGGAATTTTAAAGGAGTACAGCCCGTGTAACCATGAACCGTACTCCTTATGAACGTTTGTTATTTAATATACCGACATCTCCACAATCTTACCTACCAGAGCCAACAATACTTTGTCTTCCTCAGACCACATCTGCCGCCTTGTTGCTTTGGCAAACAGCAGATAGCCACTGTATTTGCTCGTATTCGAAAACTTGTAGAAGAAAACGGACTCTACACCGTTATCTTTCAGCTTACTGTAAAGGCGCTCTGTTTTGCTTTCCAAAGAAGCAATCGCATGGATGACTAACGTATTGTTGTCATCAAAGCTGTCCAGAAAACCTGATTCCGGAGCGGAGTATACAGGATCTTCTACACCGGAACGATAACCCTCGTGATTCCAGACACTTACATTGCTGTTGGCAAAACGCTCTCCGCTGACCGTCACTATCTCATCCAAATTAAAGCAGTTACCCACCGATGTAATCATCTGCTCAAAAGTCATAACACGACGCACCAGGAACTGTTCTATCAGTTGCTGCATAATGCCGTTTCTATCCCCCTGCACCTTCTGTAAGATATCCCCGGTGGTCTTTTGGTCAGGATTGAGAATAGCCCCATGAATTTCGGGAACAAAGATAACGTATCGGTTCTTGCCCTTGCTCTTGGCTATGTAGAGCATTTTATCCGCAAGGCTGAAAATCTCGTCATAGCTGTTGCCGTTGTCCGGATAAACTGCAGCTCCCATGGAACAGGTGACCTTTACTTCTGCCCATTTATCCTTGTATTCCCATTCGATATTGGTACGAATGGTTCGCATGGTATTGCGAAGCTCCGTTTCGCTTTCGACCTGCGGAAAAACAATCATCATTTCGTCACCGCCGATTCGTCCCAAAATACCGCGGTCTTCCAATGCCGCTTTAATGATTTCAGCGGAACGGCTCAACACTTCATCGCCTACCATATGCCCCAACGTATCATTGACAGTTTTAAAATTATCTAAATCCAGAATGACCAGACAGACTTTGTTACCACTGACGGTCATGGCACGCTTGGCATAATCCGTAATCGATTTCTTATTGAGAACGGGGAGCGCAATATCCTTGGCATATACCAGATTATCCTGCTCGGTCGTATGCTTTTTCATGGAAGTGATGCAGCCCAAAATCTTCTCGTCGTTATGTCCTGCAACCAACTGTGCCTTAAATATGCACTGCTCCATCGTATTGTCATTGGAAAAGCTACTTGTCCTTATATTGTAAGAAAAACTGCTGCGCTTCATCTCCAAATCCCTGCAGAGTCCGGAAAATGCAGCCTCAGATTCCACATCCAGCTTTCCGTCAAGCATTTCCTCTTTCCATTTCTCTAAAGAGCCGGAAAACAGCCTAAGCTGCTGTCCGCCGTTGCGCATAAAAATACAAATCTGTTTGGTGTCAATCTCATAAGAGAACAAAATACCGTTCATCAGATCCAAAAATACGCTGTACTCATTTTTACTGTCCTCCAACTGTTGTCCGGAGTCGTCATTCGGATCCACAATGTGAAGATTATAGATATCTTCTCCGCCCGATGTCTGAGGATTATAGGACAGAGTTATGACCGCCCAACAATATTCCTTATCGCTATTGAGCAACCTAACCATAACCACGTTCCCCGGCATGGACTTAGTTTTCATCTCTTCCACAGCGTTGCGAAATACATCTTCATCCTCAGGATGAATGCAGTCCATAAAGGATATGAACATATCCTGAGTATCCTGACCAAAAAATTTGCGCAGAAGCTCATCTTCTGTTTTCAATAACAATTCTGAATCTATTGTAGCAAAACATCTAGGAACCTTCCCCATGGTGTAAACCCTTTCTGCATAATACTGCTATTATTATACAACAAGGAAAACTTTGACGCAACTTGATTTCCGTCTATAGATATTCGGCTCCAAGCTAACGCTTAATATCAAAGTTCATATTCATCAGATTACGAATTGCCTGAACATCATCGGTAATATTGGCATCCCCGCGAATCGTATGCTTTATAGCGCTGCTCGCAACTGCAAAGTTAAGCATATCCATAGGCATATAGTGATTCATAATGGAATAGATTAATCCGCTGGCAAAAGCATCTCCTCCGCCCACTCTGTCCAGGATATTAAATGTAAACAGCCGGCTCTCAAAGGTATGGCCTTCATACCACATAAACGCTTTCAGACTGTTCTCGCTTCCACTGTGTGCATACCGTACGTGACGCGCAATATATTTGAGATTCGGATAACGCTCCACAAATATCCGAAAAATTTCATCCTGCTGCTCATAGCTGGGCTGCAGCGGCACACCATCCTTGCAGTCTCCCTTGCTATGGTCGTTTTCATCCTTCCAAAGATGATAAGGCTCAATACCCAACAATACATCTATATACGGCAGGCACTTTGTACAGAAATCTCTCGCTTCCTCCCATGACCATAGTTTACTCCGGAAATTGCCGTCGAAGCTGACCGTCAAGCCGAGTTCTTTGGCCTTTTGCAGACTGTTCAAAATTAAATCCTGACAATTCTTACCCAGAGCCGGAGTGATTCCGCTTAAATGCAGCCAGTCGTATCCACTCAAAAGTTCACCTAAATCCACACGGCTGAAATCATATTCGGTGATAGCACTGTGCGCGCGATCATAAGTGACTTTGCTGGGGCGGATTCCGTATCCGGTCTCCAGATAATAAGTACCGAGCCGATGAGTAGGAGTCTCCTCCGGCGTACTTAGAATCACAGGCGTACAATGCACATCATTGCTTCGTAACATACGTATCGCACTTTTACCCAAGCTGTTATTAGGTACCACTGAGAAAAAAGTACTGTCGATTCCCAGATTAGCCAATGCCAATGCAATATTCGCTTCACTACCGCCATAGCTGGCCTCAAAGTTGCCGGCCATCCTAATCTTCTCATAGTTCGGCGGGGTCAGGCGAAGCATAATTTCGCCGATTGTTATAAATTTTACGTGAGTATCCAACTCACTTTGTATAGGATTTCGATGCTCCATAGAACGCTCCTTTCTTACTATATCCTCTCTATTTTTTCTGTCTCCTCTTATTGCTCAGTATTACCTGACAGGCAAAGACACCGTCTGATGCAGAGAAATCCACCACACCGCTATATTGGGCGGAAGCGCTCACGATGCTCTCTACCCCGATGCCGTCACGCTCTCTGTTTTTCGGCAGACCGTTCTCGAACAGGATATCTGCTGCACAGGTGTTTTTACATACCAGAACAAGCTTACTGCCTTTTGGTCCGACGGAAATATCCACCTTGCGCTCTTGCTCCGTCTCCATACAGCCATTCACAGCGTTCTCAAGGATATTGGCAACGATGGTCACCAAATCATAATCGGATACTCCTTCCGTTTCCTCCAATCGGACATCCGCGCTGAGTGTTATACCGTTCTGCTCACACCTGTTGGCATAGGCGGACAACACGGAATCAACAGCATGATTATTACAAAATGTAGCAGCAAACTTTTCTTTTTCTTTATCATCATACTCTGACAGATAGGATAAAATCCCCTGATAATCCTTAGTCTTGGCATACTCCGCCACCACCATGCTGTGATGTCTGAAATCATGCCTTGTCTGTCTGGCATTCTCACCCATTTTTTTATAGGAATCAATCTGTGCCTGCAGGAATTTTTCATTCGCCTGTAACTGCTTCATACGATTGGCCGAATCCGACTGTGCCATATATCGGAATATCATCACATATACTGCCACAGTAAAACCGCAGGAAGCTAAAAGCAATACATCGAAAAAAAGTTCCCGCTTGCTCATTCGCATATTGTAGAACCAAAAGAGAGCTTGTATCACATAGCACATGATGGAAATGGCACTGATGATACCAAAACCGTTTCTTATCTCTTTATACATCCTAAACATCCGCTCCTTGAAAATAAGCAGATAAGGAATCAAGACCGCCAAATTAAGTACTGCACGAAGTGTCCAAACAAATGGATTCCCTAATGTATAGGTATCCGCCACGAGAGAAACAACAATGACGATGATTGTATGCATACTACTGTACTCCGTAAAAAGGAACAGTGACTTAATAGGATGAGATGCAGATACCATAAAACAATACATAAGACCATATATGAGCAACTCTGCCGCGTAACCCAAAAATAATCCGATAGGAACGGACAGCCGTTCAAACGATGCTACGCAAATAGCCAGTGCAACAAACGTATACAGAATGGATGTGCCCGTGGCAATCAACACCGTCATTTTTCTGCTGTGTTTCGGTTCCGGCACAATATTACAGAACCATATCGTGTGAAAAACATTGTTAGCCAGAATGCCTGTCAGTATTCCAAGTGCACTCATGAGAATTCCCCCGTATAATAAGTAATGTACTGCTTTCTGAAGGATTGGTAAGCTTCTCTCGACAGGTAGAGTCGCTGTCCACTATCCATCTGCGCTGTCTGACTGTCCAGACCCTCCACATGATCCATGTTGATAATATACCATTTCCCGACCCTGATAATCCCTTCATATGCCCGAAACAGTTCTTCCAATCCGGCCATGGACATGTGGACACACAGTTGCGTACCGTCTGTCAAATGCAGATATTGGCGTTTCCCCTGTGCCTCGCAATATACAACGTTACGCACCATGACACGCATAATCTTATTATCCATCTCCAGTGTCACATATTTCTGTCTTTGCTCATATAAAGTTTCAAACTGTTTATCTAACAGCGCGAAAAATTCCGTTTCGGGAACAGGCTTGACCAGATACTGAGTCGCGTCTACCCGAAATGCCTCTACTGCGTGTTTCTCGGAAGCCGTTAGGAATATGATTCTGCTCTCATTTCCCATTCTACGAAGCACTCTTCCCGCTTCGATTCCGTCCTTCCCATCCATGTAAATATCCATCAGAATCAGTTCGGGCGCATAGCCTTCCTGCACATTTTCGAGCAGTTTCTCCGCACTATCAAACGTTTCTATCTCAAGATCCAACTCAGGATGTATTTTCTTATAATCACTTAGCATCCCTGTGGTTTTGATTATTTCTGCCTGTTCATCATCGCAGAGGGCTATGCGATACATACTTGGCACCCCTTTTCTGTCAGCATATGCTTGTACATCAGTTCGCCAACTGCTTAATCATCTCCACAATCTCCGGTGCAATATTTCATAGAGTTTTGCACTCGCTTTTGCAGTTCTTAAAAATTCCAGAGGCGATTGGAAAATAGTGGACTGCTGTCTAAGCAGTGCCTCATTTTCATATAATTCTGTCATATCTTGCAGTCATCACGTCTTCTTCCCCAACTTGGCAAACCACGGAAAAGTCAACGGCCAGACTGCTCCGGCGAAAAGAACCATGAAGAAATATCTCACGGCAGCTGCGGGGAATTCCGGCATCATTGCCTGCAGCGGAGCCTTCAGCCCGCCCCTTATGCCGACAATAAGGATAAACCCCAACACCACTTTTAATATCTGCGCCCACCATACAGCTTCCACCTGAAAGTGGATAAAACGGTCATCCAGCACTTTGACAGCCATGAACCCGAAAAGACATCCCAACAATGTATAGGCATTTTTAGTGCCTGAGTATAGATTCTCCGCATCAACATCTACCGGAAAGCCGTAAAAGGTTACAAAAACCCAATAAGGCAGCACTGCTATGAGTATGACAAACAACGCACCCCACAATAGCTGCGGCTTATGCTCACTTTCCACGATCACAGGACGCAGGAGGAAAGCAAGTGCAAGTGCCAGAAGGAAGGATACACCTACGTCAAGCGGCGTATGGCATCCGAGATACATCCGGGAAAACGGTACAAGAATCATCAGTACAATTGCGGCAATGCGAATCTTCTTCCGGCCGGTCATCAAGGTCACACAGGACATACTTCCCACAATGTTCTGTGTGTGTCCCGACGGAAAAGAATACCCGGTTGCGGCGGCGCGTGCACTCTCCACAATAGTAAAATCAGGGTCCAACACCCATGGGCGCGGAATCCGAAACAGAAGCTTTAAGAACTGATTGCACACCATTCCCAAGAAACCCACTATGAAAATATAGTACCCGTCGCGTTTACTGACGCACCAAAATACAGTGAGCGCCAAAACCATGAAAAAAATTTCATCACCACAGTATGTAATCAGAGACATAAATACTGATATTGCAGGGGTACGTATACCCTCTAACAAGCGCAGAAAATCCATAAAGCAGTTCCTCTCTTTCAGGCATCATAAAAAACGCTTGAACCCGCATAGACGTTTTGAGACGAAAAGTGAAATATCCGATGAATTATCTCTCTACCATACCGATTTGCAGTTCATTTTCGACAATATGTCAAAATGTCTATTATCAAAATATTGTTCTTTTTATTATATTACCTGTCCTCCTTTTTGGCAATGATGAATCAGCTTTAGCATATTGCTATTTTGTTTCATTTCGTTTATTATAAAATCATTGATTTTCCATAAAAGAGACTTAATATCCCGGTAGAATACAAAGGGAAGATTTCCGGATGGGACGCGAATTCCGAGTCTTATCCTCTTAGATATTCACATGCCGGAATAAGTATCACAAAAGCGGAAAGGAGAAACCATGAAACACATTGAAGATTATGTAAGGACCATTCCGGATTTTCCGGAACCGGGCATTCAGTTTCGGGATATCACAAGTGTCCTGCAAAATCCGGACGGCTTGAAGCTGTCTGTAGATTTATTTCTGGAGCAGCTAAGCGGCATTGATTTTGATGTTATCGTAGGCATGGAATCGCGGGGCTTTTTGTTTGGCATGCCGGTTGCCTACGCTATGGGGAAACCTTTTGTCCCTATCCGTAAAAAAGGAAAACTGCCCTGCGAAACAATATCAGCGGAGTATGACCTGGAA
>JAFLTE010000039.1 GCA_022510565.1 Lachnospiraceae bacterium | reverse complement strand
GTAACCACATCCATATAGATATGATTTCCCACAAGGCGCTCCGTCTCTGTGATAATCAGACCATGTTCAATCCTGACATCGGCACCCAGTGCCCGGAATCCTTTGATATGCTGGTCTATCGGTCGAAGTCCGATGTTACAGCCGCCCGGAAGGGCCACCTCAGCTTTCTTATATTTGCCTAACAGCGCACCCAACAGATAGTAGGACGCTCTGATTTTCTTAATGTAATCATCCTCAATCACTACATCGTGAATCTGTGACGCATTAATCTTAACCGTGTGTCGGTCCGGTCTGTTAATGATAACGCCGATACTCTCCATCGCCTGCATCAAAACATTCGTGTCCCTGACATCCGGTATATTTTCTATCACAACGGTTTCATCCGTCATAACAGCCGCAGCAAGAATAGCCAGTGCCGCATTCTTGGCACCGCCGATTTCCACCTCGCCGACTAACGGATTCCCACCTTTAATCGCATATTGTTCCATAATGATCCCCTATATGATAAACGAAATAATTCATAATAAACATAAATAATTAACTAACAGT
Source organism: Lachnospiraceae bacterium (assembly GCA_022510565.1). Taxonomy (GTDB): domain Bacteria; phylum Bacillota; class Clostridia; order Lachnospirales; family Lachnospiraceae; genus UBA3282. The sequence goes on along the minus strand of JAFLTE010000039.1, from coordinate 12,401 downwards.
ATACCATATTTTACATATTTGTAAATGGGAAACTTAATTAAGGTAATTTAACGGATTCACCTGCGTGCCGTTAATCAATATCTCAAAATGCACGTGAGGTCCCGTACTTACACCCGTATTACCACTCAAGGCAATCTTCTGCCCCTGACTGACAGTCTGTCCCGGCGATACCAACACTTTACTTAAGTGCCCGTATCTGGTCTGTCTGCCATCCGCATGATTGATATATACCACGTATCCGTAGCCGCTTCCCCATCCGGCCTTCACAACGGTTCCTCCGGAGGATGCCATAACTGCGGTGCCGACAGGCGTAGCCCAGTCGATTCCCTTATGATACGTACTTGCTCCCTTGGTGGGCGCTGTACGTCTGCCGAATCCAGATGACTGTCTGCCTCCCGAAATCGGTTTGATATAGGTCGGCGGAATCTTCGTTCCACGCTCCACAATCTTAGGTACTGCCTCGTAAGTAATTTCCTCTTTTAAAATATTCCTGACCACTTCTTCATTATTGCGGTATGAAATGTCTGCCACTACAATACGGTGCCCTGCGGAAGGCTCCTGCAAAGTCTGTGTCTGCGTGGTGTACCAGTCATCATTATCCACATATATGATATCCGCTTCATAGTCTTCTTCATAGTATACTTCTTCCGTACGCTCTACCGATAGTTCCGGTTCCGGAACGGTGACAATCAGCTCGTCCCCCACACGAATCATGGAATTCTCGCTCTCTATCGTCTCATTCATCGCAATTAAGCTCGCCAGCGGAATCTCGTTTTTCTCTGCAATCTGAGACAAAGTATCCCCTGCCACCACTTCGTAAATCTGCTCTTTCTCCTGCTCCTTAGTCACTTCTTCTATCGCTTTTTCCAGGGAAGTAATTTCATAATCCTGAAGATAGGATTCCACTACTTCCACCGTATCACCAAATTTGAGCGACTGCAGTCCCAACTCATAGTCGGAGAAATCCTTCTCAACAGCCGGTTCGATGTCCGCAAACATTTCATCCAATGCCGCATTGATACCTACGCTTGTCATGACTTCCTCTGCCGCTTCTTCCTCTTCCTGATGTTCCTTGGTAGAGTAGATCTGCGTCGTCAAAACGTTTAACTCTCTGTCTCCGTCAAGCACTAAATCTACATAATACTCATGCTCGCTGTCATATCTGTTGATGGATGCCTGAAGCAATGCCAGAACCTCTTCCGTGCTGGAAAGATTAACGGTATACTCATTAATCTTGACCGTGTAGGAACGGTTCAACGTCTCCTTGACGCTTCCCCTGAGCACAGAGGTCATGTTGGCAGTAATAACACTATCATCATCTATAGCACCCCAGAGCACTTCTTCACCTTCATAGCTTACCTCGCTGTCCGCAAGCACGAGTTCGTCACTTGTTCCCGCCAGTCTTTTGCGCGCCTCAATCAGGCATACCTCCACCTGAGCCGGATCGCCCGCAATGCCAACCTGCGTACCGTTCAAATACACTGTAAAAATATTGTCACCGGTACTTTCCAATTTCTGAAAACTTGGGAAAAACAATATGTTGACAAAGATTGCAAACACCGCAACCTTAATATATCCAATTTTCATTTTTTTATAATGTCTGGTGAGCTTTTTCATCATAAAAAATCATCTCATTTCGTAACAAAAATGTAACATTTTATATTCTATCAGTATTTCCCCAAAAAGTAAAGTGATGTATAATTCATGTATGGACAAAATAATTTTTCACATAGATGTTAACTCCGCCTATTTAAGCTGGAGCGCACTGGAAAAATTGCATAACGGTTCCGATACAGACCTGCGCACAATCCCGTCCATCATCGGCGGAGATATGGCAAAGCGTCACGGTGTTGTTTTGGCCAAATCCATTCCCGCCAAAGCCTATGGCATCGTCACGGGAGAGCCCATTGTAAACGCAATGCGCAAATGTCCCAACCTGACATTGGAACCGCCGGACCACAAGCTGTACAGCCGCAGAAGCCGTGAGCTTATGACCCTCCTTAAAGATTTCAGCCCTGACATTGAACAGGTCAGCGTGGACGAATGCTATATGGATTACACGCCTATCAGCAGACAATATTCTTCTCCGGAAGCCGCCGCCCATCTGATTAAGGAGCGGGTGAAAGAGCAATTGGGTTTTACCGTCAATGTGGGGATATCCGACAAAAAAGTGCTAGCTAAAATGGCTTCCGACTTTAAGAAACCCGATCTGGTACACACATTGTACTCCCATGAAATCCAGGAAAAGATGTGGCCGCTGCCAATCTCTTCCCTCTTTATGTGCGGACGTTCCAGTGTGGAAGCACTGCGCAAGCTGGAAATACTTACCATCGGAGATCTGGCGCGCACGGACCGTTCCATCCTAGAGGCGCACCTAAAAAGCCACGGCGCTCTTTTATGGGAATATGCCAATGGCATCGATGAGTCTGAGGTCACCACTGTACACGCGGATGCCAAAGGAATAGGAAATTCCACCACACTGAGTAAAGATGCAGAGGATAGCGAGAGTGCGCATCTGGTCCTTCTGTCTCTGGCGGAATCCGTCTCCCGCAGGCTGCGTGCTGCGGGTCAGTGCGCTTCCATGATCAGCATGGAGATTAAATATCATACTTTTAAAAAGGTATCTCATCAGACTACGCTGCATACACCTACCAACCAGACGGATTTAATTCACCAAACTGCCTGCGCCCTTTTTGACGAAATCTGGGACGGCACACCGGTGCGACTGCTCGGCATACGCTCTTCGAAACTCACATCCGTAGGTGAGCCCGTGCAGATGTCGCTGTTCGATTTGCCCATCGCTATGGTACAGCCCGATGCCGCACGCAAACCGGGATTGTCTGCGAGCGTTTCCTCTGAAAACACTTCTTCCAAGAAAAAGGAAAAGCTCGATGCCGCATTGGATTCCATCAGAAAACGTTACGGTGCAGATGCCGTTGTACGCGGCAGTCTTATGGACAGTCAAAACATGAAGCGGAAATAGTGTATTATTACATAAAAAATCTTAGACTGCACAAACACAGTCTAAGATTTCTATTTTTTCTTCTTCACACTGTAACCGAAACTTCCAATCTCCTTGCCTGTTGTCAGATATCTTCCATGGGAATAAACGAGGGGTTTGGAATCGTTCAAATTGAATCTGCCGGAATCATCCATATACCGGTCGTCCACATGCACCGCCAACACCTCGGCAATAAACATATCGTGACTTCCCAGTTCCAACTTCTGTGTTACGCGGCACTCCAGATTCACGGGACTCTCCTTTACCATAGGAGCCTTGACATGCTCTCCCGCAATCGGTGTCAAATTCATCTCCCGCCATTTATCTATATCCTTGCCGCTTTTGACACCACAGTAGTCGGTGGCATATGCAAGTTCCTCTGTCGTCAGGTTAATCACGAACTCTCCCGTCTCTTCTATCATATGGTGAGAATACCGTTCCGGCCTGACGGAAATGGATACCATCGGCGGTTCGGAACAGATTGTGCCTGTCCATGCTATCGTTAATAGATTCGTATTGCCCGCGCTATCAGCCACACTGACCAATACCGCCGGCAGCGGATACAGCATATTGCCTGCTTTCCATGTCTGTCTTCCCATTATAATGATGTCCCCTTAGTTTTATGGATATTTCCATACAATCGCAGCAGATTCAAATTATATAAAACGCTACATCGGAATCGTGATTGCAAACAGGTGGATTGCTATATCGGTCAACACAGCAAGCAGAATCAGTATGGAAATGGGCAATACCGCCTTGCTTCCCCGATTCTCTTTCTGGCTTTTTTTCAACTCTTCCGTCTGTTTATTTAACTCTTCCGCCACGGCCGCCTGTACGTTACGGTACACTTTTACATTCTCTTTATGCAGGAAATCGTCTGCCTGCCTGAACTTTTCATCCAGAACCTCTCTCAACTGTGCCAGGGCCTGTTTCGTCTCTTCGTCCTTACCGGTATCTTCCAACAGTTCTCTTACCTGTACCAAAGTCCGCTTCGTCTCTTCGTCTCTGCTGTTGTCCTCCAGCAGCCCCCTTATCTGTGCCAGAGCCTGCTTTGTTTCTTCATCCCTGCTGCTATCCTGCTGCAAAGTCTCCAACTTCGTCATATACTCTTTGAGCGTACTCTGCACATCCGACAGATTTTCTGCCGTCTTAAGATTCACCTGACGAATCTCCTGCATCAAGTCATCATATGCCTTCATCTGGTTCTGCATTTCTTCCATCTTGGCAGCCTCGGCTGTCATGTTTGCCAGAATCATCTCCTGTGCATTCCTTTTTTGTGCAAGTTTATCAATAAAAGTATCCATTAACTTTCCTCCGATCATAGTCACTGCCACTTTCTTTTCACTGTTGTAATACGCCCAAACGGCTTATTGGCATTTTATCATTTTTTAAACTTTCTGACAACCACCAGTCAAACTTGTATATTTTGCACAAGTTTGACATTTTTTTCTCCCCTTCATTGTAAATATTTACGATAACTTCACATCGTGTTCATAGTTTGTTCATATTTGCTATGTATACTTTAACTATACCAACCAAGAGTTATGTAATGTTTATCATTACACACATAGATAAATTTTTTCATAATAGCCCAAGCGCCGCAAGGTGCTTGGGCACTCCTCATTTTATAGGAGCGAATCACTACTGTTTGAACAATTTCCTATCATACTAAAAAGAGCTGACCTCACGGTCAACTCTTTATTAGTAGTCATCAAGCTCCTGCTCTTCTATGTGCAGAATCTCCTCATTCAGCGCCAGCATCCTGGCATCCAAATCCGACACCATCTGCGCACATTCCACCAGCTCTTCCTTGATATGTTCCGGTGCATTACCCTCGAACTTGTAATGTATCTTATGCTCCAGACTGGCCCAAAAGTCCATGGCAACCGTCCTGATCTGAATTTCCACCTTCGCATCCTCGATACGGTCCGACAGATATACCGGTACCGTTACTAACATATGGTAGCTCTTATAGCCGCTCGCCTTCGGATTCACGATATAGTCCTTCACGGAAATCACCTTGATATCACTTTGGTTGCTAATCATCTCTGCAATCTGATAAATATCCGATGCAAAGGAACAAATAACGCGAATACCCGCTATATCATTGACATATCGCACCATATTGTTGATAGTGGATTCATAACCGTGCTTCTTTAACTTCTTAACAATACTTTCCGGTGTCTTAATGCGCCCTTTAATATGTTCTATCGGATTGTACCTGTGTACATGCTGAAATTCATCGTTCAGGATTTCCAATTTCGTGGAAATCTGTTTTAAAGCGGAGTTATAGATAAGTGTCACTTCTTTCCAGCTATCAATATCTCCGTCCCGTTCCATTCTTGCGTCCATGGTTTCCCCCTAAATACTACACAATAACAAATAACTAATCGTTGCAAGCTCCATTCCGCTTCGCTTCATGTCGCTTTCACCTTTACCTTTCGCGTTGCAAGCTCCATTCCGCTTCGCTTCATGTCGCTTTCGGGCTTTCGCCCTATCAAAATACAATCTGATAAAATTGTCTGCAAGCAGTCATTTTATCATCTTGTATTTTGGCAACGCTCAATGTTTACGAACATTATACCACATTCAATGCGAAAAATGTATATTTTATACAATAATTTCATAAAATATTAATTTTTATTGTATATTTTTTCATACCCTTCCCCAAAATATTGTATGCAAAAGCTGGCGATTGGTGCTACAATATAGAAGAAATGTAAAGGAGTACTTATATGTTTCGTCTGTGGGCCAAAGAATTCAAAGACAATCATATGTTGAGAGACACCGTCGTTGAGGATGCATCCGATGACACGCGCACTCACAAAGTGTTTCGTGCCATGGACGAAGTATGCTATCGTTTCGATCTGAGTAAGCCAATCTGGCTGGATGCCACGGTTCAGGATTTCAAGCGTCACGACAAAACAAGATTTTCTCAGGATAATTTTATCGAGGCAATTGATTTCGACTATCTGGAAATTCATGTCATCGAAGAGGATTAATCTATCCCAAAAGTCTTAATTTCCACGTCCAATTCCATTTTCTAAAAAAAATAATAAATTCAGCGTATATATTTATTGACTTTGCATACTTTAAATAGTAGTATTGTTATATATGATATGTAGTTTTTAAAACTACGTGTTGTGTATCGTACGTTGTATGTAAGTGTGCGCATACAAAAAGAATACACTTATAACAAATTTTCATACGAGGAATTATATGGAAAGAAGGGATTGATTCTATGCAAATAACAATTCGTGAACCCGGGAGTGCTATCACACATTTTATAGGTATGATGCTTGCAATTGTCGCTGCCACACCTTTGATGGTGAAGGCGGCTGTCCGGTCTGACAACATAGCCTGTTTCGCATTGGCAATATTTATCAGCAGTATGGTCGCCCTGTACGGTGCCAGCGCCATATATCACAGCGTGAATGTCAAAGACGGAATTCTAAAAGTTTTTCGCAAACTGGACCACATGATGATTTTCGTACTTATTGCAGGCTCCTATACACCCGTCTGCCTTGTCATATTGGACGCTAAATCGGGCTATACGCTGCTAACAGTTGTCTGGAGCATCGCCGTCATCGGCATGATTACCAAAGCCTGTTGGATCACCTGTCCCAAATGGTTTTCTTCCATCATTTATATTTCTATGGGATGGGTCTGTCTGTCAGTGTTTGGTTCTCTGTGGAACACATTGTCCCGCAGCGCCTTTCTGTGGCTTCTGGCGGGCGGTATTATTTACACCGTAGGTGGTATCATCTACGCTCTGAAACTGCCTATTTTTAATTCAAGGCACAGACATTTCGGTTCCCATGAGATTTTCCATCTGTTTGTAATGGGTGGAAGCATCTGTCACTTTATATTTATGTATCTGTACGTAGCATGAGTATGAGCTTAGTCTTAATCGGTATCAGCAGCAGGTAACCGATCAATCCATAGACGATTCCCAGTGAAGCAAGCGCAAAATTCAAGGTAATCATAGCGTATCTTTCCTGTGAATCGTATATGGTGGAGACGGCTATTGCGGTGGACACATACCCCAATATACTTACCAGAATTCCGCTGACCAGCCAAGAGAGCTGAACCATTTTTACTGCAATTTGGGACACACGAATCTCTGTATCGGTATATACCGCTTTACCAATCACAATTGCAAACGCCCTGCCGAAAGATTTCACACTCTTCGTTCCAATCAAATACAATAGCGTGATTGCCGCCATCGCAGTTACTGCAGGAGGGTCAAGCCAGACCGCCAAGTTGACGCTTCCGTCAAAATAATCCGTATGTCCATAAAGAATACTGAATACAATCGGCACAAACGACAATACGAGCATAGCAATCACGCCCACAATGTTGGTTTGATTGGCTTTTGTCTCCGATTCGTGAATAAGGCTCAGCATATTCTCTTCCGCTTTCTTAGAGTATGCCGCTTCAGGCAGCCGCTCGCCGGAGAGAAGCTCATTGATATTAATATGAAGAACTTCACACAAAGATTCCATCTTGGAGATTTCCGGCAACGACTTCCCCGTTTCCCACTTGGAGACCGACTTATCAGTGACTCCCACCTCATCTGCCAACTGCTTCTGTGACATTCCCTGCTTCTTTCTCATATCTGCGATGAATACGCCTATTTTTTCCTGATTCATTGTTTTCCTCCGAAATATAATTCTCATTATTTTAACATTTTATCACCGCTTTGTGCCTTTTTATAATAACAAAAATAGTAAAAAGAATGATAATCACAGCTAACATAACCCATCCACGATTCAAAAGCATCCCTCTGCACATTTCATAATAGAAATCCTCTGATTTTCCGTTAAACCGGATAACCAGTTTATAGAACGGATAACTTGAAACATCCGGAGGCAGAGACGGAGCGAGCAGGAGCACATAGGTCATAATCTGCCCAAACGGTTCTTTCACAACAAAGGCGAGTAATATTTCTAAACCGATTAACATCATAATCGATGGCACAAGCCACAATCCGATATATTTAAACATCTCCATCGTTGAACCTCCATCATACAAGGCGCTCAATTTATAACTGCAGATAAGCGGGATGACTGACAGCAATACAATGACGGCAAGTATATATAATGTCAAGAAAGCAAAGAGCCTAAAAACTTTCACCATAGTATCTGCTCTTTTTATCTTTTTATTGATGTATGTATTGGTCAGTACAGGTAAGCACACAAGAAGAACGACACCCCAATTATCCGCATAAATCCTTGCAAGCTGGGCACACGGAACGTCACAGCTTCCTATCCGCTGTGTGAATGTCTCTATCAGCATATCTTTGTCAATCGATACCAACTTGATAATCCTTCCGTAGGCATTTATAATTTTTATCATGATCTCGGAATCACCAAATATTCCAATGGGACCAACCAGAAAAATATAGGGAAATTCTATAAAGATAAATTCAATAAAGATTACAATACAGCAAATGATATTTTTTCTACTTTTTATCAATTCCATTGTACTTCTCCATATCAGGTATATTTTAGGTCGATTTTTGCGCTGTTGAATATGGGTTGTCACTTCATTCATTTCAATTCCGTCTTTTTAAAAATATAATAGGAAACAGTTGATGCGACTAAAACAGTAGTTATGCTAATCAGCAGATACTTTGTATAGTGTTGACCCTTTAGGATTTCCAAGATATCATATACCGGCACCGATTCCAAACTGCGGAAACCATCTTCATTTACATATAAGGGAAGTGTAAATGCAGTCATGACACCGAAAATACTATTGGTATATAAACAACCGATCACTTCGCTGACACCCGCCAGATTTTGAAAAATCGGGCTGCCGAACATAATCCAGACAATCTCTATCGCAGTCACTGCAAACAATGATTTAAAAGCAAACGCCGCCAAAATATTGATTGCAAGAAATCCGCTTAAAATGACTAAATAAACCACTTCCGTTCTCACCAGCAACATAAACTCATAAAATGAACCTTTAAGTCCAAATCCAAACAGACAAGTCATTCCAATCATGTCAACACTCTGATAAATCAATGTAATTATGATACACGCAATCCAGTAAACAAATATTTTCGACATGAATATATTTCTTCTGCTGTTTCCGACTGCAATCTGTGAGTGAAGAATCCGATTATCAAAATCACCTCCAATAAAAACCCCTGCCAATATACCACACAGCAATAAACATCTCTGCCAAAATAAAAAAGAATGGAACAATTCTTTTACCCCGTTTGACGGATGATATAATCCCGTAAAATATGCATAAATATCCATGAAAGCATACAATATCGTTCCAATTAATAACGCCTTGTAATAGATTGATTGTCTCAATTTATAAAATTCTGCTTTTATCAGATTACGCATTTCCTTCTCTCCTCTCTCCTATCAGGTTTACAAAGTATTCTTCCAATGTACCGGATTCCCCCGATGCGGTTTGACAGGAGCGATGCTTTGCCTCGATTTTGGTTTTCAGACTTTCGTGGTCGATCAGCTCCACAATCTTTCCGTGGTCAATAAAAATATATTCGTCCGCAAATTGGTACAACTCACTCAAAATATGGCTTGAAACAATAATCGTAGTACCATATTCTGCATTGATTTTCTTCAGCAGATTCCTTACTTCAATAATGCCAAGCGGATCTAAGCCGTTAATCGGTTCATCCAATATCAGTATGTCAGGGCGGTTTGCCAATGCCTTCGCAATCCCAAGCCGCTGCTTCATTCCCAGTGAAAAATTTTTCACTTTCTTCTTTCCCGTATGTTCCAATCCTACTGTGATAAGCAGTTCTCTGAGATAATCTTCGTTCGTATTTCCGCAAATTTGTCCGTGAAGATATAGATTATCCCACCCCGATAAAGTTCCGTACAAGGCAGCCTCCTCAATCAAACTTCCCATATGCTGACGGAATTTCTCCATATCTTTCTCAGATGCCTCTTTTTCAACACCTTCGCTATATAACAAGATTTTTCCGGCAGATCGCCTGCTCCCTCCGGTAAGAATTCTCATCAGCGTCGTCTTTCCGGCGCCGTTTTGTCCAATAAGACCATATATTTTCCCTTTTTTGACACTGACAGATACAGTGTCCAGCACGCACTTATCTTTATAGCGTTTTGTCAACTGTTCGGATTTCATGATATATTGTTCCATGTTCTCTCTCCATTCTGAAGCGTTTAATGGAATATGTATCGCTTCTGCAGCCCATGTTAGAAGAGAGCGCGCAGACTGACAACCGCTTTGCCGTAGAATCTCTCTACCTTTGGTAGAATAAGAGTCGGCTCAGCAGCCAACTAAAAAAAGCAGCCCCAACTTTGGGACTGCCCATTATATTTTGCAGACTAATCATATAACAATGAATGCACCCTTTTTAACAAAACTTCCTTGTCAATAGGCTTGACCACATAGTCCTTTACGCCGTCTGTCACCGCTTGTACTACCTGTTGCTTTTCATTGTGTGATGTAAGGAATATGACCGGAACGCGCTTTAAGTGGACTATCGTCTTAATCCGTTTCAATACATCATATCCGCTCATTATCGGCATTTCAATATCCAGAATGATTAAATCCGGCATTTTATCCTTCTGCTCCAAATACTCAAGAGCTCTCGTACCGTTTGTGAATGCATGCAGCTCATATTCTTCTTTGTCCAGCACATTCTTAAGCGTTTTCAGTACGACGTTGCTGTCGTCCACTGCCACAATCCTCTTTATAACTTTAGAATCCACGTCAATCACCTCCACTCTTCTTTCAGCAATTTAATCGCCAAATCTTCATCAAACTCATCCTCCAAAGCAATCAACACATTCTTTATAAGCTCATGCATCTCCTGCTCCAGGGGAGAACTAATCCAGTTTTTAAGTTTCTCTATGGCTTGGTCTGTCTCAAAATCATCCAAAAGTGCGACAACTTCCGCCAAATCGCTCTGCGACAACTTCAATACCTCGCCGTCACTATTATTTACCACGCCATATTTATCATCTTCTGCGCGATGTCTGCCATAAAACTCCTGCAGGCCCGTAAGTGCATTATCCCATGCAGCAATAAGCTCATCCCAATGGGTTTTCACATATTCAATCTCTCCGGCTCTGCTCTTTACTTCATGATCGTAGGCGATATCCGCAAACTTATCTGCTCCCAATGCTCTTGCGGTCCCCTTTAAGCTATGTACGGAAATACTGTAATCTCCCATATTCTGCTCTGCTATGAATTGCTGCATCGTATCCCGCCTTTTACGGTCTTTCAGGAATAGGTCTACAATATCCAGATATGTCTCCATATCGCCCTTAACCAGAGACAGTCCGTTTTCTAAGGAAATATCGTATTTTTCCAGAGTCTCCTCTGACAGAACCTGCTCATCAGGACTGGAAGCCTCCGCTGGTTCCGTGATCTGCACCATTTCTTCCGGTAAATAGGATAGAATCATCTGCTCCAACAAATCCGCGTCAATCGGCTTTGTCAAAAAGTCCTTGAAGCCCTCCTTCAGATACGACTCCCTGGCTCCGGAAAATGCATTTGCCGTCAAAGCAACGACCGGTGTCTCCTCATTAGGGAAATCATTAAGTTTCTGTATTTCGTGCAATGTCTCAATTCCGTCCATCTCCGGCATCATATGATCCATAAAAATGATATCAAAGGACTGTTCTTTCACAAGTTCCAGACACTTCCTGCCGGAATCTGCCGTGACAATATTCATCTTGGTCCGCTTTAACAAGGCCTGAAATACAGCAAGGTTCATCGTGTTATCGTCCACCACAAGTACACTGACCCCCGGCGCTACGAAGCTTTGCTGACTCCTCTCCACCTCGGATATCTGTTTACCCATAATGGACTGAAAATCGCCTGTCGCCTCATCAGATATGATCCTTTGCGGTATCGTGACCGTAAATGTGGAGCCCATCTGATATTCGCTGTCCACCTCTATGTCGCCGCCCATCAGCTCAAGCAGTGACATGACAATATTCATTCCCAGACCGGTTCCTTCAATATTCCGGTTCTTCTTTTCCTCTATTCTCCGGAAACTCTCAAACAGTTTCCCCATATCCTCCTGACGGATTCCCATGCCCGTGTCCTTCACGGATATGATGAGATCCATTATTTTCTCTCCTATCCTACTATATTCCGCGCGTAGCTCTATGCCGCCTTTGGATGTGTATTTGACGGCGTTGGTGAGCAGATTTGTTACAATCTGCTTAATCCTCACATCATCGCCATAGAGCGTCCGTGGCAGAGTGTTATCTATGATAAAATCAACAGTCAGACCCTTCTCCTGAGCTCGCAGATAAATGACATTCCACAAATCCAGAATCATATCTGCCGTCTCATACTCAACCGGTACAATTTCCATCTTTCCGGATTCGATTTTTGACATGTCCAGAATGTCATTAATCAAGAATAAAAGGGTTTT
>JAFLTE010000038.1 GCA_022510565.1 Lachnospiraceae bacterium | reverse complement strand
GTTTCCAAAATCATTTTCCCAATACCGGATGCCGCAGCCAATCTCGTGCTCCTCATCAAAATAAAGCTCCATAAAGGGATAACCGTCTTCCTCGGTATGCACATAAAAAGGCTCACTGCCCTCAAACCCGAAAGTGGCAAGAAATTCCTCCCGGTCAGTCTCACTCAGTTCCTCATCGCCCTCTGCCAGCAACTGGATATAGACTCCCTGCGAATTGAACAAATCGTTCTGTGTTACCGCATCTTCGATTTCTGTATTCTCTGTTTCTTCATCTTCTGCCTTTGTACACTCCGCTTTTGCGTCTTTTATCCTTATGCCCTGTTTTTTTGTACCTTCTGTCTCTGTGTGCACAACATTTATATCCGCTGTCTCCACGTTTTTCGATTCTGCAGCCGAGGTATCTACGGCTGTTTGCGCACAGCCGCAAATGCCAATTAGCAGGATTGCAACAATACATGCACTTATAAGTCTTGTCCGCATAATTTACCCACCCTTCCAACATACACGATAACACGGGCTTGCATCAAACTTGTAACAAAACTGCATCAAAGTTGCATCATTTACACCCTAATTGTTTATCCTACTCAATCGACTTCAACGATTCCGCCATATTAATTTTGTTTAGTCTACCCTGCATCAGTATGTTTACGAATATGGCAAAACCAAAAGTAAACAGCAGACTGTACAAATAGCTAATCGGTTTCACGTATGTGCAGAAGGACACCATATCAATATTGATATTATACATAATAAACCAATGTAATACTTTACCAAGTCCAAGTCCAACCAACGCGCCGATGGCCGTCAACACGATATTTTCACGAAAAACATAATCCGCCGTCTCTCTTGCATAGAAACCTAATACCTTAATCGTGGCAATTTCCCTGATTCGCTCCGTAATATTGATATTGGTCAGATTGTATAACACAATCAGCGCAAGAGATGCGGCACAGACGATAACTAAAATCACAATATAATCCAAACTGTCCATCATCGAGGAAATACGCTCCCGCATATCCTGCGTGACACTCACCGCCATCACTTTATCCAACTTGGAGGCCTCAGCCGCTACCGTATGTATGTCAGTTCCTTCTTTCACGTCTGCAAAGGCACTTGCATATTCCGGCTCCTCTTTCAACTGGGATGTGTAGGTTTCTTTACTGATATATACATAATTATATACGAAGTTCTCGCACATATTTGTGACTTTCACGCGAATCTGCCGCATATCCACATCCCGAAGCACAATTTCATCCCCTATTTGAATGCCCATGCTCTGCGCCGCCTTCGCTGTGACGATTGCCTCACCTTCCTGCGGATAAGAAATCGCCTCGCCCTGCTCCGTGTGAAGCTTCAGGAAGTAAGCTGTCTCTTCAGAATTCTCCGGAATGAAAAGGGTTATGCTTTTTGTCTTGCCGGCGTGATCCATATCTACGCTTTTCTCATAATGAAAAGCAATCTGCTCAAAATCGTCTGACGTCTCCTCGCGCAAACGTTCCCTGTCACTTTCCACCGCATCATCAGTGAGAGTCAGACCGATATCGTAAACCTGAACCCGATCAAACTGCAGCCCCGCTATATCTGCAACGGAATCTTTGATTCCAAAGCCTGTTACCAGAAGGGCGGTACATCCGCTGATGCCAAGTACCATCATAAAAAACCGCTTCTTATAGCGCACGATATTCCTCATGGAAACCTTATGTAGAAATTTCATTCTGCTCCAGATAAAAGTAATCCTTTCCAAAAAGATGCGCTTGCCGCCTTTAGGTGCTTTCGGACGAATTAAATTAGCAGGAACGCTATACAACTCATAATAGCAGGAGAGGTAAGCCGTACCCACAGAGCATACCAGTGCCGCTATAAGAGAAACAACAGCAAGCCCAATCGAAAACTGATAGTTGATATGGTCCATGTAATACATAATCCGGTAAGCCTGCCAAATCACCTTCGGAAACAGCCATGTACCGCCCATAAAACCGACCGCTTCACCAACCACTGCCGCACTTCCCGCATAGAAGGCGTATTTTCCCATAATCGCCCCATTGCCATATCCCAGTGCCTTTAAAACACCAATCTGAGTCCTCTGTTCCTCCACCATCCTATTCATGGTCGTCATACAAATCAACGCTGCCACAAGGAAGAAAAAGAGCGGAAAGACATCGGAAATCGCCGCCACGATATTGGAATCACTTTCAAAACATACATAACCTATATTCGTATTTCTGGTAAGAACATAGTAATCCGGCTCCTCGATTTCATCCAGTTCTGCCTGCGCATCGTCAATCTTTATCTGTGCATCAGCCACTTCTTTATCAAAATCGGCCTTGGCCTCCTCGTATTCCTTCCTGCCGTCCTCTAAATCAACCTTGGCTTCCTCTAATTCTTTTTTCGCATCCTCCAAGTCGATTTTGGCCTGCTCCAGTTCGCTCTTTGCATCTTTAAGCTGTCTCTCGCCCTCATCAAGCTGCGCTTCTTTTACCGCCAGCTCCGCCTTCGCCTGCTCAAGCTGCGCCTTTCCCGCCTGAAGCTGCATAAGGCTCATCTGATACTGCTGCACAGGCATCATTCCGGCAGCCGCATTTAACTGTGCTTCCTGGCTAAGAAGTTCTGCTTCCTGCTCCTCCAATGCTGCCTTTGCCTCATTCATCTGTGTCCGCCCATCGGCAAGCTCTCTCTCGTTATCGGCAATCTCGGCCTCGGCGTCCGCAATTTCCTGCTCACCGTCCGCAATCTCTACTTCGGCATCTGCAATTTCCTGCTCGCCATCCTCTATTTCCTTTAACGCATCCTGCAATTCGGTTTCAGCTTCCGCACTCTTGTCATCCAATTCCTTCTGTGCATCGGCAATCTCCGCTTCGGCATCTGCAATCAGGCCGTCATATCGATCTTGTACCAGCTGCTCTGTCAAATCCTCCAGTTCATCCTGCGTCGCATCAATATAGTCTTCATATGCGTCAGAATATATGGTATGTTTCTCCCCCAGAGTCACATAGATTTCCGTAAGATAATCGCAGTCAAAAGCATTCGTCGGAACATAGATAAACCCCCTAATACGACCGTCGCCGATGGAGCTGGTTCCTCTTTCAAAGTTCAGATATAAAGGTGAATTGGCTAATCCCACTACCGTGTAGCTGCGCTCGCCAAACATTTCCAAAGTATCTTCCGTGTTGTCATCCGCAATCCAAAGCACAGCGCCAATTGCATCCTCCTCGGCATTTGCAGCGTCAAGTATGCACTCGTTTGCAGCCTCCGGCATCCTGCCTGCAGTCAGCGAAATCAGATTGATACTTTCCGGCAAGGCGTGAAATTTATAGACGACCTCATTGTCCCCCTCGATGGAACATAATGCATCGGCAGACAATGTGCCTTCCACATCCTCTGCCTGCGCCCACTCTTTTAAAGAGTCCACATCATCTTCTGTAAAGCCGATTGTAGATAAAAGCCTATAATCAAAAAAATTCTGTTCCCTTAAATATTCATCTGCTGTCTCAACCATAGACGGCCGTGTCATTTTAAGCCCGGCAAAAAAACCGATGCCCAGCGTGACAATTGCAAAAATCGCCAGATATCGCCCAAGGCTTCCTTTTATTTCTCTCAGTGTTGTCTTTATCATAACCTTATGTCTCCGCATACTTTACTTTGCGGTATTTCCCTTCACTTCTTAAATATCTATACTGCCTGATTTCTACCATTCAATCTCTTCAACCGACACGATATGCTCATTTCGCTCTATTTTCTGTACCGTACCGCTCTTCACGGTAATCACTCGGTCCGCCATAGCTGTAAGCGCGTGATTGTGGGTAATGACTACCACTGTCATGCCTTCCTTGCGGCAGGTATCCTGCAATAACTTTAATATTGCCTTACCCGTATTGTAATCCAATGCGCCCGTGGGCTCGTCACATAAAAGCAGCTTGGGATTTTTAGCCAATGCTCTTGCAATCGCTACCCTCTGCTGCTCGCCGCCGGAAAGCTGCGCCGGGAAATTATTCGCTCTGTCCTGCAAACCCACCATCTCCAGAACCTGAGCCGCATCCAAGGGGTCTTTACAAATTTGCGCCGCCAACTCCACATTTTCCAACGCAGTCAGATTCGGCACTAAGTTATAAAACTGAAATACAAACCCGATATCATATCTTCTATATGTAGTCAGCTTCTTGCTGTTATATGCCGATATCTCTTCTCCGTCCAGCATAACCTGCCCTTCGGAAAGACTGTCCATACCGCCCAGAATATTCAGAATCGTAGTTTTACCTGCACCGGAGGCACCTACTACAACACAGAATTCTCCTTTTTCTATCGTAAAGTTCACATCCTTTAACGCCTCGATGTCAACTTCACCCATATGATAGGTTTTCCCTACATTCTTAAATTCCACAAATGCGCTCATAGCTTTTCCTCCCATTCGCCACCTTTCCAGTTTAACATGACTGAGGCGAATGTGCTATGGTTTTCTTTTGCAGTGCATAAAAAAATGCTCTATGGTTTTCTTATTCAACGCCTGAAAAAATTGCGCTAAAAATTTTCCTGTTTTACCTTAGGAAAAGGGATGTCGCCAAGCTGTCGCTTTATAAAATATCGGTGTTAGAGTACAATGAACTTGTCAAAACCGAACCGAGACAATGAGAGGAGCAAATCGTATGATGAAGTTTGGAGAAAAGGTGAAACAGCTTCGTGAAGAAAAGAGCATGACGCAACAAACGCTGGCTGAGAGACTGTACGTCACCAGACAGGCAGTTTCAAAGTGGGAACGCGGAACCAGATATCCTGATTTACTTACCGTAAAGAAAATTGCCCAAGTACTTGAGGTATCAGTAGACGAACTGTTATCCGGTGAAGAATTAAAGGAGAATGTAGAGAAGTCGCCTATACTTTCGATGCCAGTGCAGAGTACGATCCAGACAGTGCTTTACGCCGTTGCACTCACGGGATATATGCTAATACAGGTTTTTGGCATATACTCTTTGTTTCCCGACGAGAATTTGGCAAAGCTGCCCGCAGGGCAAATCACTTTGAAATCATATGGTACCATATGCATTGATCTGGTATATGTTGTGTCGCTATCGATAGGACTTGTATTCTCCATAAAAAATAAATTAAGCGCTAAAATCACAGGATATATCATGTGGATGCCCTATGTGATAGCAGCAATACAGTTTCTGCTGACATATATTGAGATTCAGATCAAACACAACGGATATATCGGGATCTCAGCTTGGTTTCCGGATTTTATCGTACCGCTCTTGTTTGCTGTGTATATACTTTTGTTCTTTATAATAGAGGAGCGAAGGTTACCCTATGGAATCATCTTGTTAATATGTGCTCTTTCAATCGGCTACATCGCTCTTATCATGAGACGGCGTTTATTCGGACTGTACAGAACCGATTTAGGTCTGGTTGTCAGCACAGTTCCCTGCCTGGGCAAATTGGGCATGGTGATTCTGTTAGGGTATCAGGCTTATGTCTGGGATAAAAAAAGGAAAACGGGATATAAAAACGTAGTATAAAAGGGACTTTACTATATATCTAGTCCAAATCCAATACAACTTCCATATACTCTTCCGGATTTACAAACCATCCGCTTCTGCTCAGTGCAAAGTGCAGATGCGGACCGGTAGATCGTCCGCTGCTTCCCACGGTGGCAATCTTGTCTCCGCGTTTTACCTTGTCGTCTTTCTTGGCGATAACTCCCTGACAATGACAGTAATATGTCATGTCCCCGTTTATGTGGAGAAGTACCACATAATTTCCATACTCCGCGGAATACCCCGTCTCATACACCACCCCGTCGGCTGCCGCCCAAATGTCTGTACCTTCAGCTGCTGCATAATCGATGCCCTCATGCCATATTACTTCGCCCGTGATGGGATGCGTCCTGCCTCCGAAAACGTCAGAGATGCGAGTATAGTTGCAGGGCTTGTCATATATGATTTCTACATCCACCACATTGCCTTGATAGTTATAGGGGAAGTCGTCAGCGTCTGCTGTCTCTGACGCTCCATCTGTCTGATCATCTTGAAATCTTTCGTGCTTAATCTCTTCCGGGATATCTGCGCTGTCTTGAATGGTCGGATCATACGAAAAATATTCTTCCTCAATCGGAATCTCCGCACTATCCGGAGCGTCTGCATCCCCTTCAAATAATATAAATACCATATCATTCCAGACACAGTATAAATTGCGAAGCGCTAACCGGCTGTCAACCATATCGCTAACATCACTGTTATTGGAGGCCCACAGGTAAATATAAGCGTTGTGAAGTCCCTGCCCGTCCCTATACTGCTCATACAGATAGTTGGAATGCCACGACGACCAGTCAGTATCTTCATCAGTATATTCAGGCTCCATAGATAAACTCAAATACCGGTCAAACAGTTCCTCAGCCTCCAAATCCAGCTCAAGGGTTTTCACAAGCGGTTCCTGATAGAGTAAATTCTCCTCCACTTCGTACCGGTACATGTAACGCTTGGATACCGGATGCAGCCACACAGTCGTTCCATCTGCGGAAACCACAACCTGGCAATAATCATCCCCCTGCGTCATGTCACAGCCAATGGATGCAAGGTCAAGACTCCGCACAATTTCTCTATTGAACAAATCATAAACAATCAGCCCAAAATAATCATGAAAGATAATCCTGCTGCCTTTATCTGTTCCCATTCCTCCCGCATAGTCCAAGTGTGGTCCGTCTGCGCCGAATAATGTTTGGCCGGATATTTCCGCAGGTTTAGATTCAAGCTGCCTGGGTTCAATGTTTTCAGTATTTTCGTTGTCAGATAAGTTTCCGCTTCCATCGGATTCTCCGCTGTCGGCAACTGCGTTTCCGTTATCATCTGAACCCTCATTTAAGGGATCGTTGCTCGCTTCATTAGTTAACTGAATTGTCTTACCATTATTTATATCATCTGCCCCTGTGAAGGCGCATCCTACCGCAATCACCATGAGAAGTACCGCCAGAATACCTGCCCACGTTCTGTTGCCGTTCACCTGCGTGAGTCGGAGGATTCTCCTTTTTAATTCAGATTTGCTTGGGCGAAGCATCGTCCCGTAGGTGTATAATCTTCTTTCTTTTCTGATTTGAGAGAACTGCAAAAGCATCTCACTGTAGGCAAACTTCTCCTTCTGCTCCAACCGCCGAACTGTACCGTAATCACAGGCCAGTTCACCGTCTTTGACGGAAAGCGCCGCCGCAAGCCATACAAAGGGATGAAACCAATAAACCACAACCAACACAGCACGCACAAATGCCCATATATGGTCCCGATGCAGATAGTGCACGACCTCATGCGTTACAGTATATCGAAAATGATCTGAAATCGTGTCAATATCTGTTCCTATATAAATGGCCGGTCGAACAAATCCCACGAGGCATGGAGTCTCCAGACCCTTAACGCGATAGATTGGTACTTGCGTCTTTTTGATGATTGAGGGCAGATTCTTTTTATAGATTGTGCGCATTTTACGCAGTTTGCGCCGAAAGCGGATATGAGAAAATCCAAGAAAACCGCCCACAAGTAAACTGCCTGTAAGCCAAATCCCATACCGGATTTGAGTGACCTTACCTGAGCGGTATGCCTCGGTTACTGCACCTTGTAAGCGCTTCGCATCTATTCTTGATACGTCATCGTCTGCGCTTCGATCTGTTTTACCCGCTTGCAGCATATCGCCATCTATTTTAACGCCGCCACGCGACTCGCTATTCACCGTACCTTCCACGGTTTTTTCAGTATTTTCAATCGGTGCAACATTGCCTGCATCCATCCCCGCATTAGTTGAATGCAATATATTTTCCAGAGACGATTTCTGCTCATTTAATGCTTCTGCCTGCTCAGCGGAGCCATCCCCTTGCGAATCTGTACCCTGTACTACCGCGTCGGATTGCAGTATCTCTCCTGTAACCCGCAGCATACTGAGCGGACTGTTTATCAAATTCACCGGAATCAAAAGCCGCAGTACCACGAGCAGCCACAAACCATATCGCACATATGCATGAAGCTTGTCGCCCAATGCCTTCTGCACTGCAAGAATTGCAATTACCAGAAATGCTGTCTGTATCATTACTCCCATCATAAGTTCCCTTTCCGCTCTCTCGCTTCTTTAATGATGTTGTACAGTTCCTCCATCTCCTCATCCGGGATGTCCTGCTTTTTCACCAAGGTATTTACAAGCAATCCCAGACTTCCGTTATAGATTCGGTTGAGAAAGCTGCTGGTCTCCGACTCCACGACTTCCTCTCTATGTAACAGCGGATAGTATTCTCTGGCTTTTGCCCCTTCCCTATAAGCAATACACCCCTTCTGCTCCATTCGTTTTAAGATAGTCTTGGTCGTGCTCTTCGCCCATCCCGTTTCCTCCTCCATTGCCTTGATAAGCTGTGTCGCTGTTTTGGGTGACGACTCCCACAGATTCTCCATGATATGCCACTCACTGTTTGATAAACCGATTGTCTTTTCGTCCATGGCGCCCTCCGTTGTGAAATATTCATATGTATAATGCTTTTCTGCGAAGAGTTTACAGATGTAACCCTAAATCAAATATAGCACCGTGGGTTACATGTGTCAACCTTAATGTGAATTATACGATTAACTTTTATTTTGCCGGAACGTTCAAGATGTTCTTTTGTTGACATTCCAGCTTATCCATGGTACTATGAATCCATTCTAAAAGGGCTTCTGTCCCTTTAAATATTACAAGGTCTTTGGTTTTTCACCAAGCACCCCACTTATTAACCATATCTACTAAAGAAAGGATTCTATTTATGTCTAACAATCTACTTGTCGTTTCTGACATTGTCTCACATTCCTTCGAGAATGCTACCGGTCCCATTGACTATGGCTTTACCAATGATTACATGTTCCGCACAATCCTACAGCAGAACCAATATGTACTCAAAGGGCTTATCTGCTCACTGTTACATCTAAAACCGGAGGAGATCACATCAATCGAAGTCACAAACCCCATTCTTCCGGGCGAATCTTATGATAACAAGGAGTTCATACTAGATATTGAAGTGATTCTAAACAACAATATGCTTATTAATCTGGAGATGCAGATAATCAATGAAAAAAATTGGCCTGAGCGTTCCCTAAGTTACCTGTGCCGCCGTTTTGACCAACTGGGCAAAGGGCAGGATTATACGGAATGTAAACCCGCTGTCCACATCGGTTTTCTTGACTTTACACCGTTTCCGGAATTTTCGGAATTTTATGCAATATATAAACTGCTAAATATTAAAAATCAACATTTGTATAGTGACAAGTTTACACTCGGTGTGATAGACTTGACTCATATAGAACTCGCAACTGAGGAGGACAAAGCCTACGAGATCGACCGTTGGGCCAGACTCTTTAAATCCACCACTTGGGAGGAAATTAAGATGATTGCTGAAAACAACCCTGTGTTTACAGAAGCTTCCGAAAGTCTTTATGTGCTCAATGCCGACGAAATGGCCCGGGCACGCAGCCGCGCCAGAGAAGAATATATCCTGCACGAGAATGCTCTCAACAGAAAGATATCTGAGCTAACTGAAGAAGTTGAACGTCTCCGAGCCAAATTAGCTCAATATGAGACAACTGATACCTAAAAACGTAAGATTGATCTAAAAAGAAAGGACACCATCTCACATGAGCGACCTGTTATTAAGAATTAAGGACAATGTATCGAAGGTAATCATCGGCAAGGAATCCGTAACGGAGCTTCTTCTGACTGCTCTGGCGGCGGGCGGACATGTGCTTTTGGAGGATGTGCCGGGCACGGGTAAGACAGTCCTTGCGAAATCATTGGCTAAGTCGATGGACTTTTCTTTTGGAAGAATTCAGTTTACGCCCGATTTGCTGCCGAGCGATGTGACAGGACTGTCATATTATAATCAGGAAAAGGGCGCTTTTGTCTTTAAAGAGGGTCCGGTGTTCACCAATCTGCTTCTGGCAGATGAAATCAACCGTGCAACGCCGCGGACACAATCCAGTCTCTTGGAGTGTATGGGCGAGGGACAGGTCACGGTGGATGGCGTGACCAGAACGCTGGGTGTACCGTTCTTTGTCATGGCAACACAGAATCCGGTGGAGACGCTCGGGTGCTATCCGCTTCCGGAGGCGCAGATGGACCGATTCCTTATGAAAATCAGCATGGGCAGTCTGAGCAAGGAACAGGAGAGACAGATGATTGACCGCTACATCAATGCACAGCCTCTAGATACAATCGAACCTGTATGTACTCTGGACGAAATTGTGGCACTGCTGCGCGATTGTAAAGATATTTATGTACACACGGAATTGAGAGATTATATCGTAAGCCTCGTACAGGGAACCAGAAAATACAGCTCTGCTGCCGGCGAGACACGCAGTATCGCGGAGGGCGTCAGCCCGAGAGGAACTCTGGCACTGCTGCGCGCATCTCAGGGATATGCAATGGTTCAGGGGCGGGACTTCGTAGTGCCGGAGGATATTAAAGCTGTGGCCGTTCCGGTGCTTGCACACAGAATGATTTCCGATACCTCCTACACGGAGGAAAGGGAAACTTTTATCCGAGGATTGCTGGACAGCATTGCACTTCCCACGGAGGACTGGACGAAACCATGATTAGTTTATTTATCCTGGGGCTGCTCTTGTTGGTCATTCTCTGGAATATGTACTATTCCACGCACTGGAATAAGGAGTTATCTGTCTCCTTAAATTTCCTGCAGGACTATGTCTACACAGGTGAACAGGCGCAGATGACAGAGCAGATTGAGAACAGGAAACGGCTGATGCTTCCCGTGTTGGAAGTTTCTTTTCATATAGACAAAAAGCTCACCTTTCTTGATTGTGAGAATACCAACGTAAGCGATTTCGTATATAAAAGGGATATTTTTGCCTTGCTCGGCAATCAGCGCGTCACCAGAAAACTGACATTGCAATGTCCGCAAAGGGGCTGCTACCGCATCGACGAATCCTGGCTGACTACTTTTTCCATGCTGCATGGGCGGCGCTTCTCCACGGAAGCTCCCGCGGACGCGGAACTGTATGTCTATGCCGCCAGAGTCAATGTCTCCGATATTGTTGTGACCTGTGAGCGGCTTATGGGCAACATACAATGTGCAAAACGTCTCTTAGAGGATCCCTTTGCATTTTCCTCCATTCGCGAGTATACCGTCACCGACCCTATGAAGACGATTAACTGGAAAGCCAGCGCGCGGACGGGTGA
This sequence comes from Lachnospiraceae bacterium, assembly GCA_022510565.1. GTDB lineage: Bacteria > Bacillota > Clostridia > Lachnospirales > Lachnospiraceae > UBA3282. The sequence goes on along the minus strand of JAFLTE010000038.1, from coordinate 3,619 downwards.
ACTTATGGTCAATACCTTTGAATCGACTCTCACGGAAAAGGTCATGCTCTATCTGGATGTGGAAGATGCCGGAATTATGAAATACGAATATCTGGTGGAAGAGTCCATTTCAATAGCAGCTTCTCTTGCACAGAAGCTCATTGCCCGCGGCATGGAGGTCGGTATTTGTGTCAACGCATATCATATTGGTTTCCGCGCTGACACCAATGCATCGAACCAATCCAATTCTGAAATAGTGACGCTGGAACCTGCCGGCGGCAAAAAACATCTGAACAGTATCGAGCGAATGCTTGCAAAATTCCGGGGCGATGAGAAGATTATCCCTTTTGCCGACCTATTGACCACTTTGCAGGAGAGCGCACACCCATTCGCTAAACAATCCTCTGCCGATTTGTCGGAAGACACGGTGCTGATTTTTATATCCAAAAATGCAGCATATAGCCGGGATGCGATTGAAGCGTATGTGGGTCAAAGACAGGCGGCTATATGGGTCGTACCCTACACCAAGGGCGACACTTGCAGCGTCAAAACATGGGATAACATTCATCTGGTTAAGCGGGAGGTGGAGAGAAGTTGAGAAAGTTTGTGAAAAGGACAGCCGGATGGATTCATGCCACTCTCATCATGGCAATGGTTATGCCTCTGCTCTATGCTTTCGGCGCAAAACAGCCGGATGATATTGGGCAGAATCTGTTCTATAAATGTCTCGTGATTATACTGCCGGTGGTAGCAACCGACCTGATTATTAAAAAATGTGAAGGTCTCTTATCCTATCTTATTTTAAGCGTCTTAGTCTTTGCCGCAACTGCTGCTGCAGGCTGGGTGGCCGCAGGTTCGTTGCACCAAAGCTTTATACTCTGGATATATTTGTTCGTGCTTCTGTGCGAAACGATATTCGTCATTATCAGCCGTATGTCGGAACGCCTGCGCAGAAACGAAGAGCAAGAAGTTTCAAAGGACACAGACCCGACCTGGCGTCCTTCCCTTGACAGTTTAAGAACGCCGTCCTTTGCAGTGCTGATCTTTTTCGTGGCAGCTTATGCTGTCGCAGTCAATCTAAACAATCCTGCAGTATGCAATGCCGCCCTGTTTTGCGCCATCGTATATACTGTGATTACTTTCTTATACCTGCATGTATGTGAGACAGAAAATTATCTTGCCCTCAACAAAAGAACGTGCAACATTCCGTCCAAGCGAATCTACGGTATCGGAAACGGTATGCTGGCAATTTTTATGCTCCTATTTATCGTGGTAATGCTTCCCGCACTTTTTACCATTTCCAACCGACATTACCGCGACCTCAGGGAATCTACCGCTTTCATCAACATCGATTATACAGAGTTAATCGAGGAAAATGAACGGCAGGCAGATACACCAATGCCTCCGGAAGCATGGATGGAACAATTTGGTGCACCCGAACCTCCCCCTGAGTGGCTCGACACTCTGTTCTATATTATGGAAGCTATCGTAGCCATTCTGCTTGCAGCTGCACTTATAAAAATCATATACGACACTTTTCGAGCTTTCCGCGCGGCCGCCGATGAAAACGGCGATATTGTAGAAGAATTGGCAGAAACAAATGAGGGTGTCAAAATCAAAAGACTCCGTATAAGTCGCCGCAAATTATCGGAGCGGGAACGTATCAGAAAAGAATACCGCAAATTTATCAGACGGTATCGAAAGGAACGTCCTGCGCGCTATGAATCGCCTACGGAGATTGAGCGCAATGCAGGAATCTCCGAAAGCGAAGAATGCAAGAAGATTCATAATCAATATGAGCTGGCAAGGTACAGGCAGGAAGGCTAGTAATAGAGTATATCATATTAAAATGGTATACTCTTTTTTAATATCTGTAACCTTTAACTCCTTTGATGTATCTAATCTATATGAATAAAGACGAATTTACACAAAAAATACTTGCGCTCGAAAAAAGCACGTATCATATTGCAGTAACAATATTGAAAAATGATGAGGACTGTGCCGACGCTATGCAGAATGCAATCCTGATGGCATATAAAAATCTGCCCGGCCTGAGACAAAAGGAATTTTTCAATACTTGGTTTACACGCATACTGGTCAACGAGTGCTACAAGCTGATTCGCAACAGGAAGCCCACAATTTCATATGAGGAATATCCTGAGCAAGCAGCATCGGACGACGAACCTACGCATTCGGGGGTGTATGAGGAAATCATGCACCTTAGCGAGACACACCGACTTCCGTTTGTCCTGCACTATATCGAAGGCTATTCCGTAAAGGAAATTGCACAGATACTTGGTATTTCACAAGGGGCTGTCAAAGTACGGCTTTTTAGGGCAAGAAGTATCCTGAAAGAAAGATTAAGTGATTAACAATGTTGAGAAATTATGAGTATTAAAGGAGAATGGTTATGGATATAAAAAAAAGTATGCTTATAAAAAAAATAAGTTTATATGAAAGTTTTCCCGAAGTCCCGGACAATGTGCACAATACTGTTCTGAATACGTTAGAAAACCTAAGAATTATAGAATTAACTGGAGGTGATACCTCCATACGGTACAACAAACACTATAGGCACGCCGCTGCGATAGTCGCCGCTATAGGCATCTTCGCCATAGTCTCCATAACAGGTTACGCGGCTTATCGGCAGATGACGGCATTACAGATTCAACAGTTCACTGCTACATTAACATCCGAAAACATCAGTGAATATTTAGAGTTGGACGAGTCTAGCGTTCAAATCTCCGTACCTGATGAAAACGGTATGTATGAATTTACATGGGAGCACGGAGAAAGTTATGAAAGCCTCGACCGCTATGATTTGAAAGTAGGTGAATTATTCATCATGGGCTATGGTTTTAGCGACATCGGATTAGGTTTTGAAAAAAGATTAGATTATGTTAAAACCATAACACTCAATGAGGACGGTACGGTAACTTTCGCTATTTATGTGCCGATGCAGGATTAAAAACGGTAATTTTGTACTATTTGTTTCTGAAAACAAGCGGCGGTCTTGGAAAACCAAGGCCGCCTAAAATTTTTATTCTCCCACAAGCAATTCTCTGGGCGCAATCTTTTTTATTTTTATAGATAGCAGGCATGCCATCATAAAAGCAAACAGCACAAGCCCGATTCCCAAAATAGTGACAAGACCAATCGGAATTGCAAATGTACACTTCACAATGCCTATTCCACTCAAAAGTATAGCAAGCAAAGGGTTTATAATCAGACAACTGACAACTAGCCCAACAATCATTGAAAGCATAACAATCGGCATAAAGCTGAGTGCTGTCTGCAGTATTAGCTGTCCGGTCGTAAAACCAAGTGCTTTCATAATTCCATAGTCATGTTTTTTATTGTTTAGCATCGTTTTCACCAGAAGATACAACACGAATGTAATAATAAGCAAACTCAATATGATGACAGCGATTACAATAACTATCATAAGTGATGTATAGACATTTACCGCTGCCAGTATTGACGAAACATTCGCCGTCATATTGATGTCTTTTCCAAATTGCTCACCCACTTCTTCATTAAATGCATCTATATCTGCTCTGTCAGATATATTAAGATAATAGGTCGCATTTTGCAGTACACCCATACGCTCATATCCGCTTCTGGTCAGCAGACAATCTTT
>JAFLTE010000037.1 GCA_022510565.1 Lachnospiraceae bacterium | reverse complement strand
GTTCGACTTACATCCGTGAGGGTGCGAATTGCCAGAAGTTGACAAATGTCGATGAGATTCGCGATGCGTTCCAAAGGAACGATAGAATCTATTTCGATTCCATACCGCTTCCGAAAGTGGATTTGAATAAAGAATTGGATGAGGACAATTTTCGGGAGTTCCGATATGCTGCCGGTCTCGGTATGGATATCAACACGGAACAGATATTGGAAAATCTGCAAGTCTACGATGAGAACAATGACGTGAAAAGCGGTGGGGTGTTGTTCTTTGCCAAGCATCCCGAAAATATCTATTTCCACGCAGTCATCAGGTGTGTATTGTTCAAAGGAACGGATAAGGTCTATATTTTGGACGACAAAACTTTTGGCGGCCCTTTGCTTCAGCAGTATAATAGGGCTATCGAGTGGCTGAAAGGCAAGTTGCAGGTTTCTTATGAGATGGAGGGAACGGGTCCGCGCAAAGAAACTTGGGAAATTCCGCTGGGCGTATTCAAAGAGTCGATCATCAATGCGCTGTCGCACCGTGATTACTATGAGCAGGGCGCAAGTATTATGATTGAGATGTACGATGACAGGGTGGAGATTACCAATCCCGGAGACTTACTGCCCGTTGTAGCTAAAAACTTCGGGCGAAAGAGTTTGTCGCGCAATCCGCTTATTTTTGGATTGTTTACCCGTATGCACTTGGTAGAACATGTAGGTTCCGGTATTCCTCGAATGAAAAAGGATATGCTTGATGCCGGATTGCCTGAACCGATATTTGAGACGGAAGGGATGTTTACGGTGATTTTCAAGCGAAAAGCAGCTGCTAAAACACCGATAACTAAAAATGGAATTCAACTTACGTCTATACAAAGTGCCATCTTGTCTGCTATTGCAGAGATGCCGACCATAACAATGGATGAACTTAGTGTAAAGATTGGTATCGGACGCTCTTCTGTGTACAACAATATAAAGGAGTTAAAAGAAAGAAAGATTTTGTTGCGTGAAGGGCGAAAGAATGACGGTAAGTGGATTGTAAAAAAATAATTGTGTCAACTGAATTAACAGAGTAAGCAATGTCCAAAACAATCAACAAAAAAGCAATTGAAACATTAGTTGAGATTTTTAATGGTTTAAAATCTCATTCAATCGCCGGTCAAGGTGAAGGTTGGGTGTACATGGCGGACTATGGAAGTCATTTAAAGAGTGTAGGTTTTAATATTGCGGAATACGGCTATAATAAATTGGTTAACTTCGTTAAAACCTCTGGGATTTTTACCATCTATACCGACAATTCGAAGGCTGTTCCCGTTAATCATATTAGGCTATCTGTCAACACTACAGGTAATGATACCTTATATTATACCCGAAGTCGGAAATCTTCAGAATCGCCACTTGACAATCCTCAATTAATGGGAGACCTCAAGGAATATTATAAGGCGCTAGCAGATGCGGAAATTTGTCCAGAAATTGTCGGTTTTTACGAACAAGATCGAGACGGAAATTATCAATTCTCTGATATACGAGATACTTTATTTCAAGAGCATAAGTATCCATCATCTCGACAAAATGATGACCGTGAGATAATCATTAGACTTGATGGACCAATCAACAACCTGAAATTAAATACTTATTATAAGTTTAATTGGATTGTTAAGCGTGCTAATAATAGTCGAGGCTATATTTTAGACATAGATAAGTCTAAATGTGTCAGAAAGATTAAACCAAAGGATTTGACAAATAGACTACATGAATTGTGGGATGATAGGAGTCATGGCGCCGCTATGAACGCTGCTATGGAGACTATAAGTTCCGAATTGATGGCCAGCAGCGATGGAACGTTTATCTTTGAACTTCTTCAAAATGCCAATGACTACCCCAAAAAGGAAGAGAATGGAAGAGTGATCCCTGTGGAGGTTGAATTCCATATGACAGGCAAGTGTTTGATTTGTAGGCATTCTGGCTCTGCTTTCTCGCCGAGAGATGTGGCAAGCATATGCAGCATAGGAAATGGCAGCAAAACAAAGAATAAAAACGCAATTGGATATAAAGGCATTGGATTTAAAACTGTGTTCCATGCCCATGATTGGGTGTACGTAAAGACTGGCGACTATTCATTCCGTTTTGACAAGAGCCATGAAAGAGAAGGACGCCCTTTTCAAATAATGCCAATTTGGACGCCTGACCAGGATTTGTCTGCTTTTGATTCGACCGCATCTACAATAGTGCATGAAGGCGAGCATGATTTCAGCGTTCAAACCATAATGATGCCACGCAAACTGGACTATTTGTATGGGATGGACAAAAATCAGGAATCCGAGAAGAGCCATGAGTATGTCCTTCGCGACATGTTTAAAGACATCCGAGATATCGTCTTTATACCCAACATCAAGACGGTAAAGGTGTTCTTTCCAAACGAGGAACCAATCGTATGTTCCAAAGGGGAATCTCTCGATTGGGTTATATCAGCACCATATGTTCATAGACTGGACAATGATACGGAGAGGAAGGAAATAATTGACGAGTGCGACCAGCACCCTGAACGCAGAATACCTCCTAAATACAAGTCGTTCGAGGATACATATGTGTCTTTTGCAGCAAAGAAGGAGGGCAATGTCATTTTGCCGGTGGAAGATGCTACTGTAAACTGCTATCTGCCTACAAAAGCAGAATTTGGATTTCCTTTCTTGATGAACACCGATATGGTGCCATCTGGTGACCGTAACCAATTGAAGTTGGACATAAAGTTCAACCAGTTATTGGCTAGAATTGCTGGGCAAAAATTTGTTTCCTGGATCAGTCAGCTTCTCACTGATGGGTATGAGCCAGAATCTGTATTAAACTTAATCCCGGATTTCAACTCAATTAAAGATGGTGTAGGTAAACAATACAAGGTGTTTATCGAATGCTTCGAGGAAGGTTTCAAAACTGCTGTCAAAAGTACTCCTATAATCCCAGTAGAGGGAACCAAAGAACTTCAACTTCCAAGTAAGGTGCTTAGGGATGTTACAGGTTTCTCAGCTAAAAAGATAATCAGTCACGATAAATTCCTGGAGTATTCAGGACATAAGGATTTGTTTCTGCCTCTTGCCTCTATTTGTTGTAACGAAAGACTGATAGAGATGCTCAACAAAAGTGATGATTGCATAAAGTTTAATGACCCCAATTTGGTCAATTTATTTGCGAATACATCTTTTAGAGATGAGCTTCTGAATATAGACGTAAACGCCAAGGTCGTTGAATTCCTTCTCAATTATAAATACAGGGATAACTATAAGGACCTATCTTTATTCATTGACCACGTAACTGGTAGTTTATCTAAGTCATCAGATTTGTTCTTGAACATAGATGACGATAGAAAGTATCTGTCCGCATATGAAAATCAATTGGCGTTCCTATCGACTAAAACGAGAGAGATTCTTAAAAGCGACAGTAGCGAACAAAACAACTACATTGAGAAGTTAAAGAGCTTCAAGTGGGCCGACTATACAGCATATAGGTCAGTGATAAAGCCATTGTTTGAAATAAGCTCACGTAAATCCGATAATTTGGCACTCCTTAAGAATTGTCAAACTAATCTTGACATGTTCAAGTTTATCGGAAAGCATCAGATTAAAGAGAAAATTGTAAAGTCTTTCCCGGTATTGTTATCTGATGGCCAGTATGGTACATTGGAAGGTGTTTGTTATTTCTTTAGTAGCGGAGCTGTTGAACTGAGCGGTAGCCGTTGGGTAGACAAGTCATGGTATTCAGTCCTTTCCCAAGCTTATGATAAGATTGACACATCTTCCGATGGGCCGGTGAAAATGATTTTCGAGTATTATGGCGTACAAGGATTCTCAAATAGATCTTTCTATGAGCGTGTCATAAAAAACAATAATACCCATATTGACCAGATAAATGAGATATCAACTTCTGATTTTTCCATATGCTTGGAATTGCTGAAATTTCTTTTCAGTATATGGAATGAAAAGGAAATTGGCTCATTCAACCATTTTTTACTGCCGGTTGTTGGAAAAAATGGATGCACAAGTTATGTCTCTGGAAAGAATGTCCCCATTTTCCTATATGACCAGAGCACAAGCGATACAATGTCCGCACTCTTAAACAAAAATTGGATAGCAGAAGGATGGGGGTATATTCTAGATTCTCGGTGCCAGAGCTCATTGATTTCAATTGGATTTGATAATGTTAATAAGATTCTAAAGGAAAAGTTCTCTATAAAGGATCCTACTACGGAGTGTTTTTGTCAAAATGTTGTAGTAAAGAATATAGCTGAGATTATTAAAGATATAACTCCTGTATACAAGTCAGAGGCAGAGCCTCAAGATGTTATTGACAAACGCGGGGAGACGAGAATAAGAAACCTTGATTTTTTCAAGTTCGTCTGTGAAAATTATTCCTCAATTTTTGCAAAAGGTTTCAACCCCTTCCATGATTCTGGATATCCATTTTGTCTATGCAACAATGAGAAGTATTCCAACAAACCAAGCAAGTATTATAATTACTCGAAACAAGCACTCGAGGCGGCATCTCAAGATTGGCTTCCAACTAATATAATGGGAGTTATTGATAAAGGATATGCCGAAATCACCTCCACATTTAATGGAGCCAAAGATTTGTATACTTTGCTTCGAGTGTCGGATTTTACATATGCTTCATTCCTAAAGGAGGATGTCAGCAGCAATAAGGGTGCGATAATGCAGCACATGGATGGTGCAGACAAAAGCATCTCTTTTCATAGTTATTTCAAAGCCAACCGCAATTCGTTCTCGCCAGACGATCGAGAGGCCTTGAAAAATTTCCCTGTTTATATCGTGTCAGACGAGTCATCACAAATGGTCAAGACATCTACAGGTCTTCATATCATAAATGATCAGGTCACCGAATTGGCGCAAGCCGGCTTTGGGACAGTTGGAACGATGGACATGATTTTGGCGGATTATTTTGATGATAAGAAAGCTGATTCCGAATATTGGATTGACATCCTTGGTAACAAAGAATTCACTTTCCCGGAAATTGCTGCTTGGATGATTACAAGATCCAAAGAAGTAATTGCGCAAAAGACAGCTGAATTAGATGGAAATATTTCCTTCTGGCGGATTGTCAAGAAGCTTCCGGGCGCATCAAATAAGGACAATCAAAAATCCTTGAGATCTCTGCGTATTTTCCCTATTTATTTACGAATTGTCAAGGAAGAAAGCCCAGCTATTAAGGTGTTGGACTCTACAGAGCAATGCTATGTCTCTGATTCATATTTCGTAGGCGGCGGCGGAGTCGAGTATATGCTGAAGGAGTATGCGGACTCGTCTTCTATTGTTACCGGGGATTATCTTGAGGATTCCTCGGAGGAAACATTATTGTCATGGAAAAAATTCTGGGAATCAGCAGGCTTTCTTTCAAGTAATGAGGAGCTTGTCATGAATACTATTATCCCGAACCTTGACAAACCGGAAAACCAGAACGAGAAGATTCCGCTGTTACTGTTCCAAAACAAGGCAATTATTGATAAAACTCTTTCAAACGCCGCAGATGCTGAGGGCGTAGAAAAACTCATTGGAGCGCTCAATAAGCTTTATATAAAGACGAAAGGAGGACTCCGTAAAATATCTGAAGCATATTTCGTACAAAAGAATGATTATGCGCCATATGTCGAGCCTATGGCCTATATGCCATTGTTGACACAAGTGTTTGAATATACAGATGAGCAATACTCCTTCTTTATGAGCATCGGAGAAAGAGCGGGTAGCAAAATAATCAAAGACCAAACTGCGTGGCGTTTGGAGAAGATTAAACAATTCGCGTCTCTACAAAACACTTCTGGAAGCGAAGAAAACAAGTTATCGTTTGATTTCAAATCCATACATTATCCGTTTATAGAGGATTTATCGGAATGGTTTTCGACAATGAATTCCTTGGAGTATGGCTCATACTATCGTAACATTAAATTATATGACCGGAACGGAAATCTATGCCAACCATCAACCTTGACGGAAGGCAGTGTATATTCTCCATATTGCGATTTTGAATCTTGCGGGTTGACTGATCTGAACTACATCTCAGATGAGTATTCGAAATTTAAGAATATCCGTTTTCTGTTGAGCGATATGGGGGTACATCATTTCTTTTGGAAAGAAGATATCCCGCTTCTTGAGAACAAGAATTTCGCCGTGTACTTTTGGAATAAGTATATGGCGGATTCAGAAGCAAGAATGAAAGTCGAATTATTGATAAATGAGGGCGCCTTCAAGAACATAAAATGTGTGCCAACGGCTGGTGATGTAAAATCTGCCGAGGAACTATATAACACGTTTGGCACCTTCGGAAAAGAGGATTTGTCATCATATGTCAATCTCTTAAAAGACGGAAATAGTCTTCGTGCAGAAGGTATTGTGGAGTCTTTTAAAGACCTGTCTGACGAGAGCCGTACATACTCGAATCCTATTTGCAAATTGGATTTTGTTTGTGTCCTTAGCAAGAACCATTGCTTTGAGTACCTTATGAATTCCAAGGTGGAGAATACTGCAAAACGTCGTTATGTCTTGAATCTGCTTCTTGAGTATCAACACGAAGGGAAGGTTTCTGATGAAGACATCGAGTCATATAGGTCTTCTGAATACGCGAAGTGGTTAAATGGGAAAAAGGAGTCAGCCCATATTTCTACATTGTATGCAATAGGACGACAACTTGAAGACAAATACTTTTTGCGGCACTTTGGCAGTAGCCCATTGATTATCAACAACGATACAATTTCAGATGACGATGCTTCCTTTGAGGATATTTGTACTAATATACTTAAGATCAAAGTTCTTCATGGAGGTGATGATAGTAATTTCATTACAAAACCTTCCGCAGCAAGTCTTGATGAGACAACTCAAATACGGCAGTCGCTTAACAAAAAAAGTCTCCTCCTTGCTACAATCATCAATGCGCCTGAAGGCGAAGAATGGAAGGCTGCTTATGATAAATATGTTTCCGATATAGCCACTCTTAACTTTGTTAAATGCGACTCAATAGCGATTGAATGCAAAGAAAATCCAGGTATCAGCAAATCAGATGTTGATGCTTTCTTCTATGATAAATCTAACAAAACATTCTATTATCTTAAGGATTGGCAACATAAATTTGTTTTCGACTCCATGTGGAGAAAATTAATAGAAGTGCTTGACATCCCTGGAGGAGATGACGAAATGACAATCAAGAAGATACTTGATAAGGATCTTGAAAGTCAAGATGTTGATCGTCTTATAGAAGAGTATTGTACAAACTTCTATGAAGATGAAAACTTTATAAAATTGCTAAGTAGTCTCTATCCTGAAACTTCTGGAAGGCTTAATATTAAACGAGCTACTTCTGCGGATGAAACGCAGCCGCAAAAACTGGTTGGCTTCTCAGAAGATAGAAAAAAAGGCGTTGCTGATGATTCAAAGACCGCTGCGCATATTGAGGCGGTAGGAGCAGGTGAGAATATTTATGAAGAAGTTTCCTCCACGGCAGAATCTCAATCTTTGGAGAGTAAGGACAGTCCTATTCAGAATGAGAAGAACGCTATGGATGAAAAACCGACAAAAACTTCTGTAGTCTCGAGTACTCTTGCAGATGGCTCTGCTGGAGAGATAGCGACTAAGAGTGATAACCTGAGCTCCGAGAAGCCAAATGAGGCAGATGATTCCGTTGATCAAGATGATAATGAAGATGTTGTCATCGATGAGGATGATGAACGAGGTGAAACAAAAGTTCCTAAACCTGGTGCGCCAACTGGCATTATTATGAAACGAAATGATCCTGTTTATGCCGACGATGAAGACAGGACTTCTCTCGAAGAGGATATTGACACAAACGAAGATGATGACGAAGATGGCGAGCCGGTATCTAGGGTGAGACGAAAAGTACAAGGAGACGCTACATTGCCTGAGCCCCCGTCGCCTAAACCATCAAGGAAAGGCGTTAATAATAGTGCCTACAAAGGACAGTGGGAACAAGCCCAGCAGGACTCTCCAGTTGTTCGCAAACGCAGAAACTATTCCGGTTATTCACCTGATAAGTTCAAGGCTCGTCAGTTCAATGCTGGTACTCAGAAACCACTTACCTTGTCAAGACGTGATATCGATAAAGATGAAGTTCAGTACTTATCCAACTTGTTTGGCCGGGCTCTGAATATTGACACCATCAAGGATGAGAACTATATTGTCCGGATGCGTTTCTACAATAGTTTGAAGGAGAATGGCCTTGAAATGGATATGTCCGAAAGAGACTATATTGAGCATGGTTCATCACAAATTACAACAAAATCCGGTAAATATGTCCATCGTTGCAGCGCCCGTAGCGGAATACTCTATATTTCCCCTACTGTTTGGAACAGACTGCGCGAAGGACGGTGGGTCATCTGTTTCTATTCCGGAAAAATGGCAGACCAGTTCGTCTATGTTCGTACACAGGACGAACTCATGGAGATAATCAACCAAGATGCCCTGGTGATTCAGGTAACAGGAAACAATAAGCAGGAGATGGTAGATAAGATTTACGAAGACGGATTTAGTGAGATGGAGGGCAACATATACACTTTGATAAGAACAATCAAAGTCGAAGGTGAAGTCACGCCGTTTGACGAGAATGTGACTGACTATTTCAATGATGACGATGACCAGGATACAGATGAGCTATGAGTTTGAAAACAGATAATCACGTAAGGTTCTTCAATGACCAGATTCAGGAGATCCAAAAGGAATACAACAAGACGAAGGCTGCTCCAATGAAGCTTCTATTCAGGGAGGAGTGCCTCACACTGGCCTATATCGATAGTGTCAACTCTTCTAATGGGCATATCACAATCAAGGTTAAGAAAGGGTTCTCGCCGCGCCTAAAGGTTATGAAGAATTTTACCTTGTTGTCAAAAAAGGCAAAAGAACAATTTGGGCCGATAAATACATGGGACATTTCTTTCGATGAGTTTAATCGTACTCCTGAACTTCATGTAGGATTGTCGGACATATTCCCGATGTATTTCTTAAAGAAGAATGACCCGGATTATGACTACATAGGATGCTCATGTGTCACGCTTCAGATGTTCTCAAGAATAGAGACTGCACTAGGGCAGGGAAAATCATTGACAGCATTAATATTTGATCCATTTCCCCCCACAGAGTATTTCTCAAATCTTGCCCACTTCACAAAGGCATTTTCAGAGGATCCTTTATTGTCTATCGAGCCCAAGATGTCTTATGAAGACTGGCATCCGGAAGAGCTAGCATACAATCCGGATAATCCATTGGGAATCGTTGACAGAATCTATGATACCCTATCAACAGACAGCTGCTGTATAATGCAAGGTCCTCCTGGTACTGGAAAGAGTTTCACGATTGCACATATTGTTGCCCGCTATATGGAATTCGGAAAGAACGTTTGCGTAACTACGATGGCTAACAAGGGACTAATAGAACTTGCCAAGCAACCTCCTCTGAATTCATACCTTGAGCAAGGCCGTATCTTTAAAACACGACTGGGTGCTGACGAAGCTAGGCAAGTACCTGGGCTGCAAGCTGCTGATAAATCCTTAGTATCATCTGCAGGGACCTTAGTCCTTGCCACAAACTATATATTATCTGGATTATACAATCCTAAGCGTGATCCGTCTCTCACAAGACCATCATTCGACCTAATAGTAATTGAAGAGGCTTCGCAGGCTTTTCTCTCTACGATTGTAGCGTTCAAGCAATTAGGCAAAGATTGTCTAATCGTTGGAGACCCTATGCAACTCCCTCCTATCGTTGTAGGCTCTGAAAAGATTGAATACAAACTTTGGAAGGTTCAGCAGCAATGCGAAGGCCTTACAGCATTTGCGCTAGGTACCGACATCAAGAGTTTCAGAATCACGACGACATTCAGACTAACCCCGAGAAGTGCTGGCCAGACATCACTCTTTTATGGTGATTCATTCCGTTCTGTACAGAAGGAACGAATTGATTTTTCGGAAATCAAAAGCCCGTATTTCCCAGAAGAAGGTGGTTCTATCGTAACTTATTCCAAATCCGGCACTGACGGAATATGTTCTCGGTCCGCACTACAGTTGATGCATCATATCGTTGATTTAATATCCACCAACTATCCAGAGAGAGAGGTCGCTATTATTACCCCATTTCGTGATACCGTCAAAATGTTACAAAAGGAATTCTATACAGATTCCCAGCAGCTTGATATCACAGTTGAAACAATAGATAGAATTCAGGGTATGACAGTGGATTACTCTATTGTCTATTTTCCTATGAACAACATTGGATTTGCATTATCTGGCAATCGATTTAATGTCGCTACCAGTCGTTCAAGAAGCACGACTTTGATTATTTCAGATCTTGACTTAGAGTCACTATCATCAGTGCCCAGGGTTTCTTTATCGTACATTAGGAACTGTAACGTCGTAGACTATCTCAATGGCACTGTAACAAAAAGTGAAGTCAAGCAACTTTCTGTGCCAAATAATATGACCATACAAAGACCTAATATTTCAACCACGACATCACAAATTGCAGAGAAAGAGAATGATGTTTCCGTTATCGAAAATGAGGCCGGCTCACTAAAAGTTATAGGGAAAATTGATCTTTCAAAATTTGAAAAGAAGAAGATAGAGATAAATGAAAACAAGGATAATTATTACATCATCGACACAAACGTCTTTGTAAATTGTCCGGATATAATTTCTAAAATTGACAAACGCTACACTGTCATTATTGCTGCTAAAGTTGTCGATGAACTGGACAAACTTAAGATTAAACTATCTGCAACAGAACAAAAAAATGTACAAGATGCTTTACGGTCTATCAACAAGCAAATGAACCAAAGAGACATCAGGATGGAACTATCTGATATGAATTTGCTCCCAGTTGACTTTGATCGGCGTTCTCCTGACAATATGATTTTGACTGTTGCTCTTAAATACAAGAGTGAATGTAACAATCCGATTCTATTAACCTCAGACAACGGACTTATGGTCAAAGCATCAGGATTGAAGATAACCACCATTTCATTAAAAGATTATCTGAAAGAATTGAAGTATTAATTGAGCATATTTTTGGTAGTGTTTCAAAAAGTGTGTCCGGAGTTGGTCTCGCGGTATCCTGTGCAAGTTCCTGTAAATTTGAGATAAAAAATTTAAAAAAATGAAGAGCCGTTGTCATGGCTCTTCGACTTAACTTTTGCTCTTCGATGGGCGTAAGCTAGTTTTCTGTTGCATAAACGGTTGTTATACAATTACTAACTGCGTTTCCATCCCTCCAATCGCTCAATATAGCAATCTCTTCGGCGCTTCCACGACCAGGATAATTTATTGTTGAGAAGGTATAGCCTCGACCTCTTGGTCAGCACAGGCTATTCCTTTTATTCTCAATAATAATGCGAAAAGGTGCTTTTGAGACGGAATTTTTTCAGCTCGCTATCTCCTTCAGCAATTCAACTGCTTCTTGGAGTTGATCTGTAGTGAGTGTGTCAAGCATCGTTATAATCTGCGAACGATACTGGTTTTTGTTCCATTTCTCAATTTCGATATCTTGGGTTTCATTAGCGGTTTCCACATAAGGTTGCATGGTTTTATACGATGAATGCTCCGTTGCTTTCATCACCACCTCATGCGAAATCTTAAGGGCTAAAGACACTGATACAAATGTTCGACGTGCATCGTGACAAGATATGACCTCATACAATGGATTCTGAACATCTTTTCGTTCTGTTCCCACAAAATAAGTGTCAATAAATGGACGGTGAAGTCCTGCCTCTTTTGCAGCTTCTTTAATAAGGTCATTCATTCTCTGATTTGACAGAACAGGGAATACATGGCCATCTGCGGTCGCTTGACCTTCATATTTCTTAAGGATTCTCAACGTACTCTAATCACCACCTGATTGTTGGGCTTCCTCAAGTTGGGCCAAATTGAATGCTTAATGTCCATCATTGTCTGTAAAGTTTTGATTTTGAGTACAAAGTAACCATATTTTATTGGTTACCCCAAAATCTCAGACATTGATGAAATCACTAAGATATATATGCCAATCAAACGAATTTTAAGGAAGCGTATTCTCCTGAAAACTAACAATATACAATTTCAAGTGTTTAATATATTGTCAAATGACTACTCCCTCTCTCTCCGCCAAGGATTAAGATGAAGAATGCGAGCCAATCCCTCTCCTCTTGATCAGCCAATCCCACTCCTCCTGCCCCTCCCTATGGTCAGCTGAGGGTTTTGCCGAAGGGGAAGAGGGCGAGATAAGCCAGTTTGAAGTGCTGGTTGCCGAAGGGGATGCCGATGATGGTGATGTAGAAAATCACGCCCCAGACTATGTGGGTCAGGGCAATCACGAAACCGCCGACAATCCACCATATTACGTTCATAATGCCGGCCAGGCAGCCCGAAGGCCAGCCGTCGCTTTGAATTGACGTGCCGAAGGGCCACAGGGCAACGAGGGCAAGTTTCATCGTCTGGATACCGAACGGAATACCGATGATTGTGGCCATCATGGCAATACTTGACATAAAATATTCGATGGCAATCATCAGACCGCCAAACACCACCCATATAATATTTCCCAATACTTTCATATCTGTCCTTTTCTTATCTAACACTCCACCCCGCCGTCCGGTTGCAGGTGCTTATCCAGAGCCTTTATTAGGGTATAATTTGTTATTCCGCGAATACACGTAAAACTTTAATAATTTCCTTCATGCTTTCCTCTATCTTATTGACATCTGGAATAAACGTTGAATATGCTAAAGGAGGCAACTCCGTCTCATATCGTTTTTTCAATCCTTTCCAGACACTTTCAAAGTCATTAATAACCGGAGACTTACTGATTGGTTTATCCCTCCATCCCGCGGGATTTTCAAACAATTCCCTGTCATGATTTAGAAACTCACTAAAATTATCTTTGAATTTATCGTTGTGGAGGTATTCAAAACATTCATTATCTTGCAGTAAAAAATGAAGGTCGTAAAAATGGCGTATTTTTGCCATGAGTTCCTGTTCTGGATTTTTCGATAAAGAAAATCTAATTAGAGATACTATTTTCTCCATCATGGTTGTTCTTTTATCTAGAACGTTGATATAAAAAGGATTCAGGCTGAATTCCTCAATCAAATCTCTCTTCATAATCTAATAGAGATAGTCATGGATGAAACTTCTAATCTGGATTTTTTTGTATGGAACAGGATTGGCAAAAGAATTGATCTCAAACAATAATTGACCCGGGATAATGCTTGATTTAGGACCGGATTCATTTATTAAGGGGTATTCATAGAAAGACTTCCTATATCTTGAACCTTTTGATGACTGAGGATGACTTATTTCCTTAAGTCCTTTAGAAATTGCCTTCTCTGTTGAACGAATAATTGTTTTTAATTTGGCATCGCTAATAGACTCATTTTTAACTATAGCTATATCAATGTCTTCAGAAAACCTCATTCCTATCTGATAAGCTTTTGACAAACTCGTACCACCCTTAAACACAGCGTGTTCCACATAGGGACTTTCCGACAGGTTGCGCAAAGCGGTAGAAATCCAATAGTCTTTCTCTATAAATTGAGCCCTTATTCCTAAACCTCCGTGATTCGGATGTAAAGCAGTTCTCCCGATTATATCGGCGAACAGGATTTTATCTTCGTGTAATTTCATAAGATGTGCCAGTTGGATTTGTTTGACAACGTAGTTAAAGATAGCCCTATATTGTAACGAGATAACGGGTTAATACTTGATTTCAAAATTGAAACATCATATCCTATTGGTTCCAACAATGCTCCCAACAGGGCTCTGGTAGAAGGGGAATATGAGGACGCAAGTTGGATTATGGTATTAATTACTTCATTAGGGAATAAAGAAAGTTTGTTTAATAAGATTTTTACAGCATTATCCGGGGTACATGAGGGTATTTTTTTTATAAATCTTATCGCATCAAGAAAGCGTAATAAGGAGATATTGTCTTCCGTGATTGGATTCTCCTGTCTTGTAAAAGCTATTTCATACCCACATCTAACAAGCGGCCGCCGATAATATCTGCTTCCAATCAATATTTTGGAAGATATCTGAGTGGTGAGTCCCATTTGGGCAAATATAGGTACTCCCGTCACATATCCTGTGAGCATTCCATCCTTATAGAGTAAGTCCTTTGTCATTTCTTCCATCATCGGAGTCGTCTCACCAAGTCGTGAATATATCGGTTTGTAGAATTTTCCCTTACCGGCTTTTCTTAATTTATTTTCGGCCACCATTCTACTTAGAGCCATAGCGGCAGCCGCCTGCATATCTGGAGGTAATTGCAGATCTGAATAGGTGAAGACTGTGCCTTCGCCAATTTTTTCTATCCGCTCTATTAATGCTTCGGTTGATTTCATGGTGCAAATATAAAGAAAAATGTTAAGTTTTTGCATGTAAAAACATAACATTTTTCTAAAACTACGGAAAAAGTTATGTTTGTTTCGATCCATTTCTAAGCCGTCCGGTTGCAGGTGCTTTGGATTTCACCCGGAGACAAACAGCGCTACCCCTGGCAGCGCGAGGGACATTCGCATTTTTGCGTGTTATAAGTGGGTAAAATCGGCATATTTTATGATTTTGCGTGTTATAAGTGGGTAATTTTGCAGATTTTGTTTGTTTTTCTTGTTATAAATGGGTAATTTTGCACCCTAAGCGTATTAAACTTCAAAGGTAAAAAGAACTATTATGAATCTAATTGACCGTCCCAAATATATCTCTCATATCGTTCAGCGTCTCAACAAGGGGATGATGCTCGTGCTGATTGGTCAGCGCAGAGTCGGGAAAAGTTTTCTGCTCCGTTTGCTGAAGACCTGGATTGAAACAAATAGGCCGGAGGCCTCCATCGCCTATATCAACAAGGAACTTAAGGATTTCGATACCATAAAGACAGCAGATCATCTCTACAACTTTGCCTTGGAAACGCTCCCGGAGGGTGGAGAAAACTATCTTCTGATCGATGAAGTGCAAGACATCGAGGGTTATGAGAATGCCCTTAGGAGTCTTTATGCTGAAGAGCGATGCCAGATTGTGATAACGGGAAGTAATGCCTATATTTTTTCTTCAGAGCTAAGCACGCGCCTCTCGGGGCGCTATATGGAAATTCCGGTGCATAGTCTTGGATATGACGAGTTTCTCAACTTTCATGGTTTGAGGGATTCTGACGATTCGCTCCGGCTTTTTCTCACCATAGGCGGTCTGCCGGGACTTTCGAGATGTAAAGTTGATGATGAAGCGGAGGTAAGGGATTATCTGCAGGGTGTCTACAACACCATCTTAATGAAAGACATCTTAATGAGGCATAAAATAAGGAACGTTCCGTTTCTTGAAAATCTCTCGCATTTCATTGCGGATAATATCGGTAAACTTTTCTCAACCCACAACATCTCAAATTATATGAAAAGCCAGGGAGAGAAGATTTCGGAATCATCCGTCTCCGACTATGTCCGTTTTATCTGTAACTCCCTGCTGGCCAATCAAGTGATGCGCTACAACATCCATGGCAAAAAACTTCTTGAGACACTCAATAAATTCTATTTTGCCGATCATGGATTGAGAAATCTTCTTTGTGGCTTCAATCTTCTGGGATCGATTGAAAAAATAATGGAAAACGTAGTGTATAATCATCTCTTGATACATGGTTGGAAAGTGGCAGTGGGTTTATTGCGTTCGGCGGAAATAGACTTTGTAGCCACGAGGGGAGATGAGAAAGTATATCTGCAGATAACGTATCTTCTTTCTTCGGAAGATACGGTAAAAAGGGAGTTTGGCAACTTGGCTGCCATTAAGGATAATTATCCGAAAATAGTGGTTTCTATGGATCCTGTAGGGGGCGAGTTCCCGCAGTATCCCGGTATCAGACATTATACCCTCCGTAAGTTTCTAACCACCTTCGCCTGAACAATCGAGCATAGCGGAGAGGGGGAGATGCCTTGCGCGGGATCCTCGCGCGGGGGGAGATGCATCGCGATATGGGTGGTCGAACTGAAGTT